>CAZWAK010000105.1:0-27335 GCA_964631865.1 uncultured Heliobacteriaceae bacterium | reverse complement strand
TGAGGAAATCAGGACTTACGGCGCGATTGCTGCCTGATTTTTGTCTACAGTATTGCCTAAGGATGCTGCAAATAAGGGTATCAGTGACTTGACGCTGGCCCCACGCAATCCGCAGGGACTTGTTGAGTTCTCTGGCGACTTTCTCGTATTACGTCCTCAAGACCCCACTAAAGCACGTGGCACGGTGTTATTTGAGGTGGCCAATCGTGGCGTCACGCAGGTAGCTAGAACTTTCTTCAGTTTGCCGAGCGGCCAACGCTTTAGCCTACTTGATCCTTCCGCTATCTCCGGCTTGGAAGATGCATTTGTATTTGAGCAGGGCTTTACTTTTATCTGGGCTGGCTGGCAGTTTGACGTGCCCGCGAGCGTAGGATTGCGCTTGCAAGTACCGGTAGCTGAGGTGAGCGGTGAGGTGCGCGCCAGCTACATCGGGGAGGTTGACAAGGTAGTTCGCACGTTCCCAATCAACGTTAGTCCGTTAGGCGGGTATTGCGCCGCTGATCCAAACCAGCCCGATGCAATGCTGACGGTGCGTGCGCGTTTGGATGACTCGCCAACGATCATTCCGCGTGATCAATGGATGTTTGCCCGCGAAGAATCCGGCAAAGTGGTTCCTGACCCATGTTCGGTCAGGTCAGCCAAGCCTTTTGAGCCGAAGCAACTCTATGAAGTCGTCTACCGGGCGAAGGGGTCGCCAATTGCCGGTCTAGGGTTTGCTGCGGTGCGTGATTTTCTGTCTTACCTCAAGCACGGAGCAGCAAACGCTGTCTTGCGCGAGCATCCAGAGACAATGACAACAGTGCTTGGCTTTGGTTATTCGCAAAGCGCCCGCTTTCTGCGCAGCTTCGTTTACGAAGGGTTCAATGCGGATGAGCGTGGGCGGAAAGTGTTCGATGGCATGTTCATTGCGTCAGGGGGACCAGGCCGTGGCGATTTCAACTCCCGGTTTGCAATACCTGGAGTTGCTGGAAACTCTGTTCTTACCTTTTTGCATCCGGTGGATGTTTTTCCCTTTACCGACCTTCCCGAAACAGATCCGATCACGCATGCACGAGGTAGCCTTTTGGGGAGAGCCGAGCGCCAAGGCGTGCTACCAAAAATCTTTCATACTCATAGCTCAACGGAATACTGGGCGCGTATCGGCTCATTGGCACACACGAGTGTGGATGGCACCCGTGACTTACCGCTTCATCCAAACACGCGACTCTACTACATTGCAGGTACTCCGCACGCCAGCAGTCCAACCTTGCCCACACAACTGTCTCCTCGTGGGGAAAAGCTTGCCTACATAGTGAATCCAGCACCTGGAAGGTTTGCGTTTCGCGCCCTGCTGTTGGCTTTGGACGATTGGGTTCGACGCAAAATCCAGCCACCGCCTTCGGCATATCCGACATTACACAAAGGCCAATTGGTTAGCTTCGATGCGGTCAGCTTTCCCCAATTACCCGGCATTGAGTTTCCAACTTATATGCCACGCAATTGGCGAATGAATTTCGGGCCGGACTTCACACGTCTGGGCGTCAAAGCATTCGGGCGGCCCACTTTGGGAGCCCCCTACAAATTGCTCGTGCCGCAAGTCGGCCCGGATGGTAACGAGCGATCAGGCATTCTTCTGCCGCACGTAGCTGTGCCGCTTGCAACTTATACGGGGTGGAACTACACCGTGCCACGGCTCGACAATTTTCACTACTTGGCTGGGCTGGTAGGCTCTTTCATTCCGTTCCCGCGCACAACCAAAGAGCGCGTAGCACGGAATGATCCACGCCTTTCTATCCAAGAACGTTACAGTAGCCGCGAGAGTTACCTAAAGCAGGTACGCGCCGCTGCCGAGGCGCTCGTGAAGCAGCGTTACGTGCGTAAAGAGGATGTGAGCGAGATAGAGCGGCAGGCCAGACAGTTCTGGGATTACGTTACGCAGACATCAACGATAACAAATAGTTCATCAGCGAAAGACTAACCAGTGTTTGGCACAACATTCAAGTAGCCCGAAATCAACTCTTCTTACCTTTGCATACTCGTCTAGTCAGGCTTGCTTTCAAGCACGTCCATACGCAATATTCTCGCCGTTCGTGCAAACTTTAGGCTAACCGTGTAGAGGAAACTTTATGCGATTACACCACACGCCGCGCTTCGTCTTTCTGTTGTTGCTCCTACTCGCCGCGATAACAACAGCGCAAGCGCCATCCACGCCGCCGACGCCTTCCCGCGCCGACATTCTGCGGGGCGAATATAGTCCGTGGCGGGCCAACAACGATTTGCTTACCTACGATCTCGACCTTCGCGTTGATCCTGACAAGTAATCCTTGCGCGGCAGTGGGTCACGACTGCGTGCAAAGGCCTCGGCAGGCAATATGACGCGTTTGCAAAAGAGATGCTAAAATGCGCAAGCGATGAGTGACATTTTAGTCAAAATCAAACGTGCAGTGCTGGCAGGGCGATATGCCTTCAGCGAAAAAGCCCGCCTTGAGATGGAGGCCGACAGGCTCGAAGAAATGGACGTTGCGGAATCCATTCTCAATGCCGTCGCCATCTACAAGAAAATTCGCTCGACCAGCCCTTCCCGCAAGAAATCACGTGAATATCTCTATATCATTCAGAGTCCCAACCTGGATGGAATCGCCATTTACACCAAAGGCAAATTCGTCAATGAAAATGACGAAGAGGTCTATTATTTTCTGATCTCGGCCAAAAGAGCCTTATAACAACAATGTCAGTTATGCTTAAAATCACATTCTGCCCAACCTGCGAAAGTAACAACATCAAAAAGGTACGCCGGCACTGGACGGGTCAAGTGAAAGGCCAGACCTACACTGTCCCGAACCTGGAATATTACGAATGCCCGGACTGTGGCGAAAAGGTCTATGATCGTGAAGCCATGCGCAGGATAGAGGAACGCTCTCCAGCCTTCTCCTCAAAACCGCTGAAGAAAGTCGCATAGAGATTTCATCCGTTACACTACCCGTGCAGAGAAAAACTTATGCGATTACATCACACGTTGCGCTTCGCCTTCCTGTCATTGCTCGTGCTCGCTGCGATAGTGACAGCGCAAACGCCATCCACACCGCGAGAACCTTCCCGTGCGGACATCCTGCGCGCGCATACAGTCAATGGCGGGCCAACAATGATTTGCTTTCCTATGATCTCGACCTTCGCGTTGATCCTGACAAGAAATTCCTGAGCGGCAAGAACACGATTCGCTTCAAGATGCTGAAGGACGATTCGCGCATTCAACTCGACCTGTTTGCCAACTTGAATGTAGACAAAATTCTGCACGGTTCGTCCGACGACCGAATGGCAAACGATGTAGACGGATTTGACGAAAGATGAGTTTGAAGTGGCGACGGATTTGTATTACATCGAAGTCCGCAAGGAGTAATGGCTTTTCACCGCAGAGACGCAGAGGAACCGCAGAGGTGCGCAGAGAAGTTCTCTGTGAATCTCTGCGAGTCCTCCGCGTCTCTGCGGTGAAAAGGGTTTCTATTTATTGTTTGGCCTTCGGCAGCCGATGCGGTTCGTAATACGGTTTGCCGTTCAGCTTCTTCACTTCATCCGTAAACGTCGTGCCGTATTTTTCTTTGGAACTCGACAGCGCCCACGCTTGCCGCTTGAAGTTCCAGCTTTCGGGGTTGAGTCGTTGCGCTTCTTTGTAATGCGGAATCGCCGCTTCGCCATTGCCCGTCTGATACAAATATTCCGCCAACCCAAATTCCGCCGACGCCAATGCCCAATCGGGATTCTGCGGCTTCAGTCGTTCGCGCAACTCGGCTTCGCTCATCGCAAACGCGCTCTTGTCGCCATTCTTGACCCAATCGCGCAAGCCATTGATCCAGGGTTCGGTGTCAATCTTCGTCACGCTCATGCCTTTGTTGTTGGAGTACGCGACTTCGTTCGGACGCACGATACGCCCGTGTTCATTGATCCAAACGCCCGTCGGCACATTCACCATATTGTAGAGGCGCGTCACGACATGTTGCTTGTCAATCAGAACGGTGTATTCGACTTTGCCCGCTTCGATCCAGGGCAACGCGGCTTTGACGCCGCCCGTGTCTTCGGCGATGGAGATGATTTCAAAGTTCTGGTTTTTCAGTTCGCTGTAAATTGTCTGCCAACCTGACAGATCACCGCGACAGCCTCACCACGAAGCCCACGTCACGATGAGCACTTTCTTGCCGCGAAAATCCGAGAGCGAATGCAGCTTGCCGTCTTTGTCGGGCAGCGTGAAATTCGGCGCTTGGAAGTTGTTCGTGTAGCTGTTCTGCGCTTCGGCGCGCGGCCCGAAATACCAAGTTGCGAGTTCAGCATCGCGCGCGACCGGTTGTTTCACCAGCCGCGCAAACTCCGTCAAATTGAACCACGTCGTTTTGCCTTGCGCTTGCAGAAATTCCGCGCGGCGTTTTTTCGGCAGCGGGAAACAGAGTTCATCGCGGCACACGCCTTGTGGTTTGTTTTCAAAGCGCGTCGCAGCTTTCAGGTCGGCGAGTGTGATCCATAAATCGTTCGGCTTGGCGGTGGCCAGTTTTGCGGCCTCCACTGTCGTCGCTTTGTCATCGTAAATCACAACGGCCTTGCGGGTTTCCGTTGCGTGAATGCTGAGCGCGAAGAGCAGTGCGCTCAGGGTTGCAGATAACCAATGTTTCATCGTGTGTCTCCTTTGTCTGTAATACGAGAAATGTTCGGGCATCAGATTTCAGTGCGTTCAATGCCGAAACACGCCCCATTCCATCGTGCCTGTGAACGGCTTTTGATACGCCGCCAGCAATGAAATTGCCAGCACTGTGCGTGTGTCGCGCGGATCAATGATGCCGTCGTCCCACAAGCGCGCCGTTGCGAAATATGGATCGGATTCTTTTTCAATTTGCGCTTCGAGCAGTTGTTTCGCCATCGCTTGCTTCGCTTCGTCAATCGGCACTCCGGCACGTGCGGCGGCATCGCGTTTGATGATGTCCATGACGCCCGCGAGTTGTTGCCCGCCCATCACTGCGATGCGATGGTTCGGCCACGTGAAGACAAAACGCGGATCATACGCGCGCCCACACATCGCGTAATTCCCTGCCCCATAGCTGCTGCCGATCATCACCGTGATGGCAGGCACAGTGGAATTCGAGACGGCGTTGATGAGCTTTGCGCCGTTGCGAATGATGCCTTGTTCTTCGTAGCTCTTGCCCACCATAAAGCCTGTAATGTTTTGCAAAAATAGGAGCGGAATATTTTGTTGATTGCAGAGTTGAATGAACTGCGCGCCTTTGTTCGCCGACTCCGAAATCAGCACGCCGTTGTTTGCCAGAATGCCGACGAGGAATCCGTGAATGTACGCCCAACCGCAGACGAGCGTTGTGCCGTATTTCGCCTTGAATTCCTCAAAGCGCGAACCATCCACGAGCCGCGCCATCACTTCGCGCACTTCAAACGGCACGCGCACGTCGGCGGACACAACGCCGAGCAATTCATCGGCTGGATACAGCGGCGCTTCGACGGCGATGCGCGGCGGTTGCGGTTTCGCTTCGAGATGCGCCACGATTTCGCGCGCGATGCGCAAGGCGTCCAATTCGTTTTCGGCGAGGTAATCGGACAAGCCCGAAATCTTGGAGTGCATTTCCGCGCCGCCTAAACTTTCTTCGTCCACGATTTCGCCCGTCGCCATTTTCACGAGCGGCGGCCCGCCCAAAAATACTTGCGCCTGCTTCTTCACCATCACGACGTAATCCGACATGCCCGGCAAATACGCGCCGCCTGCCGTCGAATTACCGAACACGACCGAAATGCTTGGAATGCGCGCTTTCGAGCGGCGCGTGATTTCCTTGAAGCCTGCGCCGCCCGGCACAAAGATTTTGTGTTGCACCGGCAAATCGGCTCCGGCGGATTCGACGAGCGAAATTGAAGGCAGATGATTCAGCGCGACGATTTCCGCGAGCCGCGCGTTTTTGCGTTGCCCGATTTCGCTGACTGCGCCGCCTTTCACCGTCGCTTCGTTGGCGATGATGAAGCATTGCTTGCCGGACACGAGGCCGATGCCGCCGACCACGCCCGCGCCAATGAATTCGGCTTCCATGTCGTGTCCCGCGAGCGGCGCGATTTCCAGAAAGTACGAACCTTCATCGAGCAGCATTTCGACTCGTTCGCGCGGCAATAACTTTCCGCGTTTCAGATGCCGCTGCACATATTGTTCGCCGCCGCCGCGCGTGGATTGGGCGAGTTCTTCTTGAAGCCGTTCGACACTCGCTAAATTCGCGGCGAAGTTGGATTGATAGGCTTCCGAGTGGTAGTCAACGAGGGTTTTGATGGGGCGCATAGCAAAAGAAAACGTAGCGCGATTTGCCAAATCGCGTGTGCCCTTCTACTGAGCTGCGCGATTTGGCAAATCGCGTTACATCGCTGCGTGTCAGGGACTATTTGTAAATCACGAAGAAATTGTTCTGGAGAAAATCGTGTTTCTCGACGCGCTTGAAACCCGCGTCTTTCATCCAGCCTTCCAACTGTTCCAACGAATATTTCATGCTCTCGTGCCCCTGCGGCCACGTCTCGCTGAAATCAATGATCGCCACTCGTCCGCCGCGCTTCAGATATTTCTTCAGCCCCTTCAAATACGGCCCTTGATTGCCAATGTGATGCAGTGTGTCAATGATGACGATGAGGTCAACTTTTTCGGGGAGTTTGGCATCGCCCTCGGCAGCGAGCACCGTTTTGATGTTGGTGATCTTCTGCTCAGCCGCGGTTTTCTCGATGTGTTTGAGCAAGCCGGGATCAACATCAATCGCGTAGACCACGCCTTTGTCGCCGAGCTTTTTCGCCAGCGGGCGCGCGAACAACCCGGAGCCTGCGCCCAAATCGCCGACGCGCTGACCGGGCTTGATTTTCAGGGTTTCGATGACTTTAGTGACTTGCAAGCCTTCGATGCGACGTTCAGTTTCGAGGACTTGGATGTACTCTTCCGCCGTACGACGTTGCGGCTGTGCTTGTTGCGCAGAAGCAGACAGCGTAAAGAGAAAACCGAAACATAGGAGTGCAATGAATTTTCGATAGCTCATAAATTTCCTTCTGAAGTTTGTGGCATGGATGGTTCGATCAACAAGCCTGACGCACGGGCGGCATAGTAAATCACGATGCCCGCGATAATCGTCAAGAGCGCCGCGCTCGTCGGCCAGGGTTGTTCGCGGAACCCCTGCACCCACGAAACCACCACCATCGCAATGAAGATCGCTGGCGTCAATGGATAACCCGGCACACGAAAATAATCCGGCGAATAGGTAAGGTTTTTGCGGCGCGCGCAATACACGGCGGCAATCGTAAAGCCGGAAAAGAGCAGCAGCCCCGAACCGACGTAAGTCAATAACTGCTCGAACGCGCCGCTCAACGCCATAATCGCAGCGGCTACCGCTTGCAACATAATGCCCATCGCAGGTGCGCCGTGTTTGCTCAGGCGGCGGAAAAACGCGGGCGCAACGCCATCGCACGCCATGGCAAAATACACGCGCGGCCCCGACGCCGTCCACGCGCTGATGGAACCGAGAATCGTAATGGTCACAATCAAACTCACGATTTTCGCTCCGTCTTTGCCAAACAAATGTTCCGCTGCAATTTGTCCGACCGCGATTTCCGATTTCCACGCCTCGGCGGGCAAGGCATAAAAGAACAGCAGATTCAGTGCCAGATACAAAATCACGACGACCAAAGTGCCACCAATCAACGCGCGCGGCAAGATGGTGCGCGGCGCTCGAACTTCGCCCGCCAAATACGCCGCCGCGTTCCAACCCGTGTAGGCAAAACTCACTTGAATCAGCGCCAGCCACCACATCCCGCTCGCTTCCGAAGTTTGCGTAACGCCGCGCCAATCCCCACGTCCGGTCGCAAAACCAATCAGCACAAACAGCACGATGGAACTGATCGCGGTCGCTGCCAGAATCGTTTGCAAGCGTCCGCTCGGTCGCACACCGAGCGAATGCACGACCGCCATCACTAGGGCAACCGCCGCCGCAATCGCCGCGCCTTGCGTGACGTCCAAGCCTGCCAGGACGGGCGCGTTCGGGTTCCAACCTGGAAAGAGCGGAGCTGCATACGCGACCGCACCGAGCGCCGAAGCGGCTGTGGGTGCAGCAAACCCGGCAAAGAACGAAATCCAGCCGCTCACAAAGCCCCACATCCGCCCGTATACGTTGGTGATGTATTGATATTCGCCCCCGGCTTTGGGCATGCGAGTGGCTAACTCGGCCACGCAAAAGGCCCCGCACAAGGCCAGCGAAGCCCCGACCAACCACACGCCCAACGAAGCCCAGCCGCTGCCTGTTGCATTGCGCACGACCGCAGGGACAGTAAAGATGCCTGTGCCGACCATACTGCTGATGACAAAGGCGGCTGCGCCGAAGGTGCCGAGCGCGCGATGTAAATGTGTGTGCGGTTTTCCTTCCGGCTTCGCTGGCTCCGTCATCTAGGAATGCTCCTCTGAGAAAAAAGTGCGCCCGCCTCCTGCGGGCAACGTTGGTGAAGCAGTCGTAAAACTTCTTGTTGTCCCGCAGGAGGCGGGCACACCAACAACCAGCAATATACAACGGCGCGCACGTTTGGGCTACTCAACTCTTCGCGCGCGTGCCGGAAATGTATGTTCATCGCGCCAGGAAAGCGGTTTCACTATGCTCTCGAAACCAACCCGCCTCATTCCCCAATCAACTTGTGATAGCGCCCTAACCAATACGGCAGCAAAAAATACGCGCCATCGTCTTCGCTGCGCCCGCCGTTGCCGCCGTCCAAATTGTACGGATTGCCATTCCACTTCGACATCGGCAACTCATCGTACGGCAACACGATCAACGCTTGTTTGCGGTTGTGACGATCATTGGCCGGATCCATCGGTACGTCTTGCCGATGCGAATTCTTCACCGTCCAATCAATCTGATCCAGCGGGATTTCCTGCAAGGTGCGCAGCGATTCGTCGCGGTCAAACTCCTTCGCTTCATAACCGACCGCATAAATAAAATTCCAGAGCGGATTGCGTTCGGGGCGTTCGATCTGCCAACTGCGTTCGAGGCTTTGTTGATAAACGGCGCGCAACTTCGGATCGGTTTCATAACTCAGCAGCGGGTAGTACGACAGGAACGCCAGTTCATCGTCCGAATGATTGATGTGACCGGGAACCATGATTTTCTGATTGCGCATCAGCAGGTGGTATTTGTGCTTGTTGATGAGGTCGTTGTAGGCCGCTTGATACTTCGCGCGATATTGTGAATTGCTTGTCAGATGAATTGCCACGCGCAAATGCGCGAGGATATGCAACGCGCGCAAGCCCGTTTCATCGGGGTCTTCCCAAATCGCGTCCGGCCCCCACCAGCCCCAGCGTGTGCGCTTGCCGTCCACGTCAATCAATTGATAGTTGTTGTCCAAAATGTGGTTCGTGATGCGATCCAGCGCCGCGCGCAGCTTCGGCTTTTCGGCTTCGTCGGCGACGAGGTCGTGATAAATCGGGTAGGCGAAATAATGTCCGACGATTTCGTCCGAACTCGTGTCGCCTTTCCAGCGCCAAACTTTGTCAGGCGTGTCGTGCCATTCGCCGTCGCCGGGCTGAAGGTCTACGCCAACTTTGATGAACGAGCGCGCGGGAAAGCCGGGGATGCCAGTAATTTCTTCGAGCCGCAGGAGGGCTTGCATCCCGACACGCGCGTTTTCACGAGCATCGCGTTCACCCGTGACTTTGTAGCGAAAACATTCCGCCGCGACATACATCGCCGTCCACAAGCCATCGTTGTCACTCGACACCATTTGATTCGTAGACAAATCGCCCGGCACGCGCAAATGCGAATCAGCAGTTTGTCCCCAACGATTGTGGCGTTTTTGGACGCGTTCGACGAAGCTGCGCGATTTGTCGGCGAGCGTCATGGATTTGTATTCAATGCGGCTGAAGCCTTTGGGTGTTTCAATCCAAACGATTTCGGGCGCATTGACAACCGCTTGCTCAATCCCGATGCCGGTGACGTAATCGTCAGGAAGCCAGCGTTGACCGGCGAAATATTCGACCTTGTTTGAAGCAAAGCCATAGCGAATCGCCCCCAGGTTTGTTCCTATCCACAAGCCTGATCTTACGGGTATTTCCTGCACGACAGTTATTTTATGTTGAGGTAACTGTTGGGAGAGAGGTTTGAAATCGCTTTTGGGATTGTCACGATAAACGATTCCCGTCGCTGTTCCTTTGTACTCCGAAGGGCTGCCGAAGTACGAGGAAACAAAATCGGCTGACCGATGCACTGTTACTTTGCCTTGCGTCATTCGTGCAAACTCTTCCGCCGTTTGAAACGTGCGCGTCTTTTGCAAATAGGTATTGGATGATTGCGCTTGTGCAGTAACCAAAATGCCGAGCCAGAGGCAAACCAAATAAACGAAACGAACCCTCAAAATCATTTGAACTCCTGTCGTGATGGCGATGGTTTGCCAGGAAGACAGACACGGTCACAACAGGCGTCAAGAGTTCAAGCTTTAGCTTGTCTGTCTTCGGCACAAGCGCAGAACCAAGCTAAAGCACAAGCGCAGAACCAAGCTAAAGCTTGAACTCTTGACGCCTGTTTTCGTGCGTGTTCGTTCCTTGCAAACCGTTCGTTAAGATGCGATGGGAGAATACGATGAGAGGCGCTAGAGAAGCAATCCAACGAATCACGGGTCGCGGTCAGAGCGACTGAGGTGTTAGGCAAATCGGCTAGACTTGATAGGCGAGTAATGGCTGAGGCATCACTCCAACCTGCTCCCGTGATTCGTTCGTGTCGAGGTGAGAACGCTTGTTGGTAACGGCCCCGCTGGCCAGCCAGCTTTCTGGAGAGAACTCTGGTCTGACCGAGCGGGTCGTTCGATGTCCGCTTTGCTCCCCAGAAAAGCGGCTCGAAGTCGGTGCGCCATCAGCACACGATGGGCGCGCAACGCACTACAAATTGATAAGCAACGGTGGGACAAAAGGAAGCTTCACTGTACGCGACGACGCCGTAGGCATCCATCACGTCGAACCAATCGTCGTCAAGGTCCTGCCACAACGGGTGGCGCGCGTCGCTGCTGGTGCGATTCACAACCCAAAAATCATTGTCGGTACCGCGCAGAGTAATGGTTTGACTGGTCATAGCAAGCTCCTTTTTCTCAAACTTTGTTTGTCCTCACCTACATAAGCGTAGAAAGGGGGCGAAAAGTGGAAACGCCGCTGAAAATTTTTTTCCGCCCGGCAACTGATGCTATAATTCGCGCCGCTTGTTATAGATAGAGAGAGAATCGGATAGACAGCGTGCTCGGCTGGGCGGGCAACGCACTTGGGTTTACGCCTCAGCCCAAATTGGAAAAAGGATTTGGTATGGCTATTGATCTTGCTCCCTCTCCTCACGATGTCACGCAATTGCTGGTGGCCTGGAGTCACGGCGATCAGGCGGCGCTGAACGAATTGGTGCAAATCGTTTACGACGAATTGCATCGCAAAGCGCATTACTACATGCGGCAGGAACGCGCCGACCACAGTTTGCAAACGACCGCGCTGGTCAATGAAGTGTATGTGCGTCTGGTAGATTCCAAAGCCATAACATTCAATGACCGCGCGCATTTTCTGGCCGTCTGCGCCAACACGATGCGGCGCATTCTGGTGGATCACGCGCGCTCGCGCCATCAGCAAAAACGCGGCGGCGAATATCAGATCGTCGCGCTCGACGATGCGCTCATGGTTCCGCAGCAAACCGGCGGCGTGGACTTGGCCGCGTTGGACGAATCGCTGCAACGGCTGGCGGAATTTGCCGAACGCAAAGCGCGCGTCGTCGAGATGCGCTACTTCGGCGGCTTGACCGTCAAAGAAACAGCCGCCGCGCTCGGCGTCAGCGAGGACACCGTGATGGACGATTGGAAGTTTGCGAAGGCGTGGCTGCTGAAAGAACTGAGCAACTAGCCGTCAGCCAGCCAGCCAAAAGATAAAGGCTGCTGGCTAAAAGCTAAAGTCTCTTTGCCAGTAAACCCGCGCGGAATCCGCTGTATGTCATGCAATGACAAAACAACACTGGGAACAAATCGAACAACTCTGGCAACAAGCATTGCAACGTGACCCGCGCCAACGCATCGCCTTCGTCACCAACCACCCCGACGTAGACGAAGAAGTGCGCGCCGAAGTCCTGGCGATGCTTCGTCAGGATCAAAACTCCGCCGACTTTCTGGAAACTCCCGCCCTCGAAGAAGCCGCCTGGCAACTTGCGCAGGACAAACTCAATGCGCCGACACTGGAATGGAAAGGACGGCGCTTCGGCGCGTACGAAGTCGTAGGAGAACTCGGCGCAGGCGGCATGGGCACGGTGTATTTAGCGCGCGATTTGCACCTCAATCGCACGGTTGCCATCAAGGTTTTGCCCGACGGCTTCCAACGCGATCCTGAGCGGCTGAAACGCTTCCAGCGTGAAGCCGAAATGCTGGCCAAAGTCCATCATCCGAACGTCGCCACGCTCTTTGACTACGACCGCGAGACAAACGACGCGCCGCGTTATTTGGTGATGGAATATGTCGCGGGCGAGACGTTGGACGAACGGCTCAAACGCGGCACGCTGACCGCCACCGAAGCCTTGCCGCTCTTTCGCCAAATCGCCGAAGCCTTGCAAGCCGCGCACGCACAAGGCGTGATCCACCGCGACCTGAAACCCTCGAACGTCAAAATCACGCCCGACGGCACGGTCAAAGTGTTGGACTTCGGCCTCGCCAAATCCACCGCGCAAGAATTGAATCTGGCCGAAGCAGCCAGCACAGGCAGTCTCAACGGCAAAACCACTTCGCCTCTGACATTAACGCAGCCGCAGATGATTTTAGGGACGCCGGGCTACATGAGTCCCGAACAAGTGCGCGGCGAAAGGCTTTTGGATCAGCGCACGGATTGGTGGTCGTTTGGTTGCATGCTGTACGAGGCGTTGTCCGGGCGCAACCCGTTTCGCGGGCACACGAACGCCGACACGAATGCCGCGATTTTGGAAAAAGAACCCGATTGGAAAACGCTGCCCGTAGAAACACCGACGGCATTCATAAAGCTGATTCATCACTGCTTGCAAAAAGACGCACAGCGCCGCCTCCGCACGGCTGGCGAGGCGTTGGCGTGGTTGGAAAAAGTCAAAGCGCCCACGCGCTGGCAGATGTTCTCCCACCAACTCCGCCGCCACGCACCGCAAGTCGTCTTCATTGCCGCAAGTGTCGCGCTGTTGCTCACGCTCTTCGTTGCCTATCAATGGCTCAAACCGCGCCCCACCACGCTGTTGGCCGTGATTGCCGAAGAAGCCGCTTCGCCTTGCCAGCCGGGACAAAGCGAAACCATCGCCAAAGTCGTGAACGACAAGCTGCGCGGCGTGCGCGGCGTACAACTTGTCAATCCTGTAACGTCCGACCGCAGTCAGCCGTTTTTGATGATTGACACGAACTTAAAGCAAGTCGCGCTGAGTGCCGAAGCGACGACCGTTTTGAAAGTCGCCGCCGTCAATTGCACCGACGGCAAATCGCTCATCAACTATTCGCTGACGAGCAAAGACGGCGCGGCGCTCACGAGCGGCACGGCAAATGATTTGAGCCAGTTGATGATGAACGTCGTGAGCGCCTTGAATCTGTCCGGCAACCGCGAGAATTGGCAAACGAGCGACAGTGAGCGTGAATATTATCGTGCAGTTGCGTTGCTGGAACACTATGTGAATGAACAGTCGGTCAAAGACGCACTGGAAATATTGCTGCGTTTAGAAAAAACCGACCAAGTGAATTTAGCGCGCACTAAGGCGGCACTTGGTTGGGGATACTATTTGAAAGATTACCTCTCGCAGTTAATGCCAAGCGCTGAGAACAATAAAAATGAGAAGGATCGTGAAAAAGCATTGAGTTACTGCGATCAAGCAACAAACTTAGAGGGGAACCATTCTGAAGTTCTGTTAATGTGTGGTAGAGTTTCGGCGGCGCTGGGCAATTTTGACAAAGCAATTACGAACTTTCAGACTGTCCTAAAGCAACACGGGAATGATCCTGAAGCAATCCTTGAGTTGGCTAAAGCTTACGAATTCAAAGGTGATGTCCTAAAAGCGGAGGAGCAATATCTACGAGTACTCTCTCTCAGACCAGGGTATTGGGATGTTTACAATCAACTTGGAGGGTTTTACTTCGATCAGGGAGAGTTTCAGAAAGCAGAAGAGTATTGGAGAAAGGTAACCGAACTACTCGATATGAATCCTATAGGGTTTAATAACTTAGGAATCTCTCTTCTCTATCAAGGGAAATATGACGAAGCCTTCAGTACTTATTATAGTTCGCTGGATAAAAAGCGGTTGCCTGCTACTTATCATAGTTTAGGTACGAGCTATTTGTATGCAGGCCAATGCGACAAAGCGGCGATAACATTTAATCAAGGGAAAGCTCTCGATGAAGAAGATGCTGAATTTTGGGGCGCGATAGGAGATGCGCTAAGTTGTAGCCCGGCACAGAAGCATCAAGCAATCGTTGCTTATGACCGAGCTATTGCAATAATAACGCAACTGGATATTTCCAGAGATGCCAATGCACTTTCTCTCCTGGCTGAATGGTATGCCCGAAGGAATAATAAAATACTCGCACTTCAGAAAATTGAAGAAGCATTACTACTTGCACCCGATAACTACGATTGTGTTGTTAGCGCCATCAGAGTTTATAAGTTAACGAATGAGCCTGAGAAGCTAAAGACGCAATTTGAAAAAGCCATCAAGAACCGGAAAAGCTTATTTGAGGTAGAACATGATCCTTTGGTTAAAGAGATTATTCAGCAGCAGCCCTATCGAACCCTCATCGAACAACAAAGAGTTCAGCGCGGTTAGCTTTGCCGTAGCGGAAGAAGACAGAGGTCGCGCCTCTGGTTCCCCCCGACAAACAGCCCGCCGCGATCCAACCAGGAGAACTACTGTGCCCGAATTAGTCAATCAACCCGTCACGATCACAAACGACAATGGAGAAGTTACCATCACGCCTTTAGAACGCGATTTGTACGATGGCGAACAGGTGAAGTGGATTTGCCAGGAATTGGCGTGGGAGGTTCGCTTCGATCAAGTGGGTAGCAATACTCCCTTTGAAGTAGACGTTTTTGGCCCTGGGTTGATCCCGCCGCCCGTTGATCCTGATACCAACCCCGATTTGCCACCCGAAGAAATCCCCGGTGAACTTTCGGGGCCGATCCGAGAGGACGCCTTCGAAGGGCTTTATTATTACTCGACACAGGTCGGTGAATTTGGGCCGTTGTTGGCACGGGTGAAAGTCATACGCGGCCCTAGACCGCGATAATACAACGCAAACGACAAATTGACCGAACAACTATCATCCGCGCGGAGGAAGCCTATGCCTGTGTCAAAAAATGCCCCTGTACAACGGCAAACGAACCCCATCAAGGTCAAGCTGACGTACGACAAGAAAAAGAAAAAGCTCAAACCCCCGAAGCCCATCACCTTAATTGTCGCCAACAAAGAAGAGGTCTTTTGGACGTGCAAGGAGGCGCGGCTGGAAGTCAATTTTGACCCGCAGGACACGCCGTTTTTGACTTCGCGGTTTCGCTGTGCGATTGGCGGCGGCGCGCTCTCAGGCGTGCCTTCGCGGCGGCGCGCGCAACAAAAAACCTACACCTACACGGTCACGGCCATTGCCATCAACAAACCGAATGCGGAGTCGAAGAAACGCTGCGCCAAAGTGCGCTTGGTCTGCCCCGTGAAAGAAGGTCAGCCGATGCCTTCAGCGCAAGGCACGCTCACCATTCGCTTCAGAAAACCGCCGAAAGCGGCTGCGACGGAAGCGAAGCCGGAAGCGAAAAAGAAGTGATTCAGCTTCCGGTGCGCAACTGCTGCTGGCGTTTGGTGAAGTCCTGCAACACGGTTTGTTCGCGCGCCAACTTTTGCTGCAATTCGCTTTCGCGCTGCTGTTCAGAGGCTTGTTGCGTGCGTAGTTTCTTGAGCGTGGTCTCGATCAGTTCCGTGCGAAAGCTGGCGACTTCGTCGCCGTCCGTCGCGCTTGCCTCGGTCAACGCCTGCTGCACGGCGCGTTCTTCGGCTTCCAGTTTTTCCCGCTCTTCTTTCGCTGTCTTGAGCGCAGTTTCGAGTTGCTCGATTTTCCACTGCTGAAATTCGATGCGTTGCTGCACGAGTTCCCGGCGTAACTGCCGGACTTCGCTTTGGAGCGCCGTGAGCGGGTCAGGATTTGTCGTTTGCGCCGCCGCAGAAATCGCGGCCCCTGCGCAAAACAAGAAAAGCAAAAAGTATCGCGTCATTTGGGCTTCCTCGAAAAACTACTGGGAGCGCACGCGGCTCGTATGCGCTCCCAGATCGCAACCATTAACAAAGCGTCTTGCTGATCTGAACGGCGGTCAGCCCCGGATTTCCGGCGGTCGTGCCTTTCCACAAAATCGCTTCGACGAAGTACGCATTGCGTTGGAAATTAAATCCCCAGTTGGGCCAGCAGACCGGCACAGTGCGCAGTTGGAAGGCCGCATTCGGCGGGAACGCATTGCTGTCGAGCGTCATCAACGTCGTGACAACGCCTGTGTTCAGGTCAACGGCTTTCAGACGCACCAGAACGCGTTCGTCTTGTCCGTTGTCGCGCAAACGCACGGCTAAGTTGTAGCCATCGCCGCCCGCATCCACCAAACCATCTACGGCGACCACGTTGTAACGAATCGTGGCGGTCGTGTAGGCCGGAGTCGCCAGGTTCAGACGCGCGGTGGCTTCTGAATAATTGACTTTGTTGAGATCGGCTTCGTCTACGGTTCAGGCAGACGCAACCGTAGTCCAGGGTTTGGCAAACGGATTGTCGGCGCGCGCATTGAGCGGCACAAGCAGCGTAACGCACGCGACGAGCGCGAGACTTAAAAATTTCCGACAGGCTAAGGTCAACATAGTTTCCTCCTCAAATGAAATGAAGTTCGTGAGTGGCGAAGCGGTGGCAATCCAACCAGCTTGGCCTGAATTCGGGCTGTTCATGGAGGTAAGCGAGAGTTGCGCGAGAAACCTGTAAAAAATATTCAGAGGCTGGAGAACGCATTGTATGTTGGCGCGGCGGACGATAAAGTAGCGTTCCTCTTTTCACTTGTGGGAAAGACAGTTCCCAAAATCGAACACTCAAGAGATGTGCGTGGCTGAACGAACCGGACAAAAACCAAGATTCGCACGTGTTTGCGGTGTGGCACAGCATTTGGATACCGACCAACATGTGGTAAGGCAGGCGCGCAAGCGCTCAGGAGAAATGAAACCTGAAGCTGAAATAATTTATTAGCCACGAATTACACGAATGATCACGAATTATTTCTCGTCTTGTTGTGAAGTGTTACTGAAAGAGAATGACCCGCTGCTTGCGGCGGGGTCGCCGAATCCCAAACGAGGGATTCCAAAGGGGGCGCGGCTCCCTTTGGTCAAGGGTGAAGTCCATGCCTCGCCCGCGAAGGGCTGTGTTTTACTTCCACCAAACCAAAGCTAAATTCGTGAAAATTCGTGTAATTCGTAGCTAAAACTGGAGCAAATGAATGATAACGTTGCGGAACATCGAACGCTATTACGAACACGGCCCGACCAAAACCTGGGTCTTGCGCCGCATCAACATTGACATCGAAGAAGGCGAATTCATCTCGATTATGGGGCCGTCGGGCGCGGGCAAATCCACTTTGCTGCACATTCTGGGAATGCACGACAATGCGTGGCTGGGCGAGTATTATTTCTTCGATCAGGCGGTGCATAAGCTGAAACCGAAAGACCGCGCGACGGTGCGCAACGCGCAAATCGGCTTCGTGTTTCAGAGCTATCATTTGCTCGATCATTTGACGGTGTACGAGAATCTGGAAATCCCGCTCTCGTACCGCAATTACAAAAAATCCGAACGCGAAGCCATCGTGGCCGATACGTTGGATCGCTTCGGCATCGTCGGCAAAAAGGATTTGTACCCGTCGCAGCTTTCGGGCGGACAACAGCAATTGGTCGGCGTCGCGCGCGCCGTCGTCGCCAGCCCCAAAGTGATTCTGGCCGACGAACCGACCGGCAATTTGCATTCGGCGCAGGGCAAAGAGATTATGGAACTGTTCAAGCGGCTGAATGATGCGGGCACGACGATTGTGCAAGTTACGCACTCCGACGTGAATGCGACGTACGGCAATCGCATTATCAAACTGGCCGATGGCTGGGTGGTGAACGATTAACTTTGTGTGCCCCAGCACAGATAATCTGAGATGAATGCTAACAATCTAAAAGTCCTCATAGCCGATGACCAGCGCGATGTGCTGGAAGCCTTGTGGTTGTTACTCAAAGCCGAAGGCTGGAAGATCGCCGACGCCTCTTCGCCCGCGCAAGTCATGAAGCTCGTGGCCGAACAGGAATTCGATGTCGCGTTGATTGATTTGAATTATGCGCGCGACACGACATCGGGCCAAGAAGGCTTGGAGTTGATGAGCAAGATCGCTGAACTCGATTCCTCGCTGCCCATCGTTGTGATGACGGCGTGGGGCAGTGTGGATGTCGCGGTCGAAGCGATGCGGCGCGGCGCACGCGATTTCATTCAAAAGCCGTGGGAAAACGCACGGTTGCTCTCGATTCTGAAAACGCAGGCCGAACTCAGTCGCGCCCTGCGGCAAGGCCAACGGCTCGCCGCCGAAAACGAAATGCTGCGCGCCGAAAAAGGCCCCCAGATGATCGCCGAAGCGCCCGCGATGCAGCCCGTATTGGAAATGATCGCGCGCGTGGCTCCGTCCGATGCCAACGTCTTGATTACGGGCGAAAACGGCACCGGCAAAGGCGTCGTTGCGCGCGCGTTGCATCAGGCTTCGACGCGCGCGAGCAAGCCGCTCGTGACCGTCAACATTGGCGGTTTGTCCGAAGGCGTTTTTGAAAGCGAACTTTTCGGCCACGTCAAAGGCGCGTTCACCGACGCCAAAACGGATCGCGTCGGGCGCTTTGAATTGGCCGACGGCGGCACGTTGTTTTTGGACGAAATTGCGAACGTGCCCATCTCGCAGCAGCCGAAAATGCTGCGCGTTTTGGAAACGAGCGAATTCGAGCGCGTCGGTTCGTCGAAGACGCGCAAGGTCAATGTGCGAATCATTTCGGCGACGAATGCCGAGTTGAAAAAAGAAGTCGAAGCCGGGCATTTTCGCCGCGATTTGTTGTTCCGTCTGAACACGATTGAGATTCACTTACCGCCGTTGCGCGACCGCCGCGAAGACATCGCACCGCTCGCGCGCCATTTTCTCTGGCAACAACTGCAACGCTATCGCAAAAACATTGATGGCTTCGACGCGGCGGCGTTGCAAGCGATGCTGAAGTACGAATGGCCAGGCAACGTGCGCGAGTTGGAACACACCATCGAGCGCGCGGTGTTGATGGCAAACGGGACGACAATTCACGCCAAAGATTTGGGCTTAGCGGCAAGCGCTGATAGTGGTGGCAGCCTGGAGGATTTGAGTCTCGAAGAAGTCGAAGCAATGCTCATCAAAAAAGCGTTGGCGCGTTGTGATGGCAATGTCAGCCGCGCCGCCGATGCGCTAGGTTTGAGCCGCAGCGCGCTGTATCGGCGGCTCGAAAAATATGGTCTCTGATCAGATCAACCGCAACTTGGCCACGCGCGGATCGGTGATGACCTGATCATGCTCAAAATCGAGTTTGATCTTCCATTTTTGCATCGTAGCGGCCCCGATGATCGCTTGCTCAGCGAGTCCTGGCACGATCATAAATTCATCGCTGAGCCGCAGGTCGTTGAGGTAGAAATTTAATCGGACAGCACTTTCAACCCGAAGAAATGTTCCTTCACTCGCTGTCCCCAGATCGAATGGCTCTGGTAATGCTTCCACAATCCCCAAGGTGGGCGCGAGCGTGGGATTGATGCACGAATAGGTTGCGCCGCTATCGAATAAAGTGACTAAATCCGCTTGGCCTTTAGAGCCGCGATATTGCAATGTTCGTTCAATGATGGACATCTCGTTTCCCTCCTAATGTTTGAATGAGCCTGCCAGTAGATAAAGCCCAGAAAGTCCGTCCCCGCTCAATGACGCGCCGCCGCAGGCGATTGTACCACGATCAGCGCATTCTGTTCTTAACGCTGCTGGCGGGACTCCCTGCCGTCGTGATCGCCCTGTTTTTATTATGGTTCAGCGACTATTCGCCCAAAGTGCAATGGACGTTGACGTTGCTAATGGTGGGTTGTTGGCTCGGCCTGGCGGCGGCGGTGCGGGAGCGCGTGGTACGTCCGTTGCAAACGGTGTCCAATTTGCTCGCCGCCCTGCACGAAGAAGATTTTTCGGTGCGTGCGCGCGGCGCTGGATTGGACGATGCGCTCGGCGAATTGTTCATCGAAGTGAATTCGCTGAGCGAGACGTTGCGCGAACAAAAACTCGGCGCGCTCGAAGCCACCGCATTGTTGCGCGCGGTGATGTCGGAGATTGATGTCGCAGTGTTTACGTTTGATGGCGAGCGGCGACTGCGGCTCGTGAATCGCGCGGGCGAAAAGTTGTTGGCGCATCCGGCGGAACGGCTGATTGGCAAAAGCGCCGACCAATTGGGCTTGGGCGGATCGTTGGAAGTGCCGGGCTTTCAAACGCGCCAACTCAGCTTTCCCGGCGGCAGCGGCAAATTCGGTGTGCGGCACGGCAGCTTTCGGCAAGGCGGCACCGCGCACGATTTGTTGGTGATTTCAGATTTGAGTCAGGCGTTGCGCGAAGAAGAACGACAAGCCTGGCAACGCATCGTGCGCGTGCTCGGCCACGAATTGAACAACTCGCTGACGCCGATCAAATCCATTGCCGGCAGTTTGGCGATGATCTTCAGCCGCACGCCGCGCCCCGACGATTGGGAAGAGGATATTCAACGCGGCTTGGACGTCATCGCCTCGCGCGCGGAATCGCTGAATCGTTTTATGACCGCCTACGCCAAGCTCGCCAAGCTGCCGCAGCCGACGATGCGCCCCGTAGAAGTCGGCGCGTTGTTGCGGCGCGTCGTAGACCTCGAACGGCGCTTGACCGTTGGGCTAACGCCGGGGCCGGAACTGACGATTCGCGCCGACGGCGATCAATTGGAGCAGTTGCTCATCAACATCATTCGCAACGCCGTAGATGCTGTGTTGGAGCACGGCGGCGGCGAAGTCAAAGTGGGTTGGAGCCGCAAAGCGCAACTCGAAATCACCATTGAAGACGACGGCCCTGGCCTCTCCGGCACGAAAAATTTGTTCGTCCCCTTCTTCACCACCAAACCCACCGGCTCCGGCATCGGCCTCGTGCTAAGCCGCAACATCGCCGAAGCGCACGGCGGCACCCTCACGCTCGAAAACAAACCGACCGGTCACGGTTGCATCGCACGTTTACGGTTGCCGCTGTGAACTGCTCGCGATCATCTTTCGATCATTGCGCCGTGAAGCCGCCATCTATCGGAATCGTTTGTCCGGTGATGAAGGCTGCGCCGTCCGAGCACAGATACAACACCGCACTCGCCACTTCCTCCGGCTGTCCAATGCGTCCGACCGGATGCAATGAAGCAAGGTATTGTTTTGCTTCCGGCGTCGGCACAAAGTCCCGGTACATCCGCGTTTCAATTGCGCCGGGCGCGACGGCGTTGACGCGAATGTTTTGCTTGGCAAATTCCATCGCTGCCGATTTCGTCAAGCCTTCGACTGCGTGTTTGCTAGCAATGTAAATCTCAATGCTTGGCATACCGACCAAGCCTGCGACCGATGACGTGTTGACAATCGCGCCGCCGCCCGTTTGCAGGATTGCCGGGATTTCGTGTTGCAGCGACAGCCACACGCCTTTGACGTTCGTGTTGATGACCTGATCAAAGACTTCTTCAGTTTGCTGCGTGAGCGGTGTCATCGGTTGTTCGATACCTGCGTTATTGAAGGCGTAATCCAAGCGTCCGAAGGTCTCGACCGTTTGATCCACCATCGCTTTCACGTCGGCAGCTTTCGTAATGTCGGTTCGGATGAAGATAGCTTCGCCGCCGAGTTCTTTGATTTCCGCGACGACTTCGCCGCCTTCTTTTTCGCGGCGTCCGGTGATGGCGACCTTCGCGCCTTCCTTCGCAAAAGCGATGGCGGTCGCGCGTCCGATGCCTGCGGTTCCGCCTGTAATTAACGCAACTTTTCCTGCAAATTGGCTCATGATTTTTCTCCTGGGTTATTCCGTGATTTTGTTTACGAGTTTACGCAGCGGCGGCACGACCAACAGCGCCGTCACAAACGCGACGGGAAACGCGAACGAAAATGCGCGCAGCCAATGCCCTACGAACTCTGCCTTGAAGCCGAGATTGATCGCGGTCAACGCAAACGACATCAGAAACGACATCGTCAGCGCAACCAGAAATACAAACACCAGCGTGGCGTATTTCTTCGGGATTTTCCTGCGCAGCCTTACCACGGCAACGGCTCGCCCAAATGAATGAATGCGCCCGTCGGCCCGTCCTCCGGCAACGTCGCCAACGCGACCGAAGTCTTCGCGCCGTCCACAATTTCCATCGGTGCGGACGCCCCGCCCATATCGGTTTTCACCCAGCCGGGATGCGCCGCGTTCACTTTGATCTTCGTATCCTGGAGCGCATTCGCCAGATGAACGGTGTACATATTCAACGCCGCTTTGGAAGCGTTGTAATGCGTGTTGAAGGTGGAAGCGGCGGCGATGGACGAGTTCGGATCACGATTCAAGGTGAGCGATCCGAGAATGCTGGACAGATTGACGATGCGGCCTGCTTCGCTCTTTTGAATCAGCGGCAACAACGTTTGCGTCAGTTCGACAACCGCAAAAACATTCGTCTCGAACGTCTTGCGCCAATTGTCCGCCGACAGCGCCGTGACCGAAACATACGGATCGAGCAGCACGCCCGCGTTATTGATGAGAATGTCGAGCTTGCCGAATTTCTCTGCGATGAATTTCGCGGCGTTGGCATGCGTTGCCGGATCGTTGACATCCAACTGCACAAACTGCGCGTCTATGCCTTCGGCTTGCAGTTTCGCGGCAGCTTCCGCCCCGCGTTGTTCATCGCGCGCGCCGACCAGAATCGTCACGCCTGTCGCGCCCAATTGCCGCGCGGTTTCCAAGCCAATGCCTTTGTTGGCTCCCGTGATTAAAGCTACTTTTTTCGCCATGAGTTCACTCCTTATCAAAGTTGATACGTTTATTATTCGCGGCCATCGCCACGAGTTTTTCAATGCGCGCGGCGCGCGTCTCGGCCCGCTTCGCGCTGTTGAGCCATTGCAAAATCGCTTTCTTGACGCTGTTCGAGAAAGCCTGAAAATTCTTCTCTGCCGCGCGATTTTGGCGCAACGCTTTGGCCAGATCGTCGCCGATTTCCAGATTGTCGCTGGCGTTCAGCGCGTCCCACGAACCATCCTGTTTCGCCGCTTCGATTTTCGCTAATCCCGCGTTCGTCATCAGTCCGTTGGCGATCATTCGTTCAATGCGCTCTTTGTTAAGCTTCGACCAGGCGCTTTTCGGTTTGCGCGGTGTGAACAAGAGCTTGGAACGATCCGCGTCCAACACGCGCGGCAACGAATCTATCCAGCCAAAGCACAACGCTTCTTCGACCGCTTCGTCGTAGCTGACGCGCGGTTTGCCGGTGTGTTTTTTGAAGTACACAAACCACACGCCAGCAGCTTGCGCGTGATGGGCTGCGAGCCAATCGCGCCATTGTGCGCGCGTCAGCGGATGAACGTCTGGGAATGCGTCAATCTTCGCCATTGTTGTTTCAGCTTCGTAAAAATGCGGCGGCGGCTTGGGTCGTTAGGGTTTGATTGTAGATCGGTGTGTTCGGTTGTTGCTTCTTGCCACCTTCGTGCAACAACCCCGTATTCACTGCCGCAAAGCCGATGTCTTCGATCAACTTCGCCACAATTTCTTTGGCTTCTGCATCATCGCCCGCAATAAAAATCACGCGGCGTTCCGTGAGCGGCAAACTCGTGTTGCCCTGCGTTTTCAGATGCTCGAACCAGATCGTATTGAAACCTTTGACGACGCGCGCACCCGGCAAATGCGCCGCCAGCAATTCACTCGAAGTCGTCGCGCCGCTGTCGAGTTCGGCAAATTGCCCATCGCGTCCGGGATAGTAATTGTTCGAGTCAATCACGATTTTCCCTGCGAAAACATTGGGTGGAAGCGATTTGTATTTGCCGAACGGAATCGAAATAAATACGACATCGCCAAAGCTTGCCGCGTCTTCAATCGTTGCCGCTTGCGCGCCGATTTCTGTGACTAAAGTTTGTAACGTTTCCGGCCCGCGCGAATTGGCGAGCGCGACTTCGTGTCCGGCTTGCACAAATAATTTGGCTGCGTTTGCGCCGATGTTGCCAGCGCCGATAATGCCGATTTTCATAGGTTGTCCTTTCAGAGTTGGCCAAAGAATTCGCGGAATGTCGTTGGCACGATGTGCGGATAGCGCGCGTTGGCGATGTTATCCAATTTTGATTTGCCGCTCGCCATTACCCAGGTGTATTGCGCTCCCAAATATTCCCACGGATGGTTTGCCGTCTTTTTCTTCGCTTCAATCCACGCCTGCAAATCGTCTACGCTGCCCAAATAATTGCTAGTCAACGTGCGGCTCGAAACTTCCTCAAACACAGCTTTCATGCGGTTGAAGCTGATTTCTTCGCCGACGACTTCGAGCGCAGTGTTGACGAGCGATTCGTCCGCCGCGGCTTCCGCAACGTATTTCGCTGTATCGTCCGTCGTGGTGTAATCCATCAGTTGCTCGCCGTCGCCCCAGTAATTGAACGTGTTGTTTTTCAAATCAATCGTGTTGATGAACGGCGCGAGCGGCATTTCCATAAACGATCCTTGCAGCACTGAAACATAGTTCAGCTTGCTCTGCTGCATCACCGGGAAAAACGTTTTGCGCATGTCGAGATTGAAGTTGTCGCCGAAATCCAACTTGCGATAATCCACCGAAAAATCGGACGGAATGAATTTTTTCGCGCCCACCTTTTCGCCCGCTTCCAGCAGTCGCGTTTGCCCGTCCACAATCAATTCGCGTTCATTGTTGAGCGACGAAACGATCACTTCGACGCCTGTTGCCGCGTTGACCAAGCTGGCAAAATTGCTGACATCACCTTCGACAAAACTCGCGCCTTTGGCTTGCAGCGCGTCGAGCTTCGCGGCTTTTTTCGGATTACTAAAACTGCCGGGACGCACGAGCGCGCGCAAGTCGTTTGCGCCTTTGTCAAGGACGGCGTGAGCGATTTTCTCGCCCAGCATCCCGGTCACACCGACCAATAAAATCAAGGGGTTTGTTGCCATTGCTCCTCCTCAAATCAATTTTGCATTCAGCGTGATTTCAACTCCTGCCAATGCCTTCGACACAGGGCATCCGGCTTTGGCGACCGCTGCCAACTCCTGAAACTTCGCGTCGTCAATGCCGGGCACTTCGCCTTCGGTTTCCAATTCAATTTTTGGAATCACAAAGCCGGTTTCGTTTTTGATGAGATGCACTTTCGCGCTCGTGTGCAGCCGCGTCGGCGTGAAGCCTGCATTGCCCAACTGCGCGGACAACGCCATCGTGAAACAGCCCGCGTGCGCCGCGCCGATCAATTCTTCGGGATTCGTCCCCGGCGCATCGGCGGAGCGTGACCCCCAATCGTATTTGCCTTCAAACGCGCCGCTGCCCAATTTGATGGAGCCTTTCCCGGCGGTTAAATTTCCTGTCCATTCTGCTTCGGATGTTCTCACTAGCATATTCGTTCTTCCTTTCAATTACGTTCGTGTTAAATTCCACTCTGCACAACGACGAAGATTTCGATTGCATCGGTGTTTGAATTTCGATACGCTACGTTTCGTATTGCAAAATACGCCGGAGGTAGACTGATGTCAAGTGGGAAAATGGTTGACACAAAAACTTTACATTGCGAAGAAGAGTTCGCCAGCAAAGCACCAGGCAGAAAGCGGTGCCCCGTCGCGCACCAAAACATTTTGTGCGCGACCCGTTCTTTATTGGAAGAAATTGGTTTTGCCGATCTCACGATTGAAGGCATTGCTGAGCGCGCAGGCGTCGGCAAAACCACCATTTATCGGCGCTGGCCCAACAAATCCAGCATCGTGCTGGACGCCTTTATCGAGGCCGCAACCAAAGACATTCCGTTCCCGGACACAGGGTCGGTACAGGAAGATTTGCGCCTGCAAATGCGGCGGATGGTGAAGCTGATGAACGGCACGGAAGGCCACACGATTGCCAAGCTGATCGGCGGCGCGCAGGACGATCCCGAACTGGCTGAAGCTTTTCGTTCGCGCTGGCTGGCGGCGCGGCGCGAGGAAGCGCGCACGATCATCAAGCGCGGCAAGTCGCGGGGCGAAATTCGCGCCGCGATTGATGCGGAAGTGTTGCTGGATGCGTTGTACGGCCCGCTCTATTTTCGCTTGCTGATCGGGCACGCGCCGCTGACGCCGAGTTATGTGGACAAGCTGGTGCGCCTGGTGATGAGCGGGTTGGACAGTTGAGCGCGCGTTGCCTTTTGCTGGCATTTTTGGTTGAATCGCGGCGTAAAAATTATGCCAAGACAATTGCTTGACTCACAAAAAATTTATGCCGGGATGGTGTTTGATGTGGCGCGCGACCGTCTGCGCGAAGAGTCCGGGCAGGAAATCATCCGCGACGTCGTGCAACATCCGGGCGGCGCGGGCGGCGTGGCGTTGTTTGCGGACGGGCGCATCGCGTTGGTGCGGCAATATCGGCATCCGGCCAAACGTGATTTGCTCGAAATCCCGGCGGGCAAAATTGACGCGGGCGAAGCGCCGGACATTTGCGCCGCGCGCGAGATCGAAGAAGAATTGGGCGTGCGCGTCGGACGCCTCGAAAAGCTCGCCGAGTTTTATTCGACGCCCGGTTTTTGCGAAGAAAAGTTGTTCGTTTATTTGGCGACGGAATTGGAACCGAGCCAGCAAAAGCTCGATCACGACGAAACGGTGGAGATTGTCTACCTGTCGCTCGAAGAGGCTTGGCAATTGGTTGAGAAGGGCGAGATCGAAGATGCCAAAACGATCATCGCGCTGCTGCTGACGCGACAGAAATTCGCCGCAAACGCAAGCATAGTGGAGTGAATGTTATGAATCCCTGGCACGATGTAGAATTAGGCGAACACGTTCCCGAATACTTCAACGCCGTCATCGAAATCCCGATTGGCTCGAAGGTCAAATACGAATTGGACAAGGCGACGGGCTTGCTGCGCGTGGATCGCGTGCTGTTCAGTTCCGTGCATTACCCGGCGAATTACGGCTTTCTGCCGCGCACGTACTGCGATGACAACGATCCGCTGGACGTGCTGGTGTTGGGGCAAACCGAAGTCGTGCCGCTGTGCATCGTGCGCGCCAAAACGATTGGCGTGATGCAGATGATTGACCAGAACGAAGAAGACGACAAAATCATCGCCGT
>CAZWAK010000104.1:0-27355 GCA_964631865.1 uncultured Heliobacteriaceae bacterium | reverse complement strand
CACTATCTCGCCCGCAGAATAAATCGCTCAAGTTATTCTGCGGGCCTGACTAACCACCGACCACCTCTAATTCAAATCGGTTGTGCCATCACGCCAAGCATCTTTTTCGTCAGCCCGGGCGGATCGGCTTCCGGCGTGGGATTCATCTCCCATTCGCCGAGTTGCAGCGAGCCTTCGACGATGAATTTGCACCGCTCAAAACGCCGCTGCATAAATTCGTCGAGCAGGTTTGCTAACGGCGCGTCGCGTTGCAACAATTCGCCCAGCACAACGCCGTCCTCGACCGCCTGTGCCGCGCCCTGTCCCAAATGTGGCGTCGTCGCGTGCGCCGCATCGCCGATCAACAACACGCGGCCTTTGTGCCAGGGCGCGGGCAGCAGCAACGCTTCGAGCGGGCGATAGATGACTAGCGACGAATCCGTGATCTGTTCGCGCAGTTCGGCCATCATTCCGGTGCAGGCTGCCAGGCGTTCCCGAAAGATGTCGGCGAGTTTGTCTGCCGGATGATGCGGATTGCCAGGTTCAGCTTGCAC
The DNA here is from genome assembly GCA_964631865.1 of uncultured Heliobacteriaceae bacterium. GTDB lineage: Bacteria > Acidobacteriota > Blastocatellia > RBC074 > RBC074 > JAFDVL01. The sequence goes on along the minus strand of CAZWAK010000104.1, from coordinate 26,822 downwards.
GAGCAACACATAGCCTGTGTCTTCGGAAAGCGGAATCGCGCCGCATTTGCCGCCTTCCAAGCCGACGCACAGCACGGCCACATCCAACGTCGCCGGTCGTCGCACGTTGTACCGCCACACACCTTGCCCGGTGAATTGCGGTTGATGTTCGTCGCCGAAAATGGCGCGGCGCACTTTGGAATGAATGCCGTCTGCGCCAATCACTAAATCGTATTCGCCGCCGCTGCCATCCGTGAATGTTACTGTCGCGCCGTTTTCATCCTGCTGAATTTCACTGAACGTCACACCCAATCGCACATGGGTTCCGGCTTCCAACGCCGCTTCAGACAAAATCTTGTGCAACGCCGGACGCCCCATGCCCAAATCGGTCGGAAGCTGCGGCCCCGCCATCGGAATGCCCGGAATCTCGGCGACCGGATGCCCGTGAATCGTTTGGAATTTGACGCCGAAGTAGGGAAAGCCTGCGGCGACGGCCTTGTCGGCGATGCCGAGCGCCGCCATCGCGCGGATGAAATTGCCCTGCACGATGATGCCGACGTGATAGACCTTCCATTCGCTTTTGATTTCGACCAGATCAACCGCAATGCCTGCACGCCGCAACGCAATCGCGGTAGACAAGCCGCCGATGCCGCCGCCGATGATGAGAACGTTTTTGACCATAGATGCTCCTGATGTTTTGCGTTTATCGCCGACTGATCGCGGCACGTTGATACGTCAAGCCGTAGCCGAATTTATACAGCGGGGCTTTCGTGTCGTACGGCGTGTCTTCGGCTTGCGCTTTGACCTCGTCCATCGAAGACGGCAATTCAAACGGCAGCTTGCCTTGCGGCGCGACTTTGCCCGTCAACACATCGAACAACGCGGCATCGCTTACGCCAAAGTTGCCGACGAGCGCCGCGACCTTGTCTTTCACGTTCGTCAGAATCGCCGGACGATCCAGATAAATCGTGACGATGGTCGGCACTTTCGTGCTTGCGGCTTTGATCGCTTCGTAATCGGCATTGCCATCCTTGAAACTCAAATCGCCTTCGTTTTGGCGCGCGCCGAAAAAGTAATTTGGATGCAATCGCTCGAAGGGCGTCACGGCGCGAATCAACGCGAGGTCGGCGTCTTCGGGTTTGTCTACGACCGTGAAACCCGCCTCACGCGCGGCTTGCGGATTGATTTTGTAGAGGTACAGCTTTTTGACTTTGTTGCCGAGCGGCAGCGTTTTGTTTTTGTTTTCGAGCAAGACGAGCGAGCGACTTTGCGCACCCATCGCTTCTTTCATAAACATAGCGTTGCCTGCGACGGAAGCGGCCTGCGCTGCATCCACGTACGGATTCTCAAACAAGCCCTGCTGCAATTTTTGCAGCATGATGCGATACGCCGATTCGGCCAACCGCGCTTCGGTCAACTTCCCGGCGTTCACGGCATCAACCAAAATCTTGCTGTCTTCCGTGCCGCCGAATTGATCCAGCCCCGCGTTCACGCCTTTGATGAAGCGTTCGGCGCGCGGCAGATTTTCGACGCCCCACGGCATCCCGATGAAGGCAGGCGACGGCGGTTGCCCCGGCGGCAAGCCGTTGACGCAAGGCTCCGTGCAATCATTCGTAATCGCCCAATCGCTGACGATCACGCCGTTGAATTTATAGCGTCCGCGCAGTTCTTCGGTCAGCAATTGTTGGCTGAAGCCCGCGCCGACAGCTTCGAGTTTTTTGCCATTCAATGTTACGTCGCGCGGAATTGGATAGGTCGGCATCACGCCCGCCACGTTCGCTGCAAACGCGCCCGTGAACGGAATGATGTGATAGGCGAAATTGTTTTTCGGAAAGACGTTGTATTTGCCATACGCCGAATGCCCGTCGAAGCCTTCCGGCTGCGCGCCGTAGCCGACCCAATGCTTCACAATCGTAATGACGCTGTCTTGGTTGATGCCCGTCGCGCCATTTTGAAAGCCGATGATGTACGCTTGCACCATTCGTTTTGCCAACTGTGCATCTTCGCCAAACGTGCCGGTGATGCGGCTCCAACGCGGTTCCGTAGCGAGATCAGCCTGCGGTGACAAGGCCATGTGAATGCCGACGGCGCGATATTCCTGCCGCGCGATGTCGCCGAAGCGTTGCATCAACTTGGCGTCGTTGATGGCGGCAAAGCCCAGCGATTCTGGCCACTGCGAAAAGCCGTTGCCACCAACTGTCGCGCCGAGCACATATTGAAAGTGGTGGCGCGGATCGGTGCTGATGGTCAGCGGGATGCCGAGCCGCGAGGCTTCGGCGAGTTCCTGCAATTTGTTGTTTTGTTCCGCGAGCACTTGCGGCGCGGCTTGCAAGCGCGTGATGAAGCTGTTGACCTTCGCGTCCACAATGGCCTTGCGATTGGCTTCGAGGTCGTAACTTGCGCCCGCGCCAATCGAACCCAATTGTCCGCCCGCGCGCAAGGTGCCGTGCATCAGCGCGCCCGCTTTTTCTTCGAGCGTCATTTGCGCGACCAAATCTTTCGCGCGCACTGACGCGGGCTTGCGCCAGTCTTCATACACATCGAGCTGGCCGTTTTTGTTGAGGTCTTTGAACTGCAAGCCATCAACCGTCAGCATTTTTGCGCGGCGGGCATTGATGACGGGTTGTTTGGATTGCGAAACGGTTGGGAAAATTGGCAGCAATAGCAATGCCAGTGACAAAATGATTTTCATACGACTTTCCTTATTTCAGTTGTAAAAGCCTTTGCGCATTTCCGCCGAGCATTTGCGCGCGCGCTTCTTCGCTCAGCCCCGCGACACTTTCGATCAATTCGTGAACATCGTAATCGCCCATATCAAACGCATAATCTGTGCCGACGACAATTTGCGACGCGCCGACTTGCGCAATCAGAGCGCACAATTGCTGCGGCGAATACACGAGCGAATCGAAATAGATTTGTTTGAGATATTCACTCGGCTTTTTCTGAATCGCGCCCGCTTCAGGCCGCACTTGATAGCCGTGATCCGAGCGGCCAATGTACGCGGGCAAATAGCCGCCGCCGTGTGCCGCGACGATTTTGACGCCGGGGTTGCGATCCAGCACGCCGCCGAAAATCAGGTTTGACAACGCAATCGTTGTTTCGAGCGGCTGCCCAATGATGTTCGTCAAATAGAACTGATTCACGCGCTCGCCGAGCGAGGTGCCGAGCGGATGAATGAACACGACGCAGCCGAGTTCATTCGCTTTCGCCCAAAACTTCTCAAACTTCGCATCGGCCAGATCGAGGCCGTTGACAGCCGTCGAAATCTCCACGCCGCGCAAGCCGAGCGTTTTGACGGCGTGCTTGAGTTGCTCCACAGACAATTCAGGATGTTGCAACGCAATCGTGCCGAGTCCCGCAAACCGCTCCGGCAACAACGAGCAAAGTTCGGCGATGTGCTCATTTTGCACGCGCACGATTTCGCGCGCCAAATCGTGTTCCGCCCAATAATAATACTGGTTGGGCGAAGGGCTGAGCACTTGCACATCCACGCCCATCGCATCCATATCGCGCAGCCGTTCGTCGAGGCTCGTCATTTTGCGAAAGGCGTTGGGCAGCATTTTTTGCACATTGTGCGCCACCGACGCCGCGCCTTGCGTACGCAACATGAATTCCGGCTCGCCTTTTTTCTGCGGACAATCAGCCACGAGCGGTTCGACCGCAGGCGTCAGCAAATGCGCGTGCAAATCCACAGTAAAATGTTTATGCGCCCGCATCGTTTGCACGTGCTTACCTTCGACACATTGATTGCCACAACTATGCAGCGGCATCTCACATCCTCCTGCCCAAAGATGGGCGTTGTTTGATTCGCTTGCAGCCGTTCACCACGCCCGCAAGCCCATTTCCCGCAAGCCCATTTGCTGTTGCCCCAGCGTTGACAAGTCTTCCACGCGGGCGCGGCCTGTGAAATCCACTTCGTAATCTTCGGCGGCGAAATCGGGCGAACTGCATCCGTGCAAAAAGCGCTCGGCCTGGCGTGGCAGAAAGCGCGCGTTCTTTTCGCACCACGGCGCAGCACCGATGTAAATGACATTGCTGTACTCACGCCCGCGATGTTCGTCCTCGACCGCGTGAATCACGTCGGGATGCCACCACACGGTATCCCACAGACGATTCAGCCAGCGGCGCGTCACATCCGTGTGTTCGTACTGCCGCGCCGCTGCCTGCGGAGCCGCTCTGCCGCGCTCACTGCGCCGTTGCATACATCGCGGTACGCAAGCTGGGGCACGGCGTCCGCGCCTTCGGCTTCGACGGCGGCGACTTCATCGGCAAGCCATTCGTCCAGCCGCCGCAGGCGGAGCGCGACAGCGCGGCAGCGGGACTGCCGCTCACGTTGAGTTCGTCTTCCACTAACGTAATCAAGTGCGTGCCGGGACGTGCAAGCTTTGTGCGTTGTCCGTGGCTGGCCTGCGCGCGCGCGTGAATTGAAAAGGTTTGCGTATTCGTATTGCGCCAAGCCCTGCCCGCGAATTTGTGCGGCATTGCATTCGGCACGTCGGAGGCTTGGCCCGAAAAAATCCGAAGCCGGTTTTCATCTCGCGCGGGCCAAAGCTGCGCAGGCTCCAATCATTGAGTTGCACAATCAACTTGATGTGCGAAGCAGCAGCTTCCGGCGTGCAACTCATCGGCACATCGTCCACGATCACGCCGTATTCGCCTGCAAAATCAACGCCGTATTCTTCGCTCACGAACAGCACATCGTCGCACGCGCCGAGGAAGTCATCCGAGCCGCCCTGATACAGTAGAGGAATCGTTTCAAAGTCTGGCAGCGGCGGCGTCTTGAATGCCTTCTCCATCAGCCGCCCGTGATTCAAAAAGGCCGAGCCGTCGCACCATTGATACGCGCGCGGCAACGGCGCGGCGATGGCTTGCGCATTGACGGCGCGGCGCAAATCGCTCGTCACGACAAGCAACGTTCCATCGCGGCTGCCATCTTTCAGCATAGCGAGTTTCATGGTCCGAACTCTTTATAAAAATCCACGTCCCACGCGATTTCGCCCTGCATAAACGGCGGCGGCATTTGCATCCAGATCATCGTGCCGAAACGGAATTCCCATTCGCGTGGCACCCAATTGTCATCCAGATAATCGGTATCTGTGCCGTATTCGGCTTCGCCCCCGGCGGGGCATTTCCAGTACGAAAATAACGCCGACGAAATGCGGTGACGACCATTGCCTAAGAATCCCGGCTCATAGCCTTTGCTCGCCAGCAAATTCGCGCCGATCATCAATTCGTCAATGTCTTCGACGCCGAAGTTGCAGTGGTGAAAGCGCGGCACACCGCCGATGCCCGGTGTGTTGTAATCCATCAAAAACAGATTGTGATGTTCGTGCGCGCCGTCACAACGCAGATACATCCCGACGCCTTTTTGATGATCGCTCAAGCGAAAGCCGAGCCGCTCGCGGAAGAAGGCCGATGAGGCTTTGTAATCCGCGACCCCAAAGACGACGTGATTGAGTGTTTTCGGCAGCGCCCGCTTGCGCCACTTGCGATTCTGATTGAAGCGATTGATGTGGCCGGGTGCGTTGATCGGGTCGGGCGCGTAAACGACTTTCTTGCGGTGGAAAACTTTCAAGCCGAGCGCCATCCCACAATCCGAGAGAAAATGCGCGACACCATCGCCATCGCGGACGACTTCGCGGTCGCGCAACAAATCGTTAGCCAGGCGATCCAAACTGGCTTCGCTGTCCACGCCCCAGATCGTTTCCTTGACGCCGAGTCCGACGTATTTCGACGCAGGCATCGAAGCGTCGTTGATGTGCCGCAGCACGACGTTCGAGCCTTCCTCCAATTTGAAATGGCTTTCGGTTGCGCTTTGGTCGAGCAACGGCAAGCCGAAGTCCTCAAAGAATTTGGTGCTGGCGGCTAAATCTTCGACGCCATACAGCGCGGTTTCTATTCCTACGATTGGCATAGCTAGTTCCTTTCTTTGACGCAAATATTCCGTTGCGTGCCCAAGCCCGTGATCGTGCTTTCGACCACATCGCCGGCCTGCAAAAAGCGGTTGTAATGCGTGCCGTTCCCGGCGGGCGAGCCGGTGCAAATCACATCGCCCGGCCACAATTCGACGAGGCGCGACAGATATTCAATCTGGCGCGCGATGTCGAAAATCATGTCCGCCGTGCTTTCGTCCTGTTTGATTTCGCCATTGAGTTTGAGCGTCAGTTGCAGGTTCTGCGGATCAGGCACAAACGCGGCGGGTACGAGATACGGGCCAAACGGCAAATACGTGGGCGAGCCTTTGGCGGCAATCCAATCGCTGCCCATCGCTTTCACGGCGTCGCGACGAAAGACGTGATCGCGGTTCGTGATGTCGTTGACGATGGCATAGCCCGCGACATAATTCAGCGCCTCGGCTTTTGTAACGTGACGTGCTTTGCGACCGATGACGACGCCGAGTTCGAGTTCCCAGTCGGGGGCTTTGGCGTGTGGCGGCAAAACGATGTTGTCATACGCGCCGGTCACGACCGAAACCGGTTTCGAGAACATGTACGGATAGCCGTTCGTCGCGCGATCATCCATCATTTTCGTCGCCCACGCGCGGCGCTCTTCGGTCGTCATCTTCTCCGTCATCGGCCCGCCGCCTTCGTCAATAACGAGGTCAATGACATGCTTCTTGTAATTCGCGCCGGAGCAAAACACCTGACGCGGCAAATGGACGGGCGGATGCACGTGGAGTTCGGCAAGCGGGAGCGCGTCTGCGTCGTTCAAGGCAGCAACCATCGCCTGTAACAAAGCAAAATTCGCTTCCCAGTGTTCGAGCAAAGCCAGAATCGAAGCAACGTGCGTGAGCGGAAAGACTTTTTCACCAACGACCAGCGCGGGAAATGCCACGCCGTCAGCTTGCGAAAACGTACCGAGTGCAAAAGGTTTGGAAGACATACGAGACACCACAAAGAAAAAGCGGCAGGCGGCGCAATCCATCAACACACCCATAACCAGGGAAAAGGCTCTCCAGTAAATCATCGTCAGGTCTCCTGAAGCCCTTTCGTGGAGTTGGTTTACTGGTGATGACCGAGCATCATACTGTGCCTAAAATTACTTGGGAAATTGTTTCTGCCAATCTTTACTATTAGCCTCGCCGATACCTAGAATGCGGTATGCACTTCAAAGGACTTGATCTCAATTTGCTGGCCGCATTGGATGTCTTGCTGGCGGAGAAGAACACCACGCGCGCCGCCGAGCGTCTGAATTTAAGTCAGCCCGCCGTGAGCGGGGCGCTGGCGCGGTTGCGCGAATACTTCAATGACGATTTGCTGGTACAGGCGGGTCGCAACCTCGTGTTGACGCCGCTAGCCGCAAGTCTGAGAGAACCCGTCAGTGAACTGCTGCGCCAGATCGAAACGACCATCAGCACCAAAGCCCGCTTCCATCCGGCGACCTCAACTCGCCGCTTTACGATCATGGGGTCGGACTATGCCATGACGGTGTTGATGATGGAGGTCATCAAACGTGTCCGGCACGAAGCCCCTGGCTTGAGTTTTGTGTTACGACAGACCACCAATTCCTGGCAGGAGGAATTGAGACAAGGCACGCTCGATTTCGTCCTGATCCCGGAAATGTTCACGGCGGAGGATCACCCCAAAGAAGCGCTCTTCGATGACGATTTCACTTGTGTCCTCTGGGCCGAAAATGCGCTCGTCGGTCATTCCATTTCCACAGAACAATATTTGGAGCTGGGACATGCCATGGTGGCCTTTGATAAAAATCTGTCCCCCAGCATCGAACAATTGTACCTGCAACAAGCCGGATATAATCGTCGCGTGGAGATCATCGCCCCCAGCTTTGCCTTGCTGCCGCTGCTGGTGCTGGGCACCAACCGCATTGCCACCATGCACAGACGACATGCGAAAATCGTGGCGCAAGTGCTCCCGCTGCGCTTGCTTCCGCTCCCCATTGTGCTGCCTCGTATGATCGAAATGTTGCAATGGCCCGTTCATCATTCAGAGGAGCCGGGGAGCCTCTGGTTGCGTGAGATTTTGCGAGATACAGCCAGGAACATATAAATGTGAATCAGGGCAGCAAATCTCGGTGAGCGGCGAAATGCTTGAAAGTCAGTGAGTTGAGAAAAAGAGTTTCTGCGCTTGGGCGAAAAAAGGGCTGCACCGCGACAAAGGCTTCGGCTACTCGTCGTACACTGCTGGGCAGGAGACCTTTAGGATCACTGACCTTTGAGGCGTACTGTGAGTGGTTGGGGCACGCTTTTCGTACCGTCCCGGATGAACGTGCGCCGTCACGCATTGCGTGGGAATTACACGATTTGCCGACCACCACATGGTCGCGGGTACGACGCTGGTGGCGCGTGCGGTCACGACATCTTGCCGCTGAATGCGGAAGAGGTGCGCAATGTGACGGAAAAGAAAAACAGGATTGCGAGCGCAAGGCGGGCAAACGCCTGGTGACGCGGGATGATTTATACGCGCACAAACCGAAGCAGAATCAATTGCAAGTGCGACGGCGCGAGCGCGGGCAGGTCTGAGCCAAGCGGCGTTTTAAGCGTTCACGCAAAGGTTCAAAGGGGCAAAATCTGGCTGTCTGATTCAACGGAAATTCTCCACCATCATTACGTCGCTGCCGCTGTGATCCATGCGGCAATACAGCAGCGAACGACCATCGGGCGCAACGGCCAAGCCCGGAACGTATCGCTCTGCGCCGCGCTCCAGCCGCGTCACTTCGGTGATTTGTTTGGTGGCGAAATGGTAAAACTCCAGCAGCGATCCGGCGGCGCTGGCGGTGGCGAAGTAGATGCCATGCTCGGTCACGCGCCAATAGCGCCAGAGTCCCGCCTGATGATGCTCGGTCGCAAATTCCTCCTGGCCGCCCGTCGTTGGCATGCGCCAGATGCCCGCCAATCCGCGTCCTTTTGTGTAGTACAGATATTGCCCGTCCGTTGATTCAAAGGCTTCGTATCCGCCTTGTGTCGTGACTTGCACGGGTGTCCCGCCTGCGACCGGCAGTTTCCAAATCTGCATCTGGCCGCCGCGATTCGAGCCGAAATAAATCCAGCGTCCATCGCGTGACCAGCTTGGCACGACATCTTCTGCCGCGTCTTCGGTCAGGCGATGCGGCTGACCGCCATCGGCGCTGAGCAGGTAGATGTCAGGATTGCCATTAGCTCCCGTGGCGCATGAACGGGAATCAAATGCGATCCATTTGCCGTCGGGCGACCAGCGCGGCGAGCCTGTTACATACGGCCCGCACGAATACAGGAGGCGCGGCTTGGAGCCATCGCTTTCACAAACCCAAATCGCGTTATTGCCCGAACGACCGGAAGTGAACACGATCTGCTTGCCATCGGGCGAATAATCCGGCCCGTGATCGCCGAAGGTGGACGCGATGAGTTCGCGCTGCGCTTTGACCTTGCCCGCCGCATCCAGTTCGATGCGCCAGATGTTGATGTCATCCAATGCCTGCGTGTAGGCCAACCGATTGCTCTGCAAGGAAAGCGCGGGGCTGAGCACATCGTTGCCAATCGTGTCCACACGCTCCGGGGTTCCGCCTGTCGCTGCCACGCGCCACAGATGCCGCGTGCTGCCGCCGCGCCGCGAGGTGAAAATGATCTCGCGGCTGTCGGGCGTCCACGTCAGACCGTTGATCGGCAGGTTGTCAAACGTGAGGCGCTTCGGCTCGCCGCCCGTCATTGGCATTACGTAAAGATCATCAGTTGACCAGCGCGGCGAACGGGTAAACGCCAACCATTTGCCATCAGGAGAAAACGCCGGGCAATAATCGCCCACGCCTGCCGGAGGCGTCGTGAGCTTACGTTTTTCGCCGGTTTCCAACGACAACAAATACAGACTGAGCGGTTCCGACGCAGCGGTTCGATCCGGGATCGCCAACGATTTTCCGTCTGGCGAAAAATACGAACTGTTGCCGTCGCTCGGCACCTGATACGGAAAAATCGTCGCGACTTTGCGTTCCGCTCCGCCCAGCACTGGTACGAGGTAAAATTCGCTGCTGTCTGCTGTCTGCCGCAGAAACGCGATATGCCGACCATCGGGCGACCAGACGGGATTGAGGTCTTCCGCCAGATGGGTCGTCAAGCGCAACGGCGTTTCGGCATCAACGAGCTTCACGTAAATGTCGGTGTTGTCTCCCTGTGGGCCGTTCCAAACGAAGGCGATTTGATTCCCGTCGGGCGAAAACGCCACTTGATTCTCGCGTCCCTGATAACTGGTCAATGGAATCGCATTCAAGGCAGGCTTCGCCGCAGGCAACGTCGAACGAGACAACCATTGCCAAATGCCCCAACCCGCGATAACGCTAACCGCCAACACTGCTGTTACCCAGCCCCAACGATTCGTGAAAGCAGCGCGAGACTGAACCTGATTGTCAGTGTTTGGGGCTTTCGTCAACTCGACCGGCGCGGGCAAGGGATTACCGTTAACAATTTCGGGCGACTCCTGCTCCACTGCTGTTGGCTTGGCGGTTCCGGCATTGTCCTGCCAGACTTCGCGCACTGCGGCCACAAACCGATAGCCGCGTCGTGGGATGGTTTCGATGTAATGATGTCCTTCGTCCTCGCCTAAGACTTTGCGCAGGATCGAAACCTTCTTGGCTAAGCTGACTTCTTCGACAAACGTATCCGGCCAAATCTTCTTGAGCAGTTCTTCTTTATCCAGAATATGCCCGCCGCTTTCGACCAGCACGAGCAGCGTCTCAAAGGCTTTGGGCGTCAGCGGCACAAATTGTCCGTCTCGCTCCAAAACCCGTTCATTGGTTTCCAAACGATAGGGGCCAAATTCGTAATAATGCCGATTTGCCTGGTGCATAGTGACGGTTAGGGCTTCGTCAAAACTTCGTCAAAACTTCGTCAAGATCATTTCAACGCTTGGGAAAGATTTTCTGCTACTGCTCGCTGCATTCTCCTCGGCGAACGCAAGGCACGTTTGCTGGGCGAAGAGTGCGATTTCGCACTGGGGGAAAAGGGATTTGCTGCCTTGCCTGAGTAATCTAATACAGAGCATTGGGTAGGGCAACCGAAGCCCGGCAAAATCGCGGGATCGTGTAATTTCGCCAATGCCTGACCGCCTCCAATTTGGGCTAGCTTTGCAACACAACAATTCAACCCCAGAGCGTACCGCTCTACCACGCGGAACCTGGCAGCAGGCGTCCGTCCAGCAGGGAGGATTTTATGTTACGACGAATTCTTTGCGCCATGTGGCTGCTCAGCTTTTTGATGCTTCCGGTGTCGGCACAGCAGGCCGGCCAAATCGTCGGGGCGGTAACGGACGATAAAGGCGCAGCCTTGCCCGGCGCAGCGGTAAAAGCAATTGAAGTCGGAACCGGGTTTGCCCGCAACACCGTCACGAACAGCGACGGACAATACGTGTTGCCTGCGCTGCGCCCGGCGCAATACGAAGTCGTGGTCGAATCATCAGGCTTTCGCAGCTTCCGCCGCACGGGGCTTGAACTGCTGGCAAATCAAAGCCTGACGCTCAACATCACGCTCGAAGTCGGCGTTGTGACCGAAACCGTGCAAGTGGATGCGGCAGCGGTGCAGGTGGACACGAGCACTTCGACGCTGAAAGAAGTCGTAGATCAGGCGCGCATCGTCGAGCTTCCGCTGAATGGGCGCGATGCTGCCCGCCTGACGACGCTGGTCGCCGGAACCGTGCTTGATAGCGTCAGCACGGAAACCGGCAAATCCATTCCGGGCGGCTTGCGACTGTCCTCCAACGGTTCGCAATCGCGTCAGGTGGCGTTTAAGCTGGACGGCGTCAGCAATACAGATTTCTTCTTTCAGGAAAACCAGAGCTTCCCGTTCCCCGATGCGTTGCAGGAATTCAGCATCCAGACCAGCAATTACAGCGCGGCGCAGGGCAATAACTCCGGCGCGGTCGTCAATGTCGTCACGAAATCTGGCACGAACGAATTGCACGGCGGCGCGTTCGAGTTTGTGCGCAACCGCGTATTCAATGCGCGGAACTTCTTTGCGCGCGAGCGGGACTTTCTCAAGCGCAATCAATTCGGCGTGTTCGGCGGCGGGCCAATCGTGTTGCCGGGCTACGACGGACGCAACCGAACGTTCTTTTTCCTCGGCTGGCAGGCGACACGGATTCGCAATCGTGCAAATGATGTAACCGCGTTTGCGCCCACGACCGCACAGCGCGCAGGCGATTTTTCCAGCCTGCTCAGCGCAACCAACAAAGTCTATCTGCGCGATCCGCTCAAGACCGGCAATTGCAACGCCACCGATCAAACCGCTTGCTTCCCAAATAATCAAATTCCCGTGACGCGCTTCGATGCCGCTTCGGTCAATGTGCTGAAGTTCATTCCATCGGTCAGCGGCGACGGGCGCATTGTCTTCGGGCGCAACATCGCACAGGAGTTGGATCAGGGGGTAATGAAAATAGATCACAAGCTGACGGCGAGCGATCAAATCAGCGGGCGCTATTTCATTGACCATTTTCGCAACGCGGCGATTTTCAATGACGGCAATTTGCTCACCTATCGCGGCGGCAGCAATCAATCGCGCGTGCGCACGCAGAACACGGCGCTCAGTTGGACGCACACGTTCAGCCCGACGATGCTCAACGAATTCAACTTCGGCTACAACCGCATCCATTCGCGGCGCGCGCCGCCTTCGGGCACGCCGAGCATGAAAGATTTGGGCGTGCGACTGCCGCTCTATCCGACACTGGCTTCGATTGCGCAGATCGAAGCGGTAGGCTTCTTCAACATCGGCGACAATCTGGAAGCGGCGTTCGTGCGCAACGGCTTTGAGTGGAACAATCGGACGAGCTGGGTGCTGGGTTCGCACAGTCTGCAATTTGGCGGCGAGATTGCGCGCTATCGCGTGGACATCAACAACGAATTCCGTCGCGCCGGGCATTACGTCTTTCGCGGCAATATCACCGGCAACGCGATTGCGGACTTCTTGCTGGGACGCTTGGATTCGTTCGATCAAGGCACAGGCGAATACAAGAACAATCGCGCAACCTACGCGGCACTCTTTTTCCAGGACGATTTCAAAGTGCGTCCGCGTTTTACGCTGAACCTCGGCGTGCGCTATGAACCGACACCGCCCTGGCACGAGGTGCGCGGGCGCATCGAATATTTCACCGCAGAAAACTTCCGCAATAATGTGCGCTCGCCGCAATTCAAGAATGCGCCTCCGGGCGTGTTGTTCCGGGGCGATCCGGGCGTGCCGCGTGACGGCGCAGTGGGCGATTACAACAACGTCGGCGCGCGCTTCGGATTTGCGTGGGATGTGTTCGGCACAGGAAAGACAAGCGTGCGCGGCGGCGGCGGAATGTTTTATGACCAGCATTTGCTCGGCGAATTCAACAACGGCGGTGTGAACGCGCCACCCTGGAGCATTCGACTCAGCGTGACGCGCCCGCAAGGCTCGTTCTCCGATCCGTATTTTGGCCGCAGCGATTTCAACCTCATCACGCTCTCGGCCATCGGCTCGCCTGATGCGCCGTTCCCGCGTCCCGTGCTGCTCACGACGTATGATGGAAAACACAATACGCCGTTGGCCTATAACTGGAATCTGACGGTCGAGCAGGAAGTGCTGCCGCAGTGGGTGGCGCGCGCGGCGTATGTCGGCTCGGCCTCCAACTACGGACGTGTGGTTAAGCAGGGCAATCCCGCTCGTTACATTCCCGGCAGCACGCTCGGCACGGATGCGCGGCGCTTGTTTGCGCCGGAGATTGGCCTGATTGATTACTTCACCGAAGACCGAAGGTCGTATTACCACTCGATGCAATTGACCCTGAATCGGCGCTTCTCGCAAGGCTTCTCCGTGCTGGCGAACTACACCTGGTCGAAGAGTCTGGACAACTATCCTGAAAGCTCTGGCGGCGGCATCGAAGTGATGCCTTTCTATCTGCCGAATGCCGACCAGATGGTGTATGGCCCATCGAACTTTGATCGCCGTCATCGCTTTGTCGTGTCGTACGTTTGGGATTTGCCCAATGTGTCCACAGGCAATCCTTTCCTGCGCGGCGCGCTGCACGGCTGGCAGGCAACGGGCATCGGCCAGTTCCAGACCGGCGCACCGTTCACGATCACGAGCGGGCGCGACAACTCACAAACCGCGATTGGCCGCGACCGGGCGAAATTCACAGGCGCGAGCTTCGATCCGGCAGCGGGTTCAGACAAAACTGTCTGGTTCAACACGGCAGCCTTCGCCGTCAATGACGTGGGCACGTTTGGCACAGTAGGACGCGGCGCATTTTACGGCCCCAACCTGTTCAGTTGGGACATGGGACTCTTCAAGAAATTCACGATCACCGAAGATGTCAACGTCCAGTTCCGCGCCGAGTTTTTCAATATCTTCAATCAAGTCAATTTTGCGAATCCGAACACCAATGTTTCCGGCGGTGGATTCAGCAGAATCACCAGCACACATCCGAACGCAGGCGACCCGCGCATCATTCAGTTCGGGCTGAAGCTGATTTTCTAAACCATTTGCTTTGCTGGGATAGGCTCTTGCGTAGCGCGATTTGCTAAATCGCCTCTTTAGTTTGGGGCAGCCTGCGATTTAGCAAATCGCGCTACGCAACATTATTGCGCAAGGAGAAACCATCATGAAGAAATACCAACTGTGGTCGTCATTTCGCCACCATCTTGTTTTCGTTTTCATCCTCTTCCTCATCACCATTGCTGCCTACGGGCAAGCCATTACTGGCAGATTGGTCGGCACCGTGCAAGACAGCAATCAAGGCGCTGTGCCGAACGCCAAAGTCACCATCACGAATCAAGCAACGAATCTTGCGACCGAACTGCAAACCGACAGCCAGGGCAATTACACCGCGCCCTCGCTGCCGTCTGGTGTGTACAAAGTCATCGTTGTCGCTTCCGGCTTTCGCCAAGCCGTCGCCAACACGATCAACATCAGCGTCGCGCAAACGACGCGGTTGGATGTCACGCTGGAAGTCGGCAACGTCCAAGAGTCTGTCGAAGTCACTGGCGCGGCGGCATTGGTGCAAAGTACAACTTCTGACCTCGGTGAAATTGTAGACCGGCGACAGATCCAAACGCTGCCGCTCAACGGACGCATCTTCTCGCAGTTGATTCAGCTTGTGCCGGGCGCAGTGCCAGCGGGCTTTGGAGCCGCGCCAGAAGCCGGTTCGACCGCAGGCGCACGAAGCGCGACTTCCGCCAGCGTCAACGGCTTGCCGTGGGTCGGCACGACCTACTACATGGACGGCATCGAAAACAAAGAAACACTGAACGCTTTCATCAGCATGTCGCCGCCGATTGAAGCCATCGAAGAATTCAAAGTGCAAACCAACAGCGCCAGCGCGGAATACGGCGCCTTCGGTGGCGGTGTCGTGAATCTGACATTGCGTTCCGGCACAAATGCCATTCACGGCTCGCTGTTTGAATACCTGCGCAACGATGCGCTGAACGCGCGTGACTTTTTTGCCGCGCGCAAGAATCCGTTCAAGACGAACCAATTCGGTGGCACCATCGGCGGCCCGATTGTCAAAAACAAAGCGTTCTTCTTTGGCGATTACCAAGGCTTGCGGCTGCGTGGTGGTCGCCCGTTCACGGCTTCTGTTCCGACGCAGGCAATGCGCGAAGGCCGCTTTTTAGCAAGCGAAGGATTCACCGCGACGATCTACGATCCGCTTTCCAGCACCGACCCAACGCAGCGCACCGCGTTCGCCAACAATCAAATCCCCACGAGCCGCATTGATCCTGTCTCGGCGAAAGCGTTGGCGCTCTGGCCGACGGCGAATCGTTCGGGGTTGGTCAACAACTACATCGAAAACATTTCGCAAAGGCAGGACGTGAATCAAGTAGACATTCGCGGCGATTATCAGTT
This sequence comes from uncultured Heliobacteriaceae bacterium, assembly GCA_964631865.1. Classification (GTDB taxonomy): domain Bacteria; phylum Acidobacteriota; class Blastocatellia; order RBC074; family RBC074; genus JAFDVL01. Next base: position 11,062 of record CAZWAK010000104.1, on the reverse strand, counting down.
TGCGAATTTGGGGCGCTTGTTCATGCGCGAATCGTATTCCAAACGTGCGTTGCGTTCGTCGTTGCCGAATGCGCCGTTTCTTGCGTTTGGCGAAATCAATTCGGATTCGCGCGATCACAACGCGGTCATCGGGCATTCCTATTCCTTCACGCCAACACTGCTCAATGAATTTCGCTTCGGCTTCAATCGCTTCAACACGGCGCATTATGGCAGCGATTCCAACGTGGACAAGAACAATGAACTCGGCATCAGGAACGGCAACCTCGCTGCGTTCCCGGAAACACGCGGCGTAGCGAATTTCGGCATCCCTGGCTTAACTGGCACAGGCGCGCCCGGTTTCACGAATGCGCTGCGTTTATCGAACACGTATCAACTCACCGAAAACGTAACGTGGGTGAAGAAAGCGCACACGGTCAAGTTTGGCGCAGACCTGAAGCGCATCGAATCCACGCTGACGAACCCGGAATCGAATCCGCGCGGCTTCTTCAACTTCAACACCAATTTCACGAGCCGCAACGGCACGGGCGGTGCAGCGTTCGCCAGCTTCCTGCTCGGCGTTCCCGACAACTATGGCCGCTCAATTGTGGACACGAAGCCTGCGGTGCGGATGTTTTTCGGCGGCTTTTATGTGCAGGACGATTGGCGCGTGAACCAGAAGCTGACGTTCAATCTCGGCTTGCGCTACGACATCTTCACGCATCCGCGCGAACGGCATAATCGGCACAGCAATCTCGATTTGAAAACAGGCAAAATCGTCCTCGCCAGCGACAACAATCGCGGCCCGAATCTGGAAACGTACAAGAAGAATTTCGGGCCGCGCATTGGCTTTGCGTACAGCCCGGATGAAGGCAAGACGGCAGTGCGCGGTTCGTTCGGGATGGGCTATTTCCCGGATAATTTCGGCGCGACCGGCGGCACGCTCGAACGCAATTACCCGTTCTTCCAAACCTTCTCACTCGCTGCGTCCGACCGCTTCACGCCGTTTGCGCGCTTGAGCGTAGACGGTTTGCCGGGCTTCATTTCGCAGCCGCGCACCGCCACGATTGATCCGCCTGCCGGGCTGTCGCTGTTCTACATCCCCAGCAACTTCCGGCAGGACACCGTAGCGATGTGGCAACTCAGCATTCAGCGGCAACTGCACGCTTCCGGCGTCGCCGAAATCGCGTATGTCGGCAATCACGGCTATCACCTGTTCAGCGGCAATCGCAACATCAACGTGCCGCTTGCGCCAGGGCCAGGCGCGATTGATCCGCGTCGCCCGTATTTCAGCATCTTGCCGAGGAATCAGACGATCAATCAACGCAGTTCCGACGGCTCGTCCAGTTACAACGGCTTGCAGGTCAAATACTCGAAACGGTTTTCCGCAGGCTTGCAAGCACTCGTTGCCTACACGTGGTCGAAGACAATTGACGACACGAATTTGCTCTGGCCGCACGACAACCGCATTAATCGCGGCGTTGGCACAGGCAAAGCGCCGGACGTGCCGCATGTCTTTTCAGCCAGCTATCTGTACGAACTACCCGTTGGCCAAGGCAAAGCGTTCCTCCGCGACATTCCGCGCGCATTGGATTTGGTGCTCGGCGGCTGGCAGGTCAACGGCATCACCAGCATTCGCAGCGGCACGCCGCTGGTCGTCACAGTAGCGACTTCGCAATTGAATACTGGCACGGGCAACTATGCCAACATCAGTTGCTCAGAAGTTAATCGTCCCAAGACGGTTGAGCAGTGGTTCGATACGAGTTGTTTTTCTGCGCCTGCGCAATTCGTCTTCGGCAACTCCGGCAAGAGCCACGTGCGCGGCCCCGGCGTCGTCAATTTCGATTTGTCGCTTTTCAAGAAGTTTGCGTTTGATGAAAAGCGCGCGTTGGAATTCCGCTCGGAATTTTTCAATGCGTTCAATAACCCGCATTTCGCCAATCCGAACACCAGTCAGGGCGCAAGCAATTTCGGCAGGATCAGCGGAACCGTGCTGACCCCGCGCGAAATTCAGTTCGGATTGAAACTGACGTTCTGAGCGTTTGATTTGATAGCTTCAAGCCAAAGGGGCAAAGATTCAAGGTAAGAACTTCTCTTTGAACCTTTGTCTCTTTGCTCCTTTGCGTTAAATACGCCGGGCTTCCCTGTCCGGCTTGGAGAAGGTTTTATGCTATTTCGTTTTTTGCTATTGCTTCTTCTGATTGCACCGGGAATCGCGCAAAGTATCGGGCGCATTGCGGGAACCGTGACGGACAACAGCGGCGCGGCGGTTGCCGATGCAGCGGTCGAAATCACGAGCCTGGAAACGGGCGAGGTGCGGCGCGTGATGACGAACACGTCCGGGACGTATGCCGTTTCGCCGCTGCCCGTCGGCGCGTATCGCGTGCAGATTCGCAAAGAAGGATTCAAAGCCGCTCTGCGCAATGACGTGCGCGTGGATGTGAATTCGGCGGCCACGCTCGACGTGCAACTCGAAGTCGGCAATATGACCGAGAGCGTCACCGTGCAGGGACAAGCCGCTGTGATCGAAACCGAAACCGCCGCTGTCGGCAATTCGCGCTACGAAACGCAACTTAAACAATTGCCCGTGATCGTGCGCGAAATTCAAACGCTGGTTGGGCAAACGGCAGGCGTGCCTTATGGAACGACGGATACGGTCGGCGGCAGCTTCAATCAAGGCGGACGCTCCGCGATGCAGATTGTGGCCGACGGCGCGCAGGTCAATCCGTTGCAAACAACGGGCTGGCCGGCGATTGACGGCATCGGGCGGCGCGCGGATTTATCGCTGCCGAGTCTGGACGCTTTGCAGGAAGTGCGCTGGGCGACCAACGGTGGTAATGCCGAATACGCGCAGCCGACGCAGGTAATCGCGGCGTCGAAGTCCGGCACGAATGCGTTGCACGGGAGTCTGTTTGAATTTTATCGCTCCGGCGGCATGGGCGCACGGCGTTGGGAAGCGGCGACGCGCGAATCCTTTGTGCGGCATCAATTCGGCGGCACGTTGGGCGGGCCGATCAAACGCGACAAGATGTTTTTCTTCGGTTCCGCCGATGTGTTTCGTCACACGTCGAATCTGGTGCTGAATGCGCGTTATCCAACGGCGGCAGAGCGCGGCGGCAATCTGGCAAGCTTATTGGCGCGCACTGATGCGGCGGGCAATCCCGCGCCGATTCGCATCATTGATCCGCTGACAGGACAGCCGTTCGCAGGCAATATCATTCCGACAGGACGAATTAGTCCGGTGGCAAATGAATTGTTCAAGCTGATTCCCGATGCGTCACAGCCCGCGCGCTTGACCGACTTCAATGCGGTCTACACAAAGCCGCAGTTCGATTATTCAGAAAAGTACGACGCGCGGTTTGATTACAACGTCACGCAGGGGAATCGCGTCTTCGCGCGCGCAACCATCGCCCGGCTGGATCAGGCTTCGCGTTACAGCGGCGACGTGCCGGGGCCGCACGGTTCGAGCACGAAAAAGCAGTGGAATTACACGGTGGCAACGAATTGGACATCCGTTCTCAATCCCTCAACGATTGCGGTCTTGCAATTCAGTTATCGCAACCTGCCGTTCCGCAATATTCCATCGGTAGGTGACACCCAATTTCCGGTGACGATCAACGACCTGCGCCCCGCGCCGCCATACGCCGGGCCGCCCGCGATTGCGATTGGCACGAATGGCTTGGGCATTTCGCCGCTCTTTGATCGGTTGCTGTTCAATGTCAGCGAAGATTACGGCTACGGGTTTGATCCGAACCTCACGAAAGTCATCGGCAATCACACGTTCAAAGCAGGCTTTAGCTTTCTCACGGGACGCAAGACGACCGAGATCGCTTCGCCACCTTACGGGCGCTTTACGACAGTGTCGGATTTCAACAACGCACGTTCGACGACTTCGGCGACGGGCGATGCGTTTGCCGATTTTCTGCTTGGTTATCCGTCCACAACGGATGTGACGATTGGCGAAGTGGGCGGCTTTCATAAGAAGACGAACTATCACGCCTACTTTCAGGACGACTGGAAAGTGACGCCGCGCCTGACGCTGAATCTGGGGTTGCGCTATGACAACTTCGGTTTTTTTGAAGAAGAGTTCGGGCGCGCGGCAGTAGCCGATTTTGCAACGGGCAAAGTCGTGATTCCCGACGGCAGTTCGGGCAACGTTCATGCGGCGTTCCGGCAATTCGCGGATCGTTACGTCGAAGCTGGCACGCTCGGTTTGCCGAACACTTTTGTTCGTCCTAACAACCGCGACTTTGCGCCGCGCATCGGCGGGGCCTATCGCATTACGCCCGGCTTCGTGGTGCGTGGCGGCTTCGGCGTGTATTACGTGGATTACACAATTAACGAGTTCCGCAACTCGATCAACGTTGCGCCTTTTGTGCGGCGCGCGCAGCTTTCGCGCAGCCTGTTGCTCTCGCAGAACGTCAACGTGAATCAGCTTTTCACCTTCCAGAATCCGACCGCGAACAGCAATGCGGCGGGCGCGGATACGCAATTGACGACGCTCGACGGTTTCAATCCTGACTATCCGACGATGCGGCTTTATTCGTGGAACCTGACGCTTGAAAAAGACCTCGGTTGGGGCTTGGGCTTGCGGTCGAGTTACGTAGGCAACATTGGGCGCAACCTGTCGCGCAGCGTGCGCGTCAATGCCTGTGTGCCCGGCCCGACCGAATGTCTGGCGCGCGCGGCGACTGACCCGACGCGGCGCAAGTGGACGCAATTCGGCATTGATGCCGGACAGCGTGCGGGCGACGGCGAATCGAATTACAACGCCTGGGAGATTGAATTGCAGAAGCGTTTTGCCAACGGAATGCTCTTTGACGTGAACTATTCGTTTGCGCGCGCTTTCAACTATCTGTTCCAGGCGTCAGACCCGGTGGGCAATCCGAAGTCGCGCTACGATTACGGCCCGGTCGCACAGCAACCAAAACATATTTTCCACTGGAATTATGTGTATGAGTTGCCGTACGGAACAGGCAAACGTTGGGGCGCTTCGGCTCCTGCGTTTTTGAATTCCGTCTTCGGTGGTTGGCAAATGTCAGGGATTGGCACGTGGCAATCCGGCACGCCGCTGACGGTGATGGCGGGCGTCGGACAAAGCCCGACAGGCGCGGCCACCAATCGCGCCGACCGCATCGCCGATGGCAAACGCGATCACGACGGATTGTCGCGCGGCGAGAAGGCGTTGCGGTGGTTCGAGACGTCGGCGTATCGTGTCCCCGCGTTCGTCAACGCGACGGCGACGCGCCCGACGCGGCAGTTCGGCACGGCGGGCATCGGCACGGTGATTGGCCCCAGCTTCTTTACTTTTGACACCATTGTGCAGAAGAATTTCCAACTCGCAGAAAAATACAAATTGCAATTCCGCGTCGAAGCCTTCAACCCTTTCAACGCGGTCGTGCTGGGCGACCCGGATGTAAATGCGTCGAGTCCGAACTTCGGACGCATTCGCACCTCGAATACGAATTATTCGCCCAGAAACGTACAACTCGGATTCCGTTTGGACTTTTGACCTATGCGTTTGTTTCTTTGTTTGCTCTTTGCTTTCTCGGCCCCCGCGCCGTCTCATGTCGAACTGTTCCGCGACGACTTTTCCAAATTCCCGCCGGGCTGGTTATCGAAGCCGGTCGGCCTGCTAAACGGTGCGATTCAGGAATACCACTACTTGCCGCATCGGGGCGTAGCGACGCATCCCTGGTTCAACCCGATCACGCATAACGATTCGTGGGTCGCGGGCGACGAGGACGGCAAGACCTATCTGGAACAACACCTGCTGCACGATCAGCCCGAACGCTGGCAACCGCTCTTTGTCACGGGCGATCCGTTGTGGACGAGTTACACCGTAACGGCAAAGGTAAGGCCGCTGTCGTTGTCAGAATCGGCAGGCATCGTCTTTCGCTATCACACCAATCATCACTACTACGCTTTCACGATCACGGGCGGCAACAAGGCGCGACTGGCGCTAAAGCTGCCCATCGAACAAAAAATTCGCGTGGTGGATTGGAAAGAGTTGGGGACGGCGAACGTGAGTTACGACGTGCGGCAATACCACGAGCTGAAGGTCGAAAACGACGGGCCGAAAATCCGCGCCTACTTCGACGGCAAGCTCGTCATCGAAGCGAGCGACAACGAAATCCTCAACGGTCGCGCGGGCATTACCGCGAACATTCCCGCGCGCTTCACCGATTTCGTCGTATCCGCGCCGAATGCCGTCGCACAACAGATTCAAAGCACCATCACTGCGCGCGAAAAAGAACTGTCAGCGTTGCGCGCCGCCAATCCGCAACCAAAGCTTTGGAAGAAATTCAGCACGCCGAAATGGGGCGCGGGGCGCAACGTGCGTTTCGGCGATCTGGACGGCGATGGCCGCGTAGACCTGCTCATCGCGCAAAACATTCCGAAAGTGCGCGGCGATGCCTTTGATCACATCAGTTGTATGACTGCCGTCAACTTGGACGGCAAAGTGCTCTGGCAAATCGGACGGCCTGACACGCGCAATACGCTGCTGACGAATGACACGCCGTTTCAGATTCACGACTTCGACGGCGACGGCAAGAACGAAGTCGTGATGATCAAGGACTTTCAGATTCAAGTGCTGGAAGGCACAACGGGCAAAGTCATCAAGAGGGAATGGATGCCGCCCGCGCCGTCGGCAAACAAAGATCGGCCTTATGAATTGAACAGCGGCGATTCGATGATCTTTCTCAATCTGTCGGGCAAAAAGTCTCGGCAGGAATTGTTGCTGAAAGATCGGTACAACAGCTTCTGGGTGTTTGATAACGCGCTGAAGATGTTGTGGAGTGGCAACGGGCAGACCGGCCATTATCCTTATCCGTATGATTTCGACGGCGACGGCAAAGACGAATTCGTCATCGGCTTTGCGTTGTGGAATGCGAGTGGCAAGCCCGTCTGGTCGCACGATGCCGCGATGAAAGATCACACGGACGCGATTTCCATCGGCAATTACACGGGCAATCCGCAAGCGCAACCGCGCGTCTATTCCTGCGGCAGTGATGAAGGCTTGGTCGTCATCGGCGCGGACGGCAAGCTTTTCAAACAAGTGCGCGTCGGCCACACGCAAACGCAAAGCGTCGCCAAATACCGGCCTGAAGCGACGGGGCTGCAAATTATGACGGCGAATTTCTGGCGCAACACGGGCATTGTGACGTTGTTTGATGCGGACGCGAACATCCTCGCGCAAGAGGAACTCATTCCCGGTTCGAGCCATTTGCAACCGGTCAACTGGCGTGGCGACGGACAGGAATTCGCGTTGCTCAGCGCCAATGTGCGCGAAGGGGGAATGGTTGACGGTCAGTTGCGCCGCGTCGTGATGCTGCCCGACGATGGGCATCCCGATCTGGCCTATCAAGTCCTGAACGTCACGGGCGACGAGCGCGACGAAATCATCGTGTGGGATGCGGAGTCAGTTTGGATTTACACACAGGATCGCCCGTTCAGCGGGCAGCGAATGTACAAGCCCTCACGCAATCCGCTCTATAACGACTCGAATTATCGCGCGACGGTGTCGCTGCCGGGTTGGAGGCAATAGCGACAGGTTATGCGAATCATTTGCAGTCACCGCCAAATCGTTTTTCCCCTCAGCACGGCAGTGTTGTTTTGCGCCTTGTTTCTACGCAGAGCCAGGAACCACCCGCATAAGGCAAAGCCACGCTGGTTTACATCGGCAGCGACAAAGGCATTTAGTAACTGCTCAGCCCCTGGGTACGCACGCCTCCTGCGTGCTGTGGGGTGGAAAGGGGCGGCGCAAGCCAGCACACAGGAGGCGTGCGTACCCAGGGGCTGAGCAGTTACGGCATTTATTTGTTTCGGCTGCAACGTACGGGCACGAAAGAAGCCGCGTCTGATGGCAACCGTTTCAACTCGCTGCTAGGCAAAGCTAATGCCCTGCTTCGTCATCGGCGACATGTTCGGCCATCCAGTCCATGATTTGTCGCAGCTTGAAGCCGGGCAATGAGGGACTGCTGTTGCGCGCCCCTTCGACCGTTTCGCCGTAATTGCGCGCCAGATGGATGGCGATGGCCTGAGCCAAGCCTTGCACGAAAAGCGGGCTGGCCGTTGGACGCATCAGTTCACCCTGTAATCGTTCCATCAATGAATTCAAAACATCACCGGTTACGGCTGAAACATCCCGCAAGCGAGCCTGTGCCGCATCCGCGCCGAAGACTTCCGCCAACGCGCGCTGAAGGAGCGGCAGTTCGATGCACACCAACATGGACACAAACGGCTCTGAGGTTACCGCTTGCCAACGAACGTTATTAAGGAGCGCGTCCCAAAATTTGATTGGTGGCGGCGCGTGGAATCGAACCACGGACCTAGGGGTTATGAACGACCACCCGGGTTTCTGCGTTTACTCCAGCAATTCTCAATACGGAAATCATTCGAGTTGCAAACCGTAGAGGAAAGCAATGTGGCGATCCAAACTATCCATGGAAGGAAACTTGAGCACGCGGAACAAACTGCGGCGCAGTTCCCAGACCTTTGCTTTCGTCCCCAAGTCACGCCAGACCTGGCGAAAGACTTGGCTGCACCGCTGCTGGATTTGATCCACCAGGAAGGCCAGCAGCATTAACAACGCTAAGACCGTCGCTAGGTGCTGTGTCCCGTGCCCGTAATTATGCTCAAAATGGTAGCCCTGATTCTTCAGCGTATTGAACGTCTCGTTCTCGATCTTCCAGCGACTGCGCCCGGCGCGCATCACTTTCTCAACCGTGGTCGCCGTCAGGGGCAGGTTGGTGATCCACGTCCAGGTCGTCACTTTGCCCTGTTTGTCCGTCTGTTCGTACCAGAGAAAATTGACGTGCAGATCGGTCGCGCCCTCATTCAGACACAGGTGCGTCGTCCAGCGATAGTGGTGTTGCACACCTTTGGCATCGGTTTCCCGTCGTTCTTTGACCTGCCCGCGCCCCGCGCGCCCCGCGAACTGTTGGAAGAGGCATTGATGCGAATCGGGTTTGAGGTTGCGCACGAACTTCCACCCGTAGCTCAGGATTTGGCGCACGTGCGGGGCGTTGGCATAAAGCGCATCTTCGACCAACAAGAACGGCAGGTCGTGGTAGCGCTCGTGTAGACTCGCGCACAAGCGTTTGGCGGCGTTGCGTTCGCAATCGTTCTTGCGCGCGCCATCCACGTTCAGGATCGGCTCGAAGTCGAGCGGGAAAACTTCGGTTTGTGTGGGATGCACCAGAACTGCCGCCAAGCCCGCGTGATGATACGAGGCGACGCCGTTGCGATGCGTGCGCGTGGTGCAGTGGTCACAGTGGACTTTGGTGGAAGAGAAATGTTCGACCCCGTCCACCGAAACCACCACGTACTCGCGCCAATACTGATACTCGCGCAGCAGCCCCGCGTGGCGCAGGCGCAGAAAGACCGTGCGCAAGAGTGCGCGCAAAGGTTCAGGCGCTAGCAGATCGAGCATCCCGCGCATTTGGTTATCACAAGGAATCGCGCCGCCGACTTGATAGATCGTCCGCAGATTGCTTTGCTCGGGGCGCGTCTGCTGTTTGAAATCGAGTAGCGAGGGACATTTGAGCGAGAACATCGCGAAAGCACTTTTCAAAACATCCGCCAAGACATACTTCGTGGCATTGCCGACGCGAGGGTCGGGAATTTGCTCGAATTCTGCGCTCAAAATCGTCATCAGCTCGTCAAATGTCAGCTTTTGTTGAAGTTGCAGGTATTTTTTGACCATGCGATCAAATTACACTGCCGATTCATTTTTTCAAATTGAGAATTGCTGCGTTTACTCCCATCGAGCCGCTATCTATTACCATGTATTACAACTTTGCAGCCTTCTGAATTGACATCTATTCCCATCTAAAGCCACGCATTACGTTCTATTCCGGTCACATATATAGACCTACGCATAAATAATTAAGCAAATCCTTGAATTGAGTATCCTTCCTGCTGAAAGGAAGGATACAAATGGGGCGTCCCTGTAAAGAATTGCAGTTGAGTAAAAGTTCTCTGCGCGAACTTGAAGCACTCACGCAAGATGCGAGAAGTAGGAGCGCCAGTGACGTACTGCTTCGCATTCGTGGTTTGGTGATGGTTTCGCGCGAACACCGTTACCGCGAAGTAGCGGCTTGCTTGGGAGTAACCAGCGGCACCGTTTCGAATTGGGTGACGCATTACGAGTGCGATGGAGTTGCAGGGCTGTTGACGAAGCCACGCACGGGGCGTCCGGCGGAATTGAGCGAAGAAGAATTTTCCTTGCTGGATGATTTGGTGGACGCAGGTGCAATGGCCTCTGGCTTCCCTAACGAAGTGTGGGATGCGCGGCGTGTTGGGTTGGTGATTCGCTCTCACTTCGGCGTGAGTTATCACCCGCACCACGTGGCCAAGCTTTTGCACGCCCGCGGATTCAGTCTGCAGAAGCCGCAGCGTGTGTTGGCACTGGCGGATGCCGCCGCGCAATATCGTTGGGAAAGCGAGACAAAACCGCAAATTGCGCGACAGGCACGGGCCAAACGTGCGACGGTTTTCTTTGAAGATGAAATGAGTTTGGCGACACAAGGTACGGTTCATCGCACCTGGGCGCGCGTGGGAAAGACTCCCACGCAACAAACTTACGGACGGTACCAAGGAGTGAAAGCGTTTGGGTTGGTTTCGACCCGCAGCAACTTTCGTTACCGCGTACAAACGACCTACTTCACGCAAACTTCTTTCTTGTCTTTTCTGACGGACTTTCGTGCGAGTGTAGACGGTTTTCTGATCGTGATTGTTGACGGTGCGCCTTACCACAAAGGAGCAGGCGTGCGCGATTTCCAGGAGACGCATCGCTGTAACTTTGCGTTGTATTACTTGCCGAGCTACAGCCCAGAACTGAATCCGCAAGAGCATGTGTGGAAAGTTTTTCGTAAACAGCAAAGTCATAATCGCTCTTACACCAGCACGCACGAACTACTGGAAGCTACTCGAAGCGGGTTTAGATCATTGCAACGATCCTCTGTGTTACACAGCGTGTATGCAGAGTGTCAGAATTATTTTGCTTAATTACTTATGCGTAGATCTATCAATACTGTGGACATTTTTTAGGTAAACGCAAAATGAAATGAGTCGTGAGACA
>CAZWAK010000103.1:0-27373 GCA_964631865.1 uncultured Heliobacteriaceae bacterium | reverse complement strand
GCCAGGCCACAGTTTCTCTGCCACGCGAGGGCATAAAAGATTCTCCTGCAAAAAAATTCAACCTTTTGGGAACTTTACGCAACTCGTCGCGTGAAAGTTGCCCGACAGACAAACAAGTTCTTGCTTGATGTTCTTTCCTACGTGCCCTTCCTAATGTCGTGCCTTCCGTTGTTGTACCTGAGATGCCCTCACGACCTGCTTCCGACCTCGCAATGTCTGTCACCGATCAATCGTTCTTTTGCTGAGTTTACGACTGTCGTTCCGGCGGCGGATGGAACTTTGCCTGGGCATCGTTTCCCTCCGTTGCGAATCGCTCTCGCTGGAACATCAGTGCTCCATTTCCAATCGCATCGAGTTCAGGCTCTATCCCAGGAGCCTTTGACGGGTGTGTCGCGCAAAGTGAGGGTAGGCGACACACCCCTTTTTCTTTCTCAAATTCGCTTTTCTTTCGGTGTTATTGCAGCCATTCTCAATTTGAAAAAAGCTGGCCTCTCCGTGCGCCTGAACGGCACACATTCTTCCTTCTTGATTCTTCCTTCTTCATTGCTTCCAGCGGGTTTCCTCGACAAACAATGAAGAAGGAAGAAGGAATAATGAAGAATATCGCTGCCACAGTTCCCACTTGAGAATGGCTGGTGTTATTGCCTTTCGCGCACAACAGGGATAAGGTGACAAACCTCATCAAAACCATCAGGAGAAAAAAATATGAGGACACCTCGTTTGCCCAACCCCCTTGTGTTATTGCTCGCCCTGAGCCTGCTGTTCCCGCCCCTGCTTGCCCAAAAGCCTCAAAGAGGCACGGTGCAGACCGAAGACTTAAAAACCTGGCTGACCTATTTGGCATCGGATGAACTCGAAGGGCGCGCGACTTATTCCGAAGGACTCGGCCTCGCCGCGGCGTACCTTGCGCAACAATTGCGCGCGCTGGGCGTCAAACCGGGCGGCGACAATGGGTCGTATTTTCAGCGCGTCAAAGTCCACAACGTCAAAAGCACCAATCGCTCGACGCTTACCGTCGAAGTGAACGGGCAAACGCGCACGTTCACGGATGGCGCAGGAATTTTCTTTCCGAAAAACGTCGGCGGCAAACGCAGCGTGACGTTGGATCAGGTCGAATTTGTCGGCTACGGGCTGGATGCCGCCGGGGGAAACCACAATGATTACGCGGGCAAAAACGTCGCAGGCAAAGCGGTGATTTACCTCGGCACGTGGCCGAAAACGTTGGCGCAGCCGTATCGCCGTCTGATGATTACGCGCGGACGCTACGCCACCGAACAAGCCAAAGCCGCCGCCGCCATTGGGTTCGGAAGTGGTTCGAACGCGGCGGAATTCATGACCACACGCCGCCTGGATAATCCGATTGCGCCCGCCGTCATGGCGACGGATGAGTTGTTTGAATTTCTCTTCAGTCAGGCCGAAATCAAATACGCCGAGTTGAAGGACAAGGCCACGCAACAAGTCGCGTTGCCGTCCTTCACGCTCAAAGGCGTCAAGCTGACATTCAATCTCGACGCCGATTATCAAGTCGTGCGCACCCGTTACACGCGCAACGTCATAGGCATTCTGGAAGGCAGCGATCCCAAATTGAAAGACACGTTCGTCACGTTCGGCGCGCATTACGATCACGTCGGTTATGCCGAAGGCGAAGTCGTCAACAACGCTCGGCAAGGCGCGGTCGGCCCCTTCAAACGAGACGCCGTTGAAGATCGCATCTGGAACGGCGCGGACGATAACGGCTCCGGCACGGCGACACTGCTCGGCGTGGCCAAAGCTTTTGCAACGGGCGCGAAAACCAAACGCTCGCTGGCCTTCATCTGGCACGCGGGCGAAGAAATCGGGCTGCTCGGCTCGGCCTACAATGCCGATTATCCAGCGATCCCGATTGAGAAAACCGTTGCCAATTTGAATATGGACATGATCGGGCGCGACCGCGATGACAAACCCGAAGAAAAGAATTCGGTCTACATCATCGGCTCTGACCGCATCAGCACCGAGTTACACAACCTCAGTGTGGCGGCCAATCAAAGCCTGCCCCAACCGCTCAAGCTGGATTACGAGTTGAACGATCCGAGTGATGCTGAGCAGCTTTATACCCGCAGCGACCATTACAACTACGCGCGCAAAGGCATCCCGGTGATTTTCTACACGACCGGGCTGCACAGCGATTACCACTACAACACCGATCACGTGGACAGAATCAACTTCGAGAAAATGACGCGCATCGGCCAGTTGGTCGTCGAGACCGGACGCCGCGTGGCCAATCTCGATCACGCCGTCGTGCGCGACAACAAAGGCCCGCGCGTAGGCAAAGGCAGTGACGGGAAGATTGTGGAGTGAACGAGGAAACTCAGATCGCCATTTGTTGCGCGTAGGTCAAGCATTCCGGCACAAAGCCGAGCACTTGCTGCACTTGATGCGGCGTTAATCCCAGGAGTTTGACAGCGGGCAAGTCCAGCCACTCGCTTTCCTCGCGCGGCGGCTTGGGTTCGGCGTCAGCTTGTTGAGTATCGAAATAGTCCCGCAAAATCTCATCGCACAAACTGGCCACCGACACATAGCGGCTCAATTGGGCATCGGGCGTCAGCGTGCGGTGATTGGTGATGGCTTCGAGGACGGCGGGCGGCAGCGTCCATTTTTCAGCGACGGTTCCGCCCACTTTTTGATGATAGGTGTGGATGATGTAATCCAGCGCGGCTTTGGACGTGGTTTTGTATTTCGGCTCTTTTTGCATCAGGTCGTGAATCATCGAAAACAGCACGATCTTCCCGAAGTCAATCATCAGCCCGCAAAGAAACGCCTGTTCGCGCTCGACCTGTGCGATGAGCGCCAGCGAACGTGCCAGCAACGCACAGGCCAGCGAACGCCGCCACACGAACTTCTTGTCTTCCAGAAAAATATCGCGCCCCGCGACGACGCTTTTGAGCGACAACGTCAACACTAAATTCGTGACCGTTTGCGCGCCAAGCAGTTGCACAGCCATCGCTACCGAATCAATCGTGCGCCCACGATTGTAGTACGCCGAGTTCGCGTGCTTGAGCAGTTGTGCGGTGATGACTTGATCCGTGATGATGACTTCGCTCAGATCACGCAGCGAAAAATCGTCCTGCCGCGTGATGCTGATGATTTTGTTGGCGACGGTCGGCAGCAACGGAATCTGAAAATCGCCTTTGAGCAACCGATTGAGAATCGCGGTGCGCAGTTCTTCGACATTCTCGTGGCCTGGCGCAACATCTACCTGCCCCACCTGCCCCACTTGGGCCGACAGCGCGACGGCTTGGGGAATTGCGCCTTGCGAAACGTCCGTCAAGTGAAACGTCGTGCAGATAATTTGCTTGGCGCTCAAACGTTGCGGCTGGCTGGCGACTCCGACCGGAAGCGGCGCTTCGGCAAAGCTGAACGCCCCGCGCTTCCATTGCAACGTTTCGCCAACAATGGCTTCGACGCTGCGTTGCGGATGGGTCGAAGCGGCGGCCAGGATGGCTCCGTTCTCGAAATAAATTTGTTGCTTGCCCGCCGGACTCTCAACCGTCAGCGTGCCTGTTTTATGCACCAGTTCCAGCCACTGCAACAGGTCTAGCATTGGCATCGTTTGTATTTCCCCGTGGAGACCCATGAACTGCTCCTTGCGTTTCCTTCGTGATTCAATGCTGTTTCGCAGGCGGGGCAACCATCGGGCCAGGCATTCATTGCACCAAAGGGCAGTAGAGAAAAGCGGTGGTCGGGAACATATCATTGTCGCTGGGGCAGGCCAGGTACGAAACAGGCTTCTTTATACTGATTTTGCCAGTCGCCGTCAATTATCTTCTTCGGCGTGTTCTTTTACGATGTAACGCGATTTGCTAAATCGCCTGCGTTCTCAGAGAAAGCTTTGCGATTTGGCAAATCGCGTTACACTTTGCCCAAAATACTCACTTCATAATCTGAAAAGGGCGCGTCAGCCAAACGGTCTGAACGCGCCCGTTGTATCGCTCACAATGGCTCTTACTTCTTCGCCACTTTGCCTTTTTCGATCATATTCACCGGGTCCCATTCGGCAATGCGTTTTTCAAAGTAACTCACATTGCTCAGCAAGGCCGGAGCCGCCGCGCGGAAGCCGAAGATCGGGTCTTGTAACACTTGTTGCCGCGTGCGCACGCCTTGCAGCCAGTTTTTGACATGCTCGAAATGCTGGTCGTAATTGCTCCTCGTGATGAAATTCATATCTGCCGGAATTTCGCGTAGCGGGTTCGTGTTGGGCGGATATTTGGCCACGTAATCCTTGCGCATTTGTTCCAGCATCGCTTTCGGAAACGCGCCGTTCGGAGCCGTCGGATTCGTGGTTTGTTCGCGGCGAATGACCTTCACACCCTCATCCAATTCAATCGCGCCGCCTTCGCCTACAAAGCGGAACGTTGTCGGGCCATAGTTTTGCGTGCTGCCGTCGGCGAAGTTGACTTTGAAGTTGACCGTGAACGCCGGATGTTTGTCCGTCGCTTCGTAATCGAACAAGCCGAGCAATTGATCCGGCACGTCGCGCCCGTCGTTCCAGAAGCGAATGCCGCCCGTCGAAAACACTTTGCTCGGCCCCACCGCGCCCGTAATCAAATGCGTGCCGCTGAACAAATGCACAAACAAATCGCCGCCAATGCCTGTGCCGTAATCCTGATAATTGCGCCAACGGAACAAACGAATCGGTTCCAGCGGACGTTTCGGTGCGCGGCCTAAAAAGCGATCCCAATCAATCGTCTGCGCCGAAGCATCGGTCGGAATCGTGTATTGCCACGCCGCTTCCGAGCCGCGCCGAATGATGGCGGATTCGACCAGATTCACTTTGCCGATGACGCCTTTTTCGATCAGTTCTTTGGCCTTGTGATAAATGATGCCGGTCGTGTACTGACTGCCGATTTGCATAATGCGCCCGGTGTCTTTCCAGGTTTTGACGACATCCGCGCCCTCGCCCAATTGCTGCACCATAGGCTTTTCGCAATACACATCCTTGCCCGCGCGCATCGCTTCTTTTGCAATTTGCGCGTGCCAATGATCCGGCGTCGCAATGATGACCGCGTCAATGTCGTTGCGCGCCAAAATCTCACGATGGTCGCGCGTCGTGACGAGATGATTGCCAAAGCGTTCTTTGGCCGCCGTGATGCGACCGTCGTAGATATCTGCGACGGCGACCAGTTCGACGCCCGGCACGCGCAACGCCGCTCCGGTGTCGCCCGTACCCTGTCCACCCGCGCCAATCAACGCGAGGCGAATGCGATCATTCGGCGAAACTTGTGGCAGCGGTTCCGGTTCCGGTGTGATGTCAATGGGTTTGGCTTCGGTGCGCGTTTTGCTGGTGATAATCGCCGCCGAAGTCGCAACGGTAGCCTTCTTGAGAAAACTACGACGAGAGGTGTTGTCTGAATTGCTCATAGAGTTGCTCCTGATTTGAAGTTGATGACGGCGCAAATCATAGCACAACGTCCGCCACACGGCAGAATGCGACGTAACGCGATTTGCCAAATCGCGCTACATTTCCAGATTGAGTGCCGCCAGCGCGGCATCAATGTCGGCTTCGGTGTTGTAGAGATGCGGGGCAAACCGCAACTTGCCATTGCGAAAGGCGGGATAAATGCCTTGCGCGATGAGTGATTGATAGAGTGCTGCATTCTGTTCGCGTTGCTTGTGCGAAAGAAAGATCAACGTCGAACGTGCCTCGCCCTCGCGCGGGCTAAACAAATCGTACTTGTCCAAATCCAGCCCCGCGATGAAGCGCGACACAAGTTGCTGATCGTGCGCTTCGATGCGTTCAATGGACTGCTCCAACAAATATTCGAGCGCCGCCGTCCAGGGTTTGAAGTTGAAAAAATTCGCCGTCCCAAACACATCATACGCCCGCGCGCCCAAGCCTTCGCGCAATACAACCTCGCTTTGCTCCCGCATCAAATCATCCGCCGTCTGCATCGCCAGCCAATATGATTGGTTGTAGTCCAACTGCTCGCGCAACTCTGGTCGCATCCAACAAAACCCCGTACCATACGGCCCGCACAACCATTTGAAACCAACGTTGCTGATCGCATCTACGGGCATCGTAGCGACGCTGAACGGACGCGCGCCGAGCGCCTGCGACGTGTTCATCACAAACCACACGCCGCGCGCACGACAAATTTCGCCGAGCGCCCGCGCATCCACCGCAAAGCCCGAAAACGAATGCACCCACGTCGTACAAACCAACTTCGTCGCCGGCGTCAAATGTGCAAGCAAATCGTCCGCGTCAATCACATGCTCGCGCGGTTCAATGAAGCGCACGGTCACGCCGCGCTTTTGCAAGCCGAGCCACGGTAAAATCGCCGAGGGGAAATCGCCTTTCATCAACAAGACCTCATCGCCCGCCCGCCAACGAATCCCGTTCGCCAAGAGGTGTAAGCCATACGACGCGCTATTGCCCAAGATGATGTCATCCGCAGGCGCATCAATCAGCCGTCCGAGCGCCTGCTTCAAACGCGGCGGCACGGCGCTGAACCGGTCGGTCGTCAAGTTGTACGGCGCAATTTTCCACGCGATGGCTTCGTGCGCTTGCTCGACGGCGACACGCGGCAATGCGCCCTGATGCGCGGTGTTCAGCCAGATTTTGTTCTCGAAGGGGCCGAAATCTTGCGAATAATTTGTCATCCCGTTGTGCCTCTGTTTGGTCGTGCGATGTGCAACCATAGCGGCGAAGCGCAATGATTTCAAGGTGCGAACCGCTTGGGGAAGCCAACCGCGCTGACGTACAATGCTACGGCACGATCTTCATTCACAAGCTGAAAGGAACGAACCGCTATGCAGCAACTGACCATCGAACTCCCGGAAGCATTGGCGCGGCACTTGGCGTGGCTGGCCGCAACGCAAAAGAAGAGCGTCGAACAGATTGCACTGGAACGGCTGACACCGCTGCTCGAAACAGCCACTGCGTCATCGCCTGGCACACCGACAGCCATTCAGCAAGCGATGCGTGAACCGCCGCATCTGCCTTGGGAAGACGTAGATGAACTAGAGCAGGCGATTGCAGAAGGCACACTCCCAGTCCAGCCGGACGGTGTGTTTGACGAGCGGGTGAGCCGATGATTTTCCTTCTGGATACAAACGCCTTCAGCGACTTAATGCGGGATCATCCGAAAGTGGATGCCCGTCTAACCAGCCTCGCCGCGACTGATCAAGTCGTCATTTGCGCTGTCGTTCGAGGTGAAATTCGCTATGGCATCGAACGGCTTCCAAAGAGCAAACGGCGGCAGGCGTTGGAGGCGAAAGCCGCTACCCTCTTCGCCGTGATTCCTTGCGAGCCAGTGCCGGAAGCGGCAGGAGACCATTACGCGAGCGTGAAATTGAGCCGCCAGCAAAAGGGGCTGATGCTGGATGAAAACGATCTGTGGATCGCTGCAACGGCTCTGGCATTGGGTGCAGTGCTCGTCAGCCGCGACAGTGATTTCCAGCAAATCAGCGGGCTGACCGTTGAGGACTGGACAGCCTAAAATTAGCAATTGGAGGAACACCACAATGACGACGACCAACCCGCTGACGACGCTGTGGGGGAAGATCGCGCGAGTCCCGCTGCTCAAGCGGGGACAACAGCAGAAACCGCGCTTCCTCTGTCCCAACTGTCTGCACTTTGGCGCGTTCGCGTTCGCGTGCGGTGAATGCTGGTCGGAACTCCCGGAGTACGCCAACGGGAAGAACACGGAAACCTGCCCGCGTTGCCTGCAGTCGTTGTGTTCTGCTGATGGGGATGGCGTGCGGGCATATTGCCAACAGTGCAAGGCGAACTGTGACCGCACCATTTACCATCAGCGGCAGGTTCGCGTGTTAGCGACCTTACGACCTGTTGATTCCCAATCGCTCTACCGAGCCGTCAGCGGGCAGGGGTGTCAGCCGCAGGGCGGTAGGGGCTATATCTACAACGATGGCGCGCGGCTAATTTATGTTTTGAACCTGAGCGGCTTTGCTGATAACGCTCATTTCCTTCCGCCCACGCATGCTTTGTGGGAAGCTCAATCCATCTGGCTGGACGTGCCAGCAAGCAATCCAAAGGAACTCGCGCTGGATCTGGGAGATGCTGCTGACCGCTTTATCGCACAAGCAAAACTGACAGATGTGCAACGGCAGGCATTTACAGTTTGTGTCCAGCAAGCCGAGATTGACCCTATAGTGAAGACTGTTCTAGCGACGCGTTTGGGAGAGGTCAAATACGGCGTTACGATGCCAGTCTTTCTATGTGAAAGAACGCATACCAAGGTGGTAGCACTCGGGGAAATCGGCCACAATTCTACCGCGCCTGCACGGATTGAAGCACTTAGGAACAGCGCTACTGACGTGCGCGATAGGGCGGCAGGGGCGCTGGTGAGAATTGGCGATGCCTCTATTGTAGATCCACTGATTGCCGCGCTCAAGGACATCGATTGGCAGGTGCGCAGAAGTGCAGTAGAGGTGTCGGTCAAGATCGGCAAGCCTGCTGTGCCTGTGCTAGAGGCTGCACTCAAGGAGGGTAATAAGGTCGTGCGCGACCAAGCGGAACAGCCGATTGGCGATACCTCTGCTGTTCGTGAACTGATTACGATTCTGGAGAACGAGGGCTATTTGATATGCTTTCTGATGGTGTGGGAGTTGGTGGGAAATGTCGGTGTCCCTGCTGTGCCCGCACTGATTGCTGCACTCAAAATTGCCCCATCCAAATCTGCTATGTCCGCACTAATTGCTGCACTCAAGATTGTCGCATCGAAGTACGACTATGGGTGTGTGCGCTTGCAGGCAGCAGAGGCGTTGGGGGAAATTGGCGATTCCTCTGCTGTGCTTGCGTTGGCGGCGGCTGATCGCAAGTATCACGAGAATAGTGATTGCTCTTTTTGCGGCGCTCTTCGCCATCTAAAAACCAAATAACAGAAGCTTATGCTTTTCTTCGCCCCCAAAGAACGAACCATCGCCACTATCGGCTACCCCGGTCACGGCAAGAGCATCTTTCTGGCCGGGCTGTTCTGGGATAGCTTCTTTGCGCTGTCCCGAACCTTTCAGGATGGAGCGCAGCCGTTCGCTGTCCGCGCACTGAACGAAGAGGCCAGCAAGCTTTTCTTCGGCAATGCGAAGCTGCTGCACGGGCGGTCGCTGCCACCGGCCAATCCGCGCAGTAAGCCGGAGCCTGCGATTCTGGAATTCAAGGGCATCCCGCGTGCCCATCGGCAACGGCGGCGCAGCCTTCGGCTGGTCTTTTACGATGTGGCGGGCGAGGTCTTCAATGATGCTCGGCTGACGCGCGAATATGCGCCTTACGTGACCAATGCGCACGACCTGATCTTTTTGTTCGACCCGACGCATCCCGACTTCAGCGCCTTGTCGGCGGCGGAGTTGGTTGATCTGGTGTATCAGGTGGCGAAGGGCGGCAGGAAGAAAAACATCATCATCGCGCTCACCAAAATGGATGAACTGCGTTACCGCGACGATTGGTGGGCGCGCACGATCAACGATCTCTGGCCGGATGAGACACCCGCGCACGCGCAACTGGGGCTGTACCTGGAACAGATGGACACGCTGTCCCGGATGTTGCGCGGCTGGTGGACAGACCCCGCGCGGCAGGCGCATAACCTGGTCAATGGGCTGCCCGCGAACACACGGTTTTGCGCCGTGTCATCGCTCGGACACGCGCCGATTCAGACGGACGGAAGCTTGCGCCTGACGAAAGACCCTGAACCGTTTCGGGTGCGTGATCCGTTGTTTTGGATTTTCCGGGCTGCGGGCGTGATGTAATCAGGTGTAGCGCGATTTGGTAAATCGCGGGGCTGCACTTGGGAACACACGCGATTTACCAAATCGCGCTACACTCGAAAGCGTACTTTATGCCGATCATCCACGTTCTCCCCCATCTTTTCAGCAGCGTCGAGCGCGGCTTCGACCCACGCCGCAATCGCGGGTTTCAGACCGTCGCCGTCGCCGAAGCCTTGGTCGGCACAGAGGATTTGCAGGTGTTGGAAGACGCTGCGTTTTATGCCGTCAGCACCGAGCGGCGTGCGGCCAAAGACTTTCCCGTCAAAGAGACATTCTTCCGGCTGCCATCGGGTCGCTTTGCCATCGGGTACACGGTCAATTGGGGCACAGATTCGCTGGGGCGCGAGGGCAATTATCTGACGCATCATCTCGTCTGCACGCGCGAGGATTTGCTGGCGGTGGAGGCGAATCCGTTTGCGCTTCTCGATGCTCCGCGATTGGCGGAGGCGGACAGCGATTTGACGCCGCGTGCGTTGCCGGCGCTGACGTTGGAGGTTGCGGCGGTGGAAACGGATTGGCGCAGCAACGCGGAACTGTTAGCGCAACTGGCAACGGCAGTCGTGGATGGTGGAGAGAGGAGGGCATTGTTGATTGGCGCTGAGGCGCAGTCGCGGCAAGTGTTGCGTGCCTTGTTTGCGGCGCTGGCGATGGAAGAGCGGTTGCGGCTGACCTTCTCGACGCATTTTTACGAAGCCAATCATTTGCGTTCATTGTTTGCGTTCGTGACCGTCAAGACGCGCGCCGAAGCGCCATCGCAGCGGGAACAGTACGCCGTGTTTGATGTGGAAAGCGGCGAGTTTGCGCGTGTGCCGACGGCGAGCGCGTATGCCGCGTGGCTCGCGGGTTGTTTGCGCGCGGGGCGTTGGTCGGACATCACGACGCTCAATGCGGCCTTGAATGCTTTGCGCAGCGGTGTGGCGTTCGAGCAATCGTTGCCGACCAATGCTCCGGCGTGCGCGGCGTTGTGGGAACGCGCGGGTGTGACAGTGGCTCCGGCTTTGGTGGGCGATGCGCAAGCAACAACCGCGTTTCTGCAACATCTCTCTGCGCCGCGCCAACTCGCCGACACATTGCTCGCTTCGGCCTCGCCTTCGCGATTAGGTGGCGCGAACCCGGAAACCGCGCAGGCTTGTCTCACGGCCTTGCGCGCGGCGGCGACGGCGAAAGTTTGGCGCGAGTGGGTCAAGCAATGGCACGACGATCCTGCACTAGCGGATTTTGCCGCTGAGCCAAAGTCTTGGTGGCAAGTCTGGAAACGCGGCTAAGCTGGTTGCATACGTGCTTTACTCCGTGCGCAAGGCAATCAATGGATCAACCTTCGTTGCGCGCCGAGCAGGTAAATAACAGGCCAGCAAGGCGACGACCAATAAGACACAGCCTATCGCCACAAAGGTCAGCGGATCGGTTGCGCTCACGCCAAACAGTAGATTCTTCATCAATCGCATCACGCCGAACGAAATTGCGAACCCGATGCCAATGCCTACCAGCGCCAGCTTGACGCCTTGCCCGATAACCAGTTTGTGAATGTCTTTGACCTGTGCGCCGAGCGCGATGCGAATACCGAGTTCGCGCGTGCGTTGCGCAACGCTGTACGCC
This sequence comes from uncultured Heliobacteriaceae bacterium, assembly GCA_964631865.1. Lineage (GTDB taxonomy): Bacteria > Acidobacteriota > Blastocatellia > RBC074 > RBC074 > JAFDVL01. The sequence continues at coordinate 16,021 of CAZWAK010000103.1, read as the reverse complement.
ATCACGCCGTACAAACCAATTGCGGCTAAGGCCAGTGCCAGCAACCCGAAACTACCCAGCACGGAAGCTGCCAGTCGCGCGGGCAACAACGCAAAACTCATGTGTTCCGTCATCGTCTTTGTGCTCGCAATCGGCAGGCGCGCATCAAGCTCTTGCACTTCGCGGCGCACGGCAGCGATCAATTGCTGCGGCTCCATTTCCGCACGAACGATCAGGCTGGACGAATTCAATTGCGCTTGCCAGAGCGGACGAAAAACAAACGATTTCGGCTCTTCGTTCAGCCCCGCATATTTGCCGTCCTGTGCGACGCCGATAATTTCGAGCAGCGGCGCAGTTGGGCTACCAAAGCGAAAGCGTTTGTTGAGCGCGCTTTCATTCGGCCAGAAACGACGGGCGAAAGTTTCGTTGACGATTACCACACGCGGCGACTGTTCGTTGTCTTGTTCGGTGAATTCGCGGCCTTGCACGAGGCGCGTTTGCATCGCGGCGAAGTAGCCGGGCGAGACGCGATTCGACAACGCGCGCGGCGTGTTCGCAGTGCGTTCGAGCGACTGACCTTCGATGAAAACGGACGAAGAAGAAATATGCAAATCTACTGGAACAATGTCCGCAATACCTGCGGCTTTGACGCCGGGCAACGCGCGCACTCGTTCCAGCAACCGTTTCTCCGCCTCGCGTCCGGGGCCGCTTTCATAGCCCTGCAAGCGCAGATCGAACGAAACCATAATTGTGTTCTGTGGCTCAAAGCCGAGCGGGATGGTTTCGGCCTGCTGCAACGCGCGCACCATCAACCCGCCACCGATCAACAGTACCAGCGACAGCGCGACCTGAAACACGATCAAGCTGTTTTTCAGCCACGAACTGCGGTACGTGCCGAACGACGCTTCGTCTTTCAAAGCTGAAACGAGGTTTGTTTTTGTTGCTTGTAACGCGGGCAACAAGCCGAACACGATGCCCGTCACGATGGACAGCGCAAACGCGAACAACAACACGCGCTGATCCAGATTGAACGCAAAGTTCGCGGGCACGTCCATCGGCGGTTTGTATGCTGCCGCAAGACTCGTCAACCACCACGCCAACAAACATCCGAGCACGCCGCCGCCGCACGCGAGCAAAATGCTTTCCATCAACAATTGCCGTACCAAACGAAATCGCCCCGCGCCCATCGCCAGTCGCACAGCCATCTCGCGTCGTCGTTCGGTCGCGCGCGCCAGCAACAGGTTCGCCAAATTCGCGCACGCCAGCAACAGCACCAATCCCACCACGATCATCAAGACTGACACAAAGCCGAGCACAGGCGTTCGCATCGAACCATTCATCAAGCCCGGCTGCGTCACCAACGCACGACGGCCTTCGTTGTTGTTCGGAAACTCACGCGCCAATTGCGCCGCGACCGCATCCAGCGCGGCCTGTGCTTGTGCGACGCTGACGCCGGGTTTGAGGCTGCCTTGCACAAAGACATTTTCGACGCCGCGTTCATCCAGCCAATCAAAGCCCATTTCCAGTTGCGCCTGCATCATCATCGGAAACCACATCTCCGGCGCAGCAATGATTTCAGTGCCGACGAAGCCCGGCGGCGCAACGCCGATGACGCTGAAGTTGCGTCCGTTCACGATCACTTCTTTGCCGAGGATCGCGGGGTTGCCGCCGAAACGTTGTTGCCAGCATTGATGGCTGATGACCGTGACCGGATGCGCGCCGCGTGTGCGATCATCGTCCCATGAAATCAGGCGTCCGAGCGCAGGCTTGAGGCCCAACACCTCAAAATAATTCCCCGTCACGGTGTAGCCCCACAGCCGTTCGTTGATGCCATCGTGGCTCAAACTCAGCGGCGCAAAACGATAGGCAATCAGCCCTGCAAACACGTCGGTGCGATCTCGAAAATCTTTGTAGTTCGGATACGAAAACGTCGGGAACAAACGCCCTGTGGCCGAGTTGCTGAGCGCGACGAAGCGGTCAGCTTGTGCAATCGGCAGTGGTCGCAGCAGCGCGGTGTTGAGCAAACTGAAAATCGCCGTGTTCGCGCCGATGCCCAAACTCAACGTCAGCACAGCGATCACCGTGAAGCCAGGCCGCTTGCGCAACATGCGCAAGCCAAAGCGCAAGTCGTGCCAGGTTTCTTCGAGCCAGCGCAACCGACTCGCGTCGCGGTACGCTTCTTTGACCTGCTCCACACCGCCAAAACTTCGTTGTGCTTCGCGCTGCGCGTCTTCGGCATTCATGCCACGTCGCATGTTTTCTGCGCTAGCTTGTTCAAGGTGAAAGCGCAGTTCCTGCTCTAATTCTTGTTCTTTGCGTTTGGTCTGAAACAGCGCCAACACACGTTGCCAAAGTCGTCTGAACATAATTCATTTCTCCGCTCAACTTTATTTCTTCTGTCGCTTAGCCACATAGCTGCGGGCAAATTCGACGAGGTGCGGACGGTCGCGCAGGCCGATTTTATTGGCTTCGGTCAACGCTTGCTCAAACGTCCAGCCATCGCGCAGCACACGCCGAATCATCCAGAAGCCACCGACGCGAATCGCCGCCGCGCAATGCAAAAACACGCGCCCGTCGTTCAGATGTTCGTCCGTGAGTTTGAGAAACGCATCAGCATCTTCGTCTTTCGGCTGATTGTAAACAATCGGCACATTGAGATATTGCAAGCCGAGTTCTTTCGCTTTGGCCTCTTCTTGCTCGCCGTTGTGTTCGCTGTGCGGACGCAGGTTAATGATGACTTTGACGCCTTCTGCTTTGAGCTTTGTCAAATGGGCAAGCGTCGGCTGTCCGCCCGTCCACAATTGATCGCTGAGTTTGAGAAACGCCGGGATCGTCGTCAGATCGTCCAGCGCCGCAGTCTTTTCGACGAGCGCCATATTGCAGACTGAGCAAGTGCCCGGTTCGTCGTGAACCTTGTCGTCATTGCTGCAACTGCACGGCGGACAAACGTATTGCTTTTTCGCGGCGGGCGGTTGTGTTGACGGACGAGAAAGCGATAGCGTCCCGCCAATCAAGGCAATGAACAACGCGATGATACTTGCTTGGGTAAGCCTTTTCATAAATGTGACCTCTTCCGAATCAGTAGCGCATGCGTGCTATTCATTCCGCAGCGCCAGCAATGGATCAATACTCGTCACGCGCCGCACCGGGATAAAACACGCCAATGCCGCGACGGCCAGCAGCACAAACGAAACCGCCAGGAATGTCAGCGGGTCGGTCGGCTCAATCGCAAAGAGCAATGTCGTCATCACGCGCGTCAACGCCAGAGCGCCGACAATGCCAATCGCCAAGCCAATCAACACCAGCTTCAACCCCTGCTGCAATACCATCCACATCACGTTGCTTTGCGTCGCGCCAAGTGCCATACGGATGCCGAGTTCGTGACTGCGTTGCGCAACCGAGAGCGCCATTACGCCCGTCAACCCGACGACCGTAATCACAAGCGCCAACACCGCGAACAAATCCAATAACGTCGCCGTCAAACGCGGTGACGCCAACGCTTCGCTGCGTCGCTCATCCAGCGTCGTGACCTGATCAATCGCGGTTTCAGAATCAATTTGATAAATCGCCTGCCGCGCCTGTCGAATCACGCTTTCCGGCTCCGCTGCTGTGCGCAGCAACAGAAAACCGCCGCCACTGCGTTGCGCAACGGGAAAGTAAATTTCATCGGTTGGCGCTTGCTGCAAACCGTAATGCCGCACGTCGCCGATGACGCCGACAATCGTGATCCACGTCGCGCCTTGATCAAGGCTGATGCGGCGTCCCAGCGGGTCTTCATTGCCCCAACGATGCCGCGCCAACGATTGATTGATGACGGCGACGAGTTGCGACTTGTCGTGATCGGCGTCGGTGAACACGCGCCCGCTGATGGTGGGCAAACGCAATGTCTGAAAGTAATCGGTTGTCGCCGCGCGCATGTCGGCTTGCGGTGCAAGCTCGCTTTCGTTTGGCAGTTTGCCTTCGATTTGAAAATTGCGCTGAAACGGGCCGTTCGTCAGACTGAACGGGCTGAGCGGATAGTTGCTCGCTATCGCGGCGGACAAAATGCCCGGTTGTGTTTTCATCGTTTCCTGCAAGCGCAACGCGAAGTCCCGATACTGTTCGTTCGTCGTGTACTTCGACCAATTCGGGCTGACGCGCATGACCAGCACGCGCTCCGGATCAAAGCCCGGATTGACCTCTTGCAACTTCAGCAAGCTGCGCGTCATCAGCCCCGCGCCAATGAGCAGCATAAATGAAACGGCGACCTGCGCCGCCACCAGCGCATTACGCAAGCGTTGCCGCGCTGCGCCGCCCGACGATTGCAGCCCGCTGTCTTTCAGCGCCGCCGTCAAATTCACTTTGACCGCGAGCGCAGGCAACAGTCCGAACAACAGCCCGGCGAGGATGGACACTGCCAACGTGAACAACAACACGGTGAGATCAAGTTTGATTTCACTTGCACGCGGCGTGAAGCGCGCAGCAAACTTCACCAGCAAATTCATGCTGAACGACGCGAACAGAATTCCCAGCGCGCCGCTCGCCAACGCGAGCATCGTGCTTTCGGTCAACAACTGCCGCATCAACCGCCCACGACTTGCGCCGAGCGCCGTCCGCACAGCCATTTCGCGTTCGCGCCGCATCACGCGCACCAACGCCAGATTCGCCACATTCGCACACGCAATCAGCAGCACCAACCCAGCCGTGCCGAGCAAAATCAAAAACGTAGGCCGTGCCTGCTGCGTCAATTGCTCGTGCAGCGAAGTGACTTCCGCGTGATGGCCGCGATTCGCCGGATACGATTCGGGATACTGCTGTTGGATGCGCCCGGCAATCGTGCCCAAATCGGCTTGCGCTTGTTCGACCTGCGCATCCGGTTTGAGCCGCCCAAACACGCTCATCATCCGCGCATTACGATTGGCTTTGAATTGTTCGGAAGCGCGTGTCGGACAAGCCGACGTCGGCATATACACATCGCTCTCGCTCGGATATTGCGGAATCGGCGGCAACACGCCAATCACCGTGTGCGGGCGATTGTTCATCCGAAACACTTTGCCCACGATGTTTGGATCGCCGTGATGACTGCGCTGCCAATATTCGTGGCTGAGGATCAACACTGCATCTGCACCGTGTGCTTCATCGTCCTGTCGAAACGACCGCCCCATCAACGGGTACACGCCCATCACATCAAAGAAATTCGCCGACACGACCGCCGTGCGAATCAATTCCGGTTCGCTGCGTCCAAACAATGTGAAGGTCATCGAATGATGCTCGACGACATCGCTCAAGGTGTTTGATTGCGCGCGATAATCTTCAATTTCTTTGACGGAAAAGCCGAGGTTGTTCACGCCTGCGAGCGGTGCTTGTTGCCGCACGACGACCAGTTCGTTGCCGTGCTGATACGGCAGCGGACGCAGCAACACGCCGTAAATGATGCTGAAGATCGCCGTGTTGATGCCAACGCCAGCGGCGAGCGTGAGGATGGCAGCAATCGTGTAGCCCGGATTGCGCCACAACACACGCACGCCGAAGCGCACATCCTGCCACAGGGTTTCCAACCAGCGCGCCTCTCGCTCATCGCGGCATTCTTCTTTGGTTTGCTCAAGGCCGCCAAAGCTGCGCTGTGCCGCACGCCGCGCGTCTTCGGGGTTCAGGCCGCGCCGAATGTTTTCTTCCGTCTCGCGTTCGAGGTGAAACTGAAGCTCGGCGGTCAAATCACGTTCCAGCCTGTCGCGCCGCACGAGCGCGAACAAACGACGTAAGAATTTCATGACAAACCTCCCGGTCAACTGGCTTGCAGGATTTGCTCAATCGCGGTGGCGATGCGTCTCCAATTGTCGCTTTCTTCTTTGAGTTGTTTGCGCCCGGTTTTGGTCAGCGCGTAATACTTCGCCTGCCGATTGTTTTCCGACGTACCCCATTCCGCCGCAATCCAGCCTTGCTGTTCCAACCGCACGAGCGCCGGATAGAGCGAGCCTTGATTGACCGTCAATGCGCCTTCGGAAATTTGCTGAATGCGTTGCGTGATGCCCCAACCGTGCATCGGTTCGAGGGCGAGCGTTTTTAAGATGAGCAGGTCGAGCGTGCCCTGCAAAAGATCAGATCGTGATTTCGACATGTTGCTCCTACAGATTATCTACAAGAAGAGTAGGTCACTTCTTGTAGATTGTCAACAAGAGCAACAAAGCGCAGAGGGCGAGCGGAAAATTTCTCTTTGTATGCGCCTTAATTGGGCGGAGGCGATTGTTTCTGGCGCAGCGCGGTCAGTAATTCTTTCCGCTTCCCGCTCCGCACATCTTGCGCTAATCGTTGCAATGCCAATGAAACCACTTCGTTGTGATGGAGTTCGCTCAAATCCCGCGATAAGTCCAGCCACAATTGATGCGTGAGTTCGACGTCTTCGGGCGTGACGTTCGGACGATGTGCGCCGAGTTCGTAGGCGATCTCGGTTTCATCCGGGTTGATGAGTTTCAGCACGCGCAATTTGCGTTTGTGGGGATGCTGAATGGATTCCCAGACGTCACCGATCTTCCGGGCTTGCTGCGCGGCAGTCATCTTCGTTGAGACACCAGCAACGAGCGTTGAGCATTCCAACTCAATCGCCGTCATCACCGTTGCCTGGAACGCATCATTCGACGGGACGATCAGCAGTTTGATTTGCTTGCCCATCTTTTCGGCCACCGCCACGACGCGCGTAAAGAGCAATTGTTCGTAATCGGTGAATAACTCTTCTTCGTAGACCTCTTCTTCGCTGCCGCCAGGGCCTTTCAGAATGCGCGCGGTCATCACGACCACATCCTGCTCGTCGGTGTTCACATCCTGCAACGCGCGCTTCAGGTAATGCAGACTGTTGTAATCGCGCGCCGTCACCATCACGCCGCCGGGGCGCACGTCCAGCAGCGTTTGCGAGACGGTTTGATCGGCGACCAGGTTGAATTGATCAAGTCCCTTTTGCGCCAGTTTCTTCCGGGCGTTCGCGCGTTCTGAGAGCGTGAAGAGCGTGAAGAAGACCAGCGTGAACGTGACGCCGGAGATCGTGGCGAGTTCTTTTGTCAGCAGGTTTGTCAGCGCCAACGACAATAAAATCAGGGCGACGAGGATGATGCCGAGCGGAATTTCAACTGACCCGAATCTGAAATTCAACGGCACGCGCCATTCGCGCGGCCCCGGTCGTTTGAAGCGCAACAGCACAATCGAAGTGGTCATAAACGTGAAGCTCCAGATCACTCCGAAAGCGTAAGCTTCGCCCAAAAAAATCGTGTTGCCGCGACTGAGCAGGATAATGATGATTTGCAGAAGCGCCACCATATTGATGATGCGATAAGTCGTGCCGAATTTTTTATGCGGCGCGCGAAACCAACTGGTCAACACGCCGTCTTCGGAGACGCGATTCAGCACGCCGTTCGAGCCGACAATCGCGGTGTTGACCGCGCCGGACAAAATCAAAAAACCGACGATCACGACAAAGGCTTGTAGCAACAATTTCAGCCAGGTCGGGCCAATCACGTGCATCGCCAAGCCTGAGAGCAGGTTCTGACTGTACTCGTGAATGCGCACGTCGTCGGGAATAATCATCACCGCAAAAAACGACACGACCGGCGTGAAGCAAATCGTGAACGCAAAAATCACGACCGCCGCGCGAATCAGGTTTTTGAGCTTGGGATGTTCGATTTCGCGCGACACTTGCGCGAGCGATTCTTCGCCGCTCATCGCCAGCACGGAATGCCCGAAGGCAATCAGAATGCCGATGAACCCAATGGACGGGAGCGTGGTGTCTTTGAGCCAGCCGAGCGAATGCAAGCCGCTGCTGGGGCTGACGCCAAAGCGCAGATTGTCGGGCGTGGGCAACGGCGGCCAATTGATCGGGCCGGGCTTCGTCAACAGCGTCGCCAAACACCAGATGACGATGATGACCACCATCACGCCCGTGATTTGCATAATGCGCAAGGCCCGCTCGGACGATTCGTGCAAGCCAATCGTGTTCATGCGCCAGAAATAAATCACGACGGCGATGCAAATGGCGCAAGCGGTCGCGTTGACAGGCAATTGCAATGCAAAGCCGAAATGTTGCAGCGTGTGGTTGATGAGTCCGGCGATGTATTGTCCCGCCGCCACACCCGAAATCGGCCCCGTCAAAATGTAATCGAAGATCAGCGCCGACACCGCTAATTTCGCCAGCGTGCCGCCCATCGCTTCTTTGACGACGCGATAGACGCCGCCGCGCACAAACATCGTGCAACTTTCGACATACACCGCACGCACTGCCGAAGCAAAGAGAATGACTGCGAGCACGAACCAGGGCGCGGCTTTGCCAATCGCTTCTTCGGTGATGCCGCCGATGTAGAACGCAGTCGAAGCAAGGTCATTCAAGACAATCGCCGCCGCGCGCCAGAACGAGATGAACGACAACATCACCGACGTAGCGACGATGACATTGGTGGGATTTTTTGCCAGGGGTTTTGGCTGCGAGTCAGTAGGTTGCGACATTTTTTCTCCTGAAGAGGAAATGCCGGAGGGAGGCTGGTCTGTAGTGCTAAAAAGACGAAAGCCGCCTCACGCTCAATCGCGCGAATGCGGCGGGCTGGCTTTTTGTACAGAGAAGCAACAAACGATCCTTCCGGGAGCCGACGAGGTTAGCTGACGGGCTGGGACTCGGAAGTGTCCTCCCTGAATTCTCAGGATACGCCCCGTGATGCCACGAGCATCACTTTGGTTCCCCCGCATCCGTAAACGGACTTAGGCATAATTGACAAACTTCACAGCGCGTTCGATGCGCCACTGAAAAACGAACAAATACTACGCCGATTGAGTGAAGAATCAAGGGCGCGCGGCGGATTCCTGGCGCAAGCGAATTGCTACGGCATCAAAACCAGTCGTATACTCTCGCCCGTAGCGCAAACAAACAACCCGCAAGGAAAGGAAAGAACTTCATGCGAAATTGCCTTCGTCTCGTTTTGCTCAGTGGTATTTTTCTGGTCGGCCTGGCCCAAACGCCGCAGCCCGAAGCACCGAATATTGATGGCGCGTGGGCCGGCACGTGGGGCATCTACAGCCCGGCGAAAGGCACTACGCCGCCGCAAAATATTTGCAAGGCGTTGACCGCCAAAGTCGAACGCAAAGAGGCCGTTTGGAATGCCGTCTTCGAAGGCGATTGCGGCGGCGCATACAAATACACGATCAAGATGGAAGGCCGTCAGGTTGGCAAAGCCGTGATGTTCAAGGGCACGGTGGATTTAGGTCCGAAAGACGGCGGCGTGTTTGATTGGATCGGCAAAGCGAATGATAAAGAATTCATCGGCTTCTTCACGAGCGCGGGCTACACCGGCACGTTTTTCCTGACCCGCCCCGAAGCGAAACCCGAAGCGAAGGAGCCAAAACAATGAGAACGTCGCGCCTTTGGCTGATTTGTTTGCTCGTACTGTTTTCGGTCAACGTACTCGCCGCCTTGCCGCGCCTGAAGGTCACGGAAAACCGTCGCTACCTGCAAGACGAAAGCGGCAAGCCGTTTTTTTATCTCGGCGACACGGCGTGGGAATTGTTTCATCGCCTGAACCGCGAAGAAGCCACGCAATATCTCACCAACCGCGCGAACAAAGGCTTCACCGTGATTCAAGCGGTCGTGCTCGCACAACTCGGCGGCTTGACTGTGCCGAATCCGTACGGCGATTTGCCGCTCGTGAAGGGCGATCCCGCGCAGCCGAATGAAGCCTACTTTCGTCACGTAGATTTCATCGTCAACAAAGCTGAAGAGTTGGGGATGTACGTCGGAATGCTGCCAACGTGGGGCAGTCATTGGGCGCTCGGCAAAGCCGCCTTCAATCCCACGAACGCGCGGCAGTACGGCAAGTTCTTAGGCCAACGCTACAAAGACAAAGCCATCTTATGGATTCTCGGCGGCGACCGTTCGATCACGAATGACGACGAACGCGCGATCATTGACGCGATGGCCGCAGGCTTAACTGAAGGCGATGGCGGCGCGCATCTGAAAACGTTTCACCCCATCGGGCCGGGGCTGTCTTCGATCAAGCTGCACAACGCGGCGTGGCTCGATTTCAATATGTTTCAGTCGTCGCACGCGGCCAGAGATCACGACAACGGTTTGTACGTCGAGAATGATTACGCACTGAAGCCCTCGAAACCAACGCTCGACGGCGAACCGCGTTACGAAGGCATCCCCGTCGGCTTTTACCTGCGCAACGCGAGCGGCATTGATCGCTTTGATGATTACGACGCGCGCCAAGCTGCGTACTGGTCATTGCTCGCCGGAGCCTGCGGTCACACCTACGGGCACAACAGCATCTGGCAAATGTACAAACCAAATCCTACCGGCAGAGTGGGCGATCCGAATCGCCTGCGCGATTTGTTCGGTGGCCCCGGCAGCATCATCGGCGCGAACATCCCGTGGCACGAAGCTCTCGATCATCCCGGCGCGTTTCAAATGCGGCACATTCGTCGGTTGTTCGAGTCGTTGCTGTTCACGAAGCTCGTGCCGGATCAAAGCTTGATTCTGAATGGCACGACGAGCGGCGGCGCAAAGATTCGTGCGGCGCGGGCGAGCGATGGTTCGTTCGCGTTGCTTTACACGCCGCGCGGCGAAAGCTTCACGCTGAATAAAAACGTCATCAAAGCTACGTTGCTGCGCGAGACGTGGTTCGATCCGCGCTATGGCGTGTCATATCAGATCAAAGAACAAGACACGTACGGCATTCAAACGTACACGCCACCGACGAACGGGCGCGGTCAGGATTGGGTGCTGGTGTTGACGGACGCGGCGGCGGGGTTTTCTTTGCCGGGCTACAGTCAGTGACGGGCAGCCAATGTGTTTGCAGGATGAAGGACAATTAGAGAAAATAGCGCACGAATGGCGATGAAAGATTACTACGCAATCCTGATGGTGCATCCGCAAGCCGAACCGTTCCTGATTGAAGCGGCCTACAAACGGCTCGCGCGCGAGTATCACCCGGATCGCGGGCAAGGCCAGCACGACAAGATGGTCGAAATCAACGAAGCGTTCGCCGTATTGTCGAATCCGACTCGTCGCAAATCGTATGATCGGGAGTATGCGCAACAATCGCTCAGCCAGCAGCTTTTTTCGACCGTCGCAGATGCCGCCACGAAACAACGCGACACAACGCGAACACAATCATCCCCCAAAGCCACCGACCCATTGCGCGGCAATGTTTCTCCCGTCCCGCCTGATCCGGCGGCGTTCGGGATTGACGCGGGCTATCTGGAACGCGCGCGCGAAGGCGCACAAGTGTGGAGGCGGCGCGAACACCGCATTCCGCACCGCGTAAAATGGACGACACGCGCGATTGGCGGTCTCGCCGGACTCACGTTTTCCCTGCTCTTCTTTCGGTCGGGCTGGCAGCCGTTTGCGACCTTCGCGTGGCTGGTCGTGCCGCTGCTGGCGGAACTAATAATGCGCGCCATCGAACGCATCCGCGATGCTCATTTGCTGCGCTACAAATACAATCCGCTCTACAACCCCAATCCCACAGGCTATCAAGCGTATGCCGCCGCCAGTGCCAGCTACGAAGCGGAGACGATGATTGTCTATGTGACGCGCGATGCGCTCTTTCACGCGCAGAAAACCTGTCAGTCCATGACCAGCTATGACCCAATGCCCAAATGGTTCGCGCGCTTACGCAAAGCGCAGCCCTGTCCGCGTTGTGCGCGGGCGTTGACCGTCGCCGTGAAACAATTGCCGCCGCCTTTCGGCAAAGGGGCGGGTTAGATTCCAACAAATGGCGGAGCATTTACAGGCGGGATCAAAGTAAAGAAAAGCCCGTTCAAGCCGGACGCGCGAACGGTGGCAATGATTTCTTGCGGATCGGCACTGTGCGCAACGAGGCGGTCGCCATCCAGTGCAACATATTGCCCCGCAAATTCCGTGCGATGCTCTTCGATCCAACTCAGCGACGGCGCAGCGTCTTGCGCATCGAAAGGCGGGATAAAACCGCCCTGCTGTTTTTCTGTCGCCGTAGTTTGTCGGTTCAGTAACGCGCGGAGCTTGGCGCGCTCTTCTGAAGGCAAAGCAGCGATCTCGGCGAGAATCAATTCGGCAGTTGTTTGCATCATTTATCGTCTCCTTTCGTATACTCGTCAAATATTCGAGAGTCCTCCGATAAAAGACAGTATAGACAAACAGCTTACCTTTCAAGCCTCTCTCTCGACCAAAGTTTCAATTCACCTTTGGCTCAGGAGGCTGTCCCTGAGCGGTTCTTATGCCATTTTAGTAATTCATCCTGCTGCTTCACTTTGGTAATAAGGTCTGCGAGATTCATATCAGTCATCGCTCCCGGATGGAGAAATGCGTTCAATATTTGATCAACGAATGTGCCTCGTCGGATTACCCGAACAGCTTCGTGCAGCCCAACATCATTAATATGGGGAAAAACGCGAAACCCTTTTTGCTCTAAGGCTGCCTCAATAGCCTCACCCACATTCCGGCCAATTTTGGAACGCGGTTGCCCAGAAATCTGCCGTAAAAGGGTTGCTATCTCAAGCCTAGTCTTTGTTGCATACGCCGCTTTGTTTTGGTTCATCTGGCTGGAAATCTCGTCTGCGATTTTGAAATAAAGGTCATTATTACTCATTAGTATTCTCCTGTATCCTATTTTGCATTGTTACGACTTTTGCAAAGTACGCTCCTTTGCAATTATTGTCAACATCGAATATTTGGTTCAGAGGTAAAAAATCAAGCTGATGATCGCTGATCAAAGGTGACTGGAAGAAGCCCCAGGTTCCCCACCTGATTCAGATTGGGTCGAAAAGGTTTGCTGTGTCTAGCTTTGGGCTGACCTCGTGGCGTATCATCGTGGTGTCATCATCAAGGAATTATTTAGTATGCCAACCATTCAAATTGAAACCGACCAGTTGCTAAAAGCCGCACTGCAAATGCCCGAAGCAGAGTTGAAGCAATTCGTCGCGAAGCTTTTCTCGGTCAAAGCCAGCCAAAAAGTACCAACCCTTTCGCAGCGCGAATCCGAACTCTTGCTGAAGATCAATCGGGGATTGCCGCTTGCCTTGCAAGAGCGACTGAATGAATTGATCCGAAAACGTCGCGCCGAATCTATCAGTGACAAAGAATTGCGCGAGTTGAAGAAGCTGACCGATCAGGTTGAGAAGCTGGATGCTGAGCGGCTGGAACTGTTGACAGAACTGGCGGCGCTACGCCATATCCCGCTGCGCAAACTCATCAAACAACTTGGACTCAAACCTGTGCCGCATGACTAAACAGCGAGTCCCCGCAAAATTACGACGATTGGTCAGGCAGCGCGCAATGGGGTACTGCGAATACTGCATCTGCCCGGAATTCTGTGCGACACAACTGCACTCCAACGAACATATTGTGCCTGAAAGCAAGGGCGGGAAGACGACGGAGGACAATCTTGCCTTAGCCTGTCAGGGCTGCAATGGAGCCAAAGCCAATAAGACGCACGCCCGCGATCCTGCGACGGGACAGGTCGTTCCACTCTTTCACCCACGCCGTGATACTTGGCACCAACATTTCACTTGGAGTTCCGATCATCTGTACCTGATCGGGCTAACGCCCAAAGGACGTGCGACAGTTCAGGCCTTGGATTTGAACCGAGCAGGCGTTGTGCATCTGCGCCGCTTGCTCATTCTCAACAACGAGCATCCGCCCATCCATCGGTTATCGGAAAAATAGCCATTCGCGGCGTGGTCATTGCTTGTGCATCGGCACATACCCCAATCGCAACTTCTCTTTCTCCTGCGCCGCCCGCAACGCCCGTTCTTCGCCTGCTTTCACGGCGGCGTATTCGTCTTCGGTCAAGATCACTTTCAGCCACAATTGCAAATCGCGGTTGCCGAAGGCGAGCCATTGCCCGCGCGGGCTGAAGGCGACCGAGTTGTAGCTGATGCTTTCGTATTCGAGCTTGCGGACGACTTCGGCGGTGTCGCGTTGCCAGACCATAATGCGTACGCCCAAACTGCCAGCAGCGAGCAACGAACCGTCGGGGCTGAAGGCAACCGAAGTTACGCTGTTGCGCAAGCCGACAAAGTTGCGCACCTCTTGCCCGGTCGTCAAATCCCACAACTTCACTTCGCCTTTTTCGCTGCCCGAGGCGAGCCAGCGTCCGTTGGGGCTGATGGTCAATGACGCGACGCCGATGCGATGCCCGTGCAGGATTTTCGCGGGTCTGCCGCGTTGCAAATCCCACAGCCGAATCGTGTGATCCCAACTACCCGACGCCAGCCATTGCCCGTCGGGACTGAACACGACCGACGTCACGGGACGTTGATGCCCGTGCAGGGTTTCGACTTCGTGGCCGGTCGCCGCGCGCCATATCCGAATTGTTGTGTCGTGGCTACCGGACACGAGCCATTGGCCGTCGGGGCTGAACGCGACGGCGCGCACTTCGGCGGTGTGGCCGCAGAGTTTTTGAATCTCTGCGCCGCTACTCGGCTCCCACAACTTGATGTCGCGGTCGCGGCTGGCTGTCGCAAGGAGCAAATCATTCGGGCTGAAGGCGACAGAATTGACGCTGGCGTAATGACCGAGAAAAGCGTGGCGTTGCTGCATCGAATCTACTTCCCACAATTGCACGCCACCGTTCAGAAAGCCTGCCGCCAGCGTTTGCCCGTCGTGACTAAACGCAATCGAACGCACGTAATCGCGCGGGTCAATCGCGTAATGCTTGTCAAAGCGTTCGTGCAGATGCGCGAGTTCGTGTTGCAATTCTTTGACTCGTTCAAGCTTCTGCAATTGCTCGCGGTAGGTCGGCGAAGGTTGTTCGAGCGAGCGAAAGGCGTGCGCGAGTTTTTGCTTTTCTTCTTCAACGATGACGTAGCCCTGCAACTGCGCCGCATCCTGTTTGACCTGCTCGACGGTCGCTGTCACGGGTTGCACCAAGCGGTCGAGCAGCGCCTGCACGTCTGAACGAATCGCATCAAACATCGCATCGGTCTTCGCGCGTTCGTAATAGCGCGTGTCCGCATTGATGGCTTGTTCGAGGAAATAAATCGCGTCGTCGGTTCGATGCAACGTCGCGGCGATGGCGGCAAATTGATACTGCGCTTCGGCGAACTGTGGTTGTAGCTCCAAGGCAGCTTGCAGGTGCGTCACAGCGTCTTCCGCTTGTTGCTGCAAATGGCACACGAGCGCGGCGAAGAAATGTGCTTCGGCGGCCTGGCGCACATCTATCGGGCGCGCGTACTTCGCAGCTTTGCGAAAGTATTCGAGCGCCTGTGGCAAATCAATAACGTGATAAAGATAAATGTTCGCAATCGAGCGCAGCACTGCGTAATCAGGGTAGTTGCGCGCTTCGGCAGCGAGGAAATCGTTCAAGGCTTCTTCGTACCAGCCATTCAAATATGCCCGTTCGGCGCGGGTGCGATAGGCGCGGGCTTCGCGCTCAAATTCGGCGAGCCGTAATTCATCCAACATCTCCAACGTCGCTGCGTGTTGCAATTCCAATTTCCAAATCGCATCGCCGAGCAGCGGCGTGAAATCGGCGCGCAGTTGCGCCACGCCTTGCGCCAACGTCATCGCCTCGAATTCGAGCGTGTGCGGAGTTGCGGGTTTTAGCTCACGCGGCGGCAACGCACCGAGACCCGCTTCGAGCATCAAGCGATGCTCTTCGTCGCTCAAGCGCACTTGCAGCGCCGAGTCGGAGGCTTGCACGTCGGGCGTACGCTGCCGCAAATAGTCCGTCCACGTCAATCGTCCTTCATACACGTCGCGCAAGCTCACAGCCTCTCCAAAGAAAAGTAGACGGTAGTCGGTAGACAGTAGACGGTAGCCTTCGGTTTTCTACTGACTACTGACTACCGCCAACCGTTTACTGTCTACTCATAGCGAAGCGCAATCATCGGATCCACTTTCGTCGCTCGTCGCGCCGGAATCCAACATGCCAGCAACGCCACGCCTGCCAACAACGCAGCGATCACGATGTACGTGACCGGATCAGCCGCGCCGATGCCGAACAACAAGCTGGCCATCCCTCGCATCAACGCGAATGCGCCGACCAGGCCAATCCCCGTGCCCAACAACACAAGCTTCATGCCTTGTCCGACGACCATCTTTTGCACGTCG
>CAZWAK010000102.1:0-27545 GCA_964631865.1 uncultured Heliobacteriaceae bacterium | reverse complement strand
TTCCTCATCGTTCATCCAAAACCAGAATCCGGCTTGATACTGGTTGAGCATTACAAAAACTCAGGTGAGCCGACTTGCATCATTGAAGGGCTAGACCCGGCCCTTATCTGCGCTGAATTGGTTGAGCGTGGCTTAGTAAGTCAGCTTGACCACGCCGCCTATTTGGGGCGCGAACTAGAGCGCGCCAAGCTTTCAATGCAGCTTGGTTTTCCCTTCAAACAAGATAGGGCTTTTGGTGAGCTTGACCCGGCAACTGTGCCTGACTGGTAAATAACATAAACGGAGAACAAAAATGAAACGAGTAATTTTAGGTTTGGTTGTCGTCGCGGTGATTGCAGTCATTGGCTATAAGCTGATGGGCAACAAACCAGAGCCGCAACCAATCCCGGCCACATCATCGGCCAGCGTGCAGGGGAAATCCGCCTTTTATCTCTTTCACGACCCCACAGACCAGGACGAAGGCTGCCGCCGCATTTATGCGTTTGCTGACCGTGCGGAACGCGAATTAGCAGATCGCCTTGAGGTCAAGCGCCCGGACGTGAAGAACGAAAAAGGCATGGTTGATAAATATCAGGTGCGCGTGTTGCCGACCATCTTGATCGTCTCGTCTGCCGGAGCAATCGAGGGACGTTTTGAAGGTGAGGACAAAGAGACGATAGCCCGCATTGAAGAAGCTTTCAGCCGCTTGAAAGAGGTAAAGTGAACGCGCCAGACATTGAACAAGTTTCCTTAGCAGTCTTTGCGCTCACCTTTGTCGGCGGCGTGGTGACGGGCTTGAATCCGTGCTGCTATACGATGATTCCGGCGATTGTTGGTTATCTCGGCGGCTACTGTGAGCCGTCATTCAAACGGTGTGCGTGGTTCTCTGGGTGGTTCGCATTAGGGCTTGCTGCTGCTACGGCCTTGCTTGGTTTTGTAGTTGTTCTTGTCGGCGGCATCTTCGGCGCGGTTCATCCGCTCGTGCGCTATGCGCTCGCCCTCATCCCGATTGTGATGGGATTGCATCTTTTGGGCGTCATCAACGTCAAAGCACCGGGCTTGCAGAACTGGCGACCTGTGCGTGCTGGCACGCTCGGCGCGTTTTTGACAGGTTTGCTGTTTTCACTCGTTATCCTTCCCTGTGCCACGCCCGTGCTGGCTTCTATCCTCTCGTATGCTGCAGGACGCGGTAACGCACTCTATAGCGCAAGCTTGCTTTTCACTTATGGCGCGGGCATTGGCGCGCCGCTCTTTGTTTTCGGATCGAGCATCGGCCTTGTGTCGTCATTTCGTTCGGTAGCGCGCTGGTGGTCAGTGGTGAATCGCTTAAGTGGCGTGATTCTTATCGGGTTGGGGTTCTATCTGCTTTGGAAAGTATGATGTATGAATGAACAGGTTCTGGCAGCAAGCAGCGTCAGCCGCTCTGTCCTCGTGAAGCGGGGCCGCCGGCTTGAATATTTCACCATCGCGTACAACATCCTCGAAGGGCTGATTGCAATCGCTGCCGGCGCGGTCGCAGGCAGCATTGCTCTCCTGAGCTTTGGGTTTGACAGCATTATCGAGGTTACTTCGGGGGCGGCGCTCCTTTGGCGGCTTTCCACGGATGCTGATCACACGCGGCGGGAGCGCGCGGAACAAATCACGCTCCGCATTGTCGGAATCTGTTTTCTCGCGCTCGCTGCGTATGTAGCCTTTGATTCAATCAAATCGCTCATCGCGCGCGAGCCGCCGGAGCGGAGTCTGCCGGGGGTGAGCCTCGCCGCCATTTCGCTCGTCGTGATGCCCCTTCTTTCACGCGCCAAGAGAAATATCGCATCAGCTATTAGCAGCGAGGCGCTGCGGGCCGATGCGAAGCAGACAGAGCTTTGCACATACCTTTCCGCGATTCTGCTCGGCGGCTTACTACTCAATGCGCTGTTTGGTTGGTGGTGGGCTGACCCTATAGCGGCGCTAGTGATGGTTCCCATTATTGGCAGAGAAGGCGTTGAAGCTTTGCGCGGCAAAAATTGCTGCGCTGAAGGAGCTTGTCACTAACGCTTGGGCGCGATTTTGTGGTTGGTTCAAACATATGAATAGTCAGGATTCTCAGACAATTTCTTGTTGCGGCAGCACAGTCTCGGTGGGTGGGCTTGCTGCCGATGAGTTCGGCGCTCTTGACAAGCTCGCGGTTAGACTGGCTTGCCTGGACAACCGATTTGATTCGTCACTGCGCGAGATAGGCCGGGTGATCGGCTACCGAATTGCGCAGGAATACGAAAGGCCGCGTTCCTTTGCCGATGCTCTTTCGGCTCTCATCTCCGCCTGCGGATTGGAAGGAGTGATTGAAGCAACTTTCCTGTACGTTACTGACGAGAGCGCACGACTCAAGATCAGTGGCTGCGCAACGGTCCTCGGCTGGCAAATCCCAAACATTGGCCGCACGGTCTGCGGCTTTGACGCCGGACTCTTTGAAGGCTTTCTCCGTGGCGCGACCAGTGAAGACGCTTTGGAGGTTCGAGAGGTCTCCTGCCTCGGCCTCGGTAAGCCTGCCTGTGAATTCTTGGTTCAGCGTACTACTATTGCAAATAGTAGTAGCGGTGCTATACAATCGCTTTAATGAAACCTCCCCGATTCACTACTAGAGGATTCCAGCGGCCACGCGAAGTGGTGCAGCAGACGCTCGGCATGCTCGAACGTGAGGTGATGGAAGAGGTCTGGCGGCGCGGGCGGGTGAGCGTCCGTGATGTCCACGAAGCGTTCGGCGAACGCGCGGCCTACACTACGCTGATGACGACGCTCGACCGGCTGCACAGAAAAAGGCTACTCAACCGGCGCAAGGAGGGCCGCGCCTTTGTCTACACGCCGCGTGTGACGCGTACAGAGTTTGAGCACAGCGTGGCCAAGGACGTGATTGACGGGCTGCTGGGGCGCGACGCCGAGCCGGTGCTTGCCTGCATCGTCGAGGCCGTGAGCGAGCGCAACCGCGAGTTGCTAGATGAGCTTGATCGGCTTATCAAGCAGAAGCGCGGTGAACTGGGAGAAAAGGAGTAGCCATGTATTACCTACTTATCTTGTGCCTTGCGTTGTCGGCGTTGCTCGCGATCAACGCGCTTGTCACTCTCGGCATTGCGGCGCTCTGGCGTTTTATCAGGCCGGTTACGCTCCGCTGGACTGCCGCTGCACGGGCGCAGGTGATTTTCATTCTGCGCCTCTTCCCGCTGGCCGGCGCGCTCGTTTCAGTTGTCGCGCTCATCGTTCCTTCCTACCTGACATACGAGCCGTGGCCGCCGGATGAAGTGGTACCGGTGAAGCTGGCGGCGCTCACGCTGATTTCGGCCAGTGGACTTGGGCTGGCTGTTTGGCGCGGCCTGGCTTCGTGGCGCGCGACGCGTCTGCTAGTGGCCAATTGGCTGCGCGAGGCTGATGCCGTTTGTCTTGAAACCACGCCCATTCCCGCTTATCGCATTCGGCATCCGTTCCCGGTGCTGGCCGTCGTCGGCGCATTCCGTCCGCGTTTATTCATCGCCGGTCAACTCCTCGATACACTTGCCCCGGAAGAAATCGCCGCCGCCATTCGGCACGAAGCCGGACACCTGGCGATGCGCGACAACTTGAAGCGCGTGCTGCTGCGTGCCTGCCGCGACGCGCTGACGATCATTCCATGCGGGCGCTCGCTCGATGACGCCTGGGCTGAAGCTGCCGAAGCCGCCGCGGACGAATACGCCGCGCGCGCGGGCGCTCCGGTGGCGCTCGACCTCGCGGCGGCGCTGGTCAAGATCGCGCGGATGATCCCGCAGGGAGCGAAGCCGACTATGCCTGCCGGCGCTTTCCTGATTGGTGAGGAAGCTGACGGAGTCGTCTGGCGCGTGCAACGACTGGCGCAGCTTGCCGAAGCCGGACAAGCGAGCGAAGCGCGTGACGCTGCCATCACGGATTTCGCACTGTCAACCGGCATGGGCGCATTCTTCGCCGTGATGATTTACGTTGCCGTCAGTTCTGACTTATTGGCCACAGTGCATCTGCGGTTGGAGCAAATTTTTCGGCTTCTGAGTTGATAGATACCGGGCGGCTTCAGTTTTCTGAAGCCGCCTTTTCGCTGAGGTGAATTACGATCAACGATAGTATTTCGATCCAGTGAGTGAGGTGAAATGATGGCATCGGAAGATCGTGGCAGGATTTGGGGGGTGCCTCGCAACGTCCTTTTTCTGGGGCTGGTCAGCGCGCTGACGGACTTTTCGAGCGAGGTGGCGGTGCGCACGTTGCCGCTCTTTCTCGCCAACGTGCTAGGGGTGAAGACTTCC
Organism: uncultured Heliobacteriaceae bacterium; assembly: GCA_964631865.1. Taxonomy (GTDB): domain Bacteria; phylum Acidobacteriota; class Blastocatellia; order RBC074; family RBC074; genus JAFDVL01. The sequence goes on along the minus strand of CAZWAK010000102.1, from coordinate 23,286 downwards.
GTCATCGGTCTGATTGAAGGCCTCTCCGAATCCACGGCCACGCTCACACGTCTGCTCTCCGGCTGGCTCTCTGACCGGCTCGGCAGGCGCAAGCCGCTCGTGACGCTCGGCTACGGCCTCTCTTCTTTCGTCAAACCGTTCCTGTACTTTGCCGCAAGCTGGCCGGCGGTGCTGGTGATTCGTTTTCTGGACCGCATCGGCAAAGGCGTCCGCACGTCGCCGCGTGATGCATTAATCGCCGACTCCACGCCCGAAAGTGAGCGTGGCAGGGCCTTCGGCTTCAACAAGGCGATGGACCCACTCGGAGCGACAGCGGGGCTTGCGGCGGCAGCATTACTCGTCTGGTACAGCCAGGGCGGGACGCTCAGTCTGACGCGCCCGACTTATCAAAACCTCGTGCTGCTTGCGGTCGTGCCGGGCTTTCTGGCCTTCTTTCTGCTGTTGTTCTTCGTCCGCGATGTCGCCGTCGCTCCTGCGGCCAAGGATGAATCGGAGCCTTCAGCCGCTGGTGCGCGGAAGCTGAGTGCCAATTTCAAACGCTACCTCGCCGTGCTGGTCTTCTTCACGCTCGGCAATTCAAGCGATGCCTTTCTGACTCTGCGGGCGCAGAACCTGGGGATGAGCATCGGCGAGATTTTTGCGCTGCTTGCCGCCTTCAATTTGATCCCCACACTGCTCTCCTATCCAGCCGGAAAACTCTCCGACAAAGTCGGGCGCAAAACTTTGATCTCCGTCGGGTGGCTGATCTACGCGGCGGTCTATCTCGGCTTCGCCTTCGCCACGACGCGCCTGCACGTCTGGCTTCTGTATCTCGTTTACGGAGCTTATGAGTCGCTCACCGCAGGGGTGGAGAAAGCCTTCGTCGCGGATCTGGTTTCGGCTGGAAAGCGCGGCACGGCTTACGGGCTGTTCAATACAGCCATCGGAATTGCAGCGCTGCCTTCAAGTTTGATCGCTGGCGCATTGTGGCAAGAGATCAGCCCCGCTGCCCCTTTCGTCTTCGGAGCGGCGCTGTCACTCATCGCCGTGCTGGGCTTGAATCTGATAGTCAAGTCACGGGAGCATTGAATTGAACAAACGAACACGTTACATCGCCGTCATGATCTTCATCGTCTTTCTGTGCGGGTCACTGGCGTCTTGCAAATCGGACGCTGAGCGCGCGCGGGAGCAGGCGAGCAGCGTCAAGCCAAAGACAGTCGTCGTGCCCGACGGCTCGATCCATCTGACGCCGGAGCAGATCAAGGCCAACGGAATCCAAGCCGCGCCCGTCGCCGAGCAGGAACTGACCGCGACGATCAACGCTATCGGGCGCGTGATGGCGCGGGCAGGCGGCGAGTCCCAGGTTTTTTCGCCCTTCCCTGGCCACTTGCTCGCTGATCCGGCGCGACTGCCGCGCATCGGCAGCTACGTCAAACAGGGCGCGGTGATCGCCGAAGTAGAACAGCTATTGACCACCGCCGAGAAGGCGCAGATTAGCGGCGCGGCGGCGCAGTTCAGCGCGACAGCGGTGCAGCTTCAATCCACGATAGATCAGGCGCAGCAAAAAGTCGCCTTTCAGCAAACCGAATTGGAGCGCGCTAGGCGGCTTTATGAAGGCGGCGTGATTGCGCTCAAACAGTTTCAGACCGCCGAGTTCAACTTGCGGCAGGCGCAAGCGGAATTGGCAGGAGCGCAGCGAGCCAAGGCGCAATACGAAGCGGCCCAGGCGCAACAGAGGAATGCGCCGACGCGCGCGCCGATTCGCGCGCCGATCTCCGGCACGGTCGTCGCGGCGGATTTGACAGCCGGGCAACAGATAGACCCGTCAAAAAGCCTGCTCACGATTGTTGACCTGAGCCGTGTCTGGATCGAAGTCGCCGTTCACGAAAGCCAGCTTCCGCAAGTGCGCCGCGCCGCGCGCGTGACTTTTACGACGCCTGCCAATCCTGAACGCGGTTACAGCGGCGAACTCGTCACCAGCGCTGGAGTGATTGATCCGGTGAACCGCCAGGCGACAGCCATCTTCGCCGTCAATAACTCTGACGGCAGTCTCAAGGTCGGTATGACCGCCGAAGCCCACATTCCGACAGAGGAGAAAACAAAGGCGCTGCTCGTGCCCGCCTCAGCGGTGCTTTCCGACGAAGGCCAGTCATTCGTTTACGTCGAGACCGAGGCCGGAGTCTTCCGCCGCCGCACCGTCACCAGCGGCGCGCGCGCTGGCGACAAGCTGGCGGTCACGAGCGGACTCAGCGCGGGCGAGAAGGTCGTCACCGTTGGCGCGCAATCGCTCCGTGGCGAGACCCTCAGAGGCCAGCTTTCGACCGAACCGGAAGGGGAGAAGAAGTAATGCTCAATCGGATCATTCTCTGGTCGCTGCGGAATCGGCTGGTTGTGCTGGCGCTCGGTGCGCTGCTGATCGTCTTCGGCGTGCGCGCCGCATTGCAGGCTCCACTCGATGTCTTTCCCGACTTCGCGCCGCCGCAGGTCATCGTGCAAACCGAAGCGCCGGGGCTGTCGGTGGAAGAGGTCGAACAACTGGTCACGCTGCCGCTGGAAACTTCGCTCAACGGCACGGCCAATCTTGACACGATTCGCTCGTCATCGGCCATCGGCTTGTCGGTCATCACCTGCATCTTTGCCGCCAACACGGACATTTATCTGGCGCGGCAACTGGTCAGCGAGAAATTGCAACTTGCGCGTGCGCGCCTGCCGGAGAACATCGGCCAACCGCAAATGATGCCGATCAGCCCGCCGGTCGGGATCATTCTCAAAATCGCGCTCATGGCCAAACAGACTTCATTGATGGATTTGCGAACCTTCGCTGATTGGACGATGCGCCCGCGCCTGTTGGCCGTGCCGGGCGTGGCGCAAGTGACGATCTTCGGCGGCGAAGTGAAGCAGTATCAGGTCGTCGTTGATCCAGCCAAGCTGAAGGATTACGGCGTGACGCTCAATGACGTGCTGACCGCCGCGCGGCGCTCCAATCAAAACGCGGGCGCGGGCTTCCTCGACACCGCCGGGCAGACGATGGTGATTCAGGGCGAAGGCCGCGTGCGGACGCTGGCCGATTTGGCGAATGCCGTCGTCGCCGTCAAAAACAACTTGCCCGTGAAGGTCAATCAAGTCGCAGAGGTGCGCTTCGGCGCGGAGTACAAAGTCGGCGATTCATCGGCCAATGGCGGCCAGCCCTGCGTCTTCCTGATCGTTACCAAACAGCCGCAGGCCAACACGCTCACGGCGACACGCGAGGTCGAGGCCGCGCTCGCCGAATTGAAAAAAGCGCTGCCCGCCGATGTCGTGATGGACACAGGGATGTTCCGGCAGGCCAACTTCATTGAAGTTGCAATCAGCAACATCAATTGGGCGATCCTGCAAGGCGGCGTGCTGGTCGTGCTCGTGTTGCTCGTGTTTCTTTTCAGTTGGCGCACCGGAGTCATCAGTCTGACGGCAATCCCATTATCGCTGCTGACGGCCATCATTATGCTGCGCTGGTTCGGCGGGACGATCAACACGATGACGCTGGGCGGGCTGGCGCTGGCCATTGGCGAAGTCGTGGACGATGCGATCATTGATGTCGAGAACGTCTGGCGGCGCTTGCGTGAAAATCGCTTGAAGGAGAATCCGGACTCCGCGCTGTCGGTAATCTACCACGCCTCAAGCGAAGTTCGCACGTCGGTGGTGTATGCAACGGTGATCGTCGCGCTGGTCTTCCTGCCGATCTTCTCGCTGTCGGGACTGGCTGGAAGAATCTTCGCGCCGCTGGGCGTGGCGTACATCATTGCGATTCTCGCCTCGCTCGTCGTCGCGCTGACAATCACGCCCGCGCTCTGTTACTTCCTGCTGCCGCGAGCCATCCATCAATCAACCGGACAACCAAACGAGCACGCAAACGAGCACGATGATGAAACGGCGGTCGTGCGCTGGCTCAAGCGTCATTACGCGCGCCTGCTTGATCCCGTGCTCAATCGCCCGCGCATGGTCATCACCGTTTCAGTCATCCTGCTTACGGGCGCGCTGGCGGCAGTGCCGTTTCTCGGCGGCGAGTTTCTGCCGGAATTCAACGAAGGCAATCTGATTATTCATATGGCCGGAGTGCCGGGCACTTCGCTGCAAGAATCAATGCGCGTCGGCGCGCTTGCTCAAAAGCGCATCGCCGAAGTACCGGAAGTCGTCAAAGTCGCGCAACGCTCAGGCCGGGCAGAGTTGGGCGAAGACACCTTCGGCCCGAATTTCTCCGAACTCGATGTCAGCTTGAAAGAGAGCAGTCGCAGCCGCGCCGAGATCGTCAACGATGTTCGCGCCAGGCTCGAAGACCTCACCGGCTTCAGCTTCGGCATCAAGCAATTCATCTCCGAGCGCGTGGAGGAAGTCCTCTCCGGCACGACGGCCACCATCGTCGTCAAACTCTTCGGCCCCGATCTGAACGTCCTGCGCGAGAAGGCCGCCGAGATTCAGGGCGCAATGGCGAGCGTGCCGGGCGTGGCCGATCTCGCGGTCGAACAACAGACCGGCGTGCCGAAAGTCTCCGTCAAATTCAACCGCGACGTGCTGGCGCAATACGGCCTCAACAGCGCCGACCTCGCCGAGACGATCCAGGCCGCGTTCTATGGCACGAAGGTCTCGAACGTCTTTGAGCAACAAAGATCGTTTCCGATCTGGGTGCGCTACGATCCGAAGCTGGCAACCGATGCGCAGACGATGAAAGCAACGCTTGTTGACACGCCAACCGGCGCAAAAGTCCCGCTCGGCGCGCTCGCTGACATTCAGATCGTCAATGCGCCGAACACGATCAACCGCGAGAATGCGCAACGCCGTCTCGTCATCTCGTGCAACGTCGCGGGCGCGCGTAGCTTGACCAGCGTCGTGGCCGACATTCAGCGGAGCCTGAGCGACAAGGTCAAACTGCCGGAAGGGTACTACGTCGCTTATGGCGGACAGTACGAGGCGCAAGCGGCGGCCTTGCGCCAGATGTTGTTGCTCAGCCTGGCCGCCATCGTCGGCATCTTTCTGCTGTTGTTTATGGCCTTCCGCTCGATCAAACAGGCGTTGCTGGTTATGGCGAATCTGCCGCTCGCCTTGATCGGCGGCATCGTGGCGGTGCTCCTTGCCAGCGAAGGCGAAACTTCGGTCGCCTCGCTCGTCGGCTTCGTGACTTTGTTTGGCATCGCCACACGCAACGGCGTCATGCTCATTACGCACTACCATCACCTGATGGCGGAAGAAGGAATGACGTTCGGGCGCGAGTTGATCCTGCGCGGCGCGCTGGAGCGTTTGTCGCCGATCCTGATGACGGCGCTGACAGCCGGACTCGGCCTGCTGCCGCTGGCGCTGAGCGTCGGCAAACCCGGACGCGAATTGGAACAGCCAATGGCCGTGGTGATCGTCGGCGGGCTGTTCACCTCAACGCTGCTCAATATGATCGTGCTGCCCGCGCTCTACCTGAAGTTCGGACGGCCCGTAGCACCGGCAGCAGAGAGCGCGCCAGAGCCGGAGCGAAGACAAGCGGAGTGGGCCGAGGAAGAAAAGCCCTCGCCCACATTGCAGTAAGTTATCGAGGTAGTAAGCAAGATGAGAATCAGTCGTATCAAACCAACATTTCGCTGCGGCCTTTGCCCGTTGGCCCTCGCTGCACTGCTGACGCTGACAGCGCAGGCGCAAAATCCACCGTCACCGCAGGCCAATCAACCGCAGCCCACACCTACCGCATCAGCAACCCAAGCTTCCTCAGCGCAGTTTATCGCGCCGTCGGGACTTTCGGCTCAACAATTGGTGGACGCCGCAGCGCAACGCCGCAGCGATCTGCTCGCGGCCCGGCAGCAATTGGCTATCGCCCAAGGCAATCTGGTGCAGGCGGGACTCAGGCCGAACCCGCAACTCACAAGCGACTACGGCTCGGTGCGCTTTCTCGGCCCCGGCTCTGACTATGATCTCTCGGTCGGCGTCTCGCAGCTCTTTGAACTGGGCGGCAAACGCAGTAAGCGCATCGCCGTCGCCGAACTTCAACTGGCCCAGACGAAGGCAGTGGTCACGGCCCTGGAATGGCAGGTCGCTGCCGACATCCGCGCCGCTTACGCTCGCACACTGGCAGCGGGCCGCCAACTCGACACACTGGAGCGATTGATCGCCAACCTGGAAGAGCAGGTGCGGATTACCACTGTGCGGCTCGATGCCGGGGATGCTGCCCCGCTTGACCTGAACCTCGTGCGCAACGAAACCGACCGCTTGCGCGCCCAGGCCATCAGCACGCGCGCCACGCTCGAAGGCGAGATCATCTCGCTGCGCTTGCTCGCGGGCTTTGAGATGACCGAGCCGTTGCGCATCGCGCCCCTGCCTGACCGCCCGCCCCGGCTCGACCGCTCGCTGCCGGAACTGATTGCGGTGGCGCTGCGCGAGCGGCCCGACTTGCAAGCCGCCCGGCTGGGCGAGCAGTGGGGGGAAGCCAGAATTCGGCTGGCTGAAGCGCAGGCGATCCCCAACGTCAGCAGTTCGGTGGCCTACGGTCGCGTGCGCAGGACTACCGACCTGCCGGGGTCGCTCCGGCTCAGTCCCATGGCACAAATCGAAAACACGCTGACCTTCGGCGTGACCATAGGCCTGCCCGTCTTCAATCGTAATCAGGGCCAAATCGCTTCCGCCGTGGGCGAACGCACGCAAGCCCAGCGGCAACGCGAGTTCCTGGAAGCGACGATCAAACGTGACGTGGCGTTCGCTTCCAGCCGTTACCGTGCGGCGACAGAGGCGTTGACGCTTTATGCAAATCAGATTGTGCCGAGGGCGGAAGCGAACGTGCGGGTCGTGCGCCTTGGCTACTCTGAGGGCGAGTTCTCGGCCTTCGAGGTCGTCAACGAGCAGCGACGGCTGATAGACAATCAGACCGCCTACAACGACGCCCTGCGCGATTACTACACGGCGCTCTCCGAGCTTGAGCGCGCGCTCGGCACAAATCTTCCGGCTGCCACGCCACCGCCCGCCTCAACCGGAGACAAGCCGCATCTCGACCCGGAGAAATTCCGGCACTCACTACTCACGCCCCGCTTGCTTACTCGTCCTTAGACTGACGATTACGGTGTTCACGATTAGCCGGGCGTTGCTGCCGCTCGCGCTCAGCGTCGGCAAGCCCGGACGCGAGCTGGAGCAGCCGATGGCGGTGGTGATCGTCGGCGGACTGTTTACGTCAACGCTGCTCAATATGACGAGCAGCCGGAGAATCCTTTCTATCTACGCAATGAACGCGCGCTTTCGCGCAATCATCAGGGACAGCGACTCGTCATCAGCGGTTTGTTTGATTTGCCGATTGGCGAAGAAGGCAAAGCGAACAATAAAGGCGGGCGTTTTGAATTACTCGAAAAAGTTTTCAGCCACATTCAACTCGCGCCTATCGTCACGCTTGCCAGTGGTCGTCCAGTCAATCCCTTGATTGGCATTGATGCGAATCGCACGCACGCGCTGCCGCTGTCATCGCGTCCGCTCGGTTACACGCGCAATTCACTGTTGACCCCGAACTTCTTTACCGTAGATTTGCGGGCGATCAAATACTTTCCCATTAGCGAGCGGCGACGGTTGAATCTCTCGGTCGAGTTTTTCAACCTTTTCAACCGGGCAAATTTCAGTCAGTTGAATCCGTACTTTGGCTCTGGACTGAATGCCCAACCGGGCTTCGCCAAACCAATCGCGGCCTTCAATCCAAGACAGCTTCAGTTTGCCTTTACATTGGAGTACTGATGCTGACCGAACAGTCTTGAACTGAAATAGAAGAGAGACAGGCGAGACAAAATATCTTTCCTGATTTCGCAAGGTTCGGATCATGAAGCCAAAGAAGACGACGCACTCAATTCCTTGAAAACCGTACCTAACGGCGGGGTTAGGCAGCCATTTGATTACGGCGACGAACTGGTTTTTTGAAGCTCCCCCGACGGCGGCTTATGCGACGGGCAGCATTGCGCGCCACAACGACGGGCGCGAAGTCTTCGATCACGTTTACGCCACGCTGGAATATCCGGGCGGACGCGCGGCGACGTTTTCTTCCATCGAATCGAACGCCTTTGAAGATCATTACGAAATGTTCCTCGGCACGAAAGGCACGCTGATTTTGCAAAACGAGACGGAGGTTTATCTGTTTTACGAAGGCGAAGCGGCAACAACCAAAGTCGAAGTCTCACGACAAACTTCCGCGCCGGTTGCCGAGACCTCGGCCACGCGCCCGACCGACGCGCTTGGCCGCACGGTGAATGCGGCGACAACCGGGCAAGTGGACAGAAACATTTCCTATCGGAACGAGATTGCCGAGTTCTGCGCTTCGGTGCGCACGGGCAAGCCGGTGCGTTGCGGGCCGGAAAAAGCCATGCAATCAGCGCTGACGGTGCTGACGGCAAATCGCGCGGCAGAACAGCACGCGCGGGTCGAGCTTGTGGGGACGAAACTGGCCTCTACCCTATAAATCTTATTTGGCTGTGCTGATTTGTAAGGTTCAGTAGTTATCGCTATGAGGAGAACAATGAAATTGAATCTTCGCGTTGTTCGTTATTTTTTTATCAGCGTCGTAATTTGCTCGCTCAGTACTCTTTTTACCTTCGCCGCGCCGCGCCTGAAGGTCGCGGAAAATCATCGGTATTTACAACTCGAAAATGGGCAGCCATTTTTTTATCTCAGTGACACGGCGTGGGAATTGTTTCATCGGCTGAATCGTGAGGAGGCGACGCAATACCTGACGAACCGCGCGAATAAGGGTTTCACCGTGATTCAAGCTGTGGTGCTGGCGCAACTCGGCGGGTTAACCGTACCCAATCCTTATGGCGACTTGCCGCTCATCGAAAAAGACCCGGCGAAACCGAATGAAGCCTATTTCCGCCACGTAGATTTTATCGTCAACAAAGCCGAAGCACTGGGTTTGTTTGTCGGCATGTTGCCAACGTGGGGCAGTTATTGGGCGACGGGGCAATCCATCTTCACCCCGACGAACGCGCGGCAGTATGGGCAGTTTCTGGGCAAACGCTACAAGGACAAACCAATCATCTGGGTTCTGGGAGGCGACCGCTCGATCACGACAGCGGAAGAACGCGCCATCATTGATGCGATGGCTGTCGGCCTGACGGAAGGCGATGGCGGCGCGCATCTGAAAACCTTTCATCCCATCGGGCCGGGATTGTCTTCGATCAAGCTGCACGACGCGCCGTGGCTCGATTTCAATATGTTTCAGTCTTCGCACGCGGCGCACGATCACGACACCGGTCTGTACGTGGAGAATGATTACGCGCTCCAACCCGCTAAACCCACACTGGACGGCGAGCCGCATTATGAGGGCATTCCCGTGGGCTTTTATCTGCGTAACGCCAATGGGATTGACCGCTTCGATGATTATGATGTGCGACAGTCGGCCTACTGGTCACTGCTGGCCGGCGCTTGCGGCTACACTTACGGCAACAACAACATCTGGCAAATGTACAAACCGGCAGCAGGTGGAGTGCCTGTGGAGTCGTCGCGCCTGCGCGATCTTTTCGGCGGGCCGGGAGGCATCATCGGCGCGAACATTCCGTGGCACGAAGCCCTGGATCATCCCGGCGCGTTCCAGATGCGACACGTGCGCCGCTTGTTCGAGGCCTTGCCATTCACCAAGCTCGTACCCGATCAGCGTCTCGTTTTGAACGGCCCGACGATGAGCGGTGCAAAGATTCGTGCCGCGCGGGCCAGCGATGGGTCATTCGCCTTGATCTATTCACCGCGCGGAGAAAGCTTCACGCTCAACAAGAATATCATCAAAGCCGAGCGGTTGCGCGAAACCTGGTATGACCCGCGCTATGGTGTTTCGTACCATAATAAAGAGGCGGACACTTGGGGATTCAGACTTATACACCACCAACCAGCGGGACGACACAACAATGAAATCGGCGGTAGCTGTACCTGCATTCAGACTTATACACCACCAACCAGCGGGCGTGGGTACGACTGGGTGCTCGTTTTGACGGATGCGGCTGCCCCTTCTCGCTTGCCGGGGCCTGCCCGATGACACCTACATCGAATAGGTCATTCAGCGAAAGTTCTCGACCAGCATAATGTCATTGTCAATCTGATCTACCTGCCAGTAGAGGAGTCGTTGCCCATCTGCGGAAACGGCAAGTGCTGGCGGGCCAAACGGTGTCCGACCTTTTTCCAGGCTAAAAAGCGAGGTGACTTGCTGAGTAGCGAAGTTGAAAAATTCGATGGCGGCGGCTGGCGTGGCGTCGAAATTCAAGAAGCAGATACCTTGTTCTAACACGGCCCAGTTGCCCCATCTTCCTTTGTCGAAGACGCGGCTTTCCGCGCCGCCTTCCACTGGCACTTTCCAGATGCCCGGCTCGCGTTTGGCATAGTAAACGAACTTGCCGTCGGGGGATTCAAAAGCTTCATACCCGCCGTTCTTCGTCACTTGCACTGCCTGGCCGCCTTCTGCTGGAGTTTTCCATATCTGCCAGTCACCACTCCGCCGAGAGCCAAAGTAAATCCAACGGCCATCCTTTGACCAGCTTGGCATGACATCTTCGGAATTCTCTGTAGTGACGCGGCGCGGTCTGCCGCCTTCCGCGCTAATGGTGTAAATATCAGTCTGGCCTTCCGGGCGGGAATCGAATGCGATTTGCCGTCCATCGGGCGACCAGCGCGGCGTGCCCGTCTGACTGCCACCGAAATCCGTTAACTGCACCGCATTTTGGCCATCGCTGGAAGATACCCAAATTTCCTTACTGCCGTTGCGGTCGGATACGAAAACGATCCTTTTTCCGTCGGGCGAAAACTGCGGGCTGACTTCTTCTCGCGTGGAGGCGATCAGCTTGACGGGCGTTTTATCTTTGGCCTTTGAGTTTGGGCCAGCGGTGAGCCAGATGTTTCGATCCACTCGTCGGTAGACGTAAGCTAGACGCTCTCCCTGGCGGGAAACGGAAGGATCGTAGGCGTATTCGCCAATCCCGATCAAGCGTCTGGTTCGTCCACCCGATGATGAAACTCTCCACAAACTGGGAAGGCCGCCGCGCGGCGAAGAGTAGATGATCTCCCGCCCATCAGCAGTCCAATCCAGACTGCCGCGTAATTCCAGGTTATCGTTGGTGAGTCGTGTGGGTTCGCCGCCCTTGACGGAGATTGAATACACATCGCTCACCTGAAAGTACGGGCTGCGGATGAACGCCAGCGTCTGACCATCAGGCGACCAGGCAGGGGCCGTATCGCCGAAAGAGCCTGTTGGAGGCGTCGTTAGCTTGCGCGTTTCGCCCGTTCCCAGCACAAGTAAAGAAATATTGAAGGGGCTTTCCGATGAATCTCGATTGCTAATGGCCAGGGTCTTTCCATCGGGAGACCAAGCGAAATCACCCGCCCAATCGGTCAATTTTCGCTCGGGGCCACCCAGCGCAGGAACTGAAAAAATCCCTCCGCCATTGCCTCGTCTGACAAAGGCAATCGCGCGGCCATCGGGCGACCAGGCAAGATCAGCTTCACCCGCGCCGCTCAGCGCGGTCAGTCGTAGCAGTGTTCCGGCGTCAATCAGTTTGACGTAAATGCCTGGCTCGTTGCCGTTGTCTCCGTCCCAATAAAAAGCCACCTGATTGCCATCAGGCGAAAAGACCGGTCTGGATTTCTGTCCCGTAAAACTGGTGAAAGGGACGATGCGTGTGAAAAATGTCGGACGCCTGAAATAAGCAATCGTCAGCCCGATTGTCGTCAGCAGAAAAACGCCCGCCAATCCCCAACCAACCCAACCCAGCGGCCCGATCCGGCTTTTCCCAATCTTCTGTGGAAGCGTCGGTATTTCTTCAATTGCGCTACTACCGGATAACGTCGCGCTGCCACGCGACCCGGAACCCGAAGGGTTGGAAGTCAAACCTTCAAGCGCAAAGCCCAGATCGCTCATGGATTGAAAGCGTAGCCGCTCTTTCTTTTCCAGACAGCGGCGGATTACACGTTCAAGTTCCAGCGATTGTATACCAGCGGGGAAGGGGAGTTCCGGCGTCTCTTCTTTGAGAATCGCGCTCATTGTCTCGGCGGCGGAATCCCCACGAAATGGGCGCTCCCCAGCGAGCATCTCAAAAAGGATTACGCCGAACGCGAAAATATCCGCGCGATGGTCGGACTCTTCGCCGCGCAACTGCTCTGGTGCCATGTACCCCACCGTTCCCATCACCGTGCCGGGATTGGTGCGCACCACGGGAAAGGCGTCTCCATTCGCGTCCGCTTGATTGAATTGAGGTGGCCTCAGTTTGGCCAAACCAAAGTCCAGCACCTTGATGAGTCCGTCCGTCGTGATGAAGAGATTCTCCGGTTTCAAATCACGATGCACGATGCCACTCTCGTGCGCCGCCACCAACCCGCGCGCAATTTGGAGAGCAAGACCAATCACCACGGAAGGCGTTAACGGCCCGCCTTTCATCCGTTCACGCAACGTTTCACCTTCGAGCAGTTCCGAGACAATAAAAGGTGCGTCTTCATATTCGCCGAGATCGTGAATGGTAAGGATGTTCGGATGGTTGAGCATTCCGACTGCCCGCGCCTCCTGCTCGAAGCGGCGCAGCCGGTCAGCATCGCGGGAAAATGCAGAAGGCAACAGTTTGATGGCGACCTTGCGCCCCAGTCGTGAGTCAAGAGCGGAATAAACTTCCCCCATTCCGCCCACGCCAATCAACGAAAGGATTTGGTAATGACCGAGTTGTTTGCCGGTGAGGGCACCTGGCGCTTCAGGGGTCAACAATCCAGCCGCATCCTTCAGCGCCGGATGGGCAATGAAATTGCCTATGGTGGCTTCAGTTGCAAACAGGGATTCAACTTCACGCCGCAAGTCTTCATCATCCGCGCAGGCTTGATCAAGGAACGTTGCGCGTTCGCCCGGCGCGAACTCCCGCGCCTTTTCGTAAACGTTGCCGATTTGTTCCCAGCGTTCAGGCGTCACTGACGTCTCCTTGATTCAATTCCCGATAAAGCCAAAGGCGCGCTAAGTTCCAATCGCGTTGCACAGTGCGCAGGGAAACCTTCAGAGCCTCTGCCGTTTCTTCCTCACTCAGCCCACCGAAGTAGCGCAATTCGACGACGTGGGCTTGTCGCACGTTGAGCGCCGCCAGACGGTCGAGCGCCTCGTCCAGCGCGAGCAGATCGGCTTCTCGCTCCGGCGCGATGACCATTGTTTCGTCGAGCGAAACCCGCCGCGCGCCGCCGCCGTGCTTGAGGTTCTGTCTTTGTCGGGCGAAGTCCACCAGAATGCGCCGCATCAGTTGCGCCGAAACAGCAAAGAAATGCGCACGGTTCTGCCAGCGCACCTGACTGGAATCAATCAGACGCAGATAGGCTTCGTTGACCAGCGCGGTGGTTTGCAGCGTATGGCCGGGATTTTGGCGGCGCAGGTGTCGCGCCGCCACTTTGTGCAGTTCGTCGTAAACCAGGGGCATTAATTTTTCGAGCGCCTGCTGATCGCCATTGCCCCAAGCCAGGAGCAGTTGCGTGATTTGCTGTGAGTCGGACGTCATCGTGTTGTTCCAAAGACAGTGATCTGCGCGCGGCACAATTTATCACACCTGGACGGCTGCCCAAATTATCCGTCCATTGCGTAAAGCAAAATAATATTTTCGCGCGTGGCGGGTTTTCCCGACAGATTCCGTCTCATGCAGTTGAGGGCGGCTTGAGTGGCGCTATGAACGCAATCCACTGCTCACTTCAATGCCGTGCAAAGTTAACCAAAGACGCGCTTTTATCGTGCTGTCAGCGACAACGTTTTATTAGGAGAAAAATTGCAATGAATAACTTGAGAAGCAAACTGGCTACCATTTCGGTGCTGTTACTGGTGGGCGTAATGACGGTATTGGCGGATGGCAAAAATCTGAAAGATTCGATCTCCATCCCGCAGCAAACAGTTGTGAAAGACACAAAGCTCAAGCCGGGTAAGTATGAAGCCCGGTTCGATGCGGAGACGAACGAGGTCAGCATCCTCAAGGATGGCAAGGTTGTGGTGACGGTGAAAGCAACTGCTCAAAGCGGAGAAGCAGCCGTGCGCAAGACGGAAACCTATTTTTCCTCCACGGAGAAAGGTCTGGCACTGACGAAATTGGTTTTTAAGGGAGATGACAGGGCCATCCTACTTCACAACGGCAACGGCTCCGTAGCGGCAGGACAGTGATATTCAAGGAGATTGTCATGCGACACTTATTATTGCTTACCAGTTCGATGCTAATTTTGTTTGCATCAATCGCCCAGGCGCAACCTTCGCGCGCGGCTACAGCTTCCTCTTACCTCGAACGTGGAAACACATGGATGGGAAAAGGCGAGCTTGACCATGCTATTGATGATTTCGGCCTCGCCATCGCCTCCGACCCTGGACAGGCGGGAGCTTGGCACAATCGCGCCACCGCCCGTTATTTCAAAGGCGAGCTTGAGGGTGCGCTCGCCGATTTCAACCGTGCGCTGCAAATCAATCCGCAATATGCCGAATCCTGGTTAGGGCGCGGCGCGGTGCATTACCGCCAGGAAGATTGGGACGCTGTCATCCATGACAACTCGCAGGCCATTGCGCTCAACCCACGCCTTGCCCAGGCTTGGAATAATCGTGGTGTCGCGCGCCAGAGTAAAGGAGACCTGGATGGCGCACTTGCCGACTTTGAGCAGGCCATCAAACGCGGCTTGCGTCTCGCGTCCGGGTATAACAATCGCGGCGTTGTGCGCTTCCTCAAAGGCGACCTCGATGGGGCGATCAGTGATCAAACCCAGGCCATCAAACTCGACCCCGCCTTTGCCGGAGCCTGGTCGGATCGGGGCGCAATGCGACAACAAAAGGGAGACCTCAACGGCGCGCTGGCAGATTGCAACCGTGCTATTGAACTGGACGCCCGGAACGCGATGGCCTACTTCAACCGTGCCGCTGTCTGGAAAGAGAAAAGCGAGTTTGGAAAAGCGATTGCGGATTATGATCGGGCTATCACTCTTGATCCGCGCTTCGCAGATGCCTGGGCACAACGAGGATTGGCGCACCTGCAACTTGGCAATGAGGCAGCAGCACAGCACGATTTCGACCAGTGCCTTGGGCTAAATGAAAATTTGCGGCAATCACTGGAAGGGCGTATTCGTGAGGTTCGTGCGAGTCGCGCCTTGAAGCGTTAATTAAAACAGTCTTGCTACGTCCCCAGCGACGGCGAATGGTTCACCCTCACTGGACGTTCTCCAGCATCCAGATTCCGCCGGAAACTTCCATCACTGGCAAAATGAGACGGTTTGCTGACAACGCCATTTCCATGCTTCGGACATCGGTCAGGATCATCTGTCCGGGACTCTCAAAGGAGGTCACGCGGAATGGTTCGCCGATGGCTTTCCCTTTCTCTGGATCAAAGCGGATGCCCCAGACATTCAGAAAGCCTGTGCGATTCGAGACGAAATAAAGAGTGCGGCCATCGGGTGCCCAGCGGGGTTTGTCATCGAAATACTTGCCTTCCGTAATCTGCTGCCATTCGCCCCCTGCCGCTGCGTCTGTGGTGGAGATCGCATAGACCGTCGAAATGCCCGCGTCGGTCGCTTTGGCCGCGATGAAGCTGATCCAACGATCATTGGGTGAGAAGCGCGATTGATAGAGATTCTGGTCAGGATGCGAAGCAATGATTTGGATAATCGTCGGTGTGCTGGAACCGATGGAGAATAAACAGAGCGCCAAGCGTCCGGTTCCCTGGCGGTCAATGCTGCCCAGGATTTGCGTTCCATCCGCTGACCAGTCATACGCCACACCCGGCGCATCACCCGCAAAAGCGATGATCTGTTCATCGCCCCTCTCAATGGGAAGCAAGATAAAGGCACGCTCCGTCGTGTTATTGATCTGGCGCACGCGCATATAGGCCAGTTGCCGCCCATCGCGCGACCAACGCGGACGTGGCCGCGAATAATCGTCCGACAACAGAATGGTTTCGCTTCCATCCGGGAGCGATTTCAGCCGCAGTTCTTCCTGATTGGCACGTTGCGCCCGGAACACCAACCGTTGACCATCGGGTGAAATGTCAGGGAAATTCGCATCTACGTCTGCTTCGGTAATCGGCTGACCATTTCCCGCAACTTGGCCAGACGCCGCGTCAAAGGGAAGTGACCACAGCCGCGTATGCTCGCTGCGAATCGTAAAGGCCAGTTTTTTACCATCGGGGGAAACTTTTAAGTCCGCATCCTGTCCGCTGCCGGTCGTCAATCGTTCAGGGCCACGCAGCCAGCGTAGACTGTCTGGTTCAACTTCGATTTTCCAGATGTTTCTCACACTTTGCGTAACACCCTCAAAATAGATATTGCGTCCATCGGAAGACCATTGGAACTCAAGCAGGCTGACGTCGGCTTCTTTGATATGTTGAGTGACCTGTGAAGCGAGTTCAGATTTGACGGGCTTGGCACCTGAAAGAGGAACCGTCCAGAAGCTCCATCCCTGTTGGCGATGATTGCCCCAAACCGATATCCGTTGGCCATCAGGATGCCAATTCACGCGAACGAATCGGAACTCCTGCAAAAATTCCGCCAACACTTCGCGGGGTGCTTCGCCGCTGATTCCTACCAGGTACACTTTGGGAATCTCATTCGTGTTGTTGCGCAACATCGCACTGTAAAAAAGCACTTGCGCGCCATCCGGCGACCAGTGCGGGCGATAGCCAAACCCCGCGATTTTTCGCTCGTTCCCACCCAGTACCGGAACCATATACAAACCGCCTTCATCGCGTTCCGAGCGATAAACCAGACGGTTGCCCTGGGGCGACCAATCCGGTTGCCAATCGTGCGCGGGAGATTTCGTCACCCGGACGGGATCGCCTTCGCCCACCGGCTGCACCCAAATATCGAAGTTACCACCACGATCCGAACTATACGCAATTAAATTGCCATCGGGCGACCACGTCGGTTCGCTTTCGAGGCCGGGATTAAAGGTCAATTGTCGGAGTTTACGATTGGGCGGTGGAGCCGTGGGTGATCCTGATCGAACAAAATAGATAACCAATCCTGTCACTACCACACCCAACAAGCACAAGGCGACGAGCCAACCTTGACGGCGGCGCAGGGGCTGGAGTGGAAGCTCACGCGGAAATTCTATCGGCGCTACTTGTAAGGCCGCTGTCTCGGTCAAGGGGGCGTGTCCTGACCAACCATTTTGGGGTGGTTGCATGGCACTAATTACCTCGGCTGCTGCACGCTCTCTGACCTGCGCCACGAAGCGATACCCATGTCCCGGAATGGTCAAAATGTACTGCGGCTCGCCCGCATGTTCGTCCAGCGATTTTCTGAGCGCAGAGATATGTCGGGCCAGCGTATTTTCTTCCACAATGGTTTCAGCCCACACCTGCTTTAATAGCTCTTCCTTCTTTATCTCCTGCCCTCGATGCTGGATCAAAAAGAGCAAGAGATGAAAGCCCTTTGCCCCTAGCGGTACGATTTCTCCGTCCCGCAATAACGCGGAACGCTCCGTATCCACCACAAAGGGGCCAAATTCATAGAAGCGCGTATTTGTCTCAGTCTTCAAGGGTTCCATTGAATTTCAGGACTTTTCAGACCTGCCATCAGAACTTTTCACGACATTTCCCGATGCCCACAAAGACATTTCAGAGGGCGACCGCTAGATTGACGATGCTTTCACGGAGATAACAAATTTACTAAATCCGAAAACGATCACACGGAAAAATGTTTTGAGCTTTGTTGGGGACAGACCAAGCGGAAAACTCGCGTCGGTCTGTACAACCGTCAACCGATTTCTCGTTCTGCTAATCATCAGGGTAGCGAGCGTGTAGTCCATTCGACGCAGTGTGCGTCTTAACCACCGGAGGCGAAAGTGTACCCCTATTCCCATCAGAATTCCATTGTCAACGATGTGACTCGGCTTTGCTCAAAGCCGTCGAACTGACAGAAACGAATTGCTGAACAACATCACCATCAACCCAGTCTCTCACGAGGAAGCAGGGTCAGATGTCTAATCGAACTGTACAGGAAAATCAGGATGACGTGCTGGTAAGGCGCACACTGGCAGGCGAGGAAGAAGCCTTCACGCAACTTGTCACAGCGCATCGCCAGCGCATCCTGCGAATCACAAGCCGCTTCTTTCGCAATTACGAAACGGCGGAAGATATAACCCAGGAAACCTTTGCGAAAGCGTATTTCGCGCTGTCCAGCTATCAGCAAGGGGCAAGTTTTAGAAGCTGGCTCGCCAAAATTGCGGTCAATCAATGCATCAGCGAATTACGTCGCCGCCAACTGCGCACCGAAGTCCTGATGACGGATGTCACCGACAATGAGGTTGAGTGGTTCGATAAGACGTGGAGCGCTCGGCCTTACGATCATTTGGTGTGCGCGTGTGAAGCCGAACAAACCGTAAAGGTTGTCAATAAATTGCTGGCCCGGCTTGTCCCGGAATCGCGGCTGATTCTTTATCTCCTGCACGCCGAAGAGCGTTCGATCCGCGAGATTGCACAGGTGTTGGGTTGGACAGAAGCCAGAGTCAAAACGCGCGCCTTTCGCGCTCGCAACGATCTACGACGCGCCAAAGGCTATTTGTCACTTTCACCCTGAATGAAACGTTTTTACTCCCGAAAGGAAATCAGCATGCTGAAAAAAATAATACCGCCGAAAGAGAAAATTCTGATTGAAGCCAACGTGTTCACGCCGGGGCCGCCCAATGCGCCAACGCCTGCGACGTTGAATCCGCTCACCACGAATCTTTACGACTATCTGCAACGCTTGAAACTTGACGTGGAGCAGATGGCGCGCTTGCACGGACGATTGGTTCCGTACAACGAACTGCTGAAAAACATCGGCAAAGCGCAGTAGCGATCCCCAACTTTTTTCAAAATCCAACCACGGAGAAAATCATGAACCGTAACTTAGGAAAACTCTTGCTCATACTCATCGCCCTTACCATGACGCTCTATGCTCAACAAAATCCGCCGCAGGGGCCACCGCCACCACCGCCACAGAACTTAAAAGTCTTGCCGAAAGACATGCCGCGCCAACAACTGCTGGGCATTATGAACGGCTGGAATCGCGCGCTTGGCGTCACCTGCAACCATTGCCACGTGGATGACAAAGCCAGCGATGAAAAGCCGGAAAAAGAAGTCGCCCGCGCGATGGTCAAAATGATGATGAGCTTACGGCAAAACGCGAATGATTTCCTGCCCGACAATCGCATTGCGAAAGTCAGTTGCTGGACGTGTCATCGCGGCAGCGCCAAGATCGAATTGCCTGCGCCGCCAACTCCGCCACAAGGGCAACCAGGCAATCAACCAAAACCTCCGCAACAACAATAGCCACGGGCGAATCGTATCTGAATGCCTCGGATGCGATTCGTCGTTTTACCTGCAACGAAAGCCCCTATGAAAAAAATGATACTTGTGATTGCAGTCATCGTGTTCGCCATCGGCATCTGGGTTTGGCGCGATTATCAAAGCTGGCTGGCGCTGGGGCCGGGCGGCGTTCCATACAACCTGCGAGGCTGGGCGCAGGTGACGTGGATGCGGCTCTGGAAAAAGAACCCGCTTGATCCCGCCGTCTTTGCCGACAAGATGGGCAAGGACGGTGACATCGCTGTGCTCGCCAACCTTCCGCCACGTGCAGGGATACGTCCGACGATTGATCCGCACCCGGTGCCGCATCGCCAGAAAGATCAATTCAGCGATGAGCAAACGCGCAAAGACCTGACCGCCTTATTTGACGCAATGATCGCCAGCCATGCGCAATTGCTGCATTACCAGAAAAGCACCTTCGAGCGGCGTAACGACGCCATCTTTTTGCGCGAGCCGGACAAAGGCACGCCCAATACCAAAGCACTCGGCGAGGTTGGACATATTCATCCTTCTGACGGTTCCATGCACATCACGCTCAGCCCCAGCGATGCCAAAAAGGTATTGGAAGCGGGCTGGGGCGAGTTGCACTCGCTGGCAGGCGATGGCGGGCCGCTGCCGTTCACGTACCTGATGATTTACTCACCGCGCAACAAAGAGGAACTCGCCGTCGTCGAGCAAATTCTCAACGCCGCTGTGCGGTATCACGCGGGCAATCAACTCAAGCAGTCGTAATCCATCAGAAAGAAGAACCGATATGCAAACAAACAATTCTCAACGAAGCAGCAAAGGCTTATGGCTATTGCTGCTGACCGCATTGCTGTGCAGCAGCGTCTGGGCGCAACGCTCCACCATCTCGGACAAACCCGATACGCCTTTCAAGCTCGCCACATTTGAAGCCGAAGGCAAAACACGCCTCGGCCTGACGGTCGGTGATCGCATCCTCGACATTGCCGCCGCGAACGCGCAATTGACGAAGCAGGCGAAGCTGCCAGCCGTAGCGATTCCCGGCGAGATGCGCGAATTGATTGAGCAATACGCCCGCGTGTCGCCGCGCCTCTATCAAATTGCGAATCACTTCAAAACCGCCAAGCTGGATGGCCTCGCCTTCGCTTACGCGCTCGACAAAATCGCCATCAAGGCCCCGATTAAATATCCGTGGAATATGTTGGCGGCGGCGGTGAATTACAAATCGCACGCGCAGGAAATGGGCAGCCAGAACACCGTCAACACTGATACTGAAGACCCGATCTTTTTCGCCAAATCACCGCGCTCCTGCATCATTGATCCAGGCGAGCCGTTTTACATCACGCCC
Organism: uncultured Heliobacteriaceae bacterium; assembly: GCA_964631865.1. Taxonomy (GTDB): domain Bacteria; phylum Acidobacteriota; class Blastocatellia; order RBC074; family RBC074; genus JAFDVL01. The sequence goes on along the minus strand of CAZWAK010000102.1, from coordinate 2,712 downwards.
GGACGCAACATTGATTGGGAAGGCGAACTCGCCATCATCATCGGCAAGCCTGCGCTCAACCTGACGCTCGAAAACGCGCACGATTATGTCTTCGGCTACAGCATCGTTTTTGACGTGAGTGATCGCGGCGGCACAGGCCGTCGTTTGAATGCCACGATTCCTGGCGTCAACTGGTTTCACGGCAAAAGCCGGGATCGCGGCGCGCCGTTCGGCCCGTTCATCGTGCCGAAAGAGTTCCTGCCCAACCACGCCAACCTACGCATTCACACGCAAGTCAACGGCGTCACCAAACAGGACGGCAACACGAAAATGCTGATCTTCGATGAAGCGCACATGCTTCGTTATCTGACTTCGATTCTGACGCTTTATCCCGGCGACGTGGTTGTGACCGGCACGCCCGACGGCGTCGGCACTGCCCGCAGACCACCGGAGTATTTGAAACCCGGTGATGAAGTCATGATCGAAATTGAAGGTATCGGCGTGCTGAAAACACCGATGCGCGCGGCTTCGGAAAGAAAGTAACAACAAACAAATAACGAGGAAAACCATGTCAATAAAATCATTCTTTGCCTTGTCGCTGGTTGCCATTCTCTTGAGCAGCGCAATTCACCAACTCTCTACCAGAGCGCAATCGAAGACAGAAAAAACCAAAACGATTGCTTCGACAACTGAAAAAGGCACGCGCCTGAAATTGCTGCGGCGCGTCGAACGCGAGCATTTCGGGGCGGGATTGGCCGATGCCATGCGCCGCAATCCGGCAGCCGGCAAGGCTTATGATGTCGTCGGCATCACCGCCACGCCGAAGAAAGGCTTTTCATTCTGGAATGCCGAAGGCAGCGTGCTGGTCGTGCTCGATTACGACCCTGACGCAGGCACGCTACCGCCCACTGAAGTTGTGCTGGCTCCGCTCGACAAACTTGATCCGTATGACGCCGTGATTATCTCGTTGTGCTGTTGCCCACAAGGCGGCGTTGGCGCGGATGCGGGTTGCAAAGTCGAAGGCAAAGCGGGCGGCAGCGTTGGCAAATGTTTCGGCAAAGATTGCTGTGGACAATCCGTATCGGTTTTGAAGCGCGTTGGCGGCACGGCCACCAACTACGGTGCAAGCTGTTTTGCCGCCGCTAAATAAACACCAACGCCATTTTTTCGGAGATCAACTTATGAATCGCAAACGGATCAAACTTACTGTTTTTAGCATCGGCTATCTGGCCTTGCTTTGCTTTGTCGCTTTCTTCGGCTATCGCGCCTACGCCAAAATGCGCACGTCGGCCTTGATGGCGGAAGCGGCGAACAATTTCATTGCTTCATTGAAGCCGGAGCAAAAGGCCAAAGCCGTCTATGACTTCAAAGACACGGCCCGAGACGATTGGGAATTCTTCCCGCGCCAGCGCAAGGGACTGCCGCTGAAAGAAATGACGCTGGAGCAACGCCGTCTGGCGCACGCCTTCCTGCGGACGGGGCTGAGCAATTACGGCTATTTGAAAGCTTCGGCAATTATGCAGATGGAACCAATTCTCGGTGCCTTTGAAGACGCGCATGGCAACACCGAGCGTCGTCCGTTCCGCCGTGACGAGGAACTGTATTTCTTCGCCATTTTCGGCACGCCAGGTACGAAAGACCCCTGGAGTTGGCGCATCGAAGGCCACCACGTTTCGCTGCATTTCACGTTCGTCAACGGCGAACTGGTAGCCAACACGCCGCTCGGTTTCGGCAGCAATCCGGCAGAAGTTCGTGAAGGCCCGCGCATGGGATTTCGGCCCATGGCGGAAGAAGAAGACCGCGCCCGCGAAGCCATTACGGCGCTGGATGAGAAGCAACGCGACCTCGCCGCTTTCAATAAGCTGCGCACGCCCGGCGATCTGTTCACGATGTCCAAACGCATCGCTGATCCGCTCAAACCCGCCGGCATCGGCTACAGTCAATTAAACCCAGAGCAGCGGGCGAAATTGATGGCGATCATCGAAGAGTACCTCGACCGCATGCCCGACGAAATCGCCAAACAAAGGCGTGATGCCTTGATGAAAGCAGGCTTGAATACGATTTATTTCGCTTGGGCAGGCAGCGTCAAACCCGGCGAAGCGCATTACTATCGCATTCAAGGCAAAACATTCCTGATCGAATACGATCATTCACAAAATCCCGCGAACGACACGACACAATTGAACCCGAATCACATTCATTCGGTCTGGCGTGATTTCAATGGCGATTTCGGACGTGATTGGCTGGGCGAGCATTACCGGAATGTGCCGCACACCACGACGAAATAACACTGGAAGAGCGGCGGGAATGGGCAGATTGCTATCTCTCTCATTCCTGCCGCAGAGCTTCAGCCTTGAAAAATGGCTTGGCCTGAAAGCGTTTATTGGGTGGAGACGAGCCGCCGTGCCGCTTCCTGCAAAACCCCGCGCAACCAGAGGCAGCCGGGGTCGTGATTTTGATAGTGATGCCATTGCATTAGCTCGACCATCGCCGGGATTTCCAACGGAAAGGGGAGGACTTGCAGCGGGTAATGCCGGGCATAGATTTCGGCCTGGCGGCGATACATCGTGGCGATGCGATCCGTTCCCACCACCAGCAGTGGCAGCAGGTCAAAACTCGGTACTATGACTTCGATTTTGCGCGTGTAATTCAGCTGCGTCAGCATCATTTCCGCAAACCCTATATGTAAAACACACCAAGATGTCGGGTACGAACTATCCAGGTTGGGGTAAG
>CAZWAK010000101.1:0-27650 GCA_964631865.1 uncultured Heliobacteriaceae bacterium | reverse complement strand
GGCAGTTTGATGTCTATCCCAGTGACCTCAGCCCCTGCTTCCAAGAGCGACAGCGCCAGCCAGGAACCTTTTACGCCTGCGACGCCTGACACCAGAATGTGCTTTCCTTCAAAAAAATTGTTGTACATTTTTCTTCCAAAGAAAATGACCAATGATTTCCAGAACGGGTTACCACTTGCCAGGTGGAAGGGTAACCCGCACGATAATGCCGATGCTCAACACCAGACCCTCAGCATCTTGCGACCTTGATTACGCGATCACGAAGTTCTTCATCAAGTGCGCTGAGTATGACAGGCCACGCCGCCAGAAGTCGCGCATATTCCTGCAAGCCTGCACTCGCCGTGGCAACGACATCTTCGCCAAATGCAGCAAGACCGGAAGCGTCATCTGACAAGGCTTCAATGATTTGAGTGACAGCCGGAGAAATGCGCCCAGCGGCATCCTGATTGATCAGCTTCAACTGACCACAGAATTCCGCAAGGGCATTGCAGGCACGTTGTACGTTGACAGCAGGCAGGTCATCCGCGACAGCTTCTCGTTTGGCGATTGCGGCAAGAACTTGCCACCATTGCTCATCCAGCATGGCCCAGAATGCAATAGCCCTTGCGCAATTTCTAAAATAGCGAAGGACTGCTTTAGGTTCCTTTCGCCCCGCGTTATGAGCGTGGATCACAGGAATTCCGCTACGACGCACACGACCATTAAACAATCGGCTGGCAAAGTTGCCGAAAAAGAGGTCGTCTGTGCCGATTGACTCTAAAATAACGGGACAACACAGAACCTTGAATAGCTCTGCATGAATCATCGAGTTCCCGCCAATCAGATAGTCACATGCCTCATCAACAGCAGATGAGGTCGGCAGCGCCGTATCCACTACGGGTCGGCGCGTCGGGATGTGCCTCATGAATGACGAGACAAAACATGCTTGGCTGGCAGCGCTGGGGAAAAAGCTGGCATCCAGCCAATGCGCACCGAGATACCCGCCTGTTACCGCCACCGCCTCACGTGACGCAATGATGTCGCGATGCCGGTCCACAACATCAATGCCTGGAAGCGGTATTGTGTCATCATCCCCGAACTGGACAGTATCTGCTCCGATCAAGGTGGCGAACATAAAGACTTCATCGCTGGCGACGCCGTAACTGTCCTGGCGACGGGAACGAATCAAGTCAAGTTGCTCTAACGCCGATGCGTTAGCAAGCCTGCTCTGCAAGCCTGAATAGAGAGTTTCACGCGCATTCCTGTCAAGAATGAAAATCGTAGTGTCGTAAATTTGCGACAATTCTGCTACCTGTTCACGCAAGGCGGCTTTCAACATTTTGCCGCCCGACACGGCAACTTCATCGTCATCACCGCTGGCGACTACGAATGCGGTGCCGGTGTTGATTTGTGTGGCCCACCTGTACAGCGCGGGTCTCGGATCACCCATCGTGCGAATTGCAATGAGATTCATAGAAACTCCTTTGAAATGACCGACAAACTTTAATTTGCCGGAGGATCGAAACGTGAACCTTGTGGATACAACATTTGAATATTGATGAGCATCGCGCAAGGTGCTTTACATCAATGCAGGCCACCGTTACAGACGACATAAACGATTGCTTGCACGCGCGAGTGTCGCGCAAAATGCCAGTAGTGTCTTTGCCTTTCCCCATAAATGATTCTTGTCCTAGATAACTTTTTGGAACCAAAAATTTATCTGGCGAAGCCTGCGCAGACAAGTGCGGGAAGCGTTGCAAAAGTATGAGGGCTTGAAAGAGAAGAGATGAGGGCAAACCTGCCGGACTGGTATCTAAGACAATACAGACGTTGTTGGAAGGGATAGTGTGGCTTCCTGGCATTCGCGCAATGACATTCGTCACCGCTGTCGTTTCCAAAGTGTAGTCCACACCAAAACAGAGTTGGATCGTCCTGACGTCGCCACTGCCAGGACGATCAGGGCTATTTCAAAATGCTTTTACGCGAAACTAAAGCCCTGTTTCGTCATCGGCAGCGTGCGAATGCGCTCGCCCGTCGCTGTGAACACCGCGTTCGCAATCGCAGGCAAAATCGGCGGCAACGCGGGTTCGCCTAAGCCCGTCGGTGGATTGTTGGTTTTCAGGAAATGCACTTCAATCGGCGGCGTCTGCGACATTCTCACCATCGGATGCTGGTGATAGTTCGATTGCACCACGCGCCCGTTCCGCAACGAGATTTCCTGCAACATTTCGCTCATCCCGTCCACGACTGCGCCCTGCGTCAGGTTTTCCGAAGCACCGGGATTGATGATGTGGCTGCCGATGTCGCCGGCGACCCACACTTTGTGTACTTTGATTTTCTTGTTCGCTGACACGGTGACATCTGCGACTTCGGCAAAGTAGCCGCGATGGCTGTAATAAAAGCCGATGCCCAGCGCGCGGCCTTTCGGGAATTTCTGTTTGCCCCAGCCGGATTTTTCCGCGACGAGTTTTACGACATCAATCATCCGCTGGGCATCCATCACGCCTTGCGTACCTTTGGGCGGCGCGTTGCTCAATAATTCAAGACGAAATTGCACCGGGTCTTTGCCAGCGGCGTGCGCGAGTTCGTCAAGGAACGACTGGAACACCCACGCATACACATTGGAGCGCGGTGCGCGCAATGCTCCGGTTTTGAGGCCGAGCGGCATGACCGTTGATTGCATCAGGAAATTCGGCACGAAGCGCGAAGGAAATTCGTTGCCGTCAATCTGGCCGGCATGGGTGAAGGTTTCGCCTTCGCCGTACCCAATGAAACGATTCTGCCAGGCAACCAGTTTTCCTGCGTTGTCCACGGCTGCTTTCAAGTATTGGAATCCGCCCGAACGATAGTAATCGTGCTGCATATCGTCTTCGCGCGTCCACAGCAGTTTGACCGGCGCACCGATGGTTTTAGAAATCCACGCGGCTTCGCACATGTAATCGTTGTACAAACGCCGCCCGAATCCGCCGCCACCACGCACCATGTGAATCGTGATGTCGTTTTCCGGCATTCCCATCAGGCGCGACACGATGGTGCGTCCGATCTGCGGCGTCTGACTCGTAGACCAGATTTCGAGCTTGCCGTCTTTGTAATGCGCGGTGCAGTTTTGCGGTTCTAACGGCGCGTGCGCGATGAAGGGAAAGACGTATGTGCTTTCGACGACTTTCGCCTCACCGCTCTTGAAAACGGCTTCGACATCGCCGTCTTTGCGCAATGTGCGCGCCGCAGGCTGTTTGGAAAGTTCGTCGGCTTTCTTCGCAATATCCACGCTGTTCAGCGTCGCCCATTGGCCTTCGTCCCATTTCACTTCGAGCTTTTCGCGCGCCGATTGTGCCGCCCACCAACTGGTTGCCACGATAGCAACGCCTGATTCGAGTCCTGAATCGTCATTGAGATAATTGGGGAAATTGCTGGGTTGCGGTTTGCCTTCGACAATGAAAGCCGCCTTGACGCCTTTCATCGCTTTGATCGCGTCGAGATTCGCGCTGATCGCTTTGCCACCAAACACGGGCGTCTTCTGAAATACGGCGTAAAGCATCCCCGGAACGCTCACATCAAGCCCGAAAATCGGTTTGCCTGTGACGATTGTATTGTTCTCGACATCATTCGTGGTCGTGCCGATGATTTTGTAATCCTTCGGGTCTTTGAGTTTGAGCGATTTCAAATCCGGCACGGGCATGGTCGCCGCTTTGGCAGCGAGTTCGCCATACGAAGCTGAACGATTGGACGCTTTATGCAGCACACGACTGGAAGCTGTCGAGCATTCCGATGCCGCAACGCCCCACGTTTGTGCGGCGGCGGCCATCAGCATCTGTCGCCCTGCGGCTCCGACTTGCCGCATCGGGTCCCAATTGTTCGGTGTAGCGGTGCTGCCCCCCGTGAATTGAACGCCATATTTGTTGTCCGCATCCGGGCGAATAATTTTGACATCCTTCCATTCCACATCCAGTTCTTCGGCAATCAACATCGCCAGCATATTCAGCGAATGTTGCCCGGTCTCAGGATTTCTGGAAGTGACGCTCACCAAGCCGTTGGCGGCGATGCTGATGAAATCAGACGGAAGCAGCGCGGTCTCGGCGCGGCGTCCACCTTGCGCCAACACCGCCGCAGCCTTCGGATACAAACCCAGCAGAATGCCGCCACCCGCCAAGGCAGAGGCGCGCAGAAACGTGCGACGATTGAGATTTGTCTTGGTCATGATTCCTCTTCAACAAGGTACGACAGGCGGCGCGCCTGTCACAAATTTTCCGCTCTTCCGAGCAGCGACAAGCAAGCCGCTTGTCGTACCTCGTCAGGCTTTTACTTTTTGCCGCCCTTGTTGGGTAACAGGTTCGCCCCGGCCCGTGTTTTCGTAGCTGGTTTGGCGGTGTTGTTGGAAGCCGTCAACTCTGCCGCTTTATGAATTGCGGCGCGGATGCGCAAATAGGTTCCGCAGCGGCACAGATTGCCATTCATCGCGGTGTCAATTTGTGCGTCAGTCGGCTTCGGTGTTTTGGCGAGCAACGCACACGCCGACATGATTTGCCCCGCCTGACAATACCCGCATTGCGGTACGTCGAGTTCCTGCCACGCGACTTGCACCGGATGCGAACCGTCCGGCGAAAGGCCCTCAATCGTGGTGACAGTTTTATTCGCCACCGCCGAAACGGGCGTCGAACAGGCGCGCATTGGCTGCCCATTCACATGCACGGTACACGCGCCGCACAACCCCATACCGCAACCGAACTTCGTGCCTTTGAGATCAAGTTCGTCGCGCAACACCCAGAGCAGTGGCATTTCCGGGTCGCCATCAAATTGTTGGTTCTTTCCGTTGACTTTCAGTTTGATCATACGTTTTCTCCTTTACGCGAAGCTGAAACCTTGTTTCGTCATCGGCATCGTGCGGATGCGTTCGCCTGTCGCCGTGAAAATTGCGTTGCAAACGGCGGGCAGAATTGGGGGCAAGGCTGGTTCCCCCAAACCCGTTGGCGGATTATTGGTTTTGAGAAAATGGACTTCGATGCTGGGTGGTGCTTGCGACAGTCGCAACATCGGATGTTGGTGATAATTCGACTGCACGACCGCTCCGTTCTTGAGCGTGATTTCCTGAATCATTTCGCTGAGACCATCTATCACTGCACCTTGTACCTGCGTTTCGGCGGAGCTGGGATTGATGATATGGCTGCCGATGTCTCCGGCAACCCAGACTTTATTCACTTTGATTTTTTTGTTGGCGTTGACAGCGACTTCGGCGACTTCGGCAAAGTACCCGCGATGGCTGAAATGAAATGCGATACCCAGCGCCGTACCTTTCGGGAATTTCCGTTTGCCCCAGCCGGATTTCTCTGCAACCAGTTTCACCACGGCGGTCATCCGCGCGGCATTCAATCCCTGCGGCCCCGGCCCACGTCCGGCAGGGGCCGCCTGTGTAACCTGCGGTGCTGCGAGTAAATCCAAACGAAATTGTACGGGGTCTTTGCCTGCGGCGTGCGCGAGTTCGTCTAGGAACGATTGAATCACCCAGGCCGTGCAGTTGGAATAGGGCGCGCGCAACGCACCGGTTTTCAGCCCCAACCCCATCACCGAAGATTGCACGCGGAAGTTCGGCACGAAAAGCGCGGGAAACTCGTTGGCTTGAAAACCGCCATCGTGGGCAAAAGCATTCCCTTCACCATAACCGACGAAGTGATCGTGCCAGGCGACCAGCTTGCCGTCTTTATCCACCCCGCCTTTCATAAACTGGAAGCCGCCACAACGATAATAATCGTGCTGGATGTCATCCTCGCGTGACCAGAGTAGCTTGACGGGTGCGCCGACGGTTTTGGAAATCCACGCGGCATCCAACATTAGATCGTTGTAGGCCCGCCGTCCGAATCCGCCACCACCGCGCACGTTGTGAACTGTCACATCGGTTTCAGGCAGTTTGAGCAACTGCGCCACCATCGTGCGGCCTGCTTGCGGTATCTGCCCCGCCATCCAGATTTCGAGCTTGCCGTCTTTGAAATGCGCCGTGCAATTTTGCGGCTCCATCGTACCGTGCGCGATAAAAGGAATGACGTAGTTGCCCTCGACAGCTTTGATGTCAGCTTGTTTGAAAGCAACTTCTACGTCGCCATCTTTGCGCAGCGTGCGGGCTGGAGTTTGTTTAGAAAGCTCGGTTGCTTTTTTAGCATTCTCGGCGCTGTCCTGTGCGCCCCATTTGCCTGCATCCCATTTGACTTCGAGCTTTTCCCGTGCCGACTGCGCCGCCCACCAACTATCCGCGACGATGGCCACGCCGGATTCAAAGCCGGGGTCTTCAAACAGGTAATTGGGGTAATCATTGCGCAGCGGTCGGCCTTCGATGATGAATGCGTGCTTCACACCTTTCATCGCCTTGATCGCGTCGAGATTGGCGCTCACCGCTTTGCCACCCAGCACAGGCGTTCGTTGCATCACGGCATACAACATTCCCGGCACTTTCACATCAAGCCCGAAAATCGGCTTGCCCGTCAGGATGTCTTTGGTTTCGACGCTGATCGTGGACGTGCCGATGATTTTGTAATCTTTCGGGTCTTTGAGTTTGACAGAGCGCAAATCCGGCACGGACATCGTGGCAGCTTTGGATGCCAGTTCGCCGTAACCCAGGGAACGATTGGATGCCTTGTGATGCACACGACCGGATGCCGTCGAGCATTCCGACTCGGCTACGCCCCACGTTTGTGCGGCGGCGGCAATTAGCATTTGCCGACCTGCTGCACCGACTTGCCGCATCGGCTCCCAGTTCGATGGCGTAGCTGAACTGCCGCCCGTGAATTGTCCACCGTATTTGTTATCCGCATCGGCGCGCACGACTTTGACATCTTTCCAATCCACATCCAGTTCTTCGGCAATCAGCATCGGCAGCGTGTTGTGAATGTTTTGTCCGATCTCCGTATTTTTCGCGGTGATCGTTACCTGTCCGTTGACCGCAATGCTGATGAAATCATTGGGAACCAACGGCGGCGGCGCAGGGCGTCCCTGTTGTGCAATGGCAGCCGCCTTTGGGTATAAGCCCAGCATAAAGCCCCCGCCTGCCAGCGCGGTGACTTGAAGAAAAGTGCGACGGTTGAGATTGGTCATAAATTTTCCTCTCATTACTCATCCTTACTGGAAGACTTCTCTGGCTACGCCCAGCGCCGTAATCGCGCTCGGCCAGCCTGCATAAAACGCCATGTGCGTGATAGTTTCGATCACTTCCTCTTTCGTCACGCCATTCGCACGTGCGCGCGCAATGTGTGAGCGAAGCTGGTCGGGACGATTCATCGCAATCAGCGCCGCGACTGTCACCAGACTGCGATCACGCTTGCCTAGCTGTGGTCGCTCCCAGACGTCGGCATAGAGAACGTCATCGGTAAGCTGCGCTAGCTTAGGGGAAAAGTCGCCGATTGCTCGTTGAGACGGTCGTGGTTGCTGATTGGATACAGCTTTAGGCGTAGTTGGCGTTGCCGCTTGCGCTTGAGCCGATGCGTTGTATTGCACCTCGCTAACCTTTTCCATCCACTCGACGCGCTTGCCGTCAGGCTGTTGTTCGGTCAGGGCGATGTGCGTCAGGCGGTCGGTGGTTGTCGCGCCATGCCAGTGCTTCACGCCCGGCGGTGTCCACACGACATCTCCTACCCTGATTTCCTGCTTCTCACCGCCTGCCTGCTGCACCCAGCCCGCGCCTGCCGTCACAATCAACGTCTGTCCCAGCGGATGCGCGTGCCACGCGGTGCGCGCGCCCGGCGCAAAGGTGACGCGCGCGGCGGTCAGTGGCGAAGGAGCCGTTGCTTCTATCAGCATCTCGACACCGACGGAACCCGTGAAGTTCTCAGCCTCTCTCATCTGCGGCGGCGGTGGTGAACTGTTACGCGTGATGCTGAGAGTCCGCGCCTCTCGATTGGTTTGAGCAGATGCCGAAGCGAGCAGCGCAAGCAACACGACCAGCGCGGCGAACCGATTCATTCTCGTGGTTTTCATTTTCGTCCTTTCGATCCTGACAGGCTGTCGGGCCTGCACAATTTTCCCCATGTAACCTGATTTTGAGTTTGATTATGACGCCTCCGAAATTGAAGGCGATAAGACAATACTCGCAAATGATTGTACAATCCTGCAAAAATCTCCTGCGCGGCAGGCGCAGAGGAACGAGAAAAGCTAAAATGAATTTATGAGCCAAAGAGAAACCCAACGTGACGCGCAACGAACACAAGGCAACCGCGAAGAACTCGTGGAGCGAATGACGCGGATCATGCGCGAAGACGGGTCGCGGGACATCGTTCCCGGTCTTCGCCTTAGCCGCGCCTCCAAGCCGACGGAGCCGGTTCATTCCGTGTACCAACCGTCCTTCTGCATTGTGGCGCAAGGCCGCAAACAAGCTCTGTTAGGCGATGAAGTGTTCCAGTACGACCCAGAGCATTACTTGATTTACACGGTTGATTTGCCCCTTGTCTTCCAGGTCAAGGAAGCGTCGGAAGAACGGCCTTACCTGGGTTTCGGACTGCGCCTGGATTCTTCCCTCGTCGCCTCGGTCATGATGGAATCCGGCCTCGAACTGAAAAAAGGCGGCGCAAGCCTGAAGGCGATGAACGTCAGCCCGACGGATGCCAATTTGCTCGACGCGGTCGTCCGGTTGGTGCGATTGCTTGACGCGCCGCTTGAACGCAAAGTGCTTGCGCCGCTCATCATCAGAGAAATCATTTTCCGGCTTTTGGTCGGAGGGCAAGGCGCACGGCTCAGCCACCTCGTAGCGTCCGCGGGAGACACACACCGTATTTCCCAAGCTATCGGGCATCTGCGCGAACGCTTTGACCGGCCGCTCAGAGTGGAGCATCTCGCACACGAACTCGGCATGAGCGTTTCCGGCTTTCATCATCACTTCAAATCCGTCACGGCGATGAGTCCGTTGCAGTTTCAGAAACAGCTACGACTACAGGAAGCGCGTCGCCTGATGCTCGGCGAAGACCTGGACGCGGCGAGCGCCGGGTTCCGTGTGGGCTATGAAGACCCAGCCTATTTCAGCCGCGACTACAAGAAGCTATTCGGCGCTCCGCCACAACGTGACATCGCCAGACTTCGTAGCGATCTGAACCTGCAAACAAGCTCCGCCCGGCATATTGCGCAAGCGTCTTCACTTCGCCTTCGCGCCAAGCAGAATGGGCGTCGTCTCAATTAACTTGAGCGATTTCACCAGGGCCTGCGTTCCGACTTTGTATTTTTTGAAATGCGGCGTTTCGAGATGGGACTGGTACGCCTCCACGCTCGCGTATGTTTCAAAAATGCGGATGCGGGTGGGATGCGCTTTTTCCGCGACGGCATACAAGGTCAGCACGCCCGGCTCGACTCTGATTGAAATCTCAATTTCTTCCTTCAAAAAGGCTGTGTAATTTTCCAACTGCGCCGGATCAATTTCGAGTTCGGCGATGCGCACTAGCGGCTCTTGTTGCTGCCTTGGCAGTACGCTCCCGTCGGCGCGGGTCAGACATAGCGTCAGCACGCCTGCGCCAAACTTCAACAAAAGTTTTGTGTTCATATCTTCTCCTTACATGCGCCACAATCCGAGACTCAATCGCTGCCGATGAGTCCATTGGCAATGCACGCCGCCTTGTATTCCTGCAAATGGTCATCGCGCTGCAACTGGTAACGCGCGCCCGCCTGTTGCACCGAACGATGCGCCGCCTCCACGAAGACCTGTGCATCCAGCACTTCGTTTTGCGTCACGGCAAAGGCTACGCCGCGTTCGAGGTCGGCGCGGAACTGCTGATGGGCGCGGGCGTATGCCACCTCAAAGCGCGGCAGAAACTCAGGGAAAGGCCGCGTCAGATAGGTCATCTCAAAAGTTTGTGACGCGGGATGCAGTTTGCCATCCGCTTGCCAAACCTCTACGTGGATGGGGCCGGGGTATCCGGCAAAACGACCCGTGTGAATCGTGCCGGTCGTGCCGATGATGTACGTCTCGTTGTTGTAGCCGGAGGAATGCGTGCGACTCAGGTCAAGCCGCCCGACCACGCCGGACGGAGTCGTGAACGTCACGAAGGCGGTGTCACCGCCTTCGTCAATCGGGCTATCGTAACCGCGCGTATGATGCATGCTCGCCCAGACTTCGCTGGGGAATTCGCCCGACAACCAAATCGCTTCGTCGGCGACGTGGATGCCCATGTCAATAATCAAACCTCGACTGCTGTAGGTGGACGGCGGCGGATATTGGTCGCGCAGGATGCAGCGGATTTCGCGCAGTTCGCCTACCACGCCGGATTGCAGCAGTTCCCGCGTATACAGCAGCGCCGGGTCATAGCGCCGCTGCAAACCAATCTGAATTTGACGCGCGTCGCGGCCAATCCTAGCGACAAACGCAAACGCTTCCTGCAACCCATCCGTCAAAGGTTTTTCCAGATAGATCGGTATCTGCGCCTGGACAAAGGGCAGCGCATCGCGCGCGTGATCTTTGGTGTGCGATGCGATGATGACCGCATCCATTTCGCCAGCCATCTCCTGCACCATCGCGGCGGGATCAAAAAAAGCTCGCGCGCCATCAAGATTTAGTTCAGCTTTTGCGAACTCAACCGCAGCTTGCGCCTTGTCGCCAATGGCTACGATTTGATGACCTTGTTGCTGCACGATAGCCGCATGGACTTTGCCAATGCGCCCAACGCCGAATACGCCATATTTATACGGTTTGCTCGCCATCACGAATTAAACCTCAACGATTGATCATTTGCTGCATCGCTGGTGGGTAGCGTTCGCCTTGGATGTCGAACTGCGACACGGCGCTGTCAATTTCGCGCAAGTCGTCCGCCGTCAATTCGACATTTGCCGCGCCGAGATTTTCTTCCAACCGGTGCCGCTTCGTGGTGCCGGGAATCGGAACCATCTCCACTTTCTGAGCAGCGTTTTGCGCCAGCACCCAAGCGAGCGCGATTTGCGCAGGTGTCGCATTCTTACTTTGTGCAATCTTGCTGACGAGATCAACGACGGCTTGATTGGCTTGGCGATTTTCCGGCGTAAAGCGCGGCACGACGTTGCGAAAATCCGTGCTGTCGAACGTCGTGTTGGCGTCAATCTTGCCGGTGAGAAAGCCTTTGCCGAGCGGACTGAACGGCACGAAGCCGATGCCGAGTTCGGCGAGCGTTGGCAGGATTTCCGCTTCCGGTTCGCGCCACCACAAGGAGTATTCGCTTTGCAGCGCCGTCACAGGCTGCACGGCGTGCGCGCGACGAATCGTGTTTACGCCGGCCTCCGACAAACCGAAGTGTCTGACCTTACCGACCTGTATCAAATCTTTCACCGCGCCCGCGACGTCCTCAATCGGCACGTTCGGGTCAACGCGGTGTTGATAGAACAAATCAATGACATCGGTTCGGAGCCGTTTGAGCGAGGCGTCGGCCACCGCTTTGATGTGTTCCGGGCGGCTGTCCAATTCGCTCCATCGGCCTTCGCCGTTGCTGGCGGGTCTGAAGCCGAATTTGGTGGCGATGACGACTTGCTCACGGACAGGAGCGAGAGCTTCGCCGACGAGTTCTTCGTTGGTGAATGGGCCGTACACTTCCGCCGTATCGAAGAACGTGACGCCGCGTTCGACCGCTGCGCGAATCAAGGCGATGGCGGCCTGCTTCTCGGTCGGCGGCCCCAAACCAAAGCTCAAGCCCATACAGCCCAGCCCGAGGGCGGACACTTCCAAATTACTATTTCCAAGTTTGCGTTTTTGCATGGTGTTTCCTTTCGCTCAAACCAATTGTTCGATGAGTAGGCGGACTCGTTTCCGCAGCACGACGGGTGATGGATCGTCTGCGTAAAGACCGTCCATACACAGCATAAAAACTTCCGCTGTCGCTTTGACCGGCAGAAGAGGACTTCTTTTTCGTATTCCGCATCCCGTTGCGGGATGAAATTCACTTGACCCGCTCAACGCCTTCCGCCGCCGAGCCAATATAAATTTCCGGCGTATGCCCGGTCGCCCGTTGATAGCGCGGTGTCACGACGCGCTCGAATTCGCGCACGTTGGCGGCGTTGACCAAATTGATCGTACAACCACCGAAGCCGCCGCCGGTCAGGCGTGCTCCGTACACGCCTTCGACTTCGCTGGCCAGCCGCACTAGTAAATCCAGTTCATCGCAACTGACTTCGTAATCTTCGCGCAAGCTTTGGTGCGAGGCGTTCAGCCAGCGCCCGAAGGCCGTAAAATCGCCTTGTTCGAGCGCGGCGGCGCTGGCCAGGACGCGCTCATTTTCGCTGATGACGTGATGACAACGACGATAGATGACATCGGGCAAGGCTTGGCCATATTGTCGCAATTCGTGCAACGACACATCGCGCAACGCACGCACGTGCGGCAGAAACGATTGCAGTTGCCGCACACCGGCTTCGCATTCGGCGCGGCGCTGATTGTACTCGCCGCTCGCCAAACTATGCTTGACCATCGTGTTGCAAATGACCAGCCGCACCTCTGCGGGCAAGGGCAACGACCGATATTCCAACGAACGGCAATCCAACAACAACGCCTGCCCGCTGCGCCCACAACACGCAATGAACTGATCCATAATGCCGCAGCGCAACCCGACAAAATCGTTTTCCGCGCGCTGGCACAGCCGGGCGAGTTCGAGGCGATCCAGCGCATAACCCGCCGTGTCCAGCAACGCATAGCCCGTCGCCACTTCAATGGCGGCGGAAGAACTCAGCCCCGCGCCCATCGGCACTTCGCCGCGCAGCAACAGGTTTGCGCCGCGCAAACGATACCCGCTTTGTTCGAGCGTCACGGCCACGCCGCAAACATAATCGCTCCAATGATGACGCGCCTGCGCGCTCGTGTCGTCCAAATCGAACTCCATGACTTCGGAGAAATTCTCAGAATGAAGCACGAGCCGACGATCCGCCCGCGGCGCAGCCGCCACCCAGGTGGAAAAGCCCAGCGCAGCGGGCAACACAAACCCATCGTTGTAGTCGGTGTGTTCACCAATCAGATTCACGCGGCCTGGCGCACGATACAGACGTGGCTCCGTGCCATACAAGTCGTGAAATCGTTGGGACAAATCTCTCATCGCGGTTCTCGGTCTTAGTGCAATCCGGGGGTGACGCGCGGTGTTGGTTTCGTCGCCGCGCCGTCTCAAGATAAACCGGGGCGGACGCGGCAGCAAATCTCAGCCAGTGGCGAGGCAAAAATCTCTGCCCGCACGAAATGCTTCGGTGGCGGCGACCAGTTGCATTTTGGCGGCGGAAATGCGACAACTATGCACGCACACGAGATTCGTTCACGACGCGGGAAACCCGATCAAAACTCAAATGGCCCAGTCCATCGCGGAATGATAGGCTTGCGCTTTGTTTCATTGACTGGAAACTTAACCGAAAACGGAGGGAATATGAAAAAATTAGTGACCGTTGTGATGTTTGTTTTGCTAACCACCTTTGTGTTTGCCACCACAGCCACAGAAGAGCAACAGTATCAGGAGCGGATGAAACGGACGGGTGGGTATATGCGAATGCTCCGCGAAAACTTCAAAACCAATAATCGTGAGAAGGTCATCAGCGCCGCGAAGGAATTAGAGTCCATCTTCAAACAGGAAGGAAAATTCTGGACGAAACGCGGCACGAGCGATGCCGTCAAATTGTCGAAAGAAGCGCAAGACGCAGCGCGCGCCATCGTCACCGCTGCCCGGAAGAAAGAGGACGATCAAGCGGCAGTCGCCATGAAAAACCTCACTAATTCCTGCACCGCCTGCCACGCCTCTCATCGAGAACTCACGTCCGGGTGCAGCGGTCGGATCAAGTAATGACCCCTTGAGCAGCGGAGCGGTCAACGTTTGCTTCTCCGCTTCTTTCTCAGAACTGCAATGACCAGAAGCTGCGCGATTTTGGCCTTGATTGGTTGTTTGTTGTTCTCTGCCTGCGAGCGCCAAGTCAGTGCGCCCAGCAGCGGTGAACCCAAACGCTACGAGGTAAAAGGCAAAATCGTCAAAGTCGAGCCAGCCGCCAAACGCATTGAAGTGGCGCACGAAAAGATCGAAGGCTTCATGGAAGCGATGACCATGCCGTTTGCGGTCAAAGACGACGCTATGCTCAAGCAACTGCAAGTCGGCGATCATATCACCGCCACGCTCATTTACCACCCGGCGGACAATCGCTCCTGGCTCGAAAATCTGAAAAAGACGAGTCCGTGACTCCCTGGACGCCTGACTGTTTGTTAGAACGCCTGTCCGAAGCTGATGTGCCAGCGCAGGCGCGAGGCTTTGAAGTCGGGATGCCGGTCAGGACGTAAGCCTGTGCCGTTGTACGGGTCGCTCGCCAAGTAGCCCAAATCCAGCCGCAACGGCCCCAGCGGCGTTTTGACGCGAATGCCAGCGCCAATGCTGTGCGTGAAGTTCTTTGGCGCGATGTCGCCGAAGGTGGCAAAGACATTCCCCAAATCATAAAAGCCCACCAAACTGATTTGCCGATAAACGGGCTGCCGAATCTCTGCGTTCGCAATCACCAACGCATTGCCGCCGACGAGTTGAAAGATCGGATTGCTGCCCGGCGCAGTCGCGGTGTTCTGACAATCCTGGACGATTTTTTTCGTCGCGTCA
Organism: uncultured Heliobacteriaceae bacterium; assembly: GCA_964631865.1. Taxonomy (GTDB): domain Bacteria; phylum Acidobacteriota; class Blastocatellia; order RBC074; family RBC074; genus JAFDVL01. The sequence continues at coordinate 13,140 of CAZWAK010000101.1, read as the reverse complement.
TTCGGGTCAGGCACAACTTGCAAACAATTGCGCGGCCCCGCCAATTCAAAGTTATAGCCGCGCAACGTCGTCGAACCGCCGCTGAAAAAGCGTTCGGTAATCGGGATCAATTTGCGATCCAGTTCGGTCGGATTGTTGGGCAGAATTTTGGCGATGGGCGTGCCGATGTTCGCGGCCAAACCAACCCGCAAATTGCCTGCCAAAACTGCGCCGCCCGCCTTGCTCGACAATTTGTGATACGCCTGATTTTCCGTGAAAAACCGCGCGAATTGTCCGTTGCCGCCAAATGCGCGCAAGGCAATCGTCGCGTCCGCCGTGTGGTAACGCCCGCTCGTCGCATCAAACGGATTGTCGCGCCCGTCGAACGCATACGACGCCGACAAACGCGACAAGCGAATCGGACGGTCGCGCCGATCCAATTGCGTCAAGGGATCATTGAAATCCAACGCCTGCCCGCCGCTCGAAGGCGGTCGCACCGAAACGCCGTCGTAGTTGTAGCGAAACAACAGCAACGACCGTTCACCCAATTGCTTTTCGACTTGCAGCAAAGCCGTGAACCGCGTCGAATCGAAGGCCGGACGCTTTTGCTGCTGCGCGAGCAGTGAGAATAGCAGCGGCAGACGCCGATTGAACGGACGCGGATCAGTGTACGAAAGTTGACCGAGCAGGTTGCGCGGGCTGGCGCGCATGCGAAAGCCTGCGGTCGTCAAACGCCCGAAGATGTTCGGGTCCGAGATTTCAAAAATCCCGCGCGGCCCTTCGTCCGATTGATAGCCTGCGCCGTACACCAGCACGCGCGATTTGCCTTCTTCGACATCCACAAACACGTTGCGTCTGACTTCGCCGGTCGTTGTTTCTTCGCCAAGTGTTTCGGTGCGAATTTGCACACGCCGAAACGCGCCGGAGCCGTATAAATCCTGCTCGCTTTTCGACAGCTCATCGTTCTTGAGCAACTCGCCATCCTTGAAGCGCAGGTAGTTTCGCACGCGCCCGCCGATGGTGCGTTGGCGCGTGCCGATTTCGTTGACGAAGACGCGATTGATATGTACCTGCGGGCCTTCGGTGACTTCATAAATCACGCGCATCCGCTCGCCGCCCATTTCATACGTGCGCGCCAGCACGGACGCGGTCGCATAGCCCGCGTCGTAGTATTGCTGCAAGACGTTGTTCGCTTCGATCTTGATGCGGCTGATGGAAAACGCATCGCCGGATTTGATCTCGACCTTTTCGCGCAAGCTGTCCACCGTGAACAGCGCATTGCCTTTGAAAGCGATGTCGCCGACGAACGACTGCGGGCCTTCCTCGACGCGGAAAATAATTTTGAGTTGATCGTTGTCTTCGCTAACCGCGCGATTAATCGCGGCCATCCGCGCTTTGCGATAACCCTGATCGCGCAGTTGCGAAAGAATCAATTCCGCGTCGCGGCGCAGCGCCTGTTCGCTCGTGATGCCGCGAATGTAGCTCGTCGTCAGCAGCGGAATCGGGAACAGCGCCGCCGTTTGCGTTTGCAGGCTCGGCGCAATGTCGAGCAGCGAAATATTCTTCGTCCCATCAATGCGAATCTCGGCGACACGATAGCGTTCGCCCGGTTCGACACTGAATTTGAGTTCGGCTTTTTCCTGCGCCAAATCTGTTATTGCAGGGGGCATCGCGGGCGGCGCGACTTCGGCAAAGAAAAACCCTTCTTCCTGCAAATGCTCGCGGATGCGACGCGCGCTGTCATCCAGCGTTGCTTCGTCCACGCCGCCCTCGCGCATCAACGGCAGAATCGAGCGCAGCTTTTTTTCACTCACGCTCGCGCCTTCGACTTTCACCGTCAGCGCCGGGCCGGACACGATGGGCAAGTTCACTGTCACTGCATTTTTCGCGCTGTCATAGCTGATGTCCGCCGGGCCGACCTGCGCGGCGAAGTAGTTTTTGTCCAGGTGCATTCGCAGCAACTGCTGTGTGTCGGCGGTCAAATTTGAGCGCACAAACGTGTCGCCGACTTTGCTTTTCAGCGCCAGCCGCAGCGTCGGTTCGGACAGCTTGGCATTGCCAGACAGATTGAATGCTAAAATTTTAGCAGGCGTGCCGGGCGTGATGGCATAGCTGATGTCCACGACTGTCCCGGTCGCATCGGTTTTGATTTTCGGTTCGACCGCCGTTTGATAGTAGCCGCGCTCCCGAAACGTTTCGGCAATCAAATCGCCGCCGCGATTCAAATTCACTTCGGTGTATTTCAAACCGCGATCCAGTTCGGCCAACTTCGCGCGCAATTCTTCTTCGGTGATTTCGGGGACGAGGCCGGTGAATTCGACATCGCCCACGCGCAGTTGTGGCGTCACGAGAAACGCGACAACGACCGCGCCCGTCGGATTCAAGCGCGCTTCCGCACGCGCATTCGCCACGCGCCCGGAATCATAGAGCGCGAGCAGCGAACGTCGCACATCTACCGCCGAATACGGATTGCCTTCGCGCACGCGCACCAAACCACGCAAATCATCGGTGCCGATGTTGACGCCCGTGCCTTCGTAAGCGATGCGGACTTCGGCGACGTTTTTGCCGAGATAGGTTTCGAGGTTTTGGGCAAGTGATAAGCTCGAAAGGAAAAGTAACGAAAAGACTATAGAATACAGATCGAACAGATGCGACCGATTCACACCGATCAAATCTGTATTGATCTGTCTTATCCGTTTCATCCGTGTTCTATCCATCTTCAAAATCGTTTCCGCAACCGCACATCCAACCCGAACGTCCCGTCCTGCGCGCGCGAGGCCACAAACGACAAACGGTCGCTCGCCTGATACTCAATCAAAATCACTTGATCCTGGTTCGACGCAATGTTGGTCGAATAGGTGATGGACAAGTCTTTCGTGATGCGCCGCCCGACCGTCACGCGCGCCGTCGGGTCTGTGCCGCGCCCCGTCAACAACGGGTCGAGCGAGAACCGATTCAGGCCGAACAACCGACTCGTGACGTTCGATTCCACTGTGCGCGACGCGCGATTCGCAATGAATGACGCCGCCGTGTTCAGCGAAGTCTGCGCGATGGCTTGCGAGCTGGAACTGCTCGACAAACGATCTTCGTTTTGCAGCCGCCCGGTCGCCACGAGGTTGTAAACTTCCGGTTCCGGCAACGACGGTTCCGAGCGCAACCGGAAGCGCGGTTGATTCAGCGCACCCGAAAAATTTGCAATCACGCGATAGCCTTTGATGTCGGATTCGGCTTCGATATTCATTTGTCCCGTGCGCTTTTCGACGCCGGGAAATTCAATCGTCCCCGCATTCGCAATGCGAAACCGCTGGCTGAAAATATTGTCCAGAATCCCGCGCGTCACCGTGATGCGCCCGCCGACCGTTGGATCATCAATCGGCCCGCGCAGCCGCAACGCCAGGCTGCCCGTGATGTCCAACAGCTTCGTGCGCAGATTCAGCGTTTCATTCGCCAGCACGCGAATGTCCATTTGCGTCGGCGGAAACGCGCTGTCATCCGCCGCCGCGCCGCCAATCGAAGGATTGCCGAATTGTTCGGTGATCTTTTCGATGAACTCGAACAAATCTACGTCGGACAAATATTCCGTGCGGCGCACATTCACCGTGCCGCTCAGCAATTGAAATTCACGCGAGCCTTGCAACTCCAAATCGCCGTCCAACGTCGCCCGCACATCGCGCGGATAATCCACACGCACGCCTTCCGGTTTGATTTGAAAGCGCCAGCGATTCGGCTTGAAACCCGCAAACGACGCGCCGCCTGTTGCTTTGATTTTGCCCGTGCCCACGTCGGCTTCAAACGAAGCAAGTTGCGCTTGATCCGCCGTGAACAACAAACGACCGCGCGCGCGATTCATTCCGACGGGGAAGCCCGGCATCCGCAAACTGCCGTCCTGCAACGTCGCCGTGCCGCTGAAGCGCGGTTGCTTGAATGTGCCGCGCGCTTCGCCTTCGAGCTTGACGATGCCGTCAGCGAACACGTCTTTCACGAATGACTGAATCAACTTCAAATTCACATCGCCGTTGATCGAAAGCGTGTTGCGTCCGGCTTCGCTGAGCGCAAGCGTGCCGCGCACATTGACGTTCGTGTTGTTGCCCGACAAGCGAATCGAACCGAGGTCAACTTGATCGGCATTCACCTTCAGCGTGAACGGCGTCTGCGCGGTCAGGCGATAATCCGTGACATCGAAATACAAGCCCGAAAATTCCGTCTCGACGCGCAGCGGATCGGCCTTGCTCGCCAAATTTCCAGCAATACGAACCTGCCCCGAAGCCTTGCCTGTCGCTTGCAAATCGCTTGCCGACGCGAGGTCGAGCACGCGCGCGACTTCGAGGTCTTTGAAGTTCAGCGCCAAGTTGATCGGCATTTCCGGCTTGCTGAAATCAATCTCGCCCGCGCCCGTGTGGCTTTGGCTGAGCGCGTCGCCTTTGATGTCGAGCTTCGCCACGCTGTCGCGCCCGTTGACAGTCAACACCGCATTTCGGATGGGTTCGTTTTTGTAGACAATTTCTTTGCTCGTCGCAGTCGCTTCCAAACGATCAAAGATGCGGCCTTGCTTTTCGTCGAGCTTGAATTCTGCCGCTTCCGCTTCGACGTTGATGTTGACGCGCCCAGTCAACGGAATGCGCGGCTCGTTTTCTTCGAGCGCGATGTTGACCCATTCGTTCAGGTCAATGCCTTCGCCCTGCAACTTCGCGCGATAGCCCTTTGTCTTCGTGTCGAAGTGTACTGTGCCTGCGACTGAACTCTCGCCCGTGCGCAATTGCAATTCGGTCAAATCAATCTTTGATCCGTCGAGCGTCAATTTGCTCGTGAACGCTTCGATGGCTTTCGTACCGTATCTGCCGTTCGTGACCTTGATGTCTGCCGCGCCGCGCATCGCTTCGGGCAAGCCCGTGATTTCCGCTTGTCCATTCGCCAGCCCTTCGATTTCGACAGGCAACGACAGCGCGGCTTTCAATGCCGAAGCCAATGACAAGCCTTTCAGATTGGTTTTGACCGCGATGCCGTTTTTGACGTTGAAGGGAATGTCCACCGCGAATTGCGCTTGCCCTTTGTCCGGCTGCGTCAACAAGCCTTCGTCAATCTTGAGCGCGTCGCCTGTGTAATTGATGTTCGCTGCGACTTCGCCGAGCGGTTCGTCGTGCCAATTGACAGCTTCCAAATTCACGCGCCCGCTGACTTGCGGTTTTTCGAGCGAACCGGTCACGCGCCCGATGAAACTCAACTTATTCGTGAGTTGGATTTCCTGTTCGATGAATTCCTGCACCGCTTCGGGATTGAAGCTTTTCGCCAAATCGAGCGCGTGCGTTTGCAGTTCCGCCGCATCGTTGGAGGTCAACACAACATCCAGCGCGCCCGTTTTGTCCCAGCCGATGTCGCCGCTGACGGTGACTTGCGTCGCGCCGGTTTGAATCAACGTGTTGCTGATCTTCAAGCGGCGTTGCGAAGCGACCGCATTCAACTCGCCCGTAATCGGCAAGCCTTCCAACACACCCGCGCCTTCGGTTCCTTCTTGCGAGATCGTCGAGCCTTTGAATTTCAGATTCGCAGTGCCTTCGGCGGTTTTGAAATCAAAGCCATTCCACGCGAGATTCACTTTGCCGTCCGCTGTGCCGCGCAACGGCAAACGTTTGCCTGCGGTCACGGCGGAAGCTTTGTCAAGATTGAGCGCGGCCAGATTTGCCTGCACTTCCGAAGCACCTTTGCCATCGAGCCGCACGCGCGCACTGCCATTGGCGCTGCCGCCGAAAACTGCGCCGCTGAAATTCGGCACGATGACTTCGCTGCGGGTCGCGGTCACGTCGCCCGTGATGTTGCCGATGTCTACGTTGGCGGTGACGAGGTGTTCGACTTTGGCTTTGCCGGTGGCTTTGAATTTGCTCAAGTCATCGGCGCGGAAATTGATTTTCGCATTGGAAAAGCTGATGCCCGACGCTTTCACGTCCGGCCCCGCGACATCGCCCGCCTTGAAATTCAGCAGCCACGTGAAGTCTTCGCCGTTGCCCGCGATGCGCCCCAGCGCGGCGATGCGATTGACCTTGAAGCCAGCGGCATCGAGTTTCTGAAACAGCAATTCTTCGTCCGCTTCAAACTCCGCGCCTTTGCCGCTGCCGTTGAATTTCAGATGCAGCCCTTCGATGCGCACATCTTTCGCGACGATGTTGTTGCTCGTCAGCTTGCCGTCGGCTTTATATTCGACGCCTGTGCCGACGACTTTGCCTTCAAAGTTCGCCGTGCCGTTGATGCGCGTGGCGGGCGCGAAGACGCGCGTGACTTCATTCATCTGCACGGTCGCTTTGGCATCGAGCGTATAATCCAACTTCTCCCAACTCTTCATCTCGCCTTTCATTTCGGCAGTGACGAGCGGCGAAGTCGTCGTCAGCGATTCGACCACTGCGCCGGTTTCGTTGGCGAGCGAATTCAATTTGAAGCTGATGTCATTCGTGGCTTGGCCGTCGAGCGTGAAGGTGGAATTGTCGGCGCTGGCAACGATGCGAAACAGCTTGTCGCGGTCGGGCGTGATTTTGACCGCGAGGTTGCGCGCCGCGCCGTCGAGCTTGCGCATTGTGTCCACATAAAAAATCTCGGCGCGTGTGAGTTCGACATTCGCGGCGGCGTAATCGAATTCGATGTCTTCGCGCGCTTGTTTGCCTTTTTGTGTAAAGTCGAGCTTGGACAGATTCGACACGCCGTTCGCGTCCACTTTGTACCAAAACTTCAGCCCGTCCAGCTTCAGGTTTTGCAAGCTGACTTCGGTCGGCACGTTGCGTGTGAGCAAGTCGCGGAACTTGACCGTGCCGTTGAGTTGATCGAACGCGGCGAACGGCTCTTTTTCATCTTTCGCAAAGAGCTTCACGTCTTTGAGTTCAATGCTGAGGTCACGAATGCCGGGCTTGACCGCACCGATTTCCGCGCGGATGCCGTATTCTTCGAGCGCCGTTTTCAATTGCCCGGCGACCCAGTGGTTGAAGTTGTCCGACCGGAGCCACAAAAACGCCGCCAGCGCCAGAATAGCGATGAGCGCGAGTAGGCTAATCGCAGTGATCGTCAAGGTTCGTCGGTTGAAAAATCTCCGCATAACGAATGTTATTCTCAATCAAACTTGGTGAGCCGAAGGGGGCGGGAACCTGTGCGAGATCAAATCAATTCATCGAGCGCCAATTGAAACTCCTGCGCCATGCCTGGATGCCCGTGTCGGTTGGCGGCGGCGATGCCTTGTTCGTAGGCCGCGCGCGCTTCGTCGGTGCGTCCCAAGCGCTCCAACGCCTGCGCCAGCTTGCCATACGCATTGCCCTGATCGTTGGCTTGTTGCAAATACATTTGCAACTCGGCGGCGGCTTCTTCAAACCGTTCGAGCTTGAGCAATTCGTTGGCCAGGCCGAAGCGCACCGCCGTGTTGGCGGCATCGGCGGCGAGCATTTTGCGAAAGACTTCAATGCGTGACTCTGCCATGAAAACCGGATTCCTCTCTGCACAATTCGATTTCCGATGATAGGGGGCTTCGATGGCGAGCGTCAAGTTGTGGCGGGAACAACCCCGATGAGCGGGGGGTGGCTGAGCGAAACGAAAGGAGCGGTTCATCTCCCATTTTCCATTTCTGATTTGTCATTTGCCATCGCAGAGAAACGTCGCTTTCTCCCAATGACAAATGACAAATCACCAATGACAGATGGCAAATGCTACGATTCCGGCGGCGGTGTCACGCCCTTCAAACGCAAGTACGCCGTCGTTTGGCCGCGATGATGCGTTTGATGATCCAGCGCAATACTGAACACGGACAGCCGCGTAAATTTGCGACCAAAGAACGAAACTTGTTCCAGCAGCTTCGCTTCCGTCAATCCGTTCATCTCCGCCAGCACGCTGTCATAGCTTTCGGCCACGACTTTGCGCAGCGCGGCTTTGGTTTTCATGTCCTCGCGTTTTTCGAGGTCTTCCTGTTTCTTGCCGTAGGGATTGGCCTTGCCGCCCGCCGCTTCGATGAGACCGAAGTTCCAGAACGCGAGATGCAACATCTGTTCGGCAAAGCTGCGGACTTCGGGCGTGGGCTTGAAGTTCAGCGCGTTGTCCGGCATCGCGTCAATGTACTCCAGCGTCCATTTTTTCGCACGTTTCCACGAAGATTCGGTTTCTTTCACAATCGGCGCGCGATTATCTTCGGCAGCCTTTTTGGCGTCGGCTTGTGCGAAGAGACTCGTGGCAAACAGCGCAACCGCCAACAGTGCGCAAAACATTGGGATCATTTTCCGTCTCATAAGGTTCCTCATAGATTTGGATGGTTGATGAAATTTCGCGTGGCAGAGGGCTGTACGCTGGCGCAAGTAGGAAAGTTCGGCGGAGTGTTATTTCCGCAACATAATTTTGCGCAGCGCCAGCACGCGCCGCATATCAGCGAAGGTCACGCCTTGCCAATGAAAGTTTTTCAGCATCGTCATCAGCCGTCGCAGTTTGCTTGTGGAGCGCAGTTCGGCAGCCACCTGCTGGCCCGCTTCTGCTGTTGTCAGCAGCGCGTACAAATGTTTGAGCTTCACGACCGGTCGTTGTCGCAAATCCAGATATTCGAGCAGGCGTGCGGCTTCCATCGTGCCGGACATTGCCTCGTCCGTAGCAGTTTCTACGAACAACCGCACCGCGCGGCTGGCGTGTTCGACGCGCGCCGCTTCCACCACTTGCAACGCTTCGAGTGCGAGCGTTACGGCGCTGTGCAATTGAAATTCGTCCGCCCGCGCCAGCAGTTTTTCTCGCGCCTGTGGTTCCGCCGCGAAAAGAAAATGCAAATCCGCCAACGTGCGCCAAGCGGTGGACGCACTGCTCAAATCCACAATGGAATGCTGAATCAAATGCAGCGCAATGTCCTCAGCAGCAGGCAGCAAAACGCCGTTGCGCATCGTCGCGCGCGCTATCATATCGGCCAAAGCAAAATCGCGACGGTTGCGCAAATCGTGAAACGCGCGATAGTGCATCTCCATCAACACGCCGTGCGGCCCGCGCATAATCGGCAAATGACGCAGTTCATGCGGCAATGGCAATGGCACGCGCACCGGCTTCGGCACGTGGTAGCGTGCAAAGCCACAGCCTTCCGCCATCGCAAACGCCGCGTCCGCCTCGCTCGGCGCAACCAACAAATCAATGTCCACCGCCGCGCGTAAACCAGGACGCGGATAATAATGACCGAGCATCAACGCCGCGCCTTTGAGCGGCAACACAGCAATGCCGCGCGCCTGCAACGCTTCGATCAACCGCGTCGCTTCGAGCACATACACTTGCTGTTTCGCCGCCCACGCCTGACTTTCCGCCGCGAGAAGCTCGCGCTCGGTCTGCGGCACAACATCTAGTAACTCTGCGCGTGTCAAGTTGTAGCGCAACAATGCCGCCGTGCCACGCGCCTTGCTGCGAGCCACGATGGCCGCCCAATCCAATTCGTGCGCCGACGATTGCACGAGATCACGCAGCCGAAGCTGATTGGCTTCGGTCGGCAACAAAGCACTGAGCAGGAATTGATCGGTGAGCGTCAAGGGGTTGTCTTTCTGGTGAGCAAAAAATCCGCGAGCAAATTCGCCGCCACGCACCAACGATATTCCGCCGTCGAACGCACATCATCAATCGGCTTGATTTCATTGGCGAGCGCCGCGCGGGCATCATTGATCGCAACATCGTCAATCACGCGACTGCGCAGCACCGCTTCCGTTTGCACACAACGCACCGGCACAGGCGCAACGCTACCAAACGCGAGGCGAAGGTCGTGGATCGTGTTGTCTGAAATTTGCGCAAGCCCCGCAATACAAACTTTGGAAATCGCCTGCGCCTTGCGTGTGCCGACTTTGCGCGAATGCTGAATCCATTCATTCGTCGCCCGCGGCAAGCGAATCGTTTTGATGAGTTCATCGCTCTGCATCGCCGTTTGTTTGTAGCCCGTGTGAAAGCTTTGATACGAAACCCAGCGCGCGCCCTGCGTCGAAACCAATTCAAGTTCCGCTTCATACACGAGCAACGCAGGCAACGAATCCGCTGCGGGCGAAGCGTTCGCAATGTTCCCGCCAATCGTCCCACGATTCTGAATCGCCACACTCCCCGTCCAACTCGCCGCCTGACAGAGCAACGGGAATTCGCTCTGCAAAATCGGATGCGCCTGAAGTTGCGAATACGTCGCCATCGCTCCAAGCGTGACGTGATCGTCCGTGACCGCAATGCCGCGCAGTTCTGGCAAATGCCAAAGGCTGATGAATCGCTTGTGCGCAAGCTTGCCTGCTTCGAGCAACACCATCAAATCCGTGCCGCCCGCAAACGGCCTCCAAACGTTCGGCGCAGCCGCGAGTAGGCGCAGAGCTTCATCAAGATTTGATGGGGTTCGTAAATCGTAAGCGGGAAGATAGGCGCGCATCGTAAAGTTAATCGGGTCGCTATCGCTCCGCGTACTGTACCGCGTGAACAACAGCCTCGAAGATTTTCATATACCCTGTGCAACGACAGAGATTGCCTGCCAAGCCGGTGCGAATCTCGGCTTCGGTCGGTTGCGGATTCCGTTTCAACAAGCTGATCGCCGCCAGCACCATCCCCGGCGTGCAGATGCCGCATTGCGCGCCGCCGTGTCTGAGAAAGGCTTGCTGCACGGCGTGCAATTGCTCGCCCGATGCAATGCCTTCAATCGTCGTGACGCTTGCGCCATTCACCTGCGCAATCGGAACCAGACAACTGTTCACCAATTCGCCATTCAGCAACACCGAACACGCGCCGCATTCGCCTTCGCCACAGCCTTCTTTCGTGCCGGTCAATTGCAACTCTTCGCGCAATACATCGAGCAGACGCGCCATCGGATACGCGCGCAGCGAATGCGCTGTGCTGTTGACAGTACAATGAATCGTGAGTTTTTCTGTGGTCATTTACAGTGTGGTTGGGTCAATGCCGAGTTCGCGGAGTTTGGCTGCTAAGCGCGCTTTGTCTTGCTCCGCTTGCTCGGCACGCTCGCGTTCCTGCTCAGCACGCTCGCGTTCCTGCGCCGCCTCTGCCATCGCTTCGCGCGCCAGCCGCCGCGATTCAACAGGTGGGAGAAAGCGACTGCCATCGGGATAGAAAACACTGAGCGCGCCATCTGGCTCAAGGCGCATTGTGATTTCCAGCAAAGGGCTTTGCCAACCACCGACGAACGAGATTGGCCGTAACCCTTCTTCATCGCGCATCCAAACTTGCAGCGTGCCATTGTCGGGGTCGTATTCGTAATACTCCTGCACGCCATAGCGTTCATAAAAGCGTCGCTTCTCGGACATTTCCTGCCAGGTATTGCCGGGCGAGAGAATCTCAAACACGACTTGCGGAGCGATGTCATTTTCTTTCCATTGCTGGTAGGAACCGCGATGCCCTTTCGGACGGCCCAATATCACCATCGTATCCGGTGCCGCGCGAATGCTGGGACGACCATGCAATGGATACCACAACAAATCCGCGGCCACGAAAACGTCAGGGTTCTCAGCAAACATATCGTCGAGATTCACCTGAAGCAGAATGATGTACTGGTATTGTTTGGTGTTGTCAGACATGGGCTTACCATCCGAATCAGGATAGATAATGGCCTCGTCAATTACGGTGGGAAATACATATTTAGCCAGATTGCTCATAGGAATACTCCTTGCGAAAGCAGCTTGCGAATACGGGCCGCATCATAGCATTTCTTTATGCGTTCATCACTTCCATCAAATCTTCCGGCAACAACGGAATGCGATTCACTTCCGCGCCAATCGCGTCTTCAATCGCATTCAGAATCGCCGGAGCCGGGCCGTCCATCGGCAATTCGCCAATGCCCTTCGCGCCTGATGGGCCATACGTGTATGGGTTCTCTTCAAAAAACACCCGAATCGGCGGCAGGTCTTCGGACGTAGGCATAATGTAATTCGTCATCTGATTGTTCCGCATCGCGCCGTTGTCCCACACGACCTTTTCATAGAGCGCGTAACCAATCGCCTGCGCCACGCCGCCTTCGATTTGCCCGGCAGCCAAGACAGGATTGATGACTTTGCCGACTTCCTGCAACGCCACGAAATCATCTACGCGCGTTTCGTAGGTCACGAGATCAACCGTGACTTCGGCGACGTACACCGCCCACGCATACGCGCCATACGCATCGCCCTGATAGGTTTCGTCGTTCCAGAAAATATTCGGCGGCGCGGAATATTGGCTGAATGATTGCAGTGTGCCGTGCTCGGTGATGTAGCTCGCACAAGCATTCCGCCATTCGTCCACGTTGTAGTTTTCATCCAGCAATCCGCTGTTTCGCAACGTTTGTTGCAAGCCGAGCGCGGCGGATTCGACGAGCTTGCCGACGATCATACAAGTGCGCGAAGCTACGGTCGGGCCGCTGTTCGGCACGTTCGCGGTATCGGGTTGCGCGAGTTCGATCAGGTCGTAATCCAGCCGCAACGTTTCCGCTGCGATCTGCGACAGAATCGTGTTTGTGCCTTGCCCGATTTCCGTGCTGGCGACGAGGATGCGCACCTGGCCTTCGCTCGTGGCTTCAATACCAACAACAGATTCGAGGAAGCGTTCGCCGGAGCCGGTGAAGCCTGCGCCGTGCAGAAATGTCGCAAAGCCGATGCCTTTTTTCTCGCTCGCGTTCGTCGCGTTGTGTACGGCGAAGCGTTCTTTCTTCGCGTGATACTCGCTCAGTTCCAACGCGCGCGTCAGCAATCCATCGAGGTCGAGTTTTTCGCGGATGACTTGCCCGGTCGCAGTCGTTTGGCCTTCGTGCAAAAAGTTGCGGCGGCGCAATTCTTCAGGACTCAGGCCGACGGTCGCAGCAACTTTGTTCAGATGTCGTTCCAGCGCGAAGATGCTTTGCGGTGCGCCGAAGCCGCGAAACGCGCCGTGCGGCGGATGATTCGTCGCGACGGCCTTGCTGCGCACGCGCACGTTGTCGCAAAGATACGGCCCCGCCGCGTGAATCGTGCCGCGCGACAACACCACCGAAGACAGTGTGGCATACGCGCCGCCATCAATCACAAATTCAATGTCCATCGCGAGCAGCTTGCCGTCCTTGCTGACCGCCGTGCGATGGCGCGTGCGCGAAGGATGCCGCTTCGTCGTGGCGGCCATATCTTCGGCGCGGTCATAAATCAGCTTGACCGGCTGGCCCGCTTTCCAAGCCAATAACGCCGCGTGTCCCGCAATCATCGAAGG
>CAZWAK010000100.1:0-27800 GCA_964631865.1 uncultured Heliobacteriaceae bacterium | reverse complement strand
TCTGCATTCTTCCTTCTTCATTCCTAATCGAGGGAAGAAAGCATTGCTCTTGCTTACGACGGAATTTTTGTTATGCAATTCACCCGACGAGAAATCATCCGACAAAGTGCCGCGCTTGCGGCGGCGACCTGTTGTCCCGCGACGAGCCGCGCCGCACGATGGCTGGCGCTTCAGGACACGCCCGGCGACCGCAGCATTCGGCAATATCTCGCCGCGCGTGCCGCCGAACTGGAACGCGAGTTTCTGCCGGGCATCCATTCGGCAGCGGACTTTGAGAAGCATCGCCCCGCATTGCGCGCCGAGTTGTTGGATATGCTGGGACTCAATCCAATGCCGTCGCGCACACCGCTCAAAGCGACAATCACCGGAACCATCGAACAGCCCGGCTATGTGATCGAGAAGCTGCATTTTCAGAGCTTGCCCGGTTTGTACGTCACGGCGAATTTGTATCGCCCGGCGCGCGCGACGAACGAACGTTACCCGACGATTCTGTATCAGGTCGGGCACGCCAATCAGCATCGGCGCGACGGCAACAAAGCGGCGAACGAATGCCAGCAGCACGGAAGCTGGTTGGCCACGCACGGCTACGTGGCGCTGGTCGTGGATACGTTGGAGTTGAGCGAGATTGCGGGCTTGCATCGCGGGCTGCTGAGCGGCAATCGTTGGTGGTGGCATGCAACAGGCTACACGCCCGCAGGCGTCGAGACGTGGAATGCGATCCGCGCGCTGGATTATTTGGCGACGCGACCCGAAGTGGATATGACGCGCCTCGGTGCGACGGGGATTTCGGGCGGCGGCATCGGGACGTTTTGGATTACTGCCGTGGATGATCGCGTGAAAGTGTCTGCGCCCGTGAGCGGCCTGGGCGATCTGACATTTTACGCGGGCGAAGATGGCATCAGTCGTCATTGTGATTGTTTCTTTTTCTACAACCACGCGCGCTGGAATTATACGAACATCGCGGCGCTGGCGTGTCCGCGTCCGATGCTGTTCGTCAACTCGAACCAGGATTCTTACTTTCCGATGAACCCGAACGAACGCATCGGCGCGCGATTGGAACGGCTCTATGCGTTGTTCGGCGCGAGCGATTTGGTAGACGCGGTCATCAGCGTCGGCGGGCACGGCTATCGCACCGACATTCGCCGCGCGGTCTACGAATTCTTCCATCGGCATTTGCAAAACGACGCGCGGCGCGTGACGGATGCCGACGCTTATCAGAACGCTGACGGTAGCCCGATCCTCGAACGCAAGCGGCTCCGCGTGTTCCCGGAAGACACGGATTTTCCAAAAGATCACATCAACACAAAGATTGACGAACAGTTTGTCACACTCGCACAGCCAACTGTGCCGACGGCAGGCCAGTTCGAGGCGTGGCGCAACGATTTGCTCGCACGATTGCGCCGCATCACGTTTGCCGCGTGGCCTGCGACGGCGACAACGAATTACGCGCCTGTGTTGGGAGCGGAAGCAAGAGCCGAGCGGGAAATGACCGAAGACGGGATCGAAGTGTATTGGCGCTGGTTGCCAGGCAAAAGCAATGCGCGTTGGATCATTGTGCTGAATGCGGATGAGGGTTCCAACAAGCTGCCGGAGTGGGCGCGTTCGGTGGTCGGAGACGGTTCCGTTTTGCTGCTCAGCCCGCGCGGCGTCGGGCCGGTCGCATGGACGCAAGGCAAGTTCCCGAACCCGATTGAGCGCGCGCTGGCCTTGCTCGGCGCGACGGTGGACAGCGGGCGCGTGTGGGATGTGCTGACGGTGGTGGGGCGGCGCGCGGAGGTGCGCTGGCAAGTGGCCGGACGCGCGCGCGCGGGAATCGTCGCGGCGTACGCGGCGCTGTACCAACCGGCGATTGAAGCAGTGACTATCGTTGACCCGCCCGCGTCGCATCGCCCGCGCACGCCGGAAGAAAATTACGGGCCGCCCTTGCCGCATGTGCTGCGGGTGTTGGATATTCCCGAAGCACTTGGTTGTCTGGCTCCGCGTCGGCTCACGCTGATGGGCGCAACGGATGCCGCGTTTGCGCGCACGGTGGCGATTTATCGAGCGGCGGGCGCAACGGAGCGTGTGGACAAAAGATGAGAAAGAAAACCTATGAAGCAATTTCTTTGTGTGCTGCTGTTGAGTTTGTTGTTGTGCGGTGTCGCAGCGTCGGCGCAACCGCGTTACGTGGACGCGCATATTCATTGGGACGACCGCGCGAACTTTGTCGAAGACCTCGTGCGCGTCTATCGCAAGAACAACGCCATCGCTTGTTTGTCAGCGCAGCGCGATGAGTTCGCGGCCTTGCAAGCAGCGGCGAAAAAACATCCTGACATCATCGTTCCGGTTTACTGGATTGATCTGGATGACGGCGATGTGATCGCGCA
The DNA here is from genome assembly GCA_964631865.1 of uncultured Heliobacteriaceae bacterium. Classification (GTDB taxonomy): domain Bacteria; phylum Acidobacteriota; class Blastocatellia; order RBC074; family RBC074; genus JAFDVL01. Next base: position 25,434 of record CAZWAK010000100.1, on the reverse strand, counting down.
GATTGACCGCGCGCACACGGCGGGTTTCAAAGGGCTGAAGATTCACAGCCCGCTCAAGAACTACGACGATCCGAGCTATTTTGCGGCCTTTGCGCGCGCGGAACGGTATCGGCTGGTGACGTTGCTGCATACGGGCATCAGCTTTCGGCCCAATGACAAAATCCCGCGTCAGAAAGGTTCGATGGCGCGCATGCGTCCGATGTATTTGGACACGTTGGCGCGCGCGTTTCCTGAGCTGACGTTGATCGGCGCGCATTTCGGTAATCCGTGGTACGACGAAGCGGCAGAGGCGGCGCGGTGGAATCCGAACCTCTACTTCGATCTCACCGGCAGTTCGATGGTGAAGAAGAAAGACGAGTTGACGATCTTCAAAAAATATCTGTGGTGGGGCCAGACGAGCGGGCAGACGCACATGCCCGCAGGCACGCCGCACGCCTTTGAAAAGCTGGTGTTCGGCACCGACGAAGACCCGTTGGAACTGGAAAAATTGATCGCGCAATACAATCGTTTGCTCGATGCTTGCGACGTGCCGGAGCCAGTACGCCGCAAGGTATTTGCCGAAACGATGCTGCGGTTTCTGAATTTCGGAAAGGAACAAAAATGACCAATCAAACAGACATTCTCACGCGCCGCGAATTTGTGACGGGCGGCGTTTCACTCGCTGCGACGAGCGTGCTGGCCGGAAGCGCGAACACGGCGCAGAAATTGAAGCTTGCCATCGTCGGCACCGGCTCGCGCGGTTCGTTCACGTGGGGGCAGGAAGTGGTCAAAGGCTACAGCGATGTCGTCGAAATTGTCGGCCTCTGCGATCACAACCGCAAACGAGTTGCCGCCGCGCGGGAATTGATCGGCAGTAACGCGCCGACCTTCACCGACTTCGATCAGATGATCAAAACGACGCGCCCCGACCGCGTGATCGTGACGACACCCGACGGCACGCACGCACGTTACATCATTCGCGCGATGGAGTTGGGCTGCGATGTGATGAGCGAGAAGCCGCTCTGCACCGATGAACAGCAATGTCAGGCGATTCTCGATGCGCAGAAGAAAACTGGCAAACACATCACCGTCACCTTCAACGCGCGGCACGGCTTGAAAGACAAAAAGGTGAAAGCGTTGTTGCTCGAAAAAGCCATCGGCGAGGTGATCTCCGTGGACTTTCACGAATATCTCGACACCAGTCACGGCGCGGATTACTTCCGGCGCTGGCATCGGCGCAAAGAAAACTCCGGCACGCTGCTCGTTCACAAAGCGTCGCATCACTTCGATCAAGCGAACTGGTGGCTGAACTCGACGCCGGTCGAAGTGATGGCGCGCGGCAAACTGAAATTTTACGGACGCAATCACAGCTTTCGCGGCACGAACTGTCGCACTTGCGCGCACAAGCAGCAGTGCCAGTTTTATTGGGACGTGACGAAGAATCCGCGTTACGTGAAGCTCTACACGGATTGCGAAGCGGAAGACGGCTATTTGCGCGACGGTTGTGTGTGGAGCGAAGACATCAACATCTACGACACGATGTCGGTCGTCGTGCGCTATGAAAACGGCGTGATGCTGACGTACACGGCGAACACGTATTTGCCCTACGAAGGCCAATCCATTTCCTTCAACGGCACGAAAGGGCGACTGGATTACGAAGACTACAGCGGCGGCGGGGTGAAGCGTGACGAGTTGCGGTTGACGCGCAGCTTCGGCAAATCCGAACTCGTGACCATCACCCAAGAACAACGCTCCGGCGGACACGGCGGCGCAGACGGTTCGTTGCACGATCTGATCTTTCGCGGCGCGAACAAGCCCGATCCGCTGGGCTTGCGTGCGGATTTGCGCGCCGGGGCGTTGGCCAGCTTAATCGGCATTGCCGCCTATCGCAGCATCGAACGCGGCGGGCAACTCATCAAGATCAAAGATTTTGTCAAGCTCTAGGCGAGAGTACAGCAATTCTCAATTTGGGGCTGCGGCAGCAACATTCTTCCTTCTTCCTTCTTCCTTTTTCATTGTTTCCAGAGGGTCTCCGCGACCAATAATGAAGAAGGAAAAATGAATAATGAACAATGTACGCCGTCCGGTCTCGCTACTTTTTTTGAGGGAATCTCATGCGGCTACGAATACTCTTTCCAGCAATGTTTTGCGCGCTATTGCTGAGCGTCAGCACAACATCAGCGCAAGCGCAACGAGCCAGCGAAACCGATTTCCTCGTCGGCCTCGAAGACTTTCGCAACGTCAAAACCATGCTGCCCGATTCTGTGAATGCACAGGCCAAAGCCTTGCTCGCCGAACGCGCGCGCAAAATTCAAAGCTTCACCTCGCCGCAACAAGTCACAGAGCGCAAAGCCTACATTCGCGCGCGGATGCTGCAAACGTTGGGCGGCGCTTTCCCGGAACGCACGCCGCTCAACGCGCGCACGGTCGGCGTGATCGAACGCAACGGCTACAAGATCGAAAAAGTTATCTTTGAAAGTCAGCCGAAATTTTATGTGACGGCGAGTCTGTATGTGCCGACACGCGGGCGCGCGCCGTATCCGGCGATTCTGTTCCCGCTCGGTCACGAAGAAGGCGCGAAGGCGCACGACACGTGGCAACAGGTGCTTGGCTCGTTTGCGCAAAAAGGTTACGTGGCGCTCGCGTGGGACACGGTCGGGCAAGGCGAGCGCGTGCAAATGTACGACGCGGATTGGGGCGAATCGAAAGTGCGCCGCTCGACGACCGAACACACGATCATCGGCATTCAATGCCTGCTCACGGGCGACAATCTCGCGCGCTACACAATCTGGGACGGGATGCGCGCGCTGGATTATTTGCTCTCGCGCCCCGAAGTGGACACGACGCGCGTTGGGCTGACGGGCAATTCCGGCGGCGGCACACACACAGCCTATTTGGGCGCGCTGGAAGATCGCATTCACGTGGCTGCGCCGTCATGTTTCCTCACGTCGTGGAGCGCGTTGCTCGACACCATCGGGCCGCAGGATGCGGAACAAAATCTTGTGCCGTGGATTGGCGCAGGTCTCGATCACGCCGATTTTATTTATGCTTTCGCGCCGAAGCCGTATCTGATGTTGTCGGCGATCCGCGATTTCTTTTCGATTGGCGGCGCGCGCGCGACGTACCGCGAAGCACAAGGCGTGTACAAGTTGCTGGGCGTGCCGGAAAAACTTTCGATGGTCGAAGCTGACGACGGACACGGCTATTCCAAACCGCGTCGCCTCGCGTCCTATCGTTGGTTCGGGCGTTGGTTGAAAGGCGCGGACGATCAGGAGCCGGAACCGGACGTCGTCATCGCTACGGAAGAAGAATTGTTCTGCACCGAGGCGGGGCAAGTCGCGGTGAGTTTGGGCGGCGAAACGGTTTTTACGTTGAATCAAAAACGCGCGGAACAATTGCATCCGACGGGGAGGCCGTTTGGGACGGAAGAATTACGCAAGCGTGTGCGCAGCCTGACCGCGTACGAAGCGCCGCAGAACGCGCCGGTCGTGAAGCCGTACGGCGCAATCACGCGCGCGGGCTATCGCATTGAAAAGCTCGTGTATGAAAGCGAGCCGGGCATCGTGATTCCCGCCTTGCTCTTTGTGCCGGACGGCGGAAGCGCGCGCAAACCGGCGCTGATTTACGTTCACGGGCGCGGCAAATCGGCGGCAGCAGCGGCAGGCGGTGAGATTGAGCAATTCGTCAAAGCGGGGCTGATGGTGCTGGCGATTGACTTGCGCGGGATGGGCGAAACGCGGTCTCCCAATACGGAAGGGAGCGACGATTTCCCGGTGTATTTCGGCGACTTTGACAGCGCGATGACCGCGTTGCACATCGGGCGGTCATTGGTCGGCATGCGAATGCTGGACGTGCTGCGCGGCGTGGATTTGCTGGCGGCGCGCGCGGATGTGGAGCGCACGAAGATTTACGGCTTTGGCAAAGACGCGGGCGCGATTCCGTTGCTGCACGCAGCGGCGCTCGATGATCGCATTCATAAACTCGTGCTCGAAGGGATGACCGTTTCGTACCAGACGATTATCCAACAGCGCATCCATCGGCAGATTTTCGAGCAGGTGATTCCGGGCGTGCTTCGTTCGTATGATTTGCCCGATTTGGTTGCCGCGATTGCGCCGCGCGCTGTTTGGATCGTCAACGGCGTGAACGCGCTGGGGCAACGAATGAAGCTGACGGAGTTGAAGAAGCAATACGCAGCGACAGCTTCGCTGCACGTGGTCGAACGACGCGCGGCGGATGCGCCAGCCGCTTTCTATCGGGACTTCATCAATCAGGAGTAAGCCAGGATGAAAGCCGTAACTGTGTCGTTGCTCATCGTGTTGTCGTGTGTTGCGAGCCGTGCGCAAACGAGTTCGCCTGCTCTGCCTGCCACGTACTTTCCGCTGCTCGAAGCAGGCACAGCGAAAGTCGAGCGGCATCTGAACGCCACGCCGGATGCTGATCTAAAAACGCTCGAAACGCCCATCAGCGAATGGCGGCATTTTCCGTACGCGATCCTCGTGCCGGCTGTGCTCTATGCCAAAAAACATCCCGCCAATCCGCGTTACGGCGATGCGAAGATGCGCGCCCTCGCGTTGCGCCTCGGCGATCTGCTGGCGAGCGAACACGAGCGTGGTGTGTTTGCACCACGTGGCGACAGCGATTGGGATACGGCGCTGTGGTTGGAAACGTATCGTTTGCTCGAACGCGAACTCGGCGCAGAACGGCGCGCGCGGTGGGCGAAAGCGATTAAGGAAAACATCGCGCCGCTCGTCGCCGACGCCAAAGACCGCATAGATTTTCCCTGGTATCACTCGCCGTTTATCGGCACATCACCGAATCATTACGCCCAATGGGCGGCGCTGTTGCTGCTCGGCGGCATCACGTTTGGCGACAAGGAGTGGGAACAACTCGGCAAGCAAATCCTGCGGCGGTTTGCCGTGACCGATCAATCGCCCGATGGTTTCTGGGGCGAACACAACCGCGCGGGGCCGACAACGGGCTACGATTTTCTTACGCTGACTGCCGTGGCGCTGTATTACGAATACAGCAAAGATGCGGCGGTGTTGCCTGCGCTGCGACGTTCGCTCGACTTTCACAAACATTACACCTTTCTCGACGGCACGCCCGTAGATGTCATCAACGACCGCAATCGGCATTGGGGCGTGAGCGCGTGGGGGCAATTCGCGTTTTCGCATTTCGCGGACGGGCGCGGTTATGCGGCGTTTCTGACTTCGCACTTCAAACCGGAAACGTTGCGCGTGGATGAACTGGGACGGCTCGCGCAAGACGCGCTCTATTTTCACGAAGGCACGCAGACGCCCGCGCCGCAGCAGTTGCCGCGTTACGCGCATCAGATGACGATTCCGGCAGGCGTGCGCAAGTCGGGCGCGTGGCAGGTGGCGTATTCGGGCCTCATGAATTCGCAGGCCATCAACAGCCAGTTTTATCTGGATCGGCAAGGACATCTCAGCATCTTTCACGAGCGGCTTGGTTTGATTCTCACGGGCGCGAACTCAAAGCGGCAGCCCGAACTGGCGACATTTTCCGAGAAGCTGCTAGGGCAAACGGTTCACATGCCGATCAGCACGCGGTTGCAAATGAGCGACGCGCAAGATCGGCTTTCATTGGCCTACAACACGTTCTTCAGCGATTTGTACGTGCCAACGCCGAGCGAACGCGGAGTGTCGCTGCGTTTTATCATCACCGGTCGCGGTCGTCCGGCGGATGATCCGACGCTGACGTTGCAGTTGGTGCTGAAAGCAGGCGAGACATTGGAAACCGGCGCAGGCAAGCAAATCACACTCAGCACCGAACGCCTTGAATTAACTGACCTCGGTGGTTGGATTCGTCATCGCGGTTGGAAGTTGAAAGTTGATCCGACGGCGAAACTCGTCTGGCCGGTCTATCCGTTTAATCCGTATGCCAACGCGCCCGAAACCAATATTCAATATGCGGTCGGCGCAGTCAGCGTGCCGTTGCGCTTGAAGTCGCAGCCCGGTCGCTACATTCGCACGAATGAACAGGAAATCGTGTTTGTGTTGGAGGTGCAATGAGCGTTCGTAAGATTTTCATTGGTTCAGAAAATACGGGGCTGCGAGTGGTGCGGGACTCCTTCACCGCAGAGACGCCGAGAACACAGAGGAAACGCAGAGGGTTGTTTCTGCGGCAAATTGCTCTTTCTTCTTCTCTGCGAGGTCTCAGCGGTCTCTGCGCCTCTGCGGTGAACTCATCCTTACATCTTTTGTACCCATGGATACCTCTGTTCGTCGCCTTGCTACTGCCTTGTGCCGTCACCGCACAACAACCGTTTTTTGATCGCACGCATCCCTCAAAAGTCTTCGGCGAGGCGCGCAACTATCGCATCTTTCTGCCGCCGGATTACGCGAGCAGCAAACAAGCTTACCCGGTGATTTATTACTGTCACGGACACAGTGATCGCTACACGCTTGAACGTTACGACGATGGCAAAGATACCGTGCCGAAGATCGCTGCGTTCGTCGCCACGCATCCGGTGATCGTGGTCGCGGTGGACGGCTATGTCGCGCGCGATTACACAGGCTTTTATGGCGGCTCGCCGTGGGACATTCGCGAAGATGGCGGCGACTACGATTTCGGCGCGTATTTCGGCGAACTCGTCGCGCATATTGACAGCACCTATCGCACGCTGACGTCACGACGGGCGCGCGCGATTTCGGGCTTGAGTATGGGCGGGTTTATGAGTTTGTACTTGAGCGCGCGCTATCCCGATTTGATCGGCAGCGCATCGGCGTTCAATCCAGGGCCGGAATTTTATGTCGGCGAAAAAGGGCGACGTTCGTTGTGGCGACCGAAAGATCACGTCGGCAATCACACGCGCACGATGGTGCGGTTGGTGCGAGCGAGCGGCGATTACATCAGTCAATATCACGAAGAAACACGCGAAGCGTACGCGCGCGCCGACGACGTCGCGTTTGAATATCGCCGCGACGAGTACCATCGGCATTGGGCCACTTCGATTGGCGAGACATTCGAGTTCCACCTGCGCGCGTTTGCGAATTCATCGCTCGACAACGTGCCGGAAACGTGGAGCCATACAAACGCCCACAATGCGTTCGAGGTGTGGAATTATCGCGTGCGGGCAGATAGCAAAGAGCCGGGTCTTATCTGTCTGGAAGACGTGACGCAAAACGGATTGCGTGTAACGACGCGCCGCTGGGCACCGGACGGGCCGCCGTTGTTTGAGCGACACCTCACGCTTACAACCGCGCCGTTGTATCAAGCGTCTGCGACATATCGGTTGTTCGATTACGACCTCTCAACCGGTGTGATTACCAAGACTGAAGTGCGCGCCGATCAAACGGGTCGCCTCACGGTTCGGATCAATGGCGCGGGACATCAACTCAGCTTTGTCGGCCCCGGCACAGGCGGACAGCCTCCGGTGTTGTTGCCATTGACCGCGAAAGACCAATTGCGACTTCCGCCGGAGCAGGAGTTGTCGTTGCCCGTGCGCATCTACAATCCACGCGGCACGGCGATGGAAGCGGTACAGGTAAAGCTGACGAGCGAGTATCCAACTGTTCACATCGTCGCGGGCGAAACAGTAATTCCGAAAATTGATGGCGGTGCGTCGTGGTATCTCCCAAATCAATTGCGCGTGCGCTTCACGGCGGGCGATGGGTATTTCGCGCCGACGCGGTTGTCGCTCACGATGACCTACGATGGCTGGCACACCGTGACGAAAAACATTGATGTGCTGGTGATCCCGGAACACATCGAATCCGCGCGCGAAGTGATGATTCTGGATGGCCGCACGGCAACACTGAATGTCTTTCGCCAAAAAGGCAATCAGGGCGGCGGCGGCAGCGTGACGCGCACCGTGACGGAAGGCAGCGGCAACGGCAACGGTGTGTTGGAGCCGGGCGAAGAAGCCACGATCTGGGTGCGCGTGCGGCAAGGGCTGGATCCGTTCGACAAGAACAATTGGTATCGCGCGAAGGTGTATTCGGATTCGCAATGGATTACGGAAGTGGCCGATTTACAGGAGCAAAAGCAACTCGAATGGACAAGCGCGAAAGAACGCACGAGCGTGATTCGGCTGGCCTTCAATACACCGGCTGGAACACACATTGCGTTGCTGCTTGACCATGAATCGTGGAGCTACACCTGGACGCCCGACGTGCGTTATGGCCCGGAACGACTCTATCAAGCGTTTCAATTGCACCGCCACCACCTACATACTTACGAACTGGTCGTGAAAGCGAATGCCTCGAAGCCATAAGCTCGTAGGCGCTGAACAGTCCTCAATGCTTTTGCGCAAAAGTTTCCGCGTCAGAATTCCGTCACCACAGTCACGCCCACGCTCTCGAACTTATCCATATTCACGAGCGCCGCAATAGATTGTTCTAACGTGATGGTTCTGCCGATGAGTTTTTCGAGCGGCAGCTTCCCCGCTTCGATCATCGCGAACAAAGCATCGTACCGATGCGCCTGCATCCCGTGACTACCGAGGATTTCGAGTTCGTGCGCGATGACTTTGCTCATCGGAATCGCAGGCGTGCTTTGTTCGGCCAGCAACAGTCCGACTTGAATATGCTTGCCGCGCTTGCGCAGATTGCTGATGGAATTGAAACACGTCGTCGGATGGCCGAGCGCATCCAGCGAAACATGCGCGCCACCTTTCGTAATTTCAATCACCGCTTCGGCAACACTCGCAACCTGCATAGCATTCACCGTCACAGCCGCTCCCACAGCCTTCGCCAGCCGCAACGCCTCGTCCGAAATATCAATCGCCACCACATTCGCGCCCAGCGCATTCGCAATCATAATCGCCGACAATCCCACGCCGCCGCAGCCGTGAACCGCGACCCATTGCCCGGCAGAAGTTTTGCCCTGATCCACAACCGCGCGAAACGAAGTGACAAACCGACAACCGAGACTCGCCGCCGCCGGAAAATCCAACGCCTCCGGCAAGCGCACCAGATTCGTGTCGGCGTGATGAATCGAAACATACTCGGCAAACGATCCCCAATGCGTGAAGCCCGGTTGAAATTGATGATCGCACACCTGCTGATTCCCGCTCGCGCACTGCGGACAAGCGCCACAGCCACCGACGAACGGAACCGTGACGCGATCTCCGATGTTCCATTTGGTTACGTCTTTGCCGACCGCGGCGACTACGCCCGCCAATTCGTGACCGGGGACGTGCGGAGGCTGAATATCCGCATCGTGTCCGACCCAGCCGTGCCAGTCGCTGCGGCAAACACCTGTTGCCATGACTTGGACGACAACGCCGTGCGCTTCGGGCGTTGGATCAGGGACATGCTTGAGTTGTGGCGGCGCATTAAAGGCTTCGTAAATGACAGCTTTCATCGTGCTGATTCCTTGCCTGATAGGTGAGAGGGGTATCAACGCCAACTCAGACAGAGAGAAGTGTAAAACGCATGCTGCAAAACCTACTGCGCAGTCTTTACGCTCTGTCCAGGACGAAACACTAGAACTGATTCGTAATAATCTTGTTTAGCCATCGGACGTGCCCGCGAAGTAGAAGACTTCATCAACTTCATCTCAATTTCTTCTATAAACTCGAAACCTGCATCAGCGGCAATTTCAGCATACAAGTCGCGTCCTGAAACGATATGTTCAAGCTCCTGCCTTCGATGTGAATAAAATGTGTGATGATGAGCCACTACCAGCAAGAGGACTCCATTCAACGAAAGGCTTTGCACCGCATTCTTGAAGAACAACAGAATGTCCGCCAAATACTGACGGGTGGGCCCGGCTTTACGTTCAAAGCGCATAGCATCTCGCTGCGGGTCTACGTCTGCGGTTGCATCGGATTCAAGATAATGAAGGAGCCGAGCGGCTTCAGGAAACTTGCCAATCTCAAACTCATGGCTTCCATTGCCAACAGCCATATCAAAGTAGCCATCTTCCCCCGGTTGGTAGCCCAGAATGGAAAACGCCAACGCTCTTGACGACGCATAATGCTCACGCCCCGATGATGCTGGCAGGTAGGGGGGACTTGTCAAAATCACATCCACATCGTTTGGCAATGGCCATGACCGCCAGTTGCGCGCGTCTCCTCGTGAAACAAAGACGTTTCCGAATTTGGTGTTTAGTTGGGCCGCGATTTCATTAAAAACTCCGGCGAGTTGCTGACTACGGGTAATTTTCTCTCGAAGTCTTTCAAGCAGTGTCTGCTTCACTATTTCAATCGTGTACCTTCCATTACCAATTCCAACAAACCGATAACGAACCTTCTTTGTTACAGCGTCACTGGCTAAGGTAAAAACCAGGTCTTCCTCAGAGTTGTCAAAGCGCAAACCTGACAATGCTGTTGCAAGGCAACTTGCCTGATCGCTGATCTCTTGCAAGAAGGTTGTCTGGTTCATACGGTCGCGTCGTTCGATTTTTGTTTTTAGTTCAGCCGGGAAAACAAAATCAGATCGCTCGCCATTGACTTGATTTAATCGCTTCTCGAATTGGTGCAACGCTTCGGGCAATGAAGCTTCGCGCACAAATGGGGTTACTTTAGTTTTGGAAATTAGCTGACAAATCGGATCAAGGTCTATACCGTAACTATTCATTCCGAGAAGAGATGCTTCAAGCAATGCCGTTCCACTACCACAGTAAGGGTCAAAAACAGTTGCGTCATCGGGCGCGAAAATATTAAGCAATGCTCGAACCATACGTGGGAAAAACTTGGCCTTATAAATATGCAAATCATGTGAAAGCGAAAGGGTGGTTTTCTTTGCTTGTCGTATACGGGTCGCAGCCGACCTGAGTTGACGCTCAGTGTAAGGCTGAAGCAAAAGCTCAATCGTCGCGGCAAGCCTCCCGCTCATCACTTTGCTATCAAACACGGCTTCGCTTTCGATGATATAGGCTTGCGAGAGTGCCACCATGAAGCGGCCTCCCCACAATTCGACGACTTCGTGACAGGGCATCAAGCATTCTCGAAGAAACAGCGCGCGTATCTTATCGCATGGCTCAACGATAAAGACTTCTTGCGCAAATGCACTCCGCCGTAATAACCGCGTAACTGCCTCAATTGGCGCATCAACATAACGACACGCCACCATTGTTGTGTTTTTGGATAATTCAACTACGTCAGCGCCCCATGTACTGCTTAGGCATTTTGCCAAGTCTTCACGATTAGCAATAGTCTCTCCCGATCTCCCCAATAAAGCATCAAACTCACGTTGGGCCAGGCGCAGATCACCGCCGAGTTGTGTGTTATGTCGAACAATTACCAAGACACTTTTTAGATTCATGGCAACAATCCCTCCCATTCACTCAGCAACGCATCAAGGCTCCCCGCTGCTAATCCAGCGTCAAGTGACGCGAAGTCAAAACACTGCGTCAATAGAGGGTCGTTGATAACCGGGCGATTGAATGCCAGCAGAGCGTCGTAAAGATAGAAAAGGTCTTGATCAAGAATCTGCTGGTGGTCTGGGCGCTCTGGGACTTGGCTGAATTTCTGTGCAGATGCCCAACGAACATCAAGGAGCTTTTCCAAATAGTCAGCACGCAGAAACAATGGGTCAAGATTGGTAAGCAAAGCTGCGCGTATGGGGAGTTGAGGTGAGCCGTTGCGGTAATACGCGCCAAACTTTAAGAGTTGATAAGTCCCTTTCTTAATATCGTCTGTCCGCCCAAGACCTGCTTTCGTTTTGTTGGAATCAATTTCATCGCCCCACCCATTTGCCAAATAGCCGAGGACAATTTCACGGCCTTGTCGCACAGGCTTCGGGACACAATAAGCAAGAAATATCTCTGACCAAGCTTCAAAGTAAGTTAGGAATCCTTGGGGATTGCGAATGAAGTTCCGCATCTGTGGATAAGGCCAGGTTGACGTGTTGGCAACGCCTAGTGGAATATCAAAGTCCAAATTTGCCAGGTAAAGCGTCAATTCATAAGCTTGATAATCCACATCAATTAGCTTGTGCTGGCTCAGTTCGCGCGGGCCAACGTCTGTGTCTTCAGTATATGGCGCGATGAGCTTGGTTCGCAGCGGATAAGTAACTAAGGGCGACGCTTTCACTTCAAATAGTAGCAATAAGTCTGATGCCCAGCCTATCGTATCTACATCATGATTCTGTTTGCCAATGATTCCTATTTCGAGCGGCTTGGGTGAACACTTGCAAACCAATGTGAGCAAGAGCGCCATAGCTGTTGTAGTAATTTCGCCTATGTGGTGGCTGCTAGGTTTGTGTTGTGCTCCGCTGAGTCGAGGATCAAGGCCAAGGTCTTGGCAACACTTGGGACACTGTTTGAGAAATGAGTAATACGCATAGGGCGTTGGCTGGGTAGAACTACGCTCTCGGTTACAATAAATCCAAGAGCGGTTAGTTACACGACCGTGGAGATACTCCGCGTTACAAAGAAGATCAAAGAGCGCCGCACATACCAAATTAATTCTGATTGTTGCGTCAGCTATGCGTGAGAGAATCAAGCTTGTTTTCCACCGCTGGTCGTTAACGCTTTGACGGTAAGCCTGCATGCCAGCCGCCAATAAACTTACCGCAGACTTCGCATCAATGTATTGCGTATCGAAAAGACCAGCATTCAACAATCTTACCAAATTGTCTAAGGCAGGCTTGGCTGGCCCCTCGCCATAGTCAGGGAAATTGATGGGTTTTGGCATTGATATAATGTCCTTGAATTTTCGTTGTATTTTTGCGTGTACTCGATTCAAACCTGCATTGTTAATACCGACAAGCCGAAAAAAGTTCAACGCGGAAGTGTAGGAATACAACCGCATTGAACTTTCCTGAACCTTACGGTAGATGCTACCTACGAATTACTTCACAGGACGTTGCAGGATTTCCGCCAGCGCCTGCATTCGCTTCCCATCCACTGCGCTCTTGGCATTCGCCGCGCTTTCTTTCAACGACCGTGCGAAGCTTTGGAGTTTGGTGCGGCCTTTGGTCAATTGGGAACGCTCGGCGGTTTGAATCGCAGTTCGCATCGCGGTGATTTGATCGGCGGGCAAGGCTTGCGAGCGTTCCAATTGATCGAGGTAGGCTTTGGCTACGACCAGTTTGTTCGGCCACACGATGCGTTCCTGATTCTGCACATTCAGCGCGGCTACGCGCACTGTTTTGGCGGCATCAATTTCATTCTGCGTCAGAAATTCGCCAGGCGTGAGTTCAAGAACGTCCAGCCCGCGCGCGATTTCGGACGAGTAAATGTGACCGTTGTACCAGTACGTTGACCACGCGCCGCCGAGGACGAGCATCTTCGGATCAATTGGGCCGCGATCAAAGTAGGCAATCTCGACGGGCTTGGCTTCGTCAGTGAAGTCCATCACGGAGATGCCGCCTTGATACCAGGCTTGCACTTTGATGTCGCGTCCGGGGACGGGGACGAGCGAGCCGTTGTGGGCTACGCAATTTTCGGTGTCGCCTTGTGCAGCGGGCATTTTGTAGTAGCTCGCAAAATCCAGCTTGTTCTCACGCAAACGAAAGATCGCGTTTGCGCCCCAAACGTTCGGGTCAGTGATGCGGCAACGCGCGCCTGTTCCGCCGCCCCACTCATCGGTGAAGACGACTTTGGTTCCGTCATTCGAGAACGAAGCCGAGTGCCAATAGGAATAGTTCGGATCGTTGACGGCGTCTATGCGTTTCGGATGCGCAGGGTCTTTGATGTCGAGCACAATGCCGTTGCCGGAACAGGCTCCGGCAGCCAAACCAAGCGCGGAGTACACGGTGATGTCGTGGCACTGGTCGCTGTCGGTGGGCTTTTCAGTCCCGTGCGAAGCGCCACTTTTCAAAGCGTTGAGCGCGCCGGTACGCGGGTCCATAAACACGCGGGGACTGGACACGACTTTGGCTGTCTGCGGCGCGGCGAGTGGGACTTTGATGACTTCGATGCGAAACAGCGAGGTGTTCGGGTCTTTGTCGGGTGCTTCGGCGGAACAGCCGGGCAACTCTTCGGCTTGGCGCACGAACGAGGTGCCGGACACGTAGATGTAAACGTTCTTCTTGTCTTTCGGATCAACGACCAGCGTATGCGTGTGCGAGCCGCGACAGGTTTGCACGGCAGCGATTTGTTTGGGTTGCCGAATGTTGGAGATGTCGAAGATTCTGACGCCGCGAAAGCGTTCTTTGCTGGGCGCGGGCTTGCTCTCTTCGCCCGCTTTCGGCGGCGGGGGTGGTGGGAATCCCTGCGTGCTGCAATCGAGGCGACCATTGGGCTGCTCGACTGACATAAACATCAGGTTCTTGTACACCGACACATCGCCTTGTCCGCCGGGGCAAACCATTGATGTGACCAGTTTGGTTTTCGCGGGATTCGAGATGTCAAAGATATTGACGCCGTAAAAATTCCCCTGAAACAGATACTTGCCACGAAACGCAAGGTCAGAATTTGCAAAGCCCAGTTGTGCCCGCACGAGCCGATCCGGCTTCGACATCTTTGCGCTGTCGGCAACGCCCATCGCGCCCACCGTCTGCTGCACTTTTCGACTCTCCGCATCGTCCGAGCCAAGTTGAAATGCGCTCGGTTTCTTGAACAGCATCAGGTGTTTCATGCCCTTCGCTATCGCTTCGGCGTCGTACAAGCCCGGTTTCAATTTGAAGCGTGGATCGTTGGCATCCGCGCCGGTCATGCCCGCCGGAAGCGGCGGCGCTGGCTCCAACGCAACTGAATCATCCTGTGCTTTTTTCTGCTCAGTTGCCTTGGTTGGTTCCTGCGCCGGAGGCGTTTGCGCTTGCAGCCTGGCGGCCAAACACAACGACAAAAGCAGGGCGATTACGAGTGAACGGAGAGTCGGAGTAAGTAGGTGTTTCATCATTTGTCCTGAGCAGAAAGTTTTTCCAGCATGGTTTGCATGATCCGAATTTCAGCGCGCTGGCCGCTGTCTACATCGGTGGCGAAATTGAAGAGTTCAGCGTCTTGTCCTGCGCCTGCCGTGTCGTGCAACTCTTTCACCATAATCAATGCGCCGTCGTGATGCTGAATCATCCCGGTCAGAAACAGACGGTCGAATTCCTCGCCTTTGGCTTTGCGTAGCGTGTCCATCTGTTCCGCCGAAAGCATTCCCGGCATCAGCCCGTGCGACATTTCTTTGTGATGCGCGTGCCTGTCATGCGAAGCGTCGGCGACAGGCTGTCCGCGCGATACGAGCCAGCGTTTCATGAACGCGATCTCGTCGGCTTGTGAATGGCTGATGCGCGCGCCGAGCGAACGCACGTCCTTGTTTTCTGTCCGCGCTGCGATGAGCGCCGTCATCTCCACCGCCTGCGCGTGATGCACAATCATGCCTTGCATGAATTGCACATCCGCTGTGGACACAGGCGGCAACTTGGCCTTGGTTGTCGAGGGAAGCACGCGCGTGCGCTTCCCCGGCGCACCCGGTTGCACGACGACGGGTTTTGCCGGAGCAGATTTCTGGGTGTAAGCGCGCGAAGAGAAAACATCAAACGCAGCAACCACGCAGAGACACGCCGCGACGCTTACTCCAACGCGAATTTCCCAGCCGCGCTTCAAATAGAAATGTCTCAGTCGTAATGGTCTATTCATTGCTAATCTCGCAGTTTCAAATTTAGCGAGAACTTTAGCGCGACTTGGTGCCAAAAGGGAAATGTCTTTACGCGAAACTGAAGCCCTGCTTCGTCAGCGGCAGCGTGCGAATGCGTTCGCCCGTCGCCG
This sequence comes from uncultured Heliobacteriaceae bacterium, assembly GCA_964631865.1. Lineage (GTDB taxonomy): Bacteria > Acidobacteriota > Blastocatellia > RBC074 > RBC074 > JAFDVL01. The sequence continues at coordinate 9,843 of CAZWAK010000100.1, read as the reverse complement.
TGAAGACCGCATTCGCAATCGCAGGCAAAATCGGCGGCACGGTTTTACCTTGAAAGGTCAACATAGTTTTTCAGCTAACGGCATATCTTTCACCGCTGCATAAAAAACGACGAAGATCGCATCCTGAGCGCCGACAACGCCGCGATGAACTGTATTGACAGGCTCCGGTATCACCTCACCCGCTGTGAAGCGTCGCTGCTTGCCGCCTTGCTCTTCGACCGTGATTTCGCCGGAGAGGACGTAAGCCGCAGAGGGCATCGGGTGTTCGTGCCATTACAATACTCCGTGCGCAGGAATGGTGATTTTCAGGACGGTAAGTTCGGGCCTGCCTTCCGGGTAAGCCCGATACGGCACGTTGTTCCAAGATGAGTTGGCGCGCAACAACGTTTCTACCTGAACCTCGCCCATCGCCTTTGCCGACGCTTCGCTCGCAGTAGAATCAAACATAGGTTCCTATTTTCGTCTGTGCTTTCGTTATTCAAACACTAGGCTTTAGGAAAAGACCCGCGCCGATTTTCGCGGCTTCTGAACCCGCCACCGGATGCAGGTAGTTGCGTTTGCTCTGGTCACGCTCAAACGTAATGGATTGCTCCGAGGTTTTTGTTCCGACCATTTCGAGAAAGCCCGCATCAATATCCTGGTATTCGAGTCGCGCGCCAGTGCCGGAACCCGCCAGCCTGCGGTTATGAGCCAGATAGCTATCAATGACTTTGTAATGAACCGCCTCATTTGGTGGTGCTGTCGCAGGCGCAGCTTGTCGCCCACCACGCCCTGCGGCATCGGCCAACGCTGAAGCTCCGCCTTGTGCCGTCCAAACGTAATTGCTATCACTCACGACATTATTCCGATATTCAAAGTCATTGGCGATGCCTGATGTCCAGACGGCGCTGCCATACAAATCGTGCAGCACGCAATGGTGCATTGCGTGGCCCGTGCTGCCCGGCGTCCAATAGACCACCGAAATTTTCTGACCACGGAAAATACAATGATGCACGTGTACGCCGTTGCCATTGGCGATGATGGAGACGTGATTCGGCGCGATCAATTCATCGCCGACCAACAGGCATTGCGCGACTTCCAAATCTTCCAAATCGCGCCGCAGCCTGCTGATGGCATAAAGACGCCGGATTTGTCCGGGCTTCGGGCTTTCCACAACGGGTATGCCAAGCACTCTCAACCCCCGAATGGTAACGTGGCTGGTTTCAATCAGGATTCCATCCGCCACACCACCTAACGGGTCAGGCCGTCCGTTCCAAGTTGAGCCAAGCGGCATCGTGTGAATGAGCGTAGGCATCCGCCCGATATTCCATTCCGGGTCGTCGGGCAGCACTTCGGCGCGAATCGTGAGGCGATTTTCTTTGGTGAACTTTCTGTTCTTCGGACTCAGCAAAACAGTTTCATCCACAGCATAGATGCCTTCGGAAAGAATCGCGGTAAACGCGCCTGAGCCGGTGCTGGCATTGACGCGGCGCGCGACTTCACCAAGCGATTTCAGCGGAGCATCTTTTGCGCCCGAATGATTGTCGCGTCCCGTAGCGGGATTCACGTAAAGGGTTTCATTGGCCTGCGTGCTGGCGAACAGGGATGCTGGTCGCACGTAAGCCGCGCCGATACTAGCGGCGATGGCGCTTTTGAGTATTTGTCGTCGGTTTGTCATGAAAAAATTCCTTTGCTGTCACACACCTTGTAAGTGCGCGTTTCATTCGCAACAGCCTATCCGACCGAATGCCGGGGCCGTTTTCGTGTTGTCATCTCTTTAGACGAGGGGCGAGGTGAGACTGTGAAAGCGCGTGAAAGTTTTTTTCTCGGCGGGAGGAACCTCAATTCATCAAGGAATTTTTGCGGGACTCGAAGGTTTCCATCAGGCGTCGTGCAAAATCAATCGCAGAGGCGCGTGGATGGCTGGAACGATGCACGGCAAAGGCGCGTCGCGCTTCTTCCACCTGCCTGACGACTGCGCGCGCTTGCTGAAATGACGACGCACTGGCGGCGTAATGGCAGGCATCCGCACGCACCTTGCCCGCTCGCAAAGCCGCAGGCACTTGCCGGTTGCAGGAACACGCCGCCGCATCCGACACCAAACCGCAGTGTTTTTGTGTGAATGTCAGAATGGATGCGCGTGCGTGTTGTAATCGCTTGCGGAAAAGGTCAGGCGAGATGTCCAGCACTTCGGCAGCTTCCGGCCCCGGCATTTCAAAGATTTCTCCCAGCACATAAGCCAACCGATGGGGGCGATCCAGACATTGCAGCATCCCCAGCGAACATCCGACTTTGACCTCTTCGATGAGCAGCGAGTGTTCCGTTTCCGCAGGCGCTTCCAGCCCCAGCCCGTCGCTCAAGTCTTGCGCGAAGCTTTCAAAGCTCAAGTGCAATCGTTCGACCGCGCTCTTCTTTACATCGAGGATGTAATTCACCGCGACGCGAAAAGCCCACGTCTTCAGCTTGCTGCGAAAATCAAACTGCGCGAGGCGCGTAACGATGCGCACCAGAATCTCCTGCGTCGCATCCTCCGCGTCCTCTCGATTGCACAACATGCGCAAAGCCAGACCGTAGATGTCACTCTGAAGCGATCTAAGGAGCGTTTCCAGCGCATCACGGTCTCCCTCAATCGCGCAACGGGCTTCATCTTCGAGCGTTATTGCCGGTAATTGATTGTCGGTTTCTTTCATCTTTCAGAATCCTGTTACGCGAAGCTGAAGCCTGCTTCGTCATCAGCAGCGTACGAATGCGTTCGCCCGTCGCCGTGAAAATCGCATTGCACAAGGCAGGCAAAATCGGCGGCAACGCCGGTTCGCCATCAACAGGCTTGGCTTGTCCAGTTAGGGTTTGGGATTGCCAAACACTGCGCAGGTGTAATATTTATCTTTTGTATTGGGCACTTTGGTAAAGCCGAAACCGACCTGTTTATACACCTGACCGTCCATTGAAAGAAACGGACGATAATGCGTGTTGCTCATTGCCCACCCCAACGCAGCGGAGCCTCCGATAGCATCCGCTTCTCCAAAATCCATCCCTGCTGCTTCAACTCCAGGTTGCCCTGGATAGTTGAAGTTTTTCATTCTCATTTCAGGCGTACTCATCCTGGCGTAGGAGGGATCGTTCACGCGCTTGCTGCGACCGATGATGACGGGATCGTGTCCGATCTGGTCGTGTTTGGCCATCACATCGGTGAGCCATTGACACGCTTGGTTGAGCGAATTATCCAATTGCATCGCCGGAAGTTTGCGCGCGCCCCGAAAGCCGTTGAGCGTTTTCAAGAAGCTCTGTCTGGGGTTCGGGTCTTTGACCAACTCGGCCATCGTAGGTCTGGGGCCGATCACTGTGGGTTTGGCTGCAACCGGCGCAGGTTTAGCGCCGCCGCTCGTGGGTGAATTCGACCCGATAACGGTGTTCTGAGTGGAAGGACTGGCGACAATTTCCTTTAGGAGTTTATTGGAGCCGGCTTCACGCACGCGAAAGACATGGCCGTGATACGCGGAGCCATTAAAGGTTGTACCGGGGGCAACCTGTTGATTTGATCGTCCTTCTACGCATTTGTGGCTAACAAAGTTGACGGTAAAAGGTTTGTCGGTGTTATTGACAACATTCAGTTTTACCTGTTTGCCGTCCACTTCTTTTGAGCAGGCATTCTGCGCTGAGACACTGTTGGCTGTGACCATCATCAGCCCCATCAGCGTTATAACTGACGTTAGCTTGTTCATAGCTTGTTTCCTCCTTTAATTTTGCAGTTACGGTCTGTAACCCTCACAAGAGAATGTCGCGCGAGAAGTAAAGAGTTCTTTCAGCACCGCCGCCTGATTGGCAGGCGCAGGCTCATCAAATGGAAGAGCGCCGAACCATATTTGCACCCGGTAGGGAAAGCTCTCCAAAGGGGTCAGGTTCGAAAAACGGAAAAGATTCACGGTTTGATCAGACAAATAATTTGAGTGGATGGAATGGGCGAATTCGTGTACAACCTGGTCAAAAGTTCTTGGCGTGTCATCTTTTACCTTACCAGTATCATTTCTGGTTTTAACGCCTTTTTTGCAGATCATTTGTTCAGTAATCCACAAGTTAGTCGGATTTCCATACCCTCGAAGAAAGTCTCCGCTGTTTTGATAAGGTTGCGCCGGATATGCGGTTCCAATGGGACTCAAATTAGCAAGCTCAGACCAAGGCTCATCATTGGTCATATAAACCTTGAAATTATTTAGTTTGCTTCTCGGATATTTGGGTCCGAAACGTTTGGTCATTTCGGTATAGACATTTGCCACACCGTTCATGGCTGACGGACTGACCGCCTTTGTAGCCATAATTTTGATAGTCGGATCAGTTAACTCGAGGCATTTTGCCCAGCCCGGATCGGGAGTGCAGGGCTTCACATTAGGCTTATTAATAAATACTTTAATGATCGGTATGCCTGCGGGTGACGACGGGTTGCCAGCCGTTTGTCCCACGCCAGGAGAAGCTGGCGTTGGGGCAGCGATGGGAGGTGCATTGACAATCGTAACTGGGTTGGAAGGATTGGCGACAATTACCTGGAGCAGCCGATTTGTGCCCACTTCACGAACGCGAAAGGCGTGACCGTTGTAGGAGATGCCTTCAAAAGTCGCACCCGGTGCAACCTGTTGATCCGACTTCCCTTCTTTACAGTCGGGGTCAACCCAATTGACGGTGAAAGGCTTGTTTGTTTTATTGACGACCTTCAGGTTTACTTCTTTGCCGTCTATATTTTTTGAGCAAACATTTTGTTGCGCCGCATTTGGGGCACTGATGACAAAGGCAAGCGCCACGATGGAAAGAACGAGAAAAACAGGTTTCATATCTCTTAAGCCTCCTGGGAAGTTTTGGTGTGGGGCCATCCCCGGTGATTTCTGACCACAATTCCTGACGAGAAACGATGAATGTCGTGGCAATCACTTTGCTGAATTGCGCACTGAAACGACTCATCGCCTAATCGAGAATGGAAGGCATTTTGAAGGGGTCAAAATGTCTATCTGATATTTAGCAAACTGCCAGCGAGACAACGCTACGTTTTTTGGCCTTATGAGTCTGGATTTTTTTCGGAGTTTTTTTGGATTTTGTTTCTGGCCGCAACGCAACTTGATGACAAACAAATCGTTCGCTATAGTTTTGGCATTCCACACATAGATTTTTCGGATTACTTTAGGATAGTGACGGCAAATTGAACCCATACGGAGACCTCACTTTGAGCCATCAACGGCAAGAAACAAAAGGTATTTACCGCTTTAGCATATTTCGGCTAGACGTGGCGGAGCGTTGTTTGTGGGCCAACGATGAACAGATTTCGCTCACGCCTAAACAATTCGATTTGCTTGTTTATCTAGTCGAACATGCCGGGCACGTGATGAAAAAGACCGAACTGCTCGACGCACTTTGGGCGGATGCTTATGTGGAAGAAGCAACGCTGGCGCGCAATATTTCCTGGCTGAGAAGCAAACTCGAGGAACACACGAATGGCGAGTCGCTGATTGAGACAGTGCCGAAACTGGGCTACCGGTTTACGGCAGAAGTGGCGCGCGTTGCCAATCATAACAATGCTTCTATCCGCGCTGAACAAACGGCGCAAACCTTTCCCGATCAGGGAACGATTGAATTTGCTGACAGCACAAGCGAGAAAAACGATGAGCAGGTGAATGGAAATGAAGAACGGGAGCAGCCATCGCGCATAACGCCAAGTGTTCCCTTGCGTCGTCATCCCTTATCCACTTTTGCAATTCTCTGCCTTATTGTAATCGTTTGTGTCGCGTTCGCCGGAAGCGGTTATATGCTTTCTCAAGACGCTCCTAAAGCTGACACGCAAACGCCCAAGACTGGCACGCCAACTTCTGCGGTACGGGTGAACGCCACGATCACGATTAAAAACATTGCGGTTGATGCAATCCAACAAGCGACAGATGCCGGAATCAAAGTTCTGCCGGGAGACATCGTCATGGTTGGTGCTGAAGGGCTACATCAACCTGACACAGGGCAAACCTGGACGCTTGAGGGGGATAAGGGGGCGAAAGTCTCCGGCAATCAGGCGTTCCAACAAGCCGATCCCTGGTCATTAGTCGCCTGGATTGGCACGACGGAAGCAGATCGAACAAACTATTTTCAGGTCAGTAAAACCAGTCCGATCACGTCAAATAAAAGCGGAGTTCTCTATCTTGCCATCAATGACTGGCAGCATGAATACGCCAATAATCGCGGCGGACTGCTGGTCACGGTTACCGTAACTCGTACCTTTGATATTTCTGCCGAGACTGATGATGTAAAGGGAGCTTGGGGGAATGAATTGGTAGTGCTTCACAAAGAAGACACGCTTGCTGTCACTGCGGTCGGAACGATTTCTTATTGGCTTGGCGGAGAGCTTTATGATCCAAATGGTTCGCAGCATAAACTTGATGGCCTGTTGGCACCAGCGATCAATCCTCGTTCTTTGATTGGAAAAATTGGCAGTCGGAATCCGTTCAAACTTGGGATGAACTACCCGCCGCAAAGGGCAGGTGCGAACGGTTGCTTATTCATCAGTGTCAATGATCAAATCACTAGACGCGGCGCTTTCCAAAATAACAGTGGCAATATTTCAGTTGGTATTGAGGTCGTGCGCGCACTAGAAGTATTTACAAACCCAATGTGACACTCTCCAACCAAACGCCAAAGCGTTATGGCCGGAGAGTCCTGGCTCACACGTTCAATTCTCACCTACAGAGCATTCCACATTTACGCGAAGCTGAAGCCCTGCTTCGTCATCGGCATCGTGCGAATGCGTTCGCCTGTCGCTGTAAACACGGCATTCGCAATCGCGGGCAGAATCGGCGGCAGCGTCAACAGTGACCCCGCAAGTTTACTGTTCCCGTTTGGTTTCGATAGTGTGTGCATGGAAGTATTGCGTGAAGAAAGGCGAGCGTGGTTTACTACCTGGGAAAGGAGATTGCCGATGACACTTACCATCGAACTCAGACCGGAAACCGAGCGCCGCTTGCGGAAGGCGGCGCGTTCATCGGGTCTGGATACGCAGGAATTCGTGCAGCGTTATTTGGAAGTACAATTCCCCCGCGAACCTGTCGCCTCGCACCTCAGCGCGCGCGAGGCGGAGTTGTTGCAACAAATCGAACTGGATTTGCCGGAAGCGACGTGGCGGCGTTACCGCAAGCTCTCAAAAAAACTACTCGCCGAACAACGCAGCGCCGCCGGAGAGAAATTCCTCGCGGCAGGTGAGTACGAAGAACTGCTGGCGTTGACCCAGCAAGTCGAAGCCGCCAACGTCAAACGCATCGAACGACTGAGCGAGTTAGCCAAGCTGAGAAAGATTTCTTTGCCGGAACTGATGCAGCAACTCGGCATCAAAACGCCTGCACCGGAGTAACAAGCCGCTCGCGCGATGGAACGCATTTACTTCTCAGTCAAGATCAAACATCTGGTCAGGGAGAGAGCACAGCACGCCTGCGAATATTGCCGCGTTCTCGCCGCGTTCTCGCCTGATCCATTCGTGATCGAACACAGCTTCTAACTCCCTTTGGCCGCTCTCCCGCAAAGGCACGAACAACCTCAGCAATCTCGCCTTCGCCTGTTCTGGCTGCAATAACTTCAAACTGATTGCCGTCACCGCCTACGACTCGGTTTCGCGTAAACGTGTGCGGCTCTTCATCCTCGGCGTGACAAATGGGACGAGCATTTCGCCTGGGTTGACGAAGATCATTCCGTAATCGTGGGACTAACGCCGATTGGACGCGCTACAGTGAACCGCTTGAAACTAAATCGTGAGGGGGCGGTGAATTTGCGGCGCGCGCTGCATCGGCTTGGGTTGCGGTAGCTCGCTCGTTTGCTCTAATGCGTTACGCAAAGCTGAAGCCCTGCTTCGTCATCGGCATCGTGCGAATGTGTTCGCCCGTCGCCGTGAAAATCGCATTGCACGCCGCAGGCAAAATCGGCGGCAGCGCGGGTTCGCCCAAGCCCGTGGGCGAATTTATGCACTCTGCTATATCAATTTGCACTTACCAACAACCTTCAAGTCCCATCCATCGCAGAATTCGAAGGTGGCAGGCTTCGTGGCATGTTTCTCGTATGGGATTGGAACTGTCCTGACCATCTCCACCTGGGTGAAACTTGGCTCGCTGAGAGATTGCTTAAGAACACCGCGGAGTTTGCTGAGACGATAAGCCCACAGGAGGGTAAGTGTCCCGCTCATGCCGAAAATAACCAGCAGTCGTGTTCTGCGCTTTTTAAGTGGTACATGAATGATGTAGCCAGCAGACATCTTTTCTGACCAAGGTTCATAGGTCTTTGCCCCACCTTCGTAAACCCATTTGTAGCTCGCCTGTTGTCCTATGACTTCAAACTCGATATTCGAACGGTTCTGGTAACCTTCCTTCAGGTTCCGGCCAACACTTTTTTGTAAAGAGATTTCTTTCCTGGAACAGTGATGTAAGCAAGGTTCAAGCGCATCAAATATTTCCGCTTCTAAAGCCGAGTCAGACTTGCATAGCGGTTTCCAGCCGCCCTCGTCATCATCTATAGGTGGTCGAGTTGTTAATAACAAAATATCGGACTCGCCCAATTGTAACTTCCCAAAATCAGCAATAGACGTATCTACTGCGGGGAAGTCAGGTTTTGGCCAATTGATGAATACGCCACCATACTCATAGCCCAACGATGCAAAAGCGGGCATCAACTCGACGGCTGCATCTCCGTCGCGTAACTGGTGTTGATAGCGCCGTCCCTTATGGCGCGAATCGCTGGATAAATAACAGAACCTGACAAATCGTTGTTTTGACATGCTTGTCACCTCATTTCATCGGTATGCTGAAACTGAGGGCAGTGTGAATCAACTTGCCCAATCAATTTCGAGATTACGGGCGGCGTTTTTGTGTTCAATCAACAGCTCGCGATTGAGTTCATACATATACCCTTCTGCCGCAACTGCTTTTTCTACCGCCCATCTTTGATACCAGCGGGTTGTGGCTTGTAGCGCTTCATAAAATGTGAAAGCAGGCTGCCAACGAAGGCGCTGTCGGCTCTTTTCAAATGACAATGACTGATATTCGAAAGGCTCTTCGCGGGGGGTTCCACGTTGCCACATGATCTTACTGCCCCATAGCTCGCATATTTTCGTTGCAAGGACTGCATTCGAGACTCCGTGTTGCTCGTAAGGGCCGAAGTTGAAGGCTTCTCCTGCAACACCATTCTGATCCAGCTTACTCATTAAGGTTAAGTAGCCAGAAAGAATGTCGAGTCCGTAGGTGTATGGGCGTGTAAATCCTGGGCTGAATATCTCAGGTGCTTTGTTATCTGCTAGTGCCATAAAGCAGTCAACGAATATCCGGCCTGCGCCGTTTGTTTTCTGCGACGAATACATATCTCCGCCAATCACAACATTTCCTGCACGTCCGATTCCCACGAGATGACCAGCCGTACCAAGATAGTTTCGTTGATAATCAGCGATGATGAATTCCGCACAGGCTTTCGAGACTGCATACGGCCCTGTTGCGCCCAATGGGTCCGACTCAATCCACAGTTCACCGTTCTTCGGCTTATAAACTTTGTCCGTCGTCACAAAGACCCCGCGTTTTGGTTTATCGGAAAGGCGTATGGCTTCAAGCACTGTTGCTACGCCGAGGGTGTTTGCTCGATAGGCGTCATAAGGATTCTGATGAGCCTTGCGGACAAGCGCCATCGCTGCGAGGTGAAAGACACCATCGGCGTCATATATCAGCGACTGCATCAACGTCAAATCAGTGACGTCTCCCTGAATAAAATGAATTCGATTTCCCAAGCCGCTGGCAACGAAGTTGGATTCTGAATCCGGCAGTTTGATGTCTATCCCAGTGACCTCAGCCCCTGCTTCCAAGAGCGACAGCG
>CAZWAK010000099.1:0-28066 GCA_964631865.1 uncultured Heliobacteriaceae bacterium | reverse complement strand
ACAGATTCAGCACCAGGTTGTTCGACACAATCGAATCACCCGTCGCAAAGAAGGCGACCAAGCGATTGATCAAATGCCGCTCCGCCGCGTTCATCCGCATCCGCAAATCGGTGACGTCGGTCGAGAAGTCCACTTCTTCAACCGTCCACGTATTCTTGATCGCGTTGCGGTACATTTCATAAAAGGCCGGATACTTCATCGGGCGCAACGTCAAATTAAAACCAGGGTCTAGCAACATAACTTTTCTTTTAGCCACGAATTACGCGAATTTTCACGAATTGATATTTCTTTGAATCACTGACAGGCGTCGCACGCTTCGGGGTTCTCCAGCGAACACACCAACGCTTCTTCGTCCGTGTACGTTTTCTTCGGCGCTTCGACCACCATCGGCGTCGCAGCGGTTTTCGCAATCCGCGTCGCCGGGCGCGAGCGCAGGTAATACGTCGTCTTCAAGCCTTTTTGCCACGCGTACATATACATCGAAGACAGCTTGCCGATGTTCGGGCTTTCGACGAAGAGGTTCAGCGATTGCGACTGGTCAATGAACGCGCCGCGCTCCGCTGCCATATCAATCAGCGAACGCATCGGGATTTCCCACGCCGTGCGATAAATTTCGCGCAGGTCGGCGGGCAGTTCTTCGATGTCCTGAATTGAACCTTCGGCGAGCTTGATCTTGGCGCGAATGTCTTCATTCCACTTGCCGAGTTGCTTGAGTTCAGTGACCAAGTAGCGGTTGACTTGCAGGAAGTCGCCCGACAACGTTTCGCGCTTGAAGAGGTTCGAGACCTGCGGTTCGATGCACTCGTAGCAGCCGACAATCGAAGCAATCGTCGCCGTCGGCGCAATCGCAATCATCAATGAATTGCGCAGGCCGTGCTGCTTGATTTTGTCGCGCAGTAACCGCCATCGTTCTTTGTCTTCGACTTCGATGCCCCACAAATCGAACTGCAAATCGCCCTTCGCCGCGCGTGTTTCGGGGAAGGCCGGATGCGCGCCTTTTTCCCGCGCCAATTCACACGAAGCGTTCAGTGCAGCGTGATAAATCTCTTCCTGAATCTTCTTCGAGATCGCGCGCGCTTGCGGTGCATCGAACGGCAACCGCAGCATAAAGAACACATCCTGCAATCCCATCAAGCCCAGGCCGATGTTGCGCCAGCGTTGATTTGATGATTGCGTGCTCGGAATCGGGTAGTAATTCAGATCAATCACGCGATCCAATTGCCGCACCGCGAGCCGCACGTTTTTCGCCAACTTTTCATAATCAATCTGACCGTCTACGACGTACCGCGCCAAATTAATCGAACCGAGGTTGCACACGGCGGTTTCGTTTTCGGATGTGACTTCGATAATTTCGGTGCAGAGGTTCGACAAGTGTACGACTTCGCCCGACGCGCCGGTTTGATTGCACTTCTGGTTGCTCGCGTCTTTGAAGGTCATCCAGCCGTTGCCCGTTTGCGCCAGCGTCCGCATCATTCGTGCATAGAGATCGCGCGCTTTGACTTGCCTTGTGAATTTGCCTTCCTGCTCGGCTTTGACGTACGCCGCTTCGAAAGCTGCGCCATACACATCGGTCAACTGCGGCATCGCCTTCGGATCGAACAACGACCACATTGCGTCTGCCTGCACACGCTGCATGAACAGATCGGGAACCCAGTTCGCGGTGTTCAGATTGTACGTGCGCCGCGCGTCATCGCCCGTGTTGTCGCGCAGTTCGAGGAAGTCTTCGATGTCTGAATGCCACGTTTCCAAATAGACGCAGGCTGCGCCTTTGCGACGCCCGCCTTGATTGACTGCTGCGACGGAAGCATCCAGCGTTTTCAGCCACGGCACGATGCCATTCGACTTGCCGTTGGTTCCTTTAATCAATGAGCCTTGCGAACGAATACGATGATAGGCAATGCCGATGCCGCCAGCAAATTTCGAGAGCAGCGCCACATCGCTATATTTTTGGTAAATCGCCGCTAAATCATCTTGTGGCGAATCCAATAAATAGCACGACGACAATTGCTCGCGATGCGTCCCCGCATTGAAAAGCGTCGGCGTGCTGGGGATGTACTCGAACGAGGAAAACAACCGATACAACTGAATCGCTTCCGTAACGGTTTCGGACAAGCCGCACGCGACGCGCATGAAGAAATATTGCGGCGTTTCGATGACGTCGCGGCTCGTCGGGTCTTTCAGCAAATAGCGATCATAAACCGTTCGCAGTCCGAAAAATTCGAATTGCAGATTGCGGTCAGTTTCGATGGCGTCGTTTAGCTTGCGACTGTTGGCGGACACGAATTTCGCCACGCGCTCGTTGATGAGGCCGACGTTCTTGCCGGTGTAAATGGATTGCGAAAACGAGTGAATCTCCTGATTGGCGACTTCTTTGTCAATGTAGGTCGAAAGCAAGCGCGCCGCGAGCCGCGAATATTCCGGCTCTTCAACGATTAGTGCGGCGGCGGTTTGAATCGAAAGCTTGTCGAGTTCTTTCGTCGTCGCGCCGTCATAAATCCCGCTGATGGTTTTCGTCGCCACGCGCAGCGCATCCACTTGCGTCAAGCCGACGCAGGAGCGTCCGACCGCGCGCACGATTTTGTTCAAGTCCACTGGCTCAAAATCGCCATTACGTTTGCGCACGCGCATCATCGTCGGCGCTTCTGCGCCTTCGTCTTTAATGGTTTTGGGAGGGGCGGTTGCGATTCTTTGGGTTGCCATACTTACACCTGTGCCTACACTTGCGTAGGAAGATGGACTATTGTCAGAGGTGAGTGCGTTCGTGTCAAAGGGTTCCAAGGCTTGCTCCTCCTGTGTCGTCAATTTTCCGCCAGCAGACTTGCGCGCCGCGCGAGTCCAGGCGATTCGTCAATCATGCTTTCTGGGCGTGGGGTCAAAAAGCGCGGTTCGCAGACACAGCTTGAGCAACCTATACGGCAGTCGTTCGAGGAGAGGGAAAAAACGCAAAAAGAAACTCGCGCGTACTTCGCATCGGCTTGCGACGAAGCAGCAAGGAAGTTGTGAGACGTTTTCTTTCCGGCCCCATTCAGCGGACTTCCATCCGACCTAAACGGGTCTTCAATGGTCGTTAAATGACTGTTCGGTTGCGTGAAGCGTGTCTGCAACGGAGGCGCAGTCTATAGTAGGCCATAACGATTGTCAACACAGTATCTTGTGGCTGTACATTGACAAATTGCGTAAAGTAAATCACGCAAAAGAGTTAGCCGCGCGAAAATTTTTCTAAAAATTTTTCCGACCCTTCTCGCTCCACAAAGATTCGAGTAAAAAATTAAGTTAGAGGCTATAAATATCTGAAAAATAAGCTATTTATCTGATTGATTTTTTGGCGCAGGAATAAGGCGTCTATTTTCAGTAACTTAAATTCAGTTCAAGGTTTCGGCGTGTTTTCGCGGTCTTTTTTCAGCTTTGCGGCTTTCAGCTTTTGGACTTCGGCGAACTCGCGCGCAGCCTCTTCGCGGCGACCCAATTGTTGGTAGGCGCGCGCCAGCAAATATCGTTTTTCGGGATCGGTCGCATCTTGTTTCACGGCCCTTTCGAGCGGCGGCACGGCTTCGGCAGGTTTGTTTTGTTTGACCAGAATTTTGCCGAGCAGCGCGTTGGCTTCGGCGGCGTTGGGCGTGAGTTGGAGTGCGGCGCGCACGTGCGTTTCGGCTGCGGTCGTATTTCCGTCCGCTTCCAGCACTGAGGCCAGCGCGTACAGCGTTGCGGCGTCTTGCGGTACGCGCCGCAACTCATTTTCAAAGGCGCGAATGGCTTCGGCGTGATGTGCCAGTTGCTGATGCGCCAGCCCCAAAACGTAATACAAGCGCGGCAAATCAGGATTGAGTTTTTCTGCCGTCTGCAATTCCTCCAACGCCTGCTCGAATTCCTGATCCCGCAAAAACGCTTGGCCCTGCAGCAAATGCAACGCCGGTCGTCCGGCAGGGAAGGCGGCCAAGCGTTCGAGCGTGGCGCGAAAGCCCGATTTTCCAGCGCGCAAATACGACAACCCCATCGTGTACAGCACCGCAGCATCCGGCGGCGCAACGTCCAACGTCGGTTCGAGTTGTTGGATCGCTTCATCGTCTTTGCCCAACGCGGCGAGCGACAAGCCATAGAGTTGACGGGCTTGTGTTGCGTTCGGCTGCTTGGCTAAAAATTGCGGGAAGACTTCAGCGGCTTTGGCGAATTGTCCGGCGCGGTAATAAGCGATGCCGAGGTTCAGCAAAATCGGCGTGAGCTGCGGCGCGAGTTTATATGCGGCTTCGTAGGCTTGGATGGCTTCGTCAAATTTGCCGAGCCGCGCCAGCACGACGCCGAGGTTGGCTTGCGCTTCAACGTAATCGGGTTTGCGTTGGAGCAGCGCGCGATATTCGGCAGCCGCTTCGTCCAGTTTGCCTTGCTGTTGCAGTGTGACGGCACGATGGAATTGTTCGGTCAGTTCCGTGCTTTGCTGCGCGGGTAAGGCCAGCGCGAAGATCAATGTCAGAGCGAAGTGCAACATTACGACGAGGAGCATAGTACAGCTAAGAACTCCCGCATAAATTTGCGGGACAAAGAAGTAGCGCGATTTGGCAAATCGCGTGCGTCCCTCAGTAAAACCCCGCGATTTGGCAAATCGCGCTACCTCTCAGCACTGGTGCCCAGGTACTTATTTGGCTTTGCCGCGCCATTGGGTTTCCAATTCCTTTAATTGTTTGGCGTCTGCCGCGTCGGGTTTCAGTTTCAAATATCGCCCCAACTCTTCTGCCGCCTCTTTGAACTTCTGCTCGTGTGCGAAGATTTCACCGAGGTAGACGTGTGCTCGTGCCGCGCTCGTGGCATCCAGTCGCAAGGCTTCCTGCAAACATTGCTTCGCCGGTTCGTAGCGGTTGAGCGAAAGATTGCCGTAGCCCAACAACAACAATGTCAGCGGCACATTCGGTTCCAGCACGAAAGCGTTTTCCAGATTCGTCACGGCGGCGACAAAGTTTTTCTGCTGAAGCTGGCAATACCCGATGCCGCGCCAAGCCGAAGCCGATTTGCCATTGAGTTTGAGCGCCCGCGCAAAATCCGCTTCAGCCTCGGCCAGCTTGTTGTGTTGCATCAGCAATTCGCCTCGTTCCACCAAAGCCTGGAAATAATTCGGGTGTAATTCAAGCGCCTGATTGAATTGTGCCAGCGCCTGTTGCGGCTGCTTTTCTTTTTGCAGCTTGAGACCTTGTTCGTAGGCTTTGCGCGCGGCTTTCGGAATCGCCGCGTCGTCCGCGTTGATTGTGCCGGGGTTGAGGTTCTGTTTTGGCTCCGCCAATGGCAGACGCAAGTAGACATTGATCTGCACGCGATTGGAGTACGACCGCGTGCTGTCGGATTCTGCTGGGTCGCTGAATTGATCGGGCGCAGTCGGGTTGGTGGCTTTGACGCGATAGCGTCCGGCAGTCATGCCGCGAATTTCATAGTTACCGCTGTCATCACAAATCGCTTCGCGCGTCATCCCGGTAGAAGCTTCGATATAAACCCTGGCTTTGGGAGCAGGTTTACCATCGGGCAGATGGACACGCCCAAAAATCAGGAAACCGCCGCCGCCACTCGGTGGCAGTTGAGCGTATGCGACGTTGCCCCCGAAGCATAGCGCGAACACAAAACAAACTTCAGCCAAGAGCCAGCGGGGAAGGAAAAATTTAGGATGTTGCATGGCGCGCTCGCAGCGCGTGTTTGGAAATTACTGTTGCGATCAATCTCTCCGACGGCAGTCGGGGGGATTGCAACAAATTTCCAAACACGCCCTCAGTAAAGTAGGGGTAGCAAGTTGCCCCGCTACCCCTTGATGAAGAATGATCGTTGTTGCCGCTTGCTTAGAAGAAAATCTTCACCGCAAGCTGAATCACGCGACGGTCAGACACCGCGCCGTGCAGCGCGTTGTACTCTCCCACCTGATTGCCCAGTGGGCCGGTCGCCGCATTCGCCGTGCCGCCACGAACGTTACGAATCGTGGAAGGTGACGCTTGCAGGCGCGTCAGGTAATCCGAGAACAGCGTCGCCGACGCTGTCGTCTGATTGAATTGCACCGTGCGGTTCATATCGCTGAACTGCGCCGAGTTGAAGACATTGAACATCTCCACGCGCAATTGCAGATTGCGATTGGAATCGCCGCCGAGTCCGAAATTCTTGAAGACCGACAGGTCGGTTACGCGAATGCCCGGACGGACAACGTAATTGCGCGGGAATGCGCCTTTCGCTGCCAACGCTTCTTTCACCGTGGGCAGGCGAACGGCTTCCCAGTTGAACCCTTTGTCGCGGGTGATGGTGGTTTGCGGATCGCTAGTGAACATGCCACGAGTAGCTTCTGTCCACGAACCACCGATGAGTTGGCCCATATTGACATTGGCAATGCTGACGTTGACATCTTCGGGCTGCCCGGAGACGAAGCTCGAAATCCCCGTCACCTGCCAGCCGTTGAGCGCGCCTTTGGTGAACCAGTTATCCGCCAGCTTCGTGCCAAGCGCAGGCAGTCGCCAGTCATAGCTGACGATCAGATTGTGGGTACGATCAAACGCCAAGCGACGATAATCGGCACAACGCGAACAAATCGGGTTGATGAAATCCCCATCCGCATTGGCTGTACCCATTGCCTTCGAGTAGGTATAAGACACGCTGTAGGTCACGGACTTGGCGAACTTGCGATTGAGGGTGAACTGCAACGAATGATAGTTCGACGAACCACCAAACGTGCGCCAGGCAATCGTGTTATAGCCTAGATACTGACGCAGGAAGTCCGCCGGCAGCGCAAACTGTCCGCTGAACTTCACACCTGCATCCTTGTAGACTTGCGCCAGACCGGGTTCTTCATCCGGCACTACGCCACCCGCAAATCGGGAGGGGTCTTGCGCCGATCTCTCGAACAAGCGGCCATAGGGGATGTAATTGAGGTTGACCAATTCCTGGAGATGGCGACCCAAGGAGCCGACATAGCCAACACTGATGACCGTGTCGAAGCCAATCTCTTGCTGCACTTGCAAGCTGAAGCTTTGCACGTTGGCAAGATGCCCTTCTTGATCCGCGCCGAGGACACCGGATGTGCCAAGCGCCAGCGTGTTCGCATTGAATGTTCCCGTGCCACCCGTGCCGATGGTTTCGAGGTTGCCAAAGTTGAAGGTCGGATTGACGAACAACGGCGGTTGTCCGACTGCCGCAAAGATCAGCGCATTGCCGGACACCCGGTCATAGCCGATGCGATAACCTCCGCGCACGACGGTCTTTTGATTGCCGAACACATCGAAGGCAAAGCCGAGAGCTGGGGCCCACTGAATGCCGCGATTCTTGATGCCGCCGACCAGATAGCCATCTTTGCTGCCGATCTGTCCGTTGAATGGATTGCCTGAGCCAGGAACAATGCGTTGGATCAGGAAGCTGGGCAACAACACACTCGGATTGGCTGGATCAAACGCCTGCCCGTTTGCCGCCCGACGATACAGACGTACTGCTTGGCTGGCATTAAAGCGGCTCGGATCAAAATAGTAATCCTGCTGCCGTTTGTCGAATTGCGGCTTGATGACATTCATCCGCAGCCCGAAATCCAGCGTCAGCCGCGAATTGACTTTCCAGTTGTCCTGCGCAAACCATTCGTAGTTGCTCGAACGGTATTGCCCCTGGAAGACCGGAATATTCGGTTGGTTGTACGTGTTGAAGATGCCCAGCAACGCATTGGAATAGGGATGTCCCGTGTTGCTCGGATGGTTCGGGTCGTTGCTGAACGCGATGCTGGCCGAATTCCCGGCGGCCTGATCCTTGCGGCTGCGTTGGAAATAAAATCCAAACTTCATCGTATGCGATCCTAAGACTTTGCTCAGGTCGAACGGCACTTGATGATTCGTGTGATGTTGGCTCGCGTGGGATTATCCAAGCGACGGGACAAGGTGTCAAGGATGCGGTGGATTCAATGCGCGAATAATTATTCGATGAACTTGATAGTTTGATGGCTGACGACCTGTGTTTTCTTCGTCGTCTTTCCGCTTGGGCCTTCGATGTTGCCTCTGGTTGGCAGACACAACGAAGACCGCTACAATCGCCGCGATGAAACGTGCCCCGACAGTTTCGGAATTATTGCGATTGGCTCAGGTGCAAGATGTCACGGTGCGTTACGAAGGCCGTGCGGCAGAGCGTGTTGCTGAACTCTTTGGGCGTGCGATCCCCGATGAGCAACTCGCCGCCGCGTTCGGTGCATTGGATGGCGCAACTGTATCTGTTGCCTTCAACGCCAATCAGCACATTGAGGCGACAATCACACATCCGCAGATTGCCGCGCAAATCCGCACGCTGCGGATGGATGCACAGGGGGAGTTGTTCCTCCGCAATGAATTCTTTCGCACCCGTGACGACGCGCCCAAAGGACTCGGTACATACTCGTTCGCACGCCAGGTAGCAGGCGCGCGCGCACTGGGCATCCGTTGGATTGAAACCTTTGCCGCCGGGAGTAAAGCCAGCCGCAATTGGAACGGATATTACACCTGGCCTCGCTTAGGCTATAACGCCGAATTAACCAGTGACGAGGAACTGCTCTTGCAGTATCTCCGTGGGTTTCGCGGGGTGCGTGATCTCAATGATTTGATTTTGCGAGGGGGAGCCGCTTGGTGGGCAGAAAAGGGAGATGGTCGTGAGATGGTTTTTCATTTGGATGGTCGCTACCGTTCGGTTAGAATCCTCCTGCGTTATTTGCGCGAGAAAGGACTTTTGTAATGAGCCATCCATTTTACGGGGATGCCCCGCCGGAAGTGATCGCTGCTTTTGAGGCCGCACATGCCGCGCGCGTTGAGGAAAATCGGCGGCGTATTGCGGCAGGACAATACGGCGACATTCCCGACGAGTTGACGGAAGAAGATGAACGCATCCTGGATCAGGTGTGGCGCGAGTTGGCGGAAGAAGAAGCCGAAGCCGAGCAGATCGCGGCTTAACCGCTATTCATTATTCGACCAGCTTGAGAACTTGATTACTTGCCACCTGCGTTTTCTTTGTCGTCTTTCCGCCCGGCCATTGGACTTCGATTTCGTCTACCGTTTTCGTGCCACCCAAACCAAAATGCAAACGCCAATCCGAATGCGATAAATAACTGTCGCCCGCGTACACTTCCTGCACTTGTGTGAGGCCGCCCGCTTTGAGCGTGACGCGCGCGCCGACCGCGTTGCGATTGGCTTTTGTGCCTTGCAGCTTGAGCGCGAGCCAGTTCCCAGCCTTGTCGCCGCCGTCGTTTCTGAGCAGCATTGGTACGCCGTCAATTTCGTTGACGATCACATCCACGTCGCCGTCGTCATCGTAATCGCCAAACGCCGCGCCGCGCGAAACCCGTCGTTGCAGAAACGCGGGGCTGAGTTGTGCTGCGATTTCTTCAAACGTGCCGTTGCGCAAGTTGCGATAGAACAGTTTGCGTTGCGGATATTCTGCGCCGGGAAACGCGCCTTCGATTTGCGGATAAACGTGCCCGTTGCCGACCAACAAATCCAGCCAGCCGTCGTTGTCGTAATCGAACAGCCGTGTGCCCCAACCAACCAACGGCATACTCGCCGCTGCGGTTTTCGTGGCGGTCGTCACATCAGTGAAATTGCCATCGGCTCCTTTGCGATAGAGCGTGTTGTATTGCTCGGCGAAGTTCGTGACGACTAAATCCAAGCGGCCATCACGATCATAATCGCCAATGGTGACGCCCATACAACCTTGCTCAATGCCGTTTTCGTCTACGGCCAAGCCAAGCACGAAACCCATCTCCGTAAACGTGCCGTCGTGGTTGTTGCGATAGGCATAATTCGGCGTCGCGTCATTCGCCACAAAAATATCGGGCCAGCCGTCGTCATCGAAATCTGTCCACTTCACACCCAAACCGTAATAGCCGTTTTTGTCTTCGACGCCCGCTTTTTTTGTCACGTCCGTGAACGTGCCGTCGCCGTTGTTGTGATAAAGCACGTCGGGCGCTCCCGCCAAACCGCGCGGGCCGCATTGCACTTCGAGATTGCGATAGCGGCAGGTTTGGCCTTTGCCGAATTCGGGTAGCGCATCCAGCTTGAAATCCACGTAGCCGCTCACGAACAAATCCAGCTTTCCGTCGCGGTCATAATCGCCCCACGCTGCGCCCGTGAAAAAGCCGCTCTGCGTGAAACCTGCTTTGGCTGAAACGTCGGCGAACTTGCCGTTGCCGAGATTGCGATAGAGTTTGCATTGCCCGAAGCAGGTCACGAACAAATCGTCCCAGCCGTCATTGTCGAAATCCGCTACGCTCACGCCCATCGCCCAGCCAGGATCGCTGACGCCTGCGGCTTTGGCGACATCCACAAACTTGCCGTTGCCGAGATTGCGATAGAGCGCGGCGGGCGGGCGCGGTTTGTTCGCTTTGGCGTCGTCCACGCTGTAGGAATTGGTCAAATAAATATCGAGCTTGCCGTCGTTGTCGAAGTCAAAAAACGCCGCGCCGCCGCCCATACTTTCGACGATGTACTTTTTGTCTTTCGAGGATTGATTGATGAACGTGATGCCGGAGGCTTGGGTGACATCGGTAAAGGAAATCGTATTGCTGGCGAAGGCCAGTTGTGGCGCGAGGCAGAGCAGAAAGAAGAGTCGTATTACCACAAGGGTTGGGTTAGTCCTGCGCTTTGGTTGTAGTTGGCTCTGGATTAGGTAAAGTTGCAATTTCGTCTATCCATTCTGGCGTCAATCGGTACAAAACAGCATCAATCTCTTCTTCACTGATGCCTCCTGGGGTCGTCCATTTACCGCATAGATCGGCGACGGTATGCGACGACTTAGGTTCTTTTGGGCTTGAATTCTCCACTACAAATTACCTCCTCAACCTTGATGCGCTCATTCTCGCAAAAGAAAACAAGGGCGACAAGTTGTCTTGCCGCCCTGTTTGGTGTACTTGCAAGACTACATCACTGATTGATCCGCAGCGATTGCAACATGCGCCGGAACAGGTTTTGGTAATTGCGAAAATCATCGCTCGGCGTGACAAAAATCACGTAGAGAAAGCCGCCGTTGTTCAGTTGCATGTTGTACATCACAACGCGTTCGTCCCGATTCGTCAGCGGCGAACGCCCCTGCATCGAAACATACATCGCGTCGCGCCCGCCGACTTTGCCTGTGCGCGATGGGTTTTCCGTAATGCGCAGGTAGTTATTGTTTTGGATCGTGTTGTTCACGATTTCCTGCGTGGCGTTTTCCAGCGACTTGGGAATCGGGCGGCGCGTGCGCGGGTCAATGCTGCCTTGATTCTGAGAAGAATACGAATCAATCAACACGCCATAGACGATGCCTTGCTGGCTGATTGCGCCCGCCGGATGCAGCGTCGCCGCAATGCCGACATTGCTGGCGGCGTCCACTTTCCAGTTGTCAGGATAGGCGATTTCGTACGCGCCGGTTTGATGGCGGTAGGTGGTGAGTCGGGAGGACGGTGGATCAACGCGCACATTGACGGGTTGCGTTGGTTGTTGCCCGCCTTGCTGTCCGCCCTGTTGTCCGCCTTGCTGTTGCGCTTGTTGCTGCATGCTGGGCGCTTTGGGCATGCCCAGCAATAGCTGGCGAACTCCATTGAACCCGTTGTCCACGCTGCCGCCGCGATAATTCAGCAGTTGCGATTCTTTTTTGATGCGGTCGCGGCGGTCACGCGGTTGCGGGTGATCGCTGAACCAGCGTTCTAATTTGCCTGGTTCGCGGCTTTGTTCGCCCGCCAGCGTCTCAAAGAAATCTGCCATCGAAATCGGATCGTAGCCCGCGCGCGCCATCATTTGCGAACCCAACACATCGGCATCAGTTTCGGCTTCGCGGCTGTTTTTCGACATCGCACCGCCCGCCAGAATGCTGCCGCCGATGGTGGCTGCCGTGCCTGCGATGCCGCCGCCCAACACCGCACCCAGCACGCCGATCATGCCCTGCGCTCTTTGTGCGCGACACACGTTGGCCGTGCCGTGCCGCAGGGCGACGTGCGCGATTTCGTGCGCCATCACGCCGGCTAATTCGGCTTCGTTTTTGGCGGCTTCAATCGTGCCGCGATTGATGTAGGTCGGGCCACCGGGCAGCGCAAAGGCATTGATTTCCGCCACATTGACGACGGTAAAGCTGTACGGCCAACGCTCACCGGGAGCATATTGTGACAAGTTGCGACCAATGCGCCGGACATATTCCTGTATCCGTTGATCGTTCAAGACCTGAAACTGTTTTTCCGCTTCAGCGGCGGCCTGTCGGCCTAATTCCAAATCCTGCTGCGGGGTAGCGCAACTGTTTGCCACTTTGACCTGGGTTTGCGCATAAGTGGTTGTGGTTGTGGTTAGAGGTAAAGCCGCAAGAATTACGGCGAGCGTGTAACTCATCCCGTTCCGCAAAAGTTTGCTGTTCATCTGGTCTCCTTCTCAAAATTACAAGCCTTCAAGGGGGTGTTTCAATCCACACCACGCTTTGCCAGCGTGGTAAATGCAGCAACTGATAGGTCTGATACCCTGTAGCTTACTGCGGCGAAATTCATTGGCGCAACGTCAGATGCGTGTTCGTGAACTGTCGTTGGATGAGACGATGATATGCACTCGGCGTAGGATTGCGCAAGGGCGAGCAGAAGTCTAGGGAAGTCTGGAGAAGTCCGGAGAAGCAAGCCGCTTCGACTTCACAGGACTTTTCCCAACTTCCCTAGACTTCTCCAGACTTCTGTAGCTATTTGCGCAGGTAATCGTCCGTGCCATCCACCCAATCCGTACGGATTGGGCTGAAGACATCAATGCCGGTCGTGTCTTCCAGCGCGATTGCCGAATGCGGCACATAGGAAGGAATTTCCATCATCTCGCCGCCGCGCACCACGATGGTTTGGCCTTCAATCTGGAATTGCAGCGCGCCAGAGGCGATATAGCTGAATTGTTCGCTTTCGTGACTGTGCGTCGGCACAACACAACCGGCTTTGATGGTTAGGAAAGCAATCGTGATCTTTTCGCCCGTGAAGAATTGGCGGGAGAAAAGATCGGTGACTTGTTCGACCGGGACTTCGTTGAGTTTGTGGTGTTTCATTATTTTTTCTCGACACTGTCGCTCGCGCTGGCGAGCACATCGTAGTTGTAGTTGATCAAAACGCGCTTGGGTTTTTGCGGCAACGACACTTTATACTCCTGCGTCGTCGCGTTGCCAACGGCTAAGACCTCTCCCATCCGCACCATTTTGCCGTCGAAGTCCAAATACACCGGAACCGGCATGCCGAAGCCTTGCGAAACTTCGCTTTGCGTCACCGTGAATTTCAGCAGCGTCTTGCCGCCTTCTTCCGGCGTCAAAGAATATTCCAGCTTGTAGCGCGGGATTTCTTTGCCATAGACCCACTGCTGAAAGAACCAGTCCATTTTTTTGTTCCGCGCCAAATCCATTTTGGGCGTCAGGTGTTTTTCGACCATTGCCTTGAAATCTTCGGTCGAGGCGTTTTGGTTGTAGTAGGTTTTGACGAAGTCCTGCATCATCGCAATGAACGCTTTGTCGCCGGTTTGCTGATCCCACATCATCTGCCGCAACATGTGCAGCACGAAGCCGCCTTTGCGATAGGCGGTGACTTGATATGCGCCAGGGAACTTGTGGAAGCTGCCACGATAGCCCATCCAAACGGGCGCGACATCGGTGGCGCGCAAGCCGAATTCATTTTTCTTCGTGATCTCTTCCTGCGCGTGTCGCCAGTAGTTCAAATACTTGTCCGGCTTTTGCTCCGTCGCCTTCAAATACAAGCCCGCCGAAAAGAACGCAAAGCCTTCCGACAGCCATTGATCGTGATACGAAGCCCAGCCGACGATGTGGCCCCACCATTGATGCGAAACTTCGTGTGCGTTGACTTCATCTACAAATTCACTCAGGCCGGAGTTGATTTGCCCCATCAACATCCACCGCTGCGTCGCGTCCATATAGGCCAGCAACGGCATATACACCAGCGTCGGCCACGATTGTCCGAAGCTGGCTTCGGGTTGTTGCGTGATCGCGACTCTGCCGTAAGGCAACGGCCCGAAGAAATGCGTGAAGACGCGCATCGAGTTTTGTGCTTCGGCCAAGCTTTGTCCGAGCAGGCGCGTCGGAGCCATCCCGCCGATGCCGGTGTTGCGCAAGCCGTCGGGCATTTCCGCCACGGCATAGCCTTCGATCTTGTACTTCGTTTGTTCGTCCGTCACTTCCTGCATCTTGAACTTGCCGTAATTGAAGCCCGCGATGGCGAGCGGCGTTTCCGATACCCACTGCGACGCGGCGAAATCGCCATCTTGCCATTCCTTCACTTTTTGGCCCACGCTAATCAGCATGAATTGCTTCGGCACTTTGAAGGTCAAATCAAACGTCGCGCGATCTTTGAAGGTGTTGACGTTCGGGTACCAACTCGTGCGCGCGCCTATCGAAAAGTTGCCGCCGCCTGCATTGCGCAATACCTTCTCGCCTTGATACTCGACCGTCAATTTGTACTTGCGACCTTTCGTCATCGGCTCCGGCAGGATCACGTAAAGCGACCCGTCTTTCTTTTTGTCTTCCTGAATGAAGTCAGTTTCCTTGTCGTTCCACAGCACGCGCGACACGCGCAGGTCGGGCAGCAAACCGATGCCCAGCACTCGCTCGCCTTCGGCGAGCGCCGTGAACGTGCATTCAGCATTGGCTGTGAGCTTGTCGCCTTTGATGACGTTTTCGATTTTGTAGTGCTCGGCATCTACGACGCGCTTGTCTTCGTTGGAGCTGGCGCGACCGCTTTTGAGTTCGCTTTCCAGATGACTCGCGTGCAAAAAGCCCGCGTCTTTGGCTTGCCCATCGGTGTTCACCAACAACACTTCTTCGCAATCCACCGCGCCGTACGGGCGCACGACAAAGGCCAACTGATGATGTTTCTTGCCATCAATGAACGCATTGAACGACGGCGCGCGTTTGGGGTTGTAGAGGTCAGTCAGGATTTCGGCTTCGATGTTTTCGCCGTTGCCTCGTTCGCGGTCGCGCATGCGATCCTGCACATCTTTGAGCGCGTCGAGCAACGGATTGTCCGCCGCGCCTGCCGCTTGCCCCTGCTTCTTGATTTCGTCGTAGGTATTGTCGCTGAAGTACAACACAAGGCGCGTGAACGGTTCGGCAAACGTCTCTTTTTCCGTGACCAGTTTCAGGTAATCGCGTTCAATCCAAAACACCGGATCAAGCGTGAATTCGCCTTCGCCGACAAACACGCCAATCGCCACGCGATTCAGCACGGGCGGCACAAAGCTGATGCGCCCGCTTTTCAACGTGAACGTGCCGACATCACGTTTGAGCGAGAGGTTTGTGACCGTAAATGTTTCGCCCGGCTTGCCATCGCGCAACGCCCGATAGTTGGGATCGGTGTTCGGCTTGATCGTGCCAACGGCGGAGGTCGTCACTTCGCCGCGCACTTCGGCGAGGTCGAGTTTGATCTCGGCAGTCGCGGTGCGCTTGTCTTCGATCACGACTTTTTGCTCGGCGGGTTTGAAGCCGTCGCGCGTGATGCTGACGACGTAGTTGCCTGCGGCTAAACCGGTGATCGTAAATTTGCCTTGCGCATCGGTCGTGACGGTTTTGGTTTCGTTGGTCGTTTCATGGCGCACGGCAACTTGTGCGCCGACCACAACTGCGCCTTTCGGGTCTTTGACCGTGCCGGACAAATTGCCAACGGTTTGCGCCCACGCGAACAGACTCAGGATTGAGGCGAGGGCCAAAAGAACAATAGGCTGACGTTTCATGCTTTCCTCCCAGATGTTCGTGATGATGAAACAGCAAAAGAACGAGGCGGCTGACGCGCGCATTATGCCGCTTCAATTGGTAAGGCGTCAATTGGGCGAAAAAACAGACTTGTGCCGTCAAAAAAATGGCCGCCAGTAAACAGACGGCCTCAGAGGGGGAAACGTGAGGGGGAAAAGAATCAAGCCGTGATCTGCAAAGCCGGTTGCTGTTTGAATGCGGGGAGTTTGCCGCTTAATTCCAGCTTTCTCGCCTTTGGTGCGACCTCGTCCAGACCGTCACGCAAAATGGTCAGGACGCGCCGCGCCGCTTCAATCTTCTCGACTTCGCCGAGGCTGAGGCAATGCAAAACGAATTCGTACAGCCGGTGCAGGTTCTGAGGAACCTCGCCGTCTTTTGGGTCAACTCCGGTCGCCAGCGCGTAGACCAGCACTTGTGCCTGGAACAGCGGCAGCGAGGCCGTCGGGCGGTCATGACGTTCCAATGCCTGTTGCGCCTGTTGGAGCTGGCCGATGGCTTTGTTGTACAGCGACAGCAGCAGATCAATCCGCGTGAGGTTGCGGTCTTGCTGCTGCTGATAGATTTGAGACGGATTCACGGTGACGACTCCTTTGGGTTTGCTATCCGCGCAGCAATTGGAAAACGAGTTGCGGCACTTGGTTCGCATTCTGGAGGGCGGTTGATCCCGCCTGGAGCAACACTTGTTGTTTGGTGAACTGCGCCATTTCAATCGCAAAGTCGGTATCTCGAATAGTCGCTCCTGTGGTGGGGGTATTTTCCAGTGTAGTGCGCAGTTCCGCCGCCGCTGCTCCCAACGTATTGGCCTGAAATGCGCCCAGGTTGCCACGCGAAATACTAATATCACTGATGGCCTGGTCAATGACCTTAATTGCCTCCTGCGCATCTGACGGGGTGAGCACGCTGATCGCACTCAGCGTGCCAAACTTATTGCCTGCTACGACGCCCAATGCAGAAGGTCTCGCATCACTAATGGAAAGACGGGCGGTTTGGTCGGACTGTGTGCCAATCTGAAAAGTCAGTGCGTCTGCCGAACCATTTAGAAGTTTCTTGTTGCCGAACGTCGTGGAGTTGATGATGTTCGTGATGGTGCTTAGCGAGTTGTCAATTTCCGCCTGGTTCGCCGCCAGGGTTTGGCTGTCGTTGACGCCGCTGTTGGCGGAATCCAGTGCCAAGCCGCGCACCTTGCCAAGGATTTTATTGATTTCATTCAATGCCCCCTCGGCGGTCTGCACCACGTTTATCGCTTTATTGGTGTGATCAAGGGCTGATTGCAGGTTCGTGATCTGAGCGCGCTGCTGCTCCGAGATGACCAGCGACGCCGGCCCGTCCGCGCCGCGATTGATTTTCAAGCCGGATGAAAGCCGCTCCAGTGATTTCGACAAATTGCTGCTGGCCTGGTTTAGGTTATGTTGCCCTGTCAGTGACGCCACGTTGCTAACGACGCTAAGTGCCATAATGTACTCCTCTAATCTCGTGAAAGAATCGGTTGTCTTGGTTGCCCAGCCGCTCACCTATTGGTTGCTTGTCGGGGAAGAATGCAAAAAATGTATCCGCAAGTTGTGACGGAATTCTGATGAATGGAGCGAGGCAAAAAAATGGCCGCCCGCGAACGGACGGCCTTCAGGAGGATCGAAGAAACGCGCTGAAAAAAACGCTACGGTTTCGGTTTGAACGTGAATGCCAGAATGTTGGAAGCTGCCGGGCCGTCTGCGCCGAGCGCGAGCGTGACTTCTGCGCCGCCCGCAGGCAGATCAGGCAATTTGCCGACGATCACGCCCTCTACGACACGATAACTGAACGGTTCGAGCTTGACGACCGTGCTGCCTTGCTTGAAGACGATGGTGTAAAACGGCGCGAGGTTGCGGCCCGTGATCTTGAACTCCGCGCCCGGAATGCCTTCGGGCTTGCCGTCCACCGAGCTAATCGTTTCCAGCACGACTTGTGGCGGAGCCAGCACGTTCACCGGCAACAGATTCGAGATGACGATAGCGTCATCCGTTCCGTACCCCACAGCGATTTCCGCCCTGCTCGGCTTGACCCCCGGCACAACGCCTTCAATCATCGTGCCATCTGGTGCGAACTTCAGCAGATGGCGCGGCACGTCAATGAACTCCCCGTCTTGCTTGAAGGCGACTTCGTAGAACGGCGCGAGGTTCAGTCCCGTTAACTTGAAAGGTTGACCCGGCATGACATCTGTTGGATTGATCGCCTCCAGTTTGGCGAGGTTCGGCGGCGCGAGGAATTTGAACGGCAATTTGTTCGTCATTTCGTTGTTGCCGAATCTTACGAACACTTCGGCTGTGCCGGGCGGCAACGCAGGCAACACGCCTTCAATCGTGGTCGCGGTGAATTTGAGCGATTCCTTCGGCACGTCTCGCTCGCTCGTGCCTTGCCGGAAGTAGACCGTTTGGCCGTTCACGAAATTCGTGCCGGTCAGCTTGAACGGTGTGCCCGGTGCGCCTTCGGTTGGGCTGATGGTTTCCAGCGTTGGTTTCGCGGGCGGCGTGCTGTCGCCCGGCACTGTGAATTTCAGAATGTTGGAGAAGGGGGTCGGATTTTCCAGCGCGAGAAAGACTTCGACTTCGCCCGGCGTGAAGTCCGGCAACTGCCCGACAATCGCGCCGTTCTCGAAGCGGTACGCATCGGGCGGCATCACACCCTGACGCTCGCCGCGCCGGAAGACCACGTTGTAGAACGGAGCCAGATGTTCGCCCGTGAGCTTGAAGATCATCGCCCGGCCTTCGACCTCCGCGCGTGGTGCGACCTCAATCGCCACGAGCTTCGCGGGATTCGCAATGGGGAGCACTTTGAAGGGCAGCGGATTCGAGAACGGCACGCCGCCGACAAAGCCGAGGTAGACTTCGTAATCGCCTGCGGGCACGCCGGGTACAATGCCCATCACCATCGTTTCGTCCCCCTGAATTTGATTGTGCGGCACACACACGACGCGCTCGCCTTGTTTGAAGAACAGCTCGTAAAACTTGCGGAACTTCACGCCTTTGACGGTGAACTTCGTGCCGGGCGTGCCCTCTTTCGGATCAATGGATTCAAGCGTCGGCTTGTCGGGCGCGAGGAATTTGAACGGCAATTCATTCGATTTGCCGGCGCGGTTGTGAACCCAGACCTTGCCCTCGCCCGGCGGCATCGCGGGCAGTTCGGCTTCAATCGTGGTTTCGGTGAGCTTGAGGCGCAGGCCATTCATGATGTGCTGAATCGTGCCGACCATGAACGTCACGGTGATGTCGTTGCTGAAGTTCTTGCCCGTGAGCTTGAAGAGTTCACCCGGTTTGCCCTCGACGGGCGAAATCGAAATCAATTCCGGCGCACCGGTCGGCGGAGGCGTGACGGGGTCGCCCAGCACTTTGAATTTCACGCTGTTGGACGGCACCCCAGGCAGGGCCGGCGCGGCAGCCGTCACAATGTCGAGATGCGTGACGACCAGCACGTCGTACTCGCCCGGCGCGACGTTCGGCACTTTGCCCGCAATGGTCGTGGCGTCGAAGCGAATCGTCGTCGGATCAAGCATCATGAAACGTTCGCCTTGTTTGAAGACCACACGGAAGTTACGTCCGTCATTGCCCCAGCCGCTGCCTTTCAGCGTGAACGCCACGCCGGGTTTGCCTTCGACCGGATCAATGCTGTCCAGTTTCGCGGCGGGCGGCGGCAGGAGTTTGAAGGGCAGCGCGTTCGATGGTGTGCCCGGCAATCTGCCTGCGGTGGCAGGCACGCTGTCCAAATTGGTGACGACGATGACTTCGTACTCGCCCGGCATCACGCGCGGCACAACCCCGGAAATAAACGTCTTGCCATCAGACCTCAGCGTCGCGGGATCGAGTTGAATGAAGCGGTCGCCTTTTTTGAGGAACACGAAATTGCGTTTCGCGTCAGCGTCGAAGCCGCTGCCCTTGATCGTGAACGCCACGCCGGGCGCACCTTCGGTCGGGTCAATCGTGTCGAGCTTCGCGCCTGCGGGCGCGGTCACCTTGAAGGCGAGTTTGTTCGAGGGTTCGCTCGGCGCACCGTTGCGGAACACAACCGCGAAGACTTCCGCGTCACCCGACGGCATACGCGGCACGATGCCCTGAATTCTGACCGACCCATCGGCTTCAGAGGCCGTCAGCACCTTGAGCAACTCCACGGGCGACGGAATGATCTTGTCGCCGAGTTTGAAGAAAATGCCGTTGTTTCTGGGATTCGTATCCAGTCCTACGCCCGCCAGCGTAAACGTCGCGCCGGGCATCCCGGAGGTCGGCGTCATCGCTTCCAACTTCGGCGCAGGCGTGGCTGTGACCGTGAATTTCAGTTTGTTCGACGGCTCGCTCAGCACGCCGTTGCGCATCACGCTGATGAAGACTTCGACTTCACCCGTGCGCAATCCGGGCACGATGCCGGTCAAGCTGGCACTGCCTTCTGTGCCCGGCGTGAGCCGCAGCGTGCGGGCATCCACTGGGCGTATGAAGTCGCCTTGTTTGAAGTGAACCTGATGTTGTTGGGCTTCGCTGCCGAAGCCTTTGCCGACGAGCGTGAACGACGAACCGGGCGCACCGCTCGCGGGCGTGATGGAATCCAGCACGGGGGCCGGATTTAGCACATATACAATCGCAAAGCCCTTGCGCGTGTTGTCCGGCGTCGCATCGTCCACTGCTGCGGCGAGCTTGGCCACGACTGTGCCACGACCGGCCACATCGCCTTTCACCTTGAAAGCCGCTTCCATCTGCCCCGCTTCAAGCGTGAGTGTCGCGGGCGTGATGTCGAGCTTGACGCCTTCTTCGTTGACCAGATTGAACGTGGCTGGCGCAGAGAATTTGCGCGACAGCACGAGCGTCATATCAATCGTTGCGCCGGGGCGTATTTTGGCTTCCATCGGACGAATCAGCAGCGAGAGCGGCGGCGGTGCGGGCAGTTTGATGACGCCTGCGTCGGTGTTGCCCGGCACAACGGCTTTGACGAGCTTGAAGGCTCTGAGCGCATTGCCTGCGGGCGTGAAGAACATTGCGTCTACGCGGAGTTCGTCATCGTTTTTGGCGCGCACGCCTTTGATTTCAAACTTGCCGTTTTGATCGGTGACGGCGCTGCGTCCGCGCACGAACACACGCGCTCTGGCAACGGGCTTGTCGTTGCTGTCCACGACTTGTCCGATGACGTTTGTGAATGTGACCTGATCAATCGGCACGCCGATGAACCAGATGGTGGCAAAATCAATCAGGCTGGTGGCGACGATTTTATCGCCTGCGCTGTTCACGGTTGCCGTACCTTTTTTGACAAAGCTCGACGGCGCGACGTTGGGACGGAAGGCGTACAAATCCAACACCGTTCCGGCAGGGAAGCGATCAGGATTCGGGAACGTGAGCGTGGCCAGACCTTCGCCCTTCGAGCCGAACGTGGTGCCAATCGGCGTAATCAACGCGACGACGGACGGGTACACTTTCGACGGCAACGGCGCAGGCAAGCGACCATCGGCAGACAACCGCGTCAAACCAATGCGCGGTTCGCGCGCGCCTTTCGGGAAGGTCACGGTGCTGGGAATTTCCAGCTTCAAGCCATCGTGTTCGATCACGACCGGGTCAGCTTCGGGTTGCGCGACGAGGCCGCCCGTCAAGCTGTTCGGCCACTTGACATTGTTGAGGAACGTCGTCGTGCCCAACCCCGCAGGCAAATAAATCGGGAAGCCGATTTCATTGTCGCGACCTTCCGTCACCACCATCGAATAGGTCATCGTGGGCAAGCCCAGATTGGCCGGGAGTAAGGAAGTGTCAATTTCGACTTGCGCAATGCCGCGCGGTACATCGGTCAACAGGAAGCGCCCGGTGCTGTCGGTGGAAGCGGCAAGGCTGGCGTTGGGAACGCTGACGGTAATGCCGCTGAGCGGTGCGCCTGTGCCATCCAACACCGTGCCGGAAATCGAAGTCTTGATTGAAAGTGAAGCTGTGCTCTTGCGCGTGCCCGACACATTGCCAATCGTGACTTTATCGGTAGCCGCGCCGTACGGAATGATGAACGTCAACGACGTGGCGCTGGTGGACACGACTTGTCCCGGCGTCGAACCCAGCTTGACGGAAGCTTCAGACAATGTGGTCGGAAATTGCGAACCCGTGACGATGACAACTTGTCCGGCGATGGCTTCAGCGACATTGAAGCTCGTGATGACGGGCGCGGCGGCAGGTGCTTCAGGATTGCCGCCGACATTGATCGAAACCGAATTGCTCGTGGTCAAACCGTCGGTGATGACGACATCCAACAAGCCTTGTCCGGTGACGGCTTCAGGAATGCGAATGTTGATTTGATCGAGCGCCACGTACGACGGCTGCGCTCCGGCGTAATCCACTTGCGCTTCGATGCCGCCGATGAAGGCTTTCACGTCTTTGCCATCGCGCACGCCCGTGCCGAACAAGATCAAGTAATTGCCCGGCGGCACATTGTTGGTAGAGCCGTCACCGTTGTTAACTTGTGTGTAGGTGATGCCATCGGCGGTGAACGCGGCGGCGGGTGAGCCAGTGCCTTGTTGATTTTGCGTGAAGATATTCAGGCTGCTCGCGGCCATGTACAACTCACCTTGCGCGAGCACTGTGCCTTGTTCGTTCGTGACCACAACGGTCGCGGTCGCATCCACTTCAGTGGCACTCGGCACGACGTAGTTGATTTGATTCGGCCCCACGTAGAGCAGTTCTGCCAAACGATTGTTGACCAGCACGCGCAAGCCGCCGAGTGACGTCGGCAATTGAATGCCAGGCGTGACGGAATCCACGTCTTCGGTAGCAAAATAATTCTGATCGGTGATCGCGACGGTGAAGCCGGAAACAATGCTGTCCGGCGCGACCGCAGGTTGATAGCGGGCGGCGTCAACGGTGACGAATGGTTTGACGGTTTGTGCTGTGGCCGCGAACTGCGCTGCGATCAGCAAAACTAAAACGCTCAAAATACTTCGTAAAGCGTGTCTCGTGGTCATGGGTGAATACTTCCTTCGGCGTAAAATTCATTGGTCACGAAATCCGTGCGCGCAGGCAACAAGGTTTGCTTGAGGAATGCCAGAGGTGACGCGCCGCAGACTTCAAAGAAACAGGCCAGCGCGACAGCGGCAAACGGTGTTCCAAATCAAGCGGGGAAGGGAATTGTGGCGAAGTGTGTTAGGGCTATGATTTTGATTTTGCAGGAAATGATTTTTTTTATGATTTCTGCGGCCAGCGCCGGAACAGCCCGTGTTCACAGGGCTGTGACAAGCGTGTCATTCGGTTGCAAGAGGTTTGTGAAGTGACCGTCATTCTGCGGCACTGTCGGCGTGACGATTTCAGGCACACCGGAGGCTGACAAAAGGTAATGCGATTTGGCAAATCGCGTTGGCTCCCCGATTGCAGCCCGCGATTTGCCAAATCGCGTTACCTCGGAAAACGGATTACGATTTCACGCGCTCGATCTCGGCCCCGACGGCGCGCAATTTCTCTTCAATCTTTTCGTAGCCGCGATCAATGTGGTAGACGCGATCAATCCACGTTTCGCCTTGTGCAGCCAAGCCCGCGAGCACGAGCGAAGCCGACGCGCGCAAATCCGACGCGATCAATTTCGCGCCCGTGAGCGGCGTCGGGCCGTGCGTGCGACAGTGATGGCCGCTGACGCGCAAATTCGCGCCGAGGCGTTGCAATTCGCTGACGTGCATGAACCGGTTCTCGAAAATCGTTTCGCTGATCGTGGCTTCGCCTTCGGCCTGCGTCATCAGCGCGAGATATTGCGCCTGCATATCGGTGGGGAAGCCGGGATAGACTTCGGTCGTGACATCCATCGCGTGCAATGAAGACGGGCTGCTGACGCGCAACGTGGTTTCATTGACGGACTCGATGGCCACACCGACGGCACGCAACTTGTCAATTACAGCGGTCAGGTGCGCGGCATTGCAATCGGTGATTTCCAACTCGCCACGCGTGATCGCCGCCGCGACGATGAGCGTGCCGGTTTCGATGCGATCCGGGATGATTGTGTGATGCGCGCCGCCGAGCGCCTGGACGCCTTCAATCGTGATCGTGCTCGTGCCTGCGCCTTCGATGTGCGCGCCCATTTTCGTGAGCAAATCGGCGAGGTCGGTGATCTCCGGCTCACACGCGGCGTTGATGAGTCGCGTCGTGCCTTGCGCCAGCGTCGCCGCCATCAGCAGATTTTCTGTGCCGCCGACGGTGACGGTCTCGAACTCGATGTCTGCGCCTTGCAAACGGTCGGCACGCGCCGCGACGACGCCGTTTTGCAATTCAATTGTCGCGCCCATTTGCTCCAACGCTTTCAAGTGCAAGTCAATCGGGCGTTGGCCAATCGCGCAGCCGCCGGGCAGGCTCACACGCGCTTCGCCAAAGCGCGCCACCAGCGGCCCCAGCACTAAGACCGACGCCCGCATCGTTTTGACGAGTTCATACGGCGCTTCGCAAGCGTCCACTGTGCCGGCATTGATTTGGTGCGTGCGCAACGCGGGGACTAAGACGGTGCAGCCCAAATCTTCTAATAGTCGCCGCATCGTGATGAGGTCGCGCACGTACGGCACGTTGTGCAACGTTACGGTTTCCGGCGTGAGCAACGCGGCGGCCAGACACGGCAGCGCCGAGTTTTTCGCGCCGCTCACCGCCACGCGACCACGCAATCGCGTTCCGCCAACGATCCGAAATTTATCCATAGTGGTTTGACGACTCCTGCTTGATTTTGGTGCCGCCACACTCTAGTGCAGTTGCGGGAGAAAAAACAGAGCCGCGCCATAATCTGCGCCCACCGCAGGGTTCGATTGACAATTTCTCTCACTGGGATTGCCCCTAGCGCCGCTGCACATGAGTCGAGAAAAGTTTGGAAAAGCCTGGTGAAAATAACTTCCTCAGACATAAAAAGTTGTCTCTACCGTCTCAATGGTTGACAGGCGACGTACGCGGTCATAGACTCCCTCGCACCGGCAGCAAGTGATTCAATCTGACTAATCTCCATAAAAGATATGTGAGGCCAAGACCGTGCTTGACGAACCCCCCCGTTGAGTTTTGACTCTGCAAGGCCAGGAAGCGTCTGGCAGTCAATACCTGCCAGCAAAAATGCAACTACTTCGCCGCTCAAGCAACTTTCCCCAAGCAGTTTATTCCTCCGCACACATTGGTTTTAGACGAGTGTCCAGACGCGCCGAACCCAGTTTGGCGTGGGTAAACTTTTGGTTCGGGAGTTTTTGTGTGATGCCGCAAGATTATCGTCGCAACTTTGCCAAATCCGTTCTTGCCACGCTGCTAAGCCTGCTTCTGGCTGGCGGGCAAATGTTTGTTCCGGCTGCGCAGGCGCAGTCGCGCCGTGTTTCCAACGCGCGCCGCGTGACGAAAACGAAGGCCAAGCCGCCGCGCGTGCCACGTCGTCTGACCGCCGCGCGCCACGTCGCTCCGACGCCCGCTCCGCGCACGGAAGAAGAGCCGGAAGAGATTCGTGAAGACGTCGAAGGCCGCCAGCATTGGTTTGTCTACGAACGGTCGTATCCATTTGACGAGATGCCCGTTGAAGGACGGCGCGAAGCCTGGGAAGCGAGCTTGACCTTCAACCTGGAAGCCGAAGCGACGATTCCCACGTGGCAAGCCCTCGGCCCGAAACCGACGCGCTCCGACCTCTATGAAAACTGGGGTGACACAAGCGGGCGCATCAATGCGATTGCGATTTCGCCTGCCGATCCGCGCATCGTTTTGCTCGGCGGTTCGACGGGCGGCGTGTGGCGTTCGGAAGATGGCGGCGAAACGTTTCAGCCCGTCTCCGATGACCAGGTGGATTTGGCCGTCGGCTACCTCGCGTTTGCGCCGAGCCAGCCGAACATCGTCTATGCCGGAATGGGCGATGCGCACGGCGGCTACAACGGCAGCGGTGTGCTGCGTTCGACCGATGCGGGCAAAACCTGGACGCGCGTGAACAACGCAACGCTGCCCGCGCCGGGGCGCATCTTCCGTCTTGAAGTTGATCCGAACGATCCGAACCGCGTTTACGTGGCTCAGTTCGCGTATCAATCCGGCAATGATTTGTTTGCGGGGGGCGTGTTTGTTTCGACCGATGGCGGGGTGAATTGGACGCGCACGTTGTTTGGCTTGCCGCGCGATCTGGTGATTCATCCGACCAACCCGCGCACGCTTTACGTGGGGTTGAACCGCGTGGATCGGCCTGCGAATCAGGCGGCAGGATTGTATCGCTCGACCGATGGCGGCGACACGTGGGAACGAATTTATACCTCGCCGTATGCCACGACGCAGGACATTCGCGTCGCCGTCACGCCCGCTGACCCGAACCGCATTTACGTGTATCTCGGCGGTTTGCCGCAAGGTTCCACCGCGCGCGAAATCCGATTGACGACGAGCCGGGACGGCGGTGCTTCGTGGGAGACGCGGCGCTTGAATGAAGTCGTGGACGCGGGGCAATTCGGCTACAACACCTATTTTTATGTGGATCCCGCACAAGCCGACACGCTCTACATCGGTTCGCGCGACGTGTACAAAAGCGTGAACGGCGGCGTGAATTGGACGAACCTGAACAACTCGTTCTCGGTGAGCGGACGTTACAATCCGCTCGTTTCCAACGCGCATCCCGATCAGCATTCGTTGGCGTTTTTGCCCGGCAACTCGAACGTGCTGTTCATCGGCAACGACGGCGGTTTGTACAAATCCGAAGACGCGGGGCGGACGTTCCGGTCGAAGAATCAGACCTTGTCGCTTTCGCAATTTGTCGGCCTCGCCATTGATCCGCGCAATCCGCACATCTCGCTCGCTGGCGCGCAGGACAACGGCACGCAAATGCGTATGCCAAACGGTGAGTGGGAAGAAATCATCAGTGGCGACGGCGGGCAATGCGCGTTCAGTCCGACCGACCCGGACTTGCTCTTCACGACTTACGTGCAAGGCACGATCTTTCGTTTTCGGCGTGGCGCATTCAACGGCACGGTCGGCAGCGAGCGCATCTTCGGCGAATTCGGCACGCCGCGCGTGCGCTTTTATCCGCCCTTCGCCAGCACGCGCGATGGTCGGTTGTACTTCGGCAGTTGGCGGTTGTTCCTGAGCCGTAATCAAGGCACGACGTGGTACACGCCGGGTTGGGCTGTGGACTTGACGCGCAGCGCCAGCGACACCATCAACGCGCTCGGCGTCAGTGATGTGAACCCCAAAGTGATTTACACCGGCTCCACGCAAGGCCGCGTGATGGTGACGCAGGACGACGGCGAGACCTGGCGCGACATTACCGACGGCCTGCCCAACCGCGTCATCAAAAGCATCGTGACCGACCCAAACAATCCGGCGATTGCATATCTGACCGTGTCCGGGTATCGCTCCGGGCATGTTTTCAAAACTACGAATTACGGCGCGAACTGGCAGGACATCAGCGGCAATTTGCCCGACATCCCCGCCAACGCGCTCGTGCTTGACCCGCTCACGTCCGGTACGATGTACGTCGGCACAGACATCGGCGTCTTTCGCTCGTCGAACGACGGGCAAACGTGGGAACTCCTGAATCGCGGCATGCCGCCCGTCATCGTCACCGCGTTGGCGGTGCATCCGAGCGGCATTGTGCAAGCTGCGACGTACGGGCGTGGCGTGTACGAAATAGATGTCCGCCCAACCTCGACGGTTGAGGCCAACGCCCCAGCACAAACAACAAAAAAGGCTCACCCATGAAAAACATCCGACTGCTGTTCGGTCTGTGGCTGCTGCTCACCGCCGCACCACTCTTCGCCGAACCCATCACCCTCACGTTCTCCGAACTGTCGGCACGCCCGGCCAACGGCGTCAGCATTGCCGGTTTGACATTCAGCTTCACGATCAACGGCGTCGCGTCCGATCAGGCTGTTTATGGCGCAACGTTGCCCGCGAGCACCGCGAATGTTCGCCCGCCGGCCCTAGTCGGCAGCACGCTCGGCGTCCTGACGCTCAACTTCGCGCAACCGACCGATTTTCTGAGCTTTGGCATTGCCTTCAACAGCTTCAATACGCTCAGCCCGGCCTTGACCATACAACTCTTCGATGGTTCGCTGAACCCGCTTGGAACCTTCACGCTGAACACGCTCTCGACGACCTCGTTTACGGAAGGATTCTTCAATCGCAGCGGCCTTTCGATTGGTCGCGCCGTGCTAACGTTCAATCCCAACGTCTCGACCTTTGCGCTCGACAATCTCAGCTTTAATGCCGTCCCGGAACCCGCCGCGCTGATTCTGTTGGGCACAGGCTTGGCCGCGCTGGCCGCCCTGACGAAAAAACGAAAGCACAATAAGCCTGTCGAGTCTGTAGAGTCTGGGGAGTCCAGGGAGTCTGGAGAGTCCAAGGATCCCAGGGAGTCCAGAGAGTCCGTGACTTAGATGGGTTTTCAGTTGCGTGTACGGTTATGCGCGCGAAGCGTTTGGAGTGCGACG
>CAZWAK010000098.1:0-28085 GCA_964631865.1 uncultured Heliobacteriaceae bacterium | reverse complement strand
AGTCCGACCATTGCCTCTGTGAGGGGGTTACCTTTTTGGGTACTATCTCCCGCAGTTATGAGCAATGTCTGGGGCGGATATGAGATTCAAACCCTCAAGGGGCTTTCGGGGCGACGGAAGATAGGGGAAACCTGGGAGGCTAGTACCCATTCCTCCGGGCCCTCAACAGTTTATTCAAATCATCGTCACCCGTTCCCCCTTTCCGAGATACTACGAAAGGATAATGAGAATAGTGCCGAATTGCCCTTTATGGCGAAGTATCTGGATTGTCATGATTCGCTTTCCATCCAAGTACATCCCAATAATGATACAGCGAAATATCTTAGTGAGAATGGCTTTGATCTCAATGATGAATCTGGTAAAGAAGAGAGTTTCTATGTTATACGGCAAGCTCCTCATCATGACTTTCACTTGTATCTCGGCTTTAATCGAAAAGAACTTGAACCAATTGCGAGACAGCTACGCCGGGTTCTTCTGGAATATATAGGCGGGACTGAAGATGAGCTATGGGAATGCTACAACGTCCTGACAAAGACGCTGCGTGAGCCTCTCAAAAAAGAATGCCTTGAAGAAGTAGCTAAAGAGTTGCAAATCGCCGACAACAAAAAGCAAGAGTTCTTTGTGAAAATACTTGGGCCAGAATCAGAAACTCAGGAGGAACACATCCCTGGATCGTTCACTCGGAAAGCTAAATCCCGAGCAACGAAATCTGACATTCAGAAGGTTTTCGAGTATCACATAACAAAGGGGTCCAATAAGGCAAGTCCCGAAGGCGAATCTCAATCCTCTTCGCTCTCCCTGCTAGAGAAAGAGTACTTGTTTGCTGTTATTGGCCTTATCAAAGTAATCGAAGAAATCGTTATTTATGTTGCCGACGAAAAGCTTCAGGAGCAAGCTGTCCGCCTTTTCGACCATAAGAAACGTGGGGAAGGGAGACATGGAAAGAAAAGTGATCCGGGACCCATTCTGAAATATTTTCGGCGACAGAGAGTGGAACAGGGGCAATGGGGGCGCGTCCCACCAGGCATTATACATTCGTGGCAAGGCGGGGGGAACTTTCTCATTGAATTGGCGCAGTGTTCCGACAACACATTCAGGATTCTCGACTTCGGGCGCGAGTTGTCGGAACTGACCAACCGGGGGATGCACTATGTTCAGGCAATGTATTCTTTGAGCCCCGACAGTATTTTGGACGAAAAGGCAAGTGAGCGGCTACTTTTTATGGCTGACACGGATGAAGTAGGGAGCAAAAAGAATCCAGCAGAAGGAGTGGCGGATAGAAGCGACGCTGAAAAGAAGCTGAAGAAACATAAGATGTGTCAATCAGATTTGAACTATCACCTTTTTAAGTTGGGGGCCAAGAGTAAGGCTGGGGAATGGATCAAGTTGTATGAAGAGAGGGCTACAGAGGGCGAGTCAAACGAAAAAGGGTCAGATGCAGATGGCTGGTCAGTATTGATGAATCCTGATGGTCAGGTTCACATCCGAGGACAGAAAGATGAGCACCCCTTTGGGCGACCGGTTGGGCGCTGTCGAGCGATCCTTATCAAACCTGGAACTCAAGCTGAAGTGCTTCCATCACATCGTGATGATCAGCTTCTTTACTTTTACCAGCGATTGGAGAGACAAGATCTACTTTGCATCAGTTTAGGAGCAACAAAGCTGGAAGTCGCGCTCTGGCGCGATGGCGAAAGCCCTTCCATTATCTGGCATAGTGGGAAATTGCAAGGGCTACAAGAATTGAGTGGGGTTAATCAAAAGGTTGATAGTGTTGTTGAAGAGGTAAGTACATTAGTAGCGACGCTTATATCTGATAAGAGGTTGTCAGAAAATATCGGCCTGCCAAAAAGAGAGTTGCGCTTAGCTGTGTCTTGGCCAGGGTATATCGAGCGGAAAGCTAATGAAAAGGAGAATATACTTCACAGCTCTCTCATTGGCAGTCCTACTCATGAGAATTTTATTGAGCCGCTGCATAAGAAATTAGCGTTAATCCCCTCCTTGAACAAGCACTGGCAACTATCAAGCCATTCTGCTCTTATTTTGAACGATGCTATGGCGAGCGCTTTAGGTGAGCATAGTCATCCTTTGGGTAGGCTACCAGGTAGTAAAAAAGGCTTAATTCTCAATGTTGGATCAGGGCTTTGTGCGGGGCTATATCCAGAGTCTCCCCCAAATGCTGCTGAAGATACGGATGAAGTCAAAAAGAAACAAAATCTTCTATCCGCTTGGTCAGCAGTAGGGAGGTGGCTATTCATCAATCCTCGTACGGGGCAGATGGACCCGCGTTTTCCTGAGTCGCGTCCTTCCCCAAAAGATAATGGGCCAAAGCTACCTCAATCAGAGGAGGATAAATTCAAAGATAATCTCCAAAAGCAAGTTTTCCGGGAAAAGGCCGCATATATGGATGCCGGATGGCTTCGCACATCGGTTTATCTATCAAGTAGAGGGATTGCACTCCGGTTTCTTAGTCGGGCATTTAGCCAAAAGGAAGAGTTGAATAACTTTCTTAAGGCTGTCACTTGGGAGGCAACGAACATCTCTGATCTAATTATTGGTAGTCAAGAGCCGCTTAAGCGATTTGAAAACGGGTGCAAGTGTATAAGCGAACAGCCTATGCAATTTGACCAGCACAAGATGATTCACCGAATCAACAAAGAAGCTGAAAACAGCAACAACGAGGACCTCAAAAAAGTCGCGCGCGCACTCATTATTGAGGTAGCCTACGAACTGGCAGAGGTGGTAAAGCAAATCACACAGATGCTGAAATCAATCGCCCCAGAATATACGAATTACGCCAAGCAAATCGTGCTGACGGGTGCGGTCGGGGAACATTTTGGGCGTATCGGCAATGACCTACTCAAAATAACAATGGAAGATTGCTTAGGGACTGACTTCTCTGTAGAACGGTCCGAAATATCGGTTTCCGCTGTTCGAGAAGCAGAAGGTTTTGTTCATTACCTGAATCTATTGGAAAACAGTTCGGGGAAAGAGTAATAGCTATGAGTCAAGATATACAGCCTATTTGTTATTCTGACGTAGACAGCATCCTTGAAGCTCTGCGGAATCGGTTTCCTGATAAAAACAAGCGCCCCCCTTACTGGAATGAAGAGATTTCCTGCATTACGCGTTTTCTCCGCCACAATAAACTTTTTGAAGACAAGGGAGCAGACTATGCCACCAGCCTTATTATTCTAGAAGGGGCAGAGCCATATCACATTCGTGCCGACTTAAATGTTTCTCCTGAGATCGAAACACTACCTATCATAAAGCGGACAGGAACTTCCTCTCCTTCGATGCGTAGCTATTTACTTCATAAAACTTTCCTGGGCGACTTTGCAGCAGATCCTGACTTACAACGTACAAAGAGCCTTTTTATGACAAAAGAATCTGCCGTTCAGGAGAGATCTGAGTTGCTATTTCGCATTTCCAAGATGGTTATTGAGGGAACCTCTTTGACTCAGGCCGAGGTCACAGAGTTGCTGAGCGGTGATCGAAGGGCTGAAGAACTCTACAAGCATATTGAGGTCGCCAAGAATTTACTGGTATCGCAGTCTACTGCGGAGGAGCCTCTCAAGGACCTCAGCATATATCTTTCTAGGGAAACCAGGCCTCCCGAAAAAATAGAAGAATACGTTAAGTGGCGGTTCTGCAAACAACGCGTGGAACAGCCTTCAGAAAGGAGCTTCGATAAAGAACTGCTAAAAAATTTGATTATAGCGATGTTTCTAGCAAGGCACGAAAGTGAGAAATTGTACAACTCCCGTCACCTAGGTAGGGGACGATTAGAAGAGGGTATTATCAATGATAGATTTAGCAAAAACCACAAGCTCTACAATATGATCATTCAAGGCGCGGGCGATCTTTCGATGAATGAGTGGAACCTAGCTTATGTTAGGAGAGAGGATAAGGGCAGGGTTATTAAAGAGGTAATTATCCCAGAGCCTGAACCTTTTAGTAGCCGCACATATAATTGTTTACTTGCCTGGAGAGGCGATGCTAACAAGAGTGAAGTCAAAAGAGCTGCCGATTTCATTGCAAGGGAGCGAGTCGCATCAGAGATTGAAGGGGCGGCTGAAAAGACAAAACCTATCGGCGCATCTTTGGGTGCTGATCTGTCAATTACTGAGCTACGATTTTCCAGAGGAGAGCCCTATATTCAGTTTCCAAAAGATCATCCGAGCAACCTTGCACTAGACGATCTAGTGAGCTTTGCAATTTATGGCAAGATCATTTTGCGCGATGGGGAGATAGTTCCACCTGATGAAATCGTAGACGAATTTCAAGATATTCGGCATGTCTTCGCTTTACCCAACCTCAATCCATCAGGATATGGCGGATTTCCCGAAGCAGCGGCAAATGAGATCAAAGACTGGGTGAGAGAAAACAAAGGAACACAGGAGACTAATGAGCGAATTTATAATCGGATTGAATGGATAGAAGGATTATCTAAAGAGAATATAAACTTTTGGAAACACTTCACATCTCCAGACAACTTGAGCGAGAACGACCGCGCCTCATTGGATTGGATGGTCCAAGCATTCGGCCACCATGTTGAAGAAGTTATTATTGGTCACAAGAAAGAGAGTCAAACTTCTTGGGCGGAAATTGCAAGGGAAAGAACGGATAAGCCTCGTCATGAGGTAAATCTTCGTCACGAGCGGAAGCAACAAACTTATTGGGCCGAAATAGCAGAAGAGATTTGGCATCGTAACGATGATGCCCGACAGTCTATTGAACAGAGACTGGAGGGAGATCCAGCAAGTAAATTTCTTGTGAGTCATTTTTCCGAGTTGCGCTATCTTCTGAATCACCCCCGTCATCTCTTTGGTCAATTACAAAGGACGGATGTCTGGCTTCTCGAACATGCGCTCCTCAAAGATCGGAGTTTGAGACATTTGGCTTGCTCTTCTGCAATAGGGGTGGATTTAGTTGAGCTTGGTGCGCCTAAGAATTGGATCACTCTTTGTCTTCTCCGCAATGGCTATCAGCAAAAGAATCGCCTTCACGAAGTTAAGAAATATGGAGACTTTGCTTGGGACGAAAGCGATCATCCTCGATTAGTCATTCGTCCTAGAATGAATACATACCCATGCACTATTATCGGTATTGGTAATCTTTCTAAAGATGGGCGGCAAAATAATGCCCTATATCTGCTTGCTTGGGGACATGACTTCACGAGAGGAAATCACACCATCTGGGACTGCGCTGAAGTCCTAAAAGCTGCTGGTGCTCGCTATGCGTTGGTTATGGATGAAGGCCAGGATGTCTTTCAGTGCCATCTCAAAGGCGAGATACTATCAAGACCTGAATTTATAGCTGAAGAGAGAAGCTATGGTGAGATATACAAATGGATGCCCGTACCGCTTGCATTTAAGATAGAGGATGGTATACGCAGACTCAATCGTCGTGGGTTGCGTGCCTCTCTGGCCTTTTGGCAAGAGCGGAAGGCTTAACTATCTCCATCAAGTCTATGCGTTTGGCTAAGCCTACAGATCATCTCCTTTCCGTCGTCTGCTTAAGCCTAGGCGGGACCAAGTTAGAAATTGGCTGTCTCACTCAAGCAGGCAACTTTTTCTCTTCGCCAGAACTTCATTGGCGGGAATCGCCCGTTTTCTCCGGCTTAGTAGATGATCTGGATGTCTCGCGGTTTTGTGATGCCTTAGCACAATGGATCAGTGACTTTCTGGCGGAAAGAGAGTATCGGTTATCCGAGGCGAAGGTTGTCGGACTCCCTTTTCCAGGGCCGAAATCTCAGGGGCGATGGTACTCGAACAATCTCATACGCGCCTTTCAGCAGGGCGTTGACTTGGAGCGCGAGATGACGAACGCCTTGCACCGCCTGACCGGTAGTCAAGGAGTCCCTGCTG
The DNA here is from genome assembly GCA_964631865.1 of uncultured Heliobacteriaceae bacterium. Lineage (GTDB taxonomy): Bacteria > Acidobacteriota > Blastocatellia > RBC074 > RBC074 > JAFDVL01. The sequence continues at coordinate 22,218 of CAZWAK010000098.1, read as the reverse complement.
TCAGGGTTATTTTTGATGCTCAATGTGACGCAGGCGGAGAACTCTACCATCCACAAGGACGGCTCGCTTCGCAACCTCAGAGTTCCGCCCCTACCGCTATGGTCTTGAATGTGGCTACTGGTATTGCGGCTGGCTTCATCAAGGATGGACGAGTTCTGATTACGGATGAGGATTTTCGATCTCAGGTTGATCCTCAGTATGACGGCGGCGCTGGTCAACTCGGACGTCATCTTTGGTATTATCCCAGTGAAGGAATATGGAAATACCATTTTCAACCTCACGGTCAGATGCCGCCTGTTGCTAATTCGGCAACTAGAATGACAGAACGACTCTCGGGGCCAGCCTTAGCTGCAAGGTTGTTGATACAACTAACTCACGATAGATCACTCAGCGCCGAGAATTGGACTGTTCCTGAGATACCTTTTCCCGAAATCGAAGAGTTATGTCAAACACTTGCTCTTTGCGACTTGGCTTCAGCCGCGCAAACCATTCGTAGAAATTCACGCCCGGTTGCCGCAGCAGTATTGGAATGGGCCGATGAAGTTTACTTTAAAGGGGCATCTCCTGCTTCAAGTGTAGAGTCATTTGCTAACCAAGTCGCAACCGAGTTCGCTGATGCAATAGATGCTTGGATGAGTGCGCTGGGTTGGGGTAAGTTTGGTCATCGCATCATCCTGACGGGAGGTGCGGGAATGCGATTTCTGGCATCATCTGATTCTTTGCCGGAGCGAAGTTTTCTCAACGCATTAGAAGCTGCTTTACCGAGTGGCTGCAAAATAGAGCGATCTCATTTAATGGGAGCTACTGAAAGGGAGAGCTACATATTTCTTCACCATCCAACATCTCCGACCATGATTGAATTTGCCTGAGCGCCCTATTGATTGTATGGGTTGTTTGGTTTCTTCTTATCTTTGAGGGGCGCATCCGCATCCGCTTTTTCCTCATCTTTCACCCGACGTGGGCGCGAGTTGGTTGGGGCTTTGGGTTCGGCTTCTGTTTCCTCTGGGCTGCGCGAACCTTTGCGTCCCTGTCCGACGGGCTTGTCGGGCGCTTCGACTTCCTGCGCCGCGCCGACGCTCAATTTCCCGGCGCTTTGTCCCATTGCTTTGGCGCGGGCTTCCACTTCGGACGGCAGGCCTTCGGAACTGGGTTCACTGGTGGGATTGACTTTGGGCGTGGTCGGGACAATGCGACCGCTTTCGCCCGCCGGTAAGAGCGGTTCCTTGCTCACGCGGACGGGCGCATCGCCTTCCTGATGCCCGCTGGCCGTTTCTTCCATCACCGCCGCGCTCTTGCCTTTCTTGCCGACGAGGGTGTCACTGGCAGGCGTGCTGCTGCCAATGGCTCGCTCCAGCTCGGCGACCCGCGCATCGCTCAACTCCGGTTTCTGGCTCGTGCGCGCCGTCGCTTCTGGCGTAGCGGTGCGCGGCGCGGGCTTGACCTCCGGTTTCGCCGCTACCTGCGCACGCCGTGTCGGCGGAGCCGCGTCTTCCGCTGTTCGTTCCCAAGTCCGCTCTGGCGCGTCGGGCAATGTTTCTTCCAGCGTCAGCAAGAGCAAGCTGGTCATGGCGACGGCCTCTGGCAATGTGATGGTGGCCGCTGTCGGCTTCGTTTCTTCCGGCGCGGCTGCGGTAGTCGTCGTTACATCGGCAGGCTTGATGGGCGAGGGCGTGTTTTCGGCTCCGGGCGGAACGATGCGCGGAAACTCGGCCAGCGCCAACTTGGCCGTCGCCAAGCCCAGCGCAGCAGATTTGGTTTCTGGCAATACCACTGGCGCAGCAGCGGCGTTGGACGCTTCCGCAGGCTTGTCCACATTGGTTGCAACCGTTATCGCAGGCGGCAGCGCGTCTTCGTTTTCAAATTGTATCTCTGGCCTCGCTTCCGCATTGGTTAATTCGTTTGTGACCACCGCCACGACGCGCGCTTCCGGCAAAACGACAGGCGTGATGGCGGCGGCTTCGACTTTGGGTTCCGGCTTCGCTTCTGCTTCGGGCTTCGCCACCGTCACGACTTCCGCCACGAGTTGTGTCACCGTCGGTTCGAGCTTGGGCGCAACTTCCGTTGTCGTGGGGGACGGCGTGAGCGCAGTCGCTTGAGTTGGCTCAACTGGTTTCGCCTCCAACTTCTCTGCTGGCTTCTCTGCTGGCTTCTCTGCTGGCTTTTCTGCTGACGCGGGCGGCGCGAGCGTCGTGGGTTTGAGCGGCGCAATCGGGTTGAGATTAGTTGCGACTGCTGTCTCGCGCGCTTTGCCGATGCGTTCGTTCAGGCCATCCAGCGAGCCGTAGACTTTGCGATACAGACCTTCGATGACCGTGCGGTTGAGGTCTGTTGCACCAGCGTCTTTATCCGGCGGCTCATACGCTGCCATGTACAAATCCAAGGCTTCTTTGGTTTGTCCTGCGCTTTCTTTGGCCAGTGCCAGTTGCCATTGGGCGCGTTTGCCTTCGGGCGTCAGGCCGTAGCTTTCCAGCGCCTGTCCCAACGTGAGAATGGCTTCATCGCTGCGATTGAGTTTGATAAGCGCCCGCCCGCGCAACGTCAACGCGCGCCCGCGAAATACGCGCCGCCGCCCGTCTCGATCATAGTTCGGATACTCGCGCATGGAACCTTCGGGCGCAGTGGCGGCGTCCGCGACTTCGAGCGCCTGATCCGTGAGCTTCAGCACGGTTTCGAGCGCTTGACCCGACTGGGTTAACCGTTCGGCCACGTAAAGCCAGCGAAAAGGTTTGCGCGAGCCTTCGGTTTCGACAAAATCGTCCGCCGCTTTTTCGATTTCGGCGGTGGCCGCTTTGCCGCTTTTTTGGCTCATCACAATCGCCGAAACCAGTTGCGAAGAGGAATGCTTCGTGCCGCGCAGCGTGGCTTCCAGGCGCGTGAGGTTTTCGGCTAACTTGAACTCGACATCCGTCGTGATCGCTTCAGCTTGGAACAGCGAAGCCTGTCGTTCGGGAGCCAGCAATTCGGCGACAGTGTTGGCGCTGACTTCCTGCACGCCGCCGAGCTTTGTTTGGAACTTTCCGCCTTTGTAGCTGAAAGCTTTGCCGAACTCTTCCAGCGCGCCTTCAAAATCTTCGACCGCGAGATAAATTTTGCCGAGCGTGAAGCGCAGCGTGGGGAAGTCGGCGTACTGCATCGCCGCGATGATGTTGCGCTCGGACTCGAAGTACTTGCCTTCGGCCAACTCGACTTCCGCCGCCGCGATGCGCGCCCAACTGAAACGCGGTTCTGCCGCCAATGCCGCATCCGCCGCTTGCCGTGCCTGCGCGAGCTTGCCGCGCGCCAGATAAGTCAAGGCCAATTGCGTTTGCAAATAAAAATCGCGCGTCAAATCGGTGTTGGTGACTTTGGCCGCCTGCGCCAGCAATTCGTTCGCACGCTCTTCTTTGCCTTGCGCGAGGTGACAGAGCGCCAAACCTTTGAGCGAGGGCGCGTGTTCCGGCTCCATGCCGAGTTGATGATTGTAGAGGTTGATGGCCAATTCATAGCGCCCGCGTGCGCGTTGCAAATTGGCCAATTCAAAATACGCGCGATTGTCTTTCGGGTCAGCTTTGATGGCGGCGGTGAATTGCTCCGCCGCTTTTTCCAGGTTGAGATTGATGCGATAGGCCGTGCCGAGCAGACGGTAAATGCGCGCGTTGTCCGGCGTGAGTTTGGCGGCAGCATTGAGCGCGCGCAAAGCTTCGCTCGGCGCTTCGAGGCTCAAGTAAAATTCGCCGATAGCGGCGAGACGTTTAGCTTCCGTGCTGAAGCGAGCTTCCAACTCGCGCGCGAGCAAAATCGCTTCCGTGCGATAGCCGCGTACAGAAACAGCTAGCGGAAGCTTCACGGCGACTTCCTCAAAAAATTGGTTGTCCACCTGTTTGGGAAACGAAGCGATAGCCTGCTTGAACTGTTGCATTGCGGCGTCTACATTTTTTTCGCCGAGCTGCATTTCGCCCAAGTAAGCATAGACGCGCGTGAGTTCAGCACGAGCCGCGTCGGCTTGTGGCGCATCGGGTTGTGCTTGCAGGAATTTCTGCAACGCTTCGAGCCGCGCGGCAGGTTCCGTCGTGGCCAGCGCCGCTTCTAAGGTGGAAGAGGTTTCTTGTGAAAAGGCGCTGAAGCTGAACATTGAAAACAACAGCGCCGCGCGAATGAATTGCCAGAAGTTTGAGTTGTGTACCGATGAAGCCATTACTTTACGCCAGGGCCGAATGATGGACTCTGCTCATTGCGAACGATGCAAATAATAGGCGTTCAGGCGGGTAAAGTAAAACTCGAATTTTGACTTGGGCAGAGGAACAACGTTGCCTCACAACGCCACTGCTTGTTCGGCCCAGACTTGAAACTCGCGGTGCTTATTCACTTCAGCGTGTGCCTGGACTTCGCCGGACGCGACTTTGAGCAAGTGCTGGAACAATCGTGTGCCGACTTCGGGAATGCTTTCCGTCCCGTCAATGATCGTCCCGGCGTTCACGTCAATGTCGCGGTTCATACGATTGAAGGTCGCCGAGTTCGATGACATTTTGACGACGGGCGCAATTGCGTTGCCGATGGTCGTGCCGCGCCCGGTTGTGAACACAACGATGTTCGCGCCGGATGCGACCAAGCCCGGCGTGGACTCCTGATCGTAGCCAGGGCCTTGCATCAAGTTCAGCCCGCGCGCTTGGACGCGCTCCGCATAGCCAATCACATCTTCGACGCGCGACGTGCCGCCTTTCGCCACCGCGCCGAGTGATTTGATTGTGATGTTCAGCAGTCCGCCAGCCTTGTTGCCGGGACTCGGATTTTGATTCAGCACGCCGCCGAATTTCGCCGCGTAGTCTTTGTACCAATCCACCAAGCCATAGACCGCGCGCCCGGTCGTTGCATCTTTGGAGCGTTGCGCGAGCAGATGCTCTGCGCCGCAGAATTCCGGCACTTCGGTCAGGATCGCCGTGCCGCCCGAACGAATCAAAATGTCTGACGTCACGCCGAGCGCCGGATTCGCGGACAAGCCGCTGAAGCCATCGGAGCCGCCGCATTTCAAACCCAACACCAATTCGCTCGCCGGCACGGGAACACGCGCCGTTTTGTTGGCCTCTTCGAGCATGCCTTCGACCATTTCGAGGCCGCGTTTGATCGCCGCTTGCGTGCCGCCGACATCCTGAATGCCAAGCCGCGCGACCGGTTTGCCATTCGCCAGATTGTGTTCGCCGAGGTATTTGGTCATCAGCGACATGTTGGTTTTTTCGCAACCGAGATCAATCAACACGACACCGCCGACGTTCGGATGATCCGCATAATTCGCCAGCGCGCGCATCAACACTTCGACCGTCGAGCCGTCGTTGCAGCCGCAGCCTTTGTTGTGCGGAATCGCCGTCACGCCGCTGACGTTCGGATATTTCTGCGGATTCCACAGCGTGAATTCCGCGAGCATCGAAATCTGCAAGGCTTCGTGCGACGAACACATCGAAGTCGGCACAATCAAAATCCAATTGCGCGTGCCGACGCGACCATCCGGGCGGCGATAGCCCATAAACGTGGCGATGTCGAGTTCGTCGAAATAGTTGGGCGCGGGCGTGTGCAAATCTTCGGGCAGGTCGCGCACAACCGGCACATCATCGGTCATATTCGCGTGCGTGATCGGATCGCCTTCGGCAATGCCGAGCGACGTGCCGATGGGCTGTCCGTACTGGCGCACGAACTCTCCGGCGGGAATGGCGCGCGTAGCGAAACGATGACCGGGATTCACGTCGCCCGTGAGGGTGATGGCGTGTCCGTTCAGTTGTAATTTTTGACCAGTAGTAACGGGGAATTTGACGACCGCGAGATTGTCTTGCTCGCTGACGACAACGGCATATTCACTAATCGGTTCAATATTCATTCAATCTCCCACAAAGCTTGGTTTTCCGTCAGTCTGGGCGCTGACTCAATCAAAATTCAGTTCTGCAAATAAGTCCGCGACAGGCATCATGAAGCCGGGAACGACATCTTCTCCATCCAATGAGTCGCTAACTTGCAAAAAGTTGCTGCGGCGATCCGCGCGATACACCAAGACGGTTCGGTCAAACGGGCTAATCAGCCACACCAAACGGCAGCCACTGGCAAAATATTGGTTGAGCTTTTTCAGAATTTCCCACCAAATATCGGTGGGAGAAATGACTTCAACCGCTAAGTCTGGCGCACCGTCGAAAGGCTCAGTCGAAAGCCGTTTTTCTGGCAACCGCTCTTTAGCCACAAACGAAACATCCGGTTTGCGGATGTTCTTTGCGTTTATTTGATACGATGCGCTTGATGCCAATGTAATGCCCAACTTCCGCGTTTTTACATAGGCTCCGATCTCACAAGCGAGCGAGGCTGTCAGGTATGAATGCGCCATGCCTTCGCGGCCTTTCGCTTTTGGTAGCCCGTCCACCAACTCATACTGCTTCTCGGTTTTGCTCTCCAGCCGCTCCAAATCTTCGTCCGTCCACACTTGCGGCGGCATCGCAACGGGGTCGGCGAAAATCGTGTTTTGTGCCTGCATGGAACTGCCTCGCTTACTGCGTGATGTCTTTCAGAAATTGATTGTACACCGCTTCGGTCTGCTCTTTGCTCAAGCTGCCGGAGCTAATCACGATGCGGAAACGCAAGGTGATTTTCTGGCCCGGCTCCAACGTGTAATTCAGCACGGTCTTGCCGTTCGTGAATTCTTTGGCACCAAACGGATTCGCGGCGAACAAGCCGTAGCCGCGCGCGTGCCAATAGGTCGGATAGGTCGGATTCTTGGGGTGATCGAAGATGCCGATGCTCACGTCTTCGCCTTTGACATTGCCGCTCAGGGTCATCCATTTGGAACGTTTGCCCCACGCTTCTTTTTCGCCTTTGAGTCCTTCGGCGTTGACGTATTTGCCGTCCACGCCTGTGTTGTCCATCGTCGGAACTTTGGTCGGCACGCCGTTCGCATCGGTGAAGATTTCCGGTCGGGTCGAAGGCTCTTCCAATGTGCGCGCCACGCGAATGCCGAGTACGCCTTCTTTGCTGTCGCCAAAGACAACTTTCTTGTCTTGCGCGGTCAGCGTAATTACGCGATCAATGATGCGCAGATTGGGCGCGGAGCGAAACGTCATCACTTCATCTTGCTGCAAAACTTTTGCGCCGTCCGGCATAATCCAATCCATCAGCAGCTTCATCGAAGCCGAATTCTTACCGTTCTTGATCTGGCTGACCGCCTTATGCACGACCTTGCCCATTTTGCTGGAGTCGTGTTGCGAACCCTTGATGTCATCGGAAGGGTTGTTCCAAAAGTCTACGCCATTGATGTTGCCGTAATTGAACCACGACGAAATGTGATGCGGATGGTCGGTGCGCTCGCCTGCGACTTTGACCAGCGGGTAGTTGCGCGTGACGACTGTACCTTTGGATGTTTTGAGTGGATAGAGAATCGGTTTCTTTTGCCCATCCCACCAGCAATACGATGTGAACAACTCGCCGTCAATCGTGACGTCGAGTTGTTTCTTGGCTTTATTTTCGGTGATCTTGACGCCTTTGCCGTTGGCGAAGGCTGTCGGCATCAACAGGATGAAGGCAAGGAAAAGGGAAAGTTGTTGTTTCATAGGTTTTCTCCGCAATTCACAAAATCGTGAGATAGGTATCGGTTTTTTCCATCGGTAATAACCGCAAAGTTTGTGTACTCAATTCAGGCTCAATGCCCATCGCTTCCAGCGGAATCACACCGAGCAGAGGTTGCTTGCCGCCGGGTAATTCCAAACATTCAAATGTCCCCTCGCGTCCGAGCAGGGAAATCTTGGCATCTTCGTAAATCTGGGTTTCCGAAACACCGCTGGCCGTTGATACTGGAACGGTGCGGATGCGCTTCAAGCCTAATTGTTCGATGAAGCCTTTAGGCAAGCAAAGCGTCGTTGCGCCCGTGTCTATTAGCACATCCCTAATGTCCAAGGCTCTTACTTGTTCTGGTCGGATAGTTCCATCATCGGCGCGGATTTCATCCGCGTGATTCGTGACTTTAATCGTCGTGTAGATTTTCCCCATCGCTTCTCCATTTTGGCGCATACTTCCTCCCATGAAAAAAGTGGCATAGGTTGCCCATCGTGAACGCTATGCCACTTTACTCCTTTTCTCAACTCACCACGACATCCTGTTTCTTTTCGTCGAACATGGCTTTCTTGCCGGTGTTGATCGCCGCAATCGTCATGCACAAGGCGACGGAATGATCGTAGGCCGCTTGAATATCGGCGTTCGTCTTGCGATTGCGCGAGCGCGTGCATTCCATCCAGTTTTTCATGTGCGCGAGCGTTTCTTTGTCCACGCCCGTGTTCGCATTTGTTTCAATGCCGCCTTCATCCGCGAGCGTTAAGGGTTCGAGCAGATTGGCCTGCATCTTCATCTGTGCGGCCATCCGCTGGGTTAAGCCGCCTTCGGGCGTGACTTTGTTCGTCAGCAGATTCAGCGTGCCCCCGTTCGAGAAGTACACTTCTTTCACGTCGCCCGTCGCATTGGTTTGCCGCGAAGCATAGAGCACCTGGAAGCCTTTGCCCGTTTTCGGATTCGTGTAATCAAACGTCGCCGTCATCGTGTCCCAATTCGTGCGGCCATCTTTCCACAGATAAATGCCGCCATTGGCCACGACGCTCGTCGGATGATGAATGCCGGTGAACCAATGCACGGTGTCAATTTGGTGAACCATCCATTGATCGGGAATGCCGGACGAGAACGGCGCGAACAAACGAAATTCGAGATGCTTGCGCGCATCGAACGGAATCTTCGGGTCGCGGTTGATGAGGAAGCGTTTCCAATCGGTATCTTGCTCCTTCATCAACGGCACAACGTTCGGACGCCGCCAACGACCAGGCTGATTCACATTCCAGGTCATATCGGCAAACACGATGTCGCCGAACTTGCCCGAATCCAAATACTCCTTCGCGCGCATGTAGCTGCTGGTCGAGCGGCGCTGCGTGCCGACTTGAAAAACCTGCTTCGAGCCGCCGATGACTTTGAGCGCGAGGTTCGCGTCGGCCATCGTGCTGGCGAAGGGTTTTTCGGCGTACACGTCTTTGCCCGCGCGCACGGCTTCGACGGCGTGATAGGCGTGTTGGAAGTCGGCGGTGGCGATGATGACCGCGTCAATGTTCTTCATCGCGTACAGTTCATCGGTGTTGCGCGCCTGTGCGATGTCTTTGGCTTTGGCGGTGTATTTGCTTTCCGCCGCGATCTTGGCTGTGTTGGTTTCGCGGTGATGTTTCCAGATGTCGCACACCGCGACGAGTTCATAATTCATCCCGCCCGCGAGTTCCATAAAGGCGGGAATCAGGGATTGCATCATGCGGTCGCCCGCGCCGACGATGGCGACACGGATGCGATCATTGGCCCCGCGAACCTTCGCGGCGCTGTAAGCCGACAAACCGCCAATCGTCAATCCGGCGGCGGCTGCCGAAGTGGTTTTGAGAAAATCTCTTCTGCTGCTCATAGAAAAACTCCTTCGGAAAATGCGCCGTAGACCTTCAAGGCTGCGGCCACGAGTGAATGAAAGGGTCTGACGAAAACTTCTTCGGTGCGAATCCATTGGGTCTGACAGTTCAGTAACTTTAGAAGACACACCAATGGTTGTCAATCTGATTGGTTTGACCAGACTGCCGAGGGTGGATTTTGGATGGCGGATGGCGGATTTCAGCCGGGAGAAAGCAGCGCCGCCGAAGCAGAATCCAGATACACGGTCACATTTGCATGCGTGCGCAAGATCGAAGCCGGAGCCAACGGGCTGATCTCGCCTTCGAGGCACGCTTTGACGGCCTGCGCCTTGCGCGCGTCGGGCACGACACAGACAATCTCGCGCGCTTTCAGGATTTGCCGAATGGACATCGAGATGGCTTGCGTCGGCACGTCGTCGAGCGTCGGGAACCAGCCTTCGCCGAACTGTTGCCGCCGACAAGCTTCGTCCAGGTTGACGAGGATGTAGGGCGTTTCAATCTCGAAATCCGCGGGCGGATCATTGAACGCGAGATGCCCGTTTTCGCCAATGCCGACAAATGCGACATCAATCGGCGCGGAAGAAATCGCTGCGTTCGCCTCAGCACAAACCGCATTCAGATCGCTTTCGCCGTCGAGCAAATGATAGTTCGTTAGGCCGGTCGGCTGAATGAATCGTTCGAGCAGATACTTGCGAAAACTCGCCGGGTGTGCGATTGACATGCCGACATATTCATCCAGATGAAACATTTCGACTTTCGTCCAATCCAGGTCAGGAGCCTTGATGAGCGCATCCAGAAATTCAAACTGCGACATGCCTGTTGCGGCGATGATGCGCGCGTGATTGTTGGTCGCGATGGCCTGTCGAATCGCGGTCGCGGCTTGCGCGGCGGCGGCCTGGCCCAGTGAAAGTTTGTCGTCGAAGATTTTGATGTCCATGTTTTTTGAGTAGACGGTAGACAGTAGACGGTAGACGGTAGTTTGTCTGCGAGCCTCAACCCACAATTCAAGTTCGTAGGCTACGCTGCATTTTCTACCGCCTACCGTCTACCGCCTACCTTCCTCCTATGCAAATCGAATTTCCGGGTTTCTTTGATCTACAAGTCAACGGCTTTGCGGGCGTGGATTTCAATGTGCCCTGCACGCCGGAGCAGTTGCAACACGCGACGACGGCAATGCGCGCGACGGGCGTGACGCAATTTCTGCCGACCATCATTACTTCGTCCCGCGAACATTTTGCAAGCTGTGCGCGGGCGCTTTTGCATTTTGCTGATCCGGCCATCGCGGGGCTTCATCTCGAAGGCCCGTACATTTCGCCGCTCGATGGCGCACGCGGTGCGCATCCGCTTGCCGCTGTCTGCGACGCTTCGTTGGACGATTTCAAGTATCGGCAGGACGCTGCCGAAGGGCGTATCGTGCTCGTCACGCTTGCGCCCGAAGTGCCGAATGCGTTGCCGTTGATTGAATATCTCGTTGCCCAAAACATCAAAGTCGCCCTCGGTCACACGGCTGCGACGCCGGAGCAAATTCGTGATGCGATCCAAGCGGGCGCGACGCTTTCGACGCATCTCGGCAATGGCTGCGCGAATCTGCTGCCGCGTCATCCGAACTTTATTTGGGAACAACTCGCCGCCGATGAATTGTGCGCAAGCTTCATCGTGGACGGACATCATTTGCCCGCCGCAACCGTCAAAGCGATGGTGCGCGCGAAAACGCCGACACGAACGATTCTCGTGACCGATGCGATAGCCGCTGCCGGATGCGCGCCGGGCTTGTTTGAATTGGGCGGCGTGACCGTCGAATTGAATGCCGCAGGGCGCGTCGCCGAACCGGGCAAACCCTGGCTCGCGGGTTCGGCGTTGGCGATGAATCAAGCGGTAGCGAATACTGCGCGCTTCACTGGCTTGTCTATTGCCGAAGTGCTGCCAATGGCTTCGACACAGCCCGCGAACTATTTAGGATTGGAACCCGTCGGCACAGTCATTGCTGATTGGGACGAAGCGCATTATGCTCTGACCGTGATGACCGTAGTTTTGTAATCACGCCACATCCTTCTTCATTTTTCCTTCTTCACTCTTCATTGTTTCTTCGGAGGGGCCGGACTGGGAGGTTGGCGCTCTGACGAAGCCTGAAAAATGAACAGGGAGGAATGAAGAAATTCTTTCGCGGAACCCCTTTGCTTATGACGACCAAACGCCCCATCAAACATTTGCGCTGGTACATTGCGATTTTGCTGTGCCTCGCGTCCGAACTCAATTATCTGGATCGGCAAACGCTGTCGGTATTGATTGACACGATTCAGAAACAACTGAACCTGACGAACACGAATTACGGCGAAATCAATTCGTGGTTTTTGACCAGCTACGCGGTGATGTATCTGGTCAGCGGGCGCATTATTGACATCGTCGGCACGCGGCGCGGCTTTATGATTTTTGTGTCGGGCTGGTCGCTGGCGAATATGTTGCACGTGTTTGCGGCGACGGCGGGGCAGTTTTCGTTCTACCGCTTTTTGCTCGGCGCGTTTGAGCCGGGCAGTTTTCCGGGTGGCGTGCGTGCCGTCGCCGAATGGTTTCCAATCAAAGATCGCGCGATGGCCGTTGGCATCTTCAATGCCGGCACGGCGCTCGGTTCAATGTTTGCCGCGCCCATCGTGTCGTTCATCGCGCTCTATTTCGGCTGGCGCTCGGCGTTCATTTTTACCGGCGCGCTCGGCTTCGTATGGGTTGCGGCGTGGGCGCTGATGTACCGCTTGCCCAAAGATCATCCGCGTTTGAGCGACGAAGAGCGCGCGCTGATTCTCGCCGATCAGCACAGCGAAGGCGAAAACCCGAAGCCTGCACCGATGATGACATTGCTGCGTATGCCGGAAACCTGGGGCTGTGTGTTGGCGCGCGTCTTGACCGATCCGATCAGCTATTTTTTGAACCTCTGGATTCTGCTTTATCTTCAGCAGGAACGCGGCTTTGATTTGAAGCAGGTCGGGATGTTTGCCTGGATTCCGTTTGCGGCATTTACGCTCGGACATCTTTTCAGTGGAGCGATGCCGAGGTTTTTGATTGCGCGGGGCTGGGAACTGAACACGGCGCGAAAGACGACAATGCTCGCGGTTTCGTGCGCGATGCCGGTATTTTGTCTGCTGGTCACCAAAGTCGAAAGCCCCGTGCTGGCTGTCGCGGTGGTGACTTGCATGATGTTTGGGCACGCCGGTTGGGGCAACATCACTTTGCCGGCGGAGGTGTTTCCGAAGCACGCCATCGGAACCGTGACCGGGTTGGGCGGCGCGTTGGGCGCGTTGATGGGGGCGATCACCCAGCGGTACATCGGAAAGGTTGTGGATATGTATTCTTACGCACCGATTTTTGCGGCTTGCGCGGGGATGTATCTGCTGGCCTTGCTGCTGGCACATGTGCTGATCGGCAAGCTGGGGGTCATTCGCTCCATCCCGGCCAAAGCCTGAAGGCAGGCGGCTGGAATTTGAACGTTGTGCTTTGCGCACTTACTTTTTCGCGCGGGCTTTTTTTGCGTTGTTAGTGACGGGCTTACGACTATCTCGTTCCCACGCCTGCTCGGCGGAAACCAAATGCGCCGTCAGGATTTCTTTGGCGCGGCGGGCTTCGCGCTGGCGTACGGCTTCGTAGATGCGTTCGTGCCACTCAACGGCTTCTTCTTTGTCGCTGGCGCGCGCAATGGATTCGCGCCGCACTTGCAACAACAACGCCGCCACCGTGTCCATCACTCCGCTCATCACTTTGTTACCAGAGGCCGCCGCTAAGGCCTGATGAAACCGTACATCGTGTTGCAGAAACTTTTCGGGATCGGTCAGGCTTTTGCGCATGCCTTCGATTTCCGCCGCAATCGCTTTGAGGTGTTCGGACGTCGCGCGTTCGGCGGCAAGTTCCACCAGGCCCGCTTCGATGATCCGCCGGGCTTCAAAGAGTTCCGCCGTTTCCGTGTTATGAATCAGCGTCATGAACTCCATCGGCTCGGCAAAGATTTCGGGCAGCGCTTCGGCAATGAAGGTTCCCGCGCCGGGCTTCGCACGGATAATGCCCATCACCGATAACGCTTTGAGTGCCGTTCGTAACGAAGGCCGCGAGATGCCGAGCATATCGGCCAATTCGCGTTCGGGCGGCAAGCGACTCCCCGCCTTCAACTCACCTTGTTGGAGCAGTTCTTTGATGCGCTGCACGACGAGTTCCGTAATGCCGGAACGGTCAATCGGAGCGAGGGCACGCGAAAAGTGATTGTCCATAAAACCTGAGCCAGTGCATTGGGTTGGGCGAATCCGTTGGGTCGCCCTTCGTTTCTTTTTTGGTAAGACCGTCGAACTTTAGAACCGCCCACTTGTCTTGTCAATATAACAACCAGGAATTCCACTTTTTCGGACGGGTTTTCAAGATTTTGGATGCGCGCGACGAGAACGTTGGACAATCTATTCTGAGAGCCTCTCTCTGATCCTCTTGTCAGGCCAACGTATGAGGGGCAAGATAGGATACTTCGTCGTTGCTCCAGTTCATGGAATGCAAGTTGCTTGAAGCATTCATATCAAAACTAAGTGGTAAACCCAGTTTCCGTAAGCCTACATGCTTGCGAAGCACTCTCAGGAGGACTCATGAGACGATTTTCAAAGGCAGTCATTTTTGTTCTGTTTAGCTTGTTCTTATCTTTTACTGCCCTGGCGCAGGGCACGACCTCGCGCGTCACCGGAACCGTCACCGATCAAAGCGGCGCAGCCATCGCAGGGGCGACGGTGACGCTGCTCAATACGGCGACCACCATCACGTTTACGACCACCACTTCGGCGGCGGGTGTCTACACGTTTGATTCGGTGCAGATTGGCATCTATACCGTCACGATCCAGAAAGACGGCTTCAAAAAGTTCAGTTCTTCCGGCAACGCCGTCAGCCTGGGGCAGCCCACGACTGTAGATGTCAGCCTGGAGGTCGGCACCGTCAATGATGTTGTGCAGGTCGAAGCTTCGGCGGAACTGGTGCAAACCAGTACGTCGGGCAATCTCGGCAACACGGTGGAGCAAAAGGCGCTCGAATCGCTGCCTATCGTCGGCACGCGCGGGCGCAATCCGCTGACGTTCATCAATTTCCAGCCCGGCGTCGTAGTGGGAGCGAACACGGGCGGCGGCGTTCACGTGCATGGTTCACGTGACCGTGCATTCAATTTCACGCTCGACGGCATTGACATCAACGAATCCAGCGCGGGCGGATCGAACTTCACGCCCTTGCGCACGAACCCGGACAGCTTGCAGGAATTCCAAATCACGACCGGCAACTTCACGGCGGAAAACGGACGCAGCAGCGGCGCGCAGGTTTCCCTGACCACACGCTCAGGCACGAATGATTGGCACGGCTCGCTCTTCGATTTTTACCAAACGCCGCGTTTCCTCGCGAATGATTACTCGAACAACGTCAACGGCATTCGGCGCGGACAATTCGTGCAGCATATTTTCGGCGGCAGCATCGGCGGCCCGGTCTACTTGCCGAAATTTGGCGAAGGTGGTTCGGCGGTCTACAGCGGCAAGAACAAAACGTTTTTCTTCACGAACCTGCAACTGCTGCGAATGTATCGCGGTTTGGGCGTGACGCGCACCGTCTACACGCAAACCGCGCGGCAAGGCATCTTCCGCTACGTGGTCGGCGGGCAAAACACGCCGGCAGGCGTCAACAACGCTTCGGTGGATGCAAGCGGCAATCCTGTCGCAGGCTTGAACATCGGCACGTACAACATCGGACAACGCGATCCGGCGTGCGTGACGACTCCAGCGGCCTGCGGACTTGATCCGACCACGAGGGCGCTCATCAATTCGATGCCGCTGCCAAATAACTTTTTCTCCGGCGATGGCTTAAATACGGCGGGCTATAGCTGGGTTGCGCCGGAACGCGAGAAGCAATACGACTTCACGACGAAGGTGGATCACAACCTCTCCGACCGCCAGACGATTTACGTGCGCTATTCGCAAGGCGCGCAGAACACCATCGGCGATACGGCCAACACTGGTTTGCAAATATTCCCTGACACGCCGACGATTGTGGACACCTTCCGCACGCCGAAAAATCTGGCCATCAATCATCGCTGGTCGCCGACCAACAACATCACGAACGAATTTGTGTTCGGCTTCAATCGCTTTGCCTTCAGCTTTGACAACGGCGATCCGGCCTACAACACGCGCCCGCCGTTCGCCTTCAACTTGATTGCGAACCCGTTCAGCAACAACGGACAGGTCTACAACGCACGCAAATTGCGCACGACGCAGGTCGTAGACAACTTTAGCGTGCAAGCCGGTTCGCACACGCTCAAGTTCGGCACGAACCTGCGCTTCCAAACGCACATTGATGATCGTACCTCTGTTGCAGGCGCGGCCACCGCCTTGACGGTCGGCTTGACCACCGGCATCAATGTGGTTGATCCCGCGACGTTCGGCTTAACCGCCTTGACGGGCATCAACGTGGCCAACGACCGCACCCGCCTGCAAAGCATGATTAACGACATGCTCGGTCGCGTGGGCAGTATGAGTCAGGCGTTTGTCGCAACCGGCAGCCAATATGGCCCGCCTGGCACGCGCTTCAACTACACGGCTAAATACCCGGAATATGATTTCTACGGACAGGATTCGTGGAAAGTCCGCCCCAACTTTACGATGGATTACGGGCTGCGTTGGGAAGTCAAATTGACGCCGCGCGCGGGCGAGGGTGGCATCGTGTTGCGCCCGGACGCGCCTGTCCGCGTGGGCGAAACAGGGCGCAACAATGTCAAATGGGTCGAAGGCGAATTGTTCGATTCCGATTACAACAACTTTGCGCCGACGGTGGGCTTTGCGTGGGATCCGTTCAAATCCGGCAAGACCAGTATTCGCGCCAACTATCGGCTGGCCTATGACCGCATGAACACGTTCGTGCTGTCCTCTTCGATTTTCCAAAGTGCGCCAGGGGCAACGCTGGCCGTCATCAACCAAGCCTTTGGACAAAATGGTGGACGGCTGCGGCAAGGCTTGCCCGTGCTTGCGCCGCCCGCAGGCATTACGCCGCTGACGGGACGCGAACCCGCAGCCTACGGTGCGGGTACGATCACCATTACCGACCCGGCGATGCGGTCGCCCAAGATCAATCAATGGTCGCTCAACATTCAACGCGATATCGGGTTTAGCTCGGTCGTGGAAGTGAGCTATATCGGACGCCGCGGCGTTGGTTTGTATGGCGGCTACGACGTGAATCAAATCAACGTGTTTGCGCGTGATTCACGGTTCAATGAAAGCTTCCTCGATGCGTTCAAGGCGGTGAAAGCCGCGTTGCCCGCGACCGGAACGACGTTGCCTGCGACGTTTTCCAGCCCGTTGCTGAATCAGTTGATGTCGGCAGATTCGCGACGCGGCGCGACCGAAAGCGGCGCACAAGCCTTCGCCCGTTTGTTTGAGGCGAACATTCGACTGAATTCGGTAGCGGCAGTCGCGGCGGCAGTGGCGAATCGCTTGCAAGGCACGCCGCAAACGCCGATTCACGTGACGGGTGGCTTCAGCCCGACCTTCTTCCAACCCTATCCGCAATTCGGTGTCGTCAACGTTTTGGACAGCAATGACTACTCAACCTATCACGCTTTTGAAGCGCAAATCAAACGCCGCTTCCGCAACGGAACGAGTTATCAGTTGAGCTACACGTGGGCGAAGTCGCTGGACACGCGGTCGTACGATCCGGCGTTCACGACCGTGAGTCGCGCGAACAATCAATCCGCGTCAAGCACGCCATTCGATTTGCGCAATCGCCGCTTGAATTACGCGCGCTCAGACTTTGATCGTCGTCATTCGCTGCAAGGCAACTTTGTCTATGAACTGCCGTTCGGACAGGGACGCGGCTTGTTGGGGAACGCCAATGGTGTCGTGGATCGTATCGTCGGCGGCTGGCAACTGGCCGGCGTCTTCGCGTTGCAATCCGGGCGTCCGTTCACGGTCTATTCGGGTGCCAACACGCTCAGCAACGCCAATCAGTCGCCCGCCAATTGCACGGGATGTACGCCGGATATGGGCAAAGCGTTCTTCGATGCCAGCGGCGGCACGATCTTCTTCTTCGATCAGGCCACACGCGGCACGGCGTTCGATCAAGTGACGAACAAGCGCGGCATCTTTTCGGTTCCCGATCCCGGCACGCTCGGCAATACGCCGCGCAATTTCTTTACGGCTCCGAAGCTCTTCGTGCTGGACATGAGCTTTGCCAAGAACATTCGGATCGTGGAGCAGCACTCGTTCCAATTCCGGGCGGATTTGCAAAACCTGACGAATACGCCATCGTTCGATTTGCCCACCGCGACCATCACCAGCACGCTCTTCGGGCGCATTCGGGACAGCGTGCAAACCAGTGCGCGGCGTGTGCAATTTTCTCTACGCTATAGCTTCTAAGACAAGCCATAATTGGTGGCTGCAAGGCGGAGTGCTAGAATCGCTCCGCCTTGTTTTTATGCCGATTCCCGAACTGAACGAAGATGGACTGCTGCCCGAAGGCGTGTTTGATTGCACGCTGGACGAAATTGGCGTGTGCTTCGGGCGCTTTCAAAAGACGGATCGGCGCGGGCAATTGTTTGCGAAGTTGTGTGATTTGGTGGACGAAGAACGACGGGCAGGCTTAGCTGTCGCGTTAATGATTGATGGCAGTTTTGTTTCAAGCAAACCAGACCCCGGAGACATTGATCTGGTAATTGTGTTACCCGAAGGCTACAATTTTGCGGCGGAATTGCCCCCAATGGCGTACAACGCCATTTCTAAAAGCCGACTGCGGCGCGCTTATCAGTTTGATGTTTTTGTGGTGGAAGAACATTCGGTGGAAGACATCGAACGAGTTGCCTTCTTTTGCCAGGACAGCCGACAAGTAAACGCGCGTAAAGGAATTTTGAGGGTACAGCTATGAACCAGAACGAAGTGTTGATTGGTCAGACGGTGGAGGCTATAGGTATGATGTACCGGTCGTTGGAGTCGCTTCGGGAACGAGTGTTGCCGGTGAATCCGACGATGTTTGCTGTCATGGCGCAAGGGCCAATAGACGATTTACGAGTGTTACTGGATGAGTTGGAAAAACTATCGGCAGCCTGTGTTCCTGCCTCGTTGAGTGAGCAGTCCGAAAGTCAGCGACGACCTGAACCGATAGTCCTGCCCGAAGCCGCGTGAAGCACTACGCGCTTGGGGCAAGCGATGCACAAAGGCGTAGACGATTTCTACGCTTTTGCTCTTTCTGCTCCTCACGCGTAGGACTTGGCCGCCGCCGCTTGACAGTATCCTGCCGGATAGGGATGATAGCCCGCGACACGAAACATCAACTTACTTACGTCCAACAACTAAAGACTCATCATCTGATACACTGCCCCGCGATTTGCTTCGCGTGTAGTATTGTTCGCTCTGGATTTTCTTATGCCTGAAGACAGCAATGCGCCCGTGCTGAATAGCCGTTACGAACTGAATCAATTCTTCGATGAAATGTTTGCTGCGCCCAATCAGCCGCGCCCGCATTATCAAACGCTGCACGAGCGGTTCTCGGCGCTGAGCGTCAAGGATATGAATGAAAAATCGCGCGCGGCGGACATTTCGTTTCTGTATCAAGGCATCACGTTCACCGTTTACAGCGAAGACGAAGGCATCGAGCGCATCTTTCCGTTTGACCTGATTCCGCGCATCATTCCGCGCGCCGAATGGGACTTGCTCGAACGCGGGCTGACGCAGCGTGTCTTGGCGCTGAATCAATTTTTGCACGACGTCTACCACGAACAGCGCATCATCAAAGACAAGCGCATCCCGCCCGAACTCGTGTTTGGCGCGAGCAATTTTCGCCGCGAGATGATCGGCCTCAACGTGCCGCGCAACGTCTACGCGCATATCATCGGCACGGATCTGATCCGCGATCACGACGGCCATTATTTTGTCCTCGAAGACAATTTGCGCTCGCCGTCGGGCGTGAGTTACATGCTCGAAAATCGGCAAGCGATGAAGCGGTCGTTCCCGCGTTTGTTCGAGCAGTACGGCGTCGCGCCGATAGATCATTACCCGCAGGAATTGTTGGCGATGCTGCGGTCGGTTGCGCCACGCGAAGTGCCTGATCCGATGGTGGTGTTGTTAACGCCCGGCATTTACAACTCGGCGTATTTCGAGCATTCGTTTTTGGCGCGGCAAATGGGCATCGAAATTGTCGAAGGCCGCGATCTGGTTTGTCACGACAATCGCGTCTACACGCGCACAACGCACGGCTTGCAGCGCGTGGACGTGATTTATCGGCGCATAGACGACGACTTTCTGGATTCGCTGGCCTTCAAGCAGGACAGCATGTTGGGCGTGCCGGGCTTGTTGAATGCGTACCGCGCCGGCAACATCGCGCTCGCGAATTCCATCGGCACGGGCGTTGCCGATGACAAAGCCGTGTACGCCTTTGTGCCCGAAATGATTCGGTACTATTTGGGCGAAGAACCGATCTTGCAGAACGTGCCGACCTATCTGGCACTCAACGAAAAGGATCGTGCGTATATTTTGGCGAATCTGGACAAGCTGGTCGTCAAAGCCGTGAATGAAAGCGGCGGCTACGGGATGTTGATTGGCATGCACGCAAGTCAGGCGGAGCGCGAAAAATTCGCCGAAAAGATCAAAGCCAATCCGCGCAACTTTATCGCGCAACCGACCGTCTCGCTCAGCCGTCATCCGACTTACATCGAAGGCGAACTGCGCGGCTGTCACGTGGATTTGCGGCCCTATATTTTGTGCGGCGAAAAAGTCACACTCGTGCCGGGCGGCTTGACGCGCGTGGCGTTGCGCGCCGGATCGTTGGTCGTCAATTCTTCGCAAGGCGGCGGCAGCAAAGACACGTGGGTTTTGGTGGATTGAAGTATGGCCAGGATCAACTACAACGGCAGAATCTTCCGCTCGGTGGCCAATTCTTCTACAGGCGAAGTGGATGCGCGCACGACGTTTCGCTATCACCAACAGAGCGACATCGTGTGGGCTGAATATGCCGGTGGACAAATTCGCTTCGGACAACTGCTCGGCGTAGTTTTGCCCGACAACAAATTGGAAGTGCGTTATCAACACATCAATGAAGCGGGTGAGTTAATGACAGGGCTTTGTCTTTCGACGCCGGAAGTGTTGCCGGATGGTCGGCTGCGCTTGCACGAAGCGTGGCAATGGACGTGCGGCGAACGTGCGAGCGGCGAGTCTGTGGTGGAAGAGATTCTGGTGTTATAAAAGGTAGCCTCAATGATCGAAATTATCTTTCTTGTTTTCCTGATTTTGTTCTTGATCAGGCCCTTGGCCAAAGCACGCCGCGAAAGCTTGTGGAAATGGATTCTGTTGTCAATCGGCGTTTGGGTAGGGACGGAAGTCATTTTTATTCTTGGTTTTTATCTTCTCTTGCGCCGGGGCGTGTTTCCACCACTTACTACAGGGACAATCATCGCTATTGTAGTTTTGCTATATGTCACTACGTTGGCTACAACTCTTTCAGTCATTTATGCTTTGTGGAAGAAACCGCTTGTCACGGACTCTGTGACTCCGGTTGAACCACTCGCCTGATCTTTTATGCTTTCACGAGTTGCGGATTCGTTGTTTTGGATGTCGCGGTACATCGAACGTGCCGAAGATTTGACGCGCTTGCTCGCGGTTAATTTCCACTCGCTGCTGGACGCCGGGAAAATTGATTCCGAGCAAGGCTGGCAACCGCTCATTGCGATGACGTATGACGAAGAACGCTTTCGCCAGCATTACGACGTCTGCTCGGCAAACAATGTGATTGACTTCATGTTGTGGAATCAGACGAATCCGAACGCCATTATCTGGTGCATCACGATGGCACGCGAAAATGCCCGCAGCGTGCGCGAACAGATCAGCAAAGAAATGTGGGAATATCTGAACCGCCTGTATTTTCGCGTCAAAGAAGCGGATCGCGCGGCGGTGTCACGTTCTCTGTTGGAATTTTTTTACAACCTGCGCGACGGCTCGCAAGGGTTTCAAGGCATCACCAACGAAACGATGACACACGGCGATGCCTATCAATTCATTCAAATCGGCAAGCATTTGGAACGCGCCGAAAAGACGACGCGCATCCTCGACATCAAATACGCCGATGTCACGCAATTGCCCGAAGGCTCGCCCGATGAAGCTTTGCAATTGATGGCGATGCTCAAATCGTGCAGCGCCTTCGAGCCGTTTCGCAAAGAAGTGGCAGCGCAACTCAACGCCGGAGCCATCGTCGAATATTTATTGCTCAATCGCGAATTCCCGCGCGCCGTCGCATTTGGTTTGCATCGTTGTCTGCAAGCGGTGAACGCAATTTCCGGCACGAACGAAAGCGGCAAACTCAATCCACCGCAGCGCCGACTGGGACGATTGGTGGCCGAGTTGGAGTATCTGGACATTCACGATATTTTGGGGCGCTATTTGCACGTGTATTTGGAGCAACTGTTAGTCCGCCTCAATCAAGCGGGCGAGGACATCACGCGCACGTATTTCAGCACACAGGTCATTTTGCCCGAACTGCACCCGCAGCAAGCGCAACAGCAACAGCAATGAATTGGAGATTGGAGATTGGAAATTGGAGAGATCACCAATGCCCTCTCAATTTCAAATCTCCAATCTCCAACTCAATTTCAAATCTCCAATTACGAACCTGGAATCTCAAATCACGAACCTGGAATCTCAAATCACGAACCTGGAATTTCAAAGCTCGAACCTGGAATCTCAAATTTCAAATTTCAAATCTCCAATCCACAAGAGACTTCGCATCGAACACATCACCACCTTCAGCTACGACTTACCCATCA
>CAZWAK010000097.1:0-28129 GCA_964631865.1 uncultured Heliobacteriaceae bacterium | reverse complement strand
ACTTCAATGACTTCATTGAAACGACGCTTTTGCGCTCAGCCCTTTATCAGGCGGTGCGCAATGCCGGGGCCAATGGTATCAGCTATGACGACCTGACAGGAAAAGCCTTTGACGCACTACAACTGCCGCGTAAGCTGTACGCCAAAAATCCCGAAGAGAAATTTCAGCATATCAAGGATACCGACCGCGCGCTGCGCGAAGTAATCGGCTATCGCCTCTATCGTGATTTAGAACGGGGCTGGCGCATTACCATGCCTAATCTGGAGCAGTGCGGGCTTTTGCGTATGGAGTATCAATCATTGGATGAACTTTGTGCGGAAGAAAGCGAATGGATGAATTGTCACCCTGCACTGACGACAGCAACATCAGCAGTACGGCAACAGATCGCCAAAGTGTTGTTGGATTTCATGCGCCGCGAATTGACCATCAACGTGAGTTATCTGGATTCACGCGAGCAGGAACGGATCAAACAACAAAGCAATCAACGTCTCATCGCGCCCTGGGCGATAGATGAAAATGAGAAACTGGAATACGCTGGAATTCTTTTTGCGCGGTCGCGTAAGCCCGGTGATCCTGCCGAAAATACTTATCTTTCGGCACGCGGTGGCTTTGGACAATATCTGCGGCGCACGACAACCTTTGCTGATCTGCATCATCGTCTGGACTTGAACGAGACGGAAGCCATCATTGCGGATTTGCTGCGGATTTTGGCCACAGCCGGGCTTGTCACAAAAGTCGTAGAGGAACAGAAAGAGGAAGTCGCGGGGTATCAGCTCATGGCATCGGCTTTACGTTGGACAGTGAGCGATGGTGCGCAGGCATTTCACGACCCCATCCGCATGCCAAATGTTCCAGAGAGCGGTGGGCGAACCAATCCGTATTTTGTGAACTTCTATCGCGACCTGACGACGGATTTGCAAGGTTTGGAAGCGCGTGAGCATACCGCCCAAGTGCAATATGAGTTGCGTGAGGAACGAGAAGAAAAGTTCAAAACAGCGGAATTGCCCATTCTTTATTGCTCGCCCACGATGGAGCTTGGCGTAGACATCACCGAACTTAATGTGGTGAATATGCGCAACATGCCGCCCACGCCTGCCAATTATGCGCAACGCAGCGGGCGCGCTGGGCGCAGCGGCCAACCGGCCTTGGTTTTTACTTACTGTACGACCGGTAGCCCGCACGATCAGTATTTCTTCAAACGCCCCGATTTGATGGTGTCCGGGCAGGTTTCCCCGCCACGTCTCGATCTGGCGAACGAAGATTTAGTGCGAGCGCATGTCCACGCAATCTGGTTAGCGGAAACCGGCATTTCCTTGGGAAAATCTCTGAAAGAGATTCTTGATCTCTCCGGTGAAGAATTAACTCTGGCTTTGTTCGAGAGCATCAAATTGCAGGCGGATGCACCTGTCGCCAGGCAACGCGCGAGTGTGCTGGCAGAGAAAATGATGGCCACGATCAAACCGGATTTAGAGGCGTGCGACTGGTACAGCGAGAAATGGTTGAACGAAGTCTTAACGCAGGCGACAACTCGGTTTGATCGCACCTGCGACCGCTGGCGTGATTTGTATCGTTCTGCCTTGAAGGAGCGGGAACTCCAAAATGACATCATCATCCATCACGAACGTAGCCCACAAGATAAGGAGTTGGCGAAACGGGTGCGCGGGTTAGCTGAATCCCAAATCAAACTTTTGACTGAAGTGGAGAACGTCGCGCAATCCGATTTTTATAGCTACCGTTATTTTGCGAGCGAAGGCTTTTTGCCCGGGTACAATTTCCCGCGTTTACCGGTATCGGCCTTTATCCCGGCGCGTCGCAATAAGCAACGTGACGAATTCGTTTCGCGCCCGCGCTTTCTTGCCATTTCAGAATTTGGCCCGCGCGCTTTGGTTTATCACGAAGGCTCAAAATACGTCATCAATAAGGTCATTCTTCCGATCAGCGAAGGCGGCGATGTCTTGACGCAGCGCGCCAAGCTCTGTGAGGGCTGTGGCTATCTGCACGAGATTACACAAGGGGAAGGACTAGATTTGTGCGAACGTTGCCAGCGCCCATTGAGTGCGCCGTTAACCTCCCTCTTCCGGCTCCAAAATGTCTCGACGCGGCGGCGCGACAAAATCAACTCAGATGAAGAGGAGCGCATTCGACTCGGCTATGAAATTATTACCGGCGTGCGTTTCAGCGAGCATGCCGGCCAGCAAGTTTGCCGCACGGCTGAAGTATGCGTCGGCGATCAAGTCATTGCCCGTCTTTTCTACGGGCAGGCAGCCACTTTATGGCGGATCAATTTGGGATGGGCGCGCCGCCAAAATAGAAATCTGCATGGATTCGTTTTGGATGTGGAGCGAGGTTATTGGAAGAGCGAAAGCGATGCCGCAACGGATGACCAGGAAGACCCCATCTCTCGTCGCACTGCGCGCGTGATCCCTTATGTGGAAGACACCCGTAACTGCTTAATGATTGAACCGGTCGTGCCGCTTGCGGAAGAGCAAATGGCATCTTTGCAGGCCGCGCTCAAAAACGCGATTCAGGTACGGTATCAGCTCGAAGACAATGAACTGGCAGCGGAACCATTGCCCACTGTCTATGATCGGCGGCTTTTGCTGTTCTATGAATCTGCTGAAGGTGGTGCCGGTGTGTTGCGGAGAATGCTGGAAGACGAACAGGCATTTGCAAAGGTTGCAGCAACAGCCCTCGAATTGTGTCACTACACCATTGACGGCATAGATCAGCGTCGCGCCTTACGGGCCAAAGAGGACTGTGAAGCAGCTTGCTACGATTGTCTGATGAGTTATTTCAACCAGCGTGAGCATCGGTTACTGGATCGGAATTTGATTCGTCGAGAACTGTTGCAATTTGCCAATGCGCTGGTCAAAGAGTCACCGACTTCTGTTCCTCGCGCCACTCATCTCGAACAATTGTTACAACAATGCGATTCAGAACTTGAGCGCCGGTGGCTGCGGTATCTGGACGAAAATGGTCATCGGCTACCAAGCCACGCACAATCCCTGATCGAAGCCGCGCAAACGCGCCCGGACTTTCTCTATCGTGAGGAACAGGTTGTGATCTACATTGATGGGCCGATCCATGATTTTCCTGAGCGGCAACAGCGCGACCGCACCAAAGCAGACTGGCTTGAAGATCAAGGCTACACGGTCATTCGGTTTGCCCACAATGAGGAATGGGCGGCGGTTCTGCAAAAATATCCCCATATCTTTGGGAAACCGCAAACGACGCAGGAGAAATGACATGTCCTTTGCTATTGGATCACTCGTCAAAGCGCGAGGTAGAGAATGGGTTGTGCTGCCCGGTTCAGAAACAGAGTTATTGATGGTGCGCCCACTGGGCGGCACGGAAGACGAAGTCACCGGCTTACTTCTCCCGCTCGAAACCATCGAGTCCGCCCAATTCGCGCTGCCCAATCCGGCGCAGCTTGGCGATTACCGCTCGTGCCGATTACTGCGCGATGCCGTCCGGCTCAGCTTTCGTTCCAGCGCCGGGCCGTTCCGCTCGTTTGCGCGTTTAGCCGTCGAACCGCGCCCCTATCAACTCGTACCGTTGATGCTGGCATTAAAGCTTGATCCGGTACGCATGCTCATCGCGGATGATGTGGGAATTGGCAAAACGATTGAAGCGAGTTTGATTGCGCGCGAACTGTTGGATCGCGGGGAAATCGAACGACTCGCCGTTTTGTGTTCTCCGCAGTTGGCCACCCAGTGGCAAGGTGAATTGCGCGACAAGTTTCATATAGAAGCCGAAGTCGTCCTGCCTGGCACAGCTACGCGACTGGAACGCAATTGCCGCTTGAACGAATCATTATTTGAACGCTACCCCTTTGTCATCGTCTCCACAGATTTCATCAAATCAGAACGACGGCGGGCCGAATTCCAGCGTACCTGTCCTGAGTTCGTCATTGTGGATGAAGCCCACACTTGTGCTTACGGCTGGGAAGGCCGAGGCGGACGACATCAACGGTATGAATTGCTCAAGGCCATTGCTGCCAATCAAGATCGGCATTTGGTCTTAGTGACAGCGACACCGCATAGTGGTAATGAAACAGCCTTTCGCTCGCTCCTGACCTTGCTCAATCCTGAATTTGCCAATTTGCCGGAAGAGTTGATGGGGGCCGCGAATGAGCCTCATCGCCGCCGTCTTTCCGCACATTTTATTCAACGCAAACGCCGCGACATTCGAGATTATTTAGGAGCCGATACGCGGTTTCCTGATCGTAAGGAAATGGAACTCGGCTATAAGCTTTCCAAAGAGTACAAGCAGCTTTTTGACCGTGTCTTGCATTACGCGCGGGAAGTCGTCAGTGATGAAAATAGCCAGGATCACCGACAGCGGGTGCGCTGGTGGTCGGTGCTGGCCTTGCTCCGTTCGCTTGCTTCCAGTCCGGCTGCCGCCGCTGCCACGCTACGCACTCGTGCGGCTAGCGCCGACGCCATAACCCTGGCCGAAGCCGATGCAATAGGTCGCCGCACGGTGCTTGATCTGACCGATGATGAATCCGTCGAAAGTGCCGATCTGACGCACGGCAGCGACATTGGTAATGAAACAGAGGAAGAAAAGAAAAATCATCGCCGGTTACTCGATATGGCGCGCGAGGCAGATGCGTTACTCGGTGCTAAAGACCAGAAACTTCAGCACATTATTGAGATTGTTCGTGATCTCATCAAAGAAGGATTTCACCCCATTCTCTTTTGCCGTTTTATCCCAACGGCGGAATACCTAGCCGAGGAGTTGCGCAAAAAACTGCGTGGCGTTGAGGTCATAGCCGTGACCGGTAAACAACCCTCAGACGAACGAGAAGAGCGTGTCAATCAACTGGCTCAGTCGCCCCAGCGTGTCCTCGTTTGCACCGATTGTTTGAGCGAGGGCGTCAACTTACAAGACCATTTTGATACCGTCATTCATTACGATTTATCGTGGAATCCCACCCGGCACGAACAGCGCGAAGGCCGCGTGGATCGCTATGGACAGGAAAAAGACGAAGTCCGCATGGTGACCTACTATGGCCTCGACAATCAGATTGATGGGATTGTGCTCAGTGTTCTGATTAGCAAGCACAAGAAGATTCGCAGTTCGCTGGGTATTTCTGTTCCGGTTCCCGTCAACACCGATCAGGTTATCGAAGCGATCTTTGAGGGATTGTTATTGCGCGGGAAAAAAGGCACGCCCGAAGAACAAATGTTGCTCTTTGAGGATTTCATGAAGCCGAAGCGGGAAGAACTCTATGGGAAATGGGATGAGGCACGGTTACGCGAAGAGAAACTGTCCCAAACGATGTTTTCCCATCGGCCTATCAAAGTGGAAGAAGTGTCCAGAGAGTTAGAAGCTGTGCGCGCAGCCATTGGGGCTGGAGTGGATGTTGCCACCTTCACGAAGCAGGCGTTAATCGCCTACAAAGCAGCCGTTACAGAAAACAATCATGAGGTTCGGTTTGATATGGCGGAAAGCCCGCGTGCTTTGAAGGATGTCATCGGTTTGGGACGTGATCAGTTTACCGCGCGTTTTGAATTGCCTGTCAAAGACGGACAGCTTTATTTGAACCGCACTCACCCCATTGTCGAAGAGGTTGCCGCGCATGTGCGCGACACTGCACTTGACCCGCTGAGCGATGGCATTGCGCATCGTTGCGGCGTCATTCGCACACGCGAGGTCAATCGGCGCACGACCCTGATGCTCTTGCGGCTGCGCTATCACATCATCACCAAACGAGGCGAAGAACAATTTCCCTTGCTGGCCGAAGATGCGCAGCTTGTCGCCTTCGCAGGCGCACCGGCAAACGCCGAATGGTTGGAGGCTGAGGCCGCAGAACACATCCTGGAATTACAACCCGATGCCAATGTGTTGCCCGATCAGGCCACGATGTTTCTGCAAAAAGTGCTGGATGAATTCGCACTGCTGCAACCGCATTTACAGCAGGTTGCTGAAGCGCGTGGCGCTGAACTTTTAGAGGCGCATCGCCGCGTTCGCACTGCTGCACAAATGAAGGGCGTGAGCTACGAAGTGAAAACCGAAACGCCCGATGTGCTGGGCATCTATGTTTACCTGCCTGTTGCGTCATAAGCGATAGATTTTGCCGAAAACAAAGTCTCGGTACTTGTTGATAACTACCGAGACTTTGCTAAAAGCGAGTTGAGGATATGAACAAGCGTACAGCCTTTGACATCGTGGATTGCCTGGGGGAGGAATTGGATTTGATTGCCGATGCCGCCACAACCAAATGGAAAGCCTATTTCGCGCGCTGGGCCTACGAGGTTTTGCAGCAATCGCCGAAGAATTACCTGTACCAGAAAGACGGGCAGGAATATGTGAAGGTGTTCGATAATCATCGCATCCCATTTATTGTTCACATGCGCATTGCCGCCATTGGTGATGACCTCGCAGATCGCTGCGGTTGTCGCCGCGAAATTGACGAATAAGAATTTATGCAGCTTCGACGTCGGAATCTCTTCACTACCATTCGCACTGAGGGCGCAATTCTGCCTGCGGATTTGTTGCAACGCATCAATGACCGTGATGCGCAAATCAAAGGGCTGACGCCGGAAGACTATCATTTGGCCGGAAGCCTCAAAGTCAACGAAGCGATCAATCAATCTTACAACCGGATGCTCAGCGCGTGGGCTTCGTTTCAGACGGCGTTACAAAATCTGCCGCCCACCGATGCGGGCACAACCTTGACGCGGGAAAAATGGTTGCTGCCGTTGTTTCAGGAACTTGGCTACGGTCGCCTGCCAACGGCCAAAGCCATCGAAGTCGAAGGCAAGCCGTACCCTATTTCGCACACATGGCAAAACACGCCGATTCATTTGGTCAGCGCCAAAGTTGATCTCAACACGCGTACTGCCGGAGTCGCAGGCGCAGCCCGCGTTTCGCCGCACGGATTGGTGCAGGAGCTACTCAATAGTTCAGACGCGCATTTGTGGGGCTTCGTCTCAAATGGTTTGCAACTGCGGATTCTGCGCGACAATGTCAGCTTGACGCGGCAGGCGTATGTCGAATTCGATCTCGAAGCGATGATGAAGGGCGAACTCTACGCCGATTTTGCGCTGCTCTGGTTGCTGTGCCACGAATCGCGCGTGAATGCTGAAAAGCCGCAGGAGTGTTGGCTCGAGAAATGGTCAAAGACCGCACAGGAACAAGGCACACGGGCGCTTGATGCCCTGCGCATTGGCGTAGAAGACGCGATCAAAGCGTTGGGGCGCGGCTTCATTTCGCATCCCGCCAATCAGGACTTGCTCGGCCAATTGCGTAGCGGCACGCTCGACAAACAGGATTACTATCGGCAATTGCTGCGGCTGGTCTATCGGCTATTGTTTTTATTCGTAGCCGAAGACCGCGATTTGTTGTTTGCTCCGTCTGCTGATGAAACGATGCGCGGGCGGTAAACGCGCTTCTATTCGGTTTCTCGTTTGCGCAAGCTGGCGGAACGGCGCATCGGTACACGGCACAGCGATTTGTATCACGGCTTGCGGTTGGTGATGCAAAAGCTGGGGAATGGCGGATGCGACGAACTCGGTTTGCCTGCGCTGGGCAGCTTTTTATTCTCAAACGAAGCCATTGCCGCGCTCAACCATTGCGAAATTGCGAATCACGATTTGCTCGAAGCGATTCGCGCGCTGGCGTTCATCCGCGATGAGCATGGCTTGCGCACGGTGGATTACAAAAATCTGCGCTCTGAAGAACTCGGCAGTGTTTATGAAGCCCTGCTTGAACTGCACCCGATTATCAATGCTGAAGCCAGACATTTTGGCCTTGATTCCGCCAGTGGCAATGAACGCAAAACGACGGGCAGCTATTACACGCCGGACAGTTTGGTGCAATGCCTGCTGGATTCCGCGCTTGATCCGGTTGTTGCCGAAGCGATCAGACAGCCCGACGCTGAAGCCGCGTTGTTACGGCTGAAAGTGGTTGATCCAGCGTGTGGCAGCGGGCATTTCCTGATTGCAGCGGCGCATCGGCTCTCGAAGCATTTGGCGGCTGTGCGCACGGGCGATGGCGAACCTGCGCCGGAAGCGATTCGCAAGGCGCTGCGTGATGTGATCGGGCATTGCATTTATGGCGTAGACATCAATCCGATGGCGGTGGAACTCTGCAAGGTGTCGCTCTGGATGGAAGCGCTCGAACCCGGCAAGCCGCTCACCTTTTTGGAACATCGCATTCAATGCGGCAATGCGCTGATTGGCACGACTCCGGCGCTGATGAAAAAAGGCATTCCTGACGAAGCGTTCAAGCCCATCGAAGGCGATGACAAAGCGACTTGCGCCGAATACAAACGCTACAACAAAAAGTATCGGGAAAGCGGGCAACGCAATATCTTTGAATCTGAAATCAAGCTCGGCAATCTGGCCGTGAGCCTGCTGGCATTGGAAGAGATTGACGACAGCACGATTGCAGGTGTGCGCGAAAAGCAGCGGCGATGGGAGCAGCTTGTTCGCTCGAATGATTACCTGTACGGCGGCTTGCTGGCGGATGCGTGGTGCGCGGCGTTTGTGTGGAAGAAAATCGAAGACCGTAATCATCCTTACCCGATTACCGAAGAACTTTTCCGCAAGATCGAACAAAGCCCCTGGCACGTTGCACGCAGCCATCACGAAACCGAAATCCGCCGTCTGGCAAAGCAGTATCAATTCTTCCATTGGCATCTGGCGTTCCCTGATGTGTTTCGCGTGCCGGTCAATGAAGAAGAATCAGAGAATGAGTTGGCGGGATGGAATGGCGGGTTTGACATTGTGCTAGGCAATCCGCCGTGGGAGCGCATCAAGCTTCAGGAAAAAGAATGGTTCGCACAGCGCAACCCAGACATTGCGAATGCGCCGAATGCTGCGGCGCGACAACGAATGATTCGGGAATTGATCGAGACTGATCCTGATCTGCTCAATGCGTTTCTGGATGATCGTCGCAAGGCCGAAGGCGAAAGTCATTTGGCGCGCAACAGTGGGCGTTATCCGCTTTGCGGCGTTGGCGACATCAACACGTACGCCATCTTTGCCGAAACGAATCGGATGCTGATGGACAAAGGGCGCGTGGGCTGCATTGTGCCTTCGGGTATTGCGACGGATGACACGACCAAATACTTTTTCGCGGATTTGATGAGTGCCAACTCCCTTGCCAGCCTCTATGATTTCGAGAATCGAGAAAAGTTATTTCCTGCCGTTGATAGCAGAATGAAGTTTTGCCTGCTGACCATGCAAAGCGGACAAGCGGCTGAAACCGCCGCCACTGATTTCGTCTTTTTTGCCTTGAACGTCGAACACCTGTGCGAAGTGCAACGGCATTTTTCCTTGACGGCTACCGATTTGGCACTGCTCAACCCGAAAACGCGCACTTGCCCGATTTTTCGTAGCGGACGGGATGCCGAACTTACCAAAGCCATTTACCGTCGCGTGCCAATGTATGGGGCAAAATCTTCCTGGAATCCTGACTTTTTCAAGAAGATGGTGGACTTTGGGATTCATGCAGACCTGATAAAATTTTCGTTGCAGAAACCAGGTGATGACTGGATCGGACTATATGAAGCAAAGATGATCCAGCTATTCAACCATCGTTTTTCGACTTATCAGGATGTCGATCAACAGGACTGTGAGAGTGGTACAGCCCGAAACTTATCTATAAGAGAGTTGATGGACGTATCCCTGTCTGTTGTTCCCCGTGCTTGGCTTACAAAGGCTACGTTTGAAGATCGAATGTTTGGCAGGACGTGGTCAAACTCTTGGTTTGTATCAATGCGAGACGTGGCGCGGGCTACAGACGAACGAACTCTAATTGTCGCAATTCGTCCTCGCTGGCCGAGCAACGATAAACTTCCATCCATTTTTATCTCAAATGATGCAATCTCGATAACGTGCAATATAGGGAATCTATCCGCTTTTGTACTTGACTATGTTGTACGTCAAAAGGTTGGGGGAATAAATTTGGGAGCCTACATTCTGGAACAGCTTCCCGTCTTGCCGCCTCAAACCTACGCCCAGCCTTGCGCGTGGTCGCCTGCGCAAACGCTCAGCGAATGGTTGGCCCCGCGCGTGTTGGAACTGACTTACACGGCTCACGACCTGCGCGGCTTTGCCGAAGATTGTGGCTACGCGGGCGAGCCATTCCGTTGGGATGAAGCGCGCCGTTTCCTGCTCCGCGCGGAATTAGACGCCGCCTACTTTCACCTCTACGGCATTGCGCGCGCCGACGTGGACTACATTCTCGACACCTTCCCCATCGTCAAACGCAAGGACGAAGCGCAGCACGGCGAATACCGCACGAAGCGCGTAATCCTGGAAATCTACGACGCAATGCAACAAGCCAGCGCCACCGGACAACCGTATCAAACCTTGCTTGATCCACCGCCCGCGAATGGCTGGACGCTGCCGGAATTGATGCCAGAAGAAGTGGTCGTAAAATCTGTGGCGCAGCCAGCAGTCGCTATTGATCAAAAACAGTCAGATTTGTTTGCATGGCAAGCTGAAGACCCGCAACAACAGCTTAAATTTGATGACATAGAATGAATGAGATGAAAAAGACATCTTCACGGCACTCCGGCAGTAGAAAGAGTCGAATGCCAAATGAAAGGTTAGGCATGGAAATCATTGGGCCGAACGCCGAGCGGTTCAGGATCGAAGCCCGACTTGGTAACGGTTCCTTCGGAGAAGTTTACAAAGCCATCGGGCTAGCGTCAGGGCTTGCAACCGCTGTCAAAATGATCCCGCCTGAAAAGCTTAACGACCCTTCGACGCTTTCTAAACGGACTGTTCTCAATGAAGTCCGCCTGGCGATGATGCAGGTTAACCACCCGAATGTCGTTCGTGTCCTTCACGTTGACGAAGGGGCTGATCCTGAAATAGGTCCGATTGTGATGATGGAATACGTTGAAGGCGGAACGCTCCATCAACACTTGGAGCGGAAGCGTAATAATGGCAAGTCATTGACCCTCGATGAGGCGCTCGCGCTGATGCGAGGCATCGCCATCGGCGCACAGGCAATCAACGAACACCTAGTTCACCGCGATATTAAACCAGACAACATTCTGCTCGATGGGTCTGTAGTCGCGCCCCGGCCAAGAATCGCCGATTTCGGAATTGCGAAGGTTGCGTTGGAGCAAACGCGACCGGATACATTCAAGGGCATTCAGCACTTTTGGTATAAGGCTCCTGAAGTCTGGCGCAGGGAGAAGAACACGCCGAAGATAGATGTCTACTCAGTGGGACTCGTTTTTTACGAAATTCTGATGCTGACTCATCCGCTCCTGTCCTTCGTCTCTGACCCGAACGATTGGGATGAGTGGCGTGAAGTTCATCTCAATACGTCGTGTCCTGACGTGCGAGAATCAAGGACCGATGTGCCGCTGTCACTCGCGAAGCTATTGCTGCGGATGACAGATAAGTCTCCAGGCAACCGGCCTGGCTGGGATGAAGTTCTCGCTGGATTGAATGTCTTAGGAACTCAATCCAGCCCACAAGGGACAGTTGACCCACAACTTTTAGCCGCATTCAAAAGGCACGCTGATGAGCGATTCCGCGAAGACAAGGCTAAGGTGGCGGCTGATCTCACGCGCCAACAGAAGGCAGAACGCGCCAGCGCGCGACGTGAAGAGTACAACCAGTCAGCCAGTCGGCTTCTTGCGCGTTTTGATGAAATCATCGAAGCGCTCAACAGGCAGGAGTCGAGCTACCCCATCCAGATCAGAACCAACCGGGATTTGTCGCGAGCGATCTTGTTGCCGAATGAACGCGAACTCAGATGCGAAATTTTCGGATTTCTTGCAGATCCCCTTAAGACTTCACATTATCAAATATTAGGCGGGGGATACGTTGGCGTTGCTGGCGGCCTGAGTGTGAACCTCGCCCTCTTCGGTTCCCCGGATGATATTGCGACTGCGAACTGGTCGGCGGTCGAAGCAAACGTTCACGCCCTTGTCCACGGTCAGAAACGGCTCGACCTTTATCGCGAGGCGCGGTTGGGTGACGAAACGATCAAATTCCTGGAATACTTTGACCACGACCAGATGTGGCGGCGCGATTGCCCAACCTTCTTTGGATTCGAGTCCGCCGACCTGTTCTATCAAAGTTTCGCTGCGGGCATCAGCGCAATGCACGTTTACAGCTTCCAAGTTAGGCCGGATGTAATCGCCTCCTTCAGCGAGGTTCTGAGGATAGGACTGTTGATGCCACGTAAGCGATAAATGCTCTGTCGAAACTGCGTCAGTAGACGAAGGGCTATTAATAAGGAGCGTGTCCAATGAGGACAGATATTCCTGAAAAGGAGATCAAAATTCTTTTCGCCAAGTCAGGAAATCTTTGTGCCTTTCCCAAGTGTGAAACAAAACTGGTCGAGCCAGAGACTGCGGATGATGATCCGGCAGTGAGTGGCGAAATTGCTCATATCGTTGCTGACAGCCGTCAGGGGCCGCGCGGTGATTTCCAACTCAATGATGAAGAGCGTAACAAACATCCTAACCTGATCCTGTTGTGTAGCCATCATCATCGTTCGGTTGTTGATAAGCAGAAGCGTACTTACAGCGTTCAGGTGTTGCGGCAGATGAAAGCCGATCACGAAGCTTTTGTGGAAAGGAAACTGTCGGTAGCACAGCTAACTCCAAAGCTTCAACTCGTTTCGGAAGATATTCACAGTACGCTTCTTCAGGTAAGCGACCTGCCAAGGGTTGTTTTTTCAGCTCCCTGTAAGTTCAGCGATGGTGAAGAGGATAAAGTCAAAAAACTTATCAAATATCCGAAGGATAGATTCGAACTCACACCTTTCGTCATCCGTGAAAACAGGCTGTTCGCTTTTCACGCCTTATGGCAGAAGGATGGTCCCTTCGCCGATGTAATTGACTGCGACGCTGCCAGCCCGACTCAGGCTACCGACCTGTGGCGTGATCCAGAAGGCAAGCGTCGTTACGTCACGTTGCTCAATCGCACACTTCACAAATACACGGCGCGGTTGGGCATTCGTTTTGACCCGGGGCATAAGCGCTATTACTTCGAGCCGGAGGAGAAGGGGAAAGAACGCGAAGTGACGTATCGCTCTATGAATAAGAACAGAGAGTCGCGCATGGTTGTCTGGCAACCAAAGAAGAAAAGTACCGGCGAGCCAAAAAACTTCTGGTGGCATTTGGCAGCCAGGCTGGAGTTTCATCAGTTTGCCGATCAGCAATGGTGCCTTTCAATCAGGCCGGAGAGACGACTGACTAAAGACAGCATAGAGCCTTTGCCGCCGGAACAGATTGGGCGAAAGGTAACCAGCCTCAAAGCCAGAATGTACAATGACCTTTATCTTGCCGAGGTAGTTTTCTGGCGTGATTATCTATCTCGTGGCGAGCCGAGATTTATTCTGAATTTTGGGGCTCAGTCGGCAGTGATCAGCGTCGAACTGGCCAAAGTTCAGGTCAATTGGGCCGGCATCCCCGGCGATAATAAACCTTTCAGGAATCAAGTTTATGCCGAAGACCTCTTCACGCTCGCCGCGCTCCAGCAAGCGCGGACGGGCGAAGAACTCGAATGGGAAGACTTCGAGTACAAGTCAGAGGACGACGAAGCCGAAGAAGGAGATTACTAAAATCGCTCCTCTTCAGCTTGACGCTCCAACAATTGTGACCGAGTGGTTTGAAGAGCCGCAGCTTCTGTTTGCTGACGGCTCGACGCACTGCGATCCGAAAGTCGGGGTTCCCTTATACGGGCCCAGATCGCTTGGAACCGGAAGACACAAACGAGAGATACACGTCGGTTTTATCGGTACTGCTGAAGGAATAGCGCAGGCACAAGAATATTATGCAGATTGCGCGCAGGGAGTTGATGGCGACGAGGCACACGCACCGTTTCCAGGATGCAATCAGGACGTCGGTTATCGCTGTGATCTGCGAATGGACAGCAGTTTGGTTGAAGCGATTACCCGCAAAGAAAGCCTGGACGTTCTGAGCATCAGAAATAGCCGCGAGCGTTTTGAGACGATGCTTGGACTGCTCGTCAACAAAATGGATTTGCTGACACGAAAGGACTATCCACTTGATTACGTCGCGGTGGTTATTCCGAATGATTTGTACGATAAGTGTCGCGCTGTCGATTACAAGGTGAAGGGGGTAGGGGAAGTGCATCGGGATTTGCGGCGAGCCTTCAAAGCCCAAAGCATGAGGTTTCGCAAGCCAACCCAGATTTTGCAGGAAAGAACCATTGCCGGAATCTCGACGAAAGGAAAAGAGCTGGATCACAAATCTCGCATCGCTTGGAATCTGTTCACCGGACTTTACTTCAAAGCAGATGGGTTGCCTTGGGGGCCGGTTGGGCTGCCGCCAGCAAGTTGTTTTATCGGGGTCAGCTTTTTCAGACCGTTAGGTGAGACTTCGACACTGCGCACCAGTGTTGTGCAAGCGTTTGACGAGAATGGCGAAGGATTGATTCTCAGAGGACACGATTTCCATTGGGATGAAGATAAGCAAGGCAAATCTCCCCACTTAGATGCTGATCTGGCCGCAAAATTGGTTGGGATGGTGCTGGACAGGTATCAGGAAGAGCGCAAGCATCCCCCTCAACGTGTTGTTGTTCATAAAACCTCGCGGTTTGAGCCAGCGGAAAGAAAAGGCTTCGACCAGGCTTTGAAAAGGGTATCAAAATATGACTTGGTTGCCCTTAGTCCAAATAGCAACGTCCGCCTTATCCGTGCTGGTAAATATCCTCCTTTACGTGGGACATCATTCACTGTAGGCAACGTTTCATACCTTTACACGAGTGGTTATTTACCAGAGTTGAATGGCTATCCGCACGGACACGTTCCATCGCCCCTTCAGATTGCGGATCACGTCGGCGATACATCGCGGAAACAATTGCTGCGAGAGCTTCTGGCGCTGACAAAAATGAATTGGAATTCGGCCAATTATGCCGGGTTAATGCCCATTACGCTTCGGTTCGCGCGGTTGGTAGGAGACATCTTGCGAGAAGTTCCCGCAGGACAAGAACCAGAACCTAAATACAAGTATTACACGTGAGAATCTACGTTTTATGAAGATGGAACGCGACAATTGGAGTGAATTGATTATCGAACAGGCTGCCCGTCCCTTGCCGCTACCTGAAGATCGTTTCCGGGCGTGGATGAACGGGCAACACATCTTTGTCAGTTCGACGATGGATGCGGAGATGACTCCGTTCCGGCAAGCAGTCCGAAGCTGGCTGCAAAGTTGGGGCGCGATGCCCATGATGTGGGAATCAATCACGCCACAAGACAAAGGCCCACAGCGAGCCTACCTGGATGGTGTGGATCAATCCACCTTCTTGCTGTTGTTGCTCGGCAGTCGGTACGGGGTGACGGATGAGAGCGGTTATTCGCCCACTCATCAGGAAGCGAATCGCGCAGCGGAGCGGAAGATTACCAGACTGCTGTTTACGCTCTCGACAGTGAAACCGAGCGACCGTGACGGCAGGCTCAACGACTGGCTGAATTCGCTGTACCGCGAACTCTCCGGCGCAGCCTTCGCTACGCCAGAAGATGTGATCACACTACTTGAATCGCAATTGCGCGAACTGGCTGCCCGAAGTGAAAGAGTCTGGATCAAACTGGGGAATATGATCTTTCCCGGCAAGGTAGTCAGTCAATCCAGTACAGGTAGCAGCCGAAGTTTCACCATCACAGCTAGAGTGACAACCAGTCGAGTACGACAAGCTCTGCTTTCGCTTGGTCAGCATTTTGGCAATCACGGAGTCCGAGCCGACCGCCTGACCTGGGCAGACGCAAGCTTTCCTGTCCAGTTTGAATCCGTCACCTCAGAAACTGATTTCGCTACATTGTCCGAAGTAGAAATCAAATGCCGCATCCCCAGCAACTGGTACGGCGAGTCGGGCGATACGATGGCAATGATGAATTTCGGTAGCGGCTACGGTGGTCGCTCGCAAGGCCCAGAAGACTTGGCCGTAATCTGGGCGCGCCGCGCTTTCTTTGGTGAAGCTGGTGGCGGCCCCAGAGGCCAATTGGATATGGCCTACGCTTCGACGGAACCGGAATCTCAAACATTGCCGGAAGTTTTGCGAGCCGCCAATGCCAGCGGATGGCTGGCAGAAGGGCTGGTCAGACTCTATATCGTCGAAGAGGTTAAGCGACGATACGGCGGGAATATCGAGCATCTACAAGTCGGCCCAGCCACTGCGACCGGAATCCGCGTTGACGGTGCTTTCACATTGGGAGCAGGGATGTCATCTCGAAATGCAGCCGTAACTTTGCAAGGAGTGGTTCCGCTAAAATGATATACATCCTAACCACCTTCCTAATGGAGTGATTATTTTTCCAGATCAACGGTCAAACATCTCGTCATAGATACTCGCAGGCGCTGCTGCTGCAATTTCAGTGCGCTCCGGTTCCGTTTGCAATGCGCGTTCGATGCTCTCTGCGCGCTCTTGCTGTTCGTCGGTACGACCTTCCTCGGCGTGTGTGTAGTCGGATTGCTGATCGTCGCGCATCATCATCACGTTGCGTGCTGTGAGAGCTTGATCGGTGGGCAATTCTTGCTCACGATTTGTCGTAACTTCGGTTCTTTCGGTCGAACGTTCCAAGCCAGGTTCACGTTCCATCGCCTGATCTACCAACCGATCCAGTTTCTCGAAGCCGCCATAGTATTTCTCGCGGGCCGTGAGTTCGGAATGCTGAAACGCTTGCAACATCTCGCGCTCCTGGGGCGTCGCTTGTTGCATCGCTTGGGCCGTGAAGTCGTTGTCGTTGACTCGCTCTCGGCTTTCCGCGATTGCATTATGACGGGCTGTTTCTGCGCGTGTTGCCGCCTCCCGTAAATACTCCCGGCTGCCTTCCGGGAGATTGAGGGTTGCGAGTTTGTCGCTGAATTGCTGACTATTCGCGCGTCCTTCGTAGTGATCTTTGATGAGTGGCACAAGCTCATCTTTTCGCCCTTCCAATACTGCTTTGTAGCCTGGTTCCTGAAGGCCACTCTTCCAAGTGTTAGCCCATTCTGTGCGACCGGCAGATGCCGCTTGCTCCTGCCCTTGCGCTTCGGCCACGCGCGCTACAATTTCTTGCTTGTGACGGTTGAGCGCATCGCGGGCATTCAGCACATCATTTTGATATTCGCGCATTGTTTCCACTTGCTTGAAGACCTGATGAGCGGCCGGGTCTTTCTCGGCGACGCTTTGGCCGCGCGCCTCTGCATTGTCTTTGCGGCGATGAATCTCATCAGGTATTGTTGCGACCCACG
Organism: uncultured Heliobacteriaceae bacterium; assembly: GCA_964631865.1. Classification (GTDB taxonomy): domain Bacteria; phylum Acidobacteriota; class Blastocatellia; order RBC074; family RBC074; genus JAFDVL01. The sequence continues at coordinate 10,950 of CAZWAK010000097.1, read as the reverse complement.
TTTCTTTGGCAATCTCTCGTGATAAGAATTCTTTGCTTTCCGGGTTCAAGCGAACAGTCACTTGTCCATCTGCCACCATACGCACTTGTGTAACTACCTCGGTCTTGGGATCGGCTTTGGCCGCTGTGATGGCTTCGGCGTAGGCTTGATAGCTGCGACTATGGATCGCAACGGCTCCATACAGCCGCTCGCCCGCGTCACGTCGCAGGTGTAGCTCCTCGCTGGCCTGCTTGGCAATAAGGTTCACATAGCGCCGCTCGACATCGTTCAGCGTAGGACGACCCTCTTGTTTGCTGATAGCTTCTTCCAGCCGCTGACGGAGCGTGTCAGGGTCACGCGCAGATTGAATTCGGGTGACGACTTCTTGCGCTCGTGGACTCGCTTTCTCCGGTGCAGGAACTAAGGACTCGGCGCGCATGCTGGTGACTTGTTGGTAGACAAAATCCTTCTCCGTCGGCCTGAGTTGTGCGACATTTTCCCGCAATTGCCAGGACTGTTCATGAGGCGTCATCTCGCGTGAGAGTTTGGTGTTGGGGTTCACTAATGCGGCAAACCGATTGAGCTTTCCCATGTCGGGTCGTCCTTCACGATCACGCTGTAGATCAAGCGCCGCCATGATCTTCTGAACTGGCTCCGAGAGTTGTGTTTTCCCCTGCTGCATGCGCTCTACTTCGTTGCGCTTGTCTTGGGCTGTGAGAAGGGTGTCATGGAGAGCACGGTGCATCTCCGGCGTGTAGTGCTGGGTGTGTGGGCCAGGGTTGGCCAGCAGCGCGCGTTGCTCGGTCGTAAATTTCCGATGACTGGTCTCCTCGCCTGCGCGTTGCTTGGCCGCATTGTGGTTATTGAAGTCGCGGATCTGACGCGCCATCTTCTCTACATCGTCTGCGGTTTTTTGTTGGCGCAGAGCCTCGACAGCTCGTTGAAAGACGGGTGAGCGATTGCTCTCTCGCACATAGGCATCCTCGCGCAGAACTTGTTGGGTGTACTGTTCGGTGAACCGTACCAAGCTTTGATATTCCGTTTTGATGTCTGCGGGAGAAGCGCCTTTGGCCCGCGCTGTTTCGATGGCTGCTAAGTGGCTCGCATATTCCCGCGCGTTTTGTTGGGCGCGATAGGCTTCTCTTCCAGGTCTGTCTTCGATTCGGAGGGGGCGTTCGGCTTGTGCGTCATTGTAGTTGCGCACGTATTCATTGATCTGGCGTTGTCCTGGCTGGGATGTCTCCCAATGCGGATGGGGAGCAAGTAATAATTCTTTGTCGCGTGTGCTGAGGTATGGATTCATCAACACCCGCTCGGCAAAGATCATTTCTCGTTCCGCTGTCATCGGGCGTTCGCCCATTTTCAGCCGATCCGCATACATCTCCCGAAAGTGAGTTTGTTCGCCCTCTGGCGCATTGGCACGAAGCGCGAATTCCTGCGCCCTTGTCGCATAATCTCGTGACGCCTTGTGCGCCCATTCAGGACTTTGGGCGAGTTGTTGCAGTTCGAAGGAATTGAAGCTATTGGCACGCGCTATTTCTTGCACTTGCTGGTATTCGCGTACGCCGTGCGCCTTGAGATGATCGGTCAAATCTAGTGTTTCTTTGTTGCCAAGGTAGGCAGAATGCTCCAATAAAGTCGCTGTTTCTTTGCGCGACAATTCTGCGTTGAGAATGTCCTGTCCCAAGCGTTCTGCGTCGGCAGGTGAAAGTTGTCCTTGCTGATAAGCGTCGTATCGCCCCGCCAAACCTTGTCCGCGCTCGGTGCTGAGAATCCGGGCGACATCCTGTTGCTGATCGAGATAGTGTCCAGCGAAACGTTGGACAGTGCGCGCGCCTTCGACTAACTCTCGCGGGCTGATCTGTAAACGCAATGCTTCCGTGATGCTCGGCATGGCGGTTCCGACGAGATATTGGTCGGTGATGATGTGTTCATTGCTTGGGAGGCTGGTTTGCTGATCCAAACCGCCAATCCGAATGGCAGAAGTATTGAAAACTGCTCCCTCTCCCACGGCCTCGAAATCCCGCTCCTCGTATCGTTCCTCGGCAAGCTCATACTCTGTGACTTCAAATTCGTCAGCGTGACTGGCGCTGAATACATCTCTCTCGTCGTAGACGATCTGGCGATCTTCGGTTTCTCTATCACGGTCGAACTCCGTTCGGTCTTCGGCCTCCAGCCGCGCCAGCTCCTGATCCATTGCGCCCCGCGCTTCCAAAATGTATTCGCTGTTGCCGCTGGCTCCGCCTTGCTCCATCAAGTCGTCTTTGGAAAACTCTACGGCTTGGAGTTGCGCTGCGATTTCGCCCATTTGTGTTAAGGCTTCGCGTGTCGCCGTCAACCGCTCCGCATCCGGGCGATACCCGCCGCGCTCGTCAAAGTTGATGGGGCGGAGATATTCGTTGATGAGTTCCAGCTTGTACGTCGTATCCGCATTGCGCCCCGCGATGGCTTGAATGTGATTGTGAAACTCCCGCGCCATTTCCCGCGTTGGCAAATGCTGTATCAAATAAGCCAATTCACCTTTGTGTGGCTCATCTGTGTTGGGAGTCGTGCGGGTGTGTTCTTCCGTTGGAATGATGGCGACTTCGCGAGTGGCCGTGGCCCCCGCTTCATACATCTCGGCTAACGTGGTGTAGCCATCGGCGCGTAACTTGCTGGCCCATTGCGCGCGATCATAGCCTTCCGGCGGATTGAAGGCTGTACTCAAGTCGTCGCGGTTGACTAAATGATGTTCCCCCGTCGCCACCGCAGATCGAGCCACAATCTCCACCATCGTGGCTTTCCCGTAGGGGCTTTTGTGTTCGTCCAATAAGTCCTGAACGCGTTTGTCTTGGTACGTTGCGGAGTCGGGAAGTTGTCGAAATGGATTGTAGCTCTCACTAGCCATGCCGCGTTCTCCTGGAAACGGTTCGCCCCGATCAAGGCTGCCAATGCAAAATGACCTGACGAAATAGTGTTCTTGCTGCTTCCTCAGGTCAGCTTTGCTTGATGCAACTTCTATGCGAGAAGTGGTTAATTCAGGAAATGGGCATACGGAAGGAGGGTGATGCTCTAAGGTGTGCGCTGCCATCACTTCCTCACCCCAATGCTCGGTCGGTTATCCGGTGTTGAATTTTCCCCAGTAGGTTGTGGCAAAGATGGTTCGCGCCTGCTTCGTGTAAGCTGCACGCCAGGACTGATAGCTTCTCGCTTTATTTCCCTTTCCTGAATTCCTCCGCCGTCATCAGCTTTGCAAAGTACCGTTCGCCTTCCTTCTTGCCAGCCAAATAAACCCCTCGGCCTTCACCGTCATGTGTGTAGGGTTCCCCACTCAAAAACGCATTCGCCCGATACCCTGCTGGCGGAACGCAGTTGAGATAATGCTGATACTGCTCCTCCGTCGTCTCGCGCCACATGGGAGCAAACAGATTCAAGTCAAATACGGTCGTCGGGAAGATATGCCGCAGGATTGATGGATGGTTGCATTGTTTGATGCAGTGATAAGTGCGCGCGCCGTTTTCAAAGCGTTGGATCACAATGCTTGCTGGACTCGCCAAAAAGCCACGCAGCAAGTTGGCTGTGTTGGCGTGAACGCCAATTCTTTCATTGCCGCTAGCGACCATTCCACGATCCAGCTTGTAAGCGAACCATAGACCGAATTGGTCTATCATAATGGTGTGGGAGTCCTGCCCTAATTGCATGCCGTTGCGTTGTTGTTCCTGGGCGTAGTGTGGGACTTTGCCATCGTATTCTGTGATGAAGAGATTGGGTGTGAGATAGCTTTCCGGTGAGAGTACATTTCTTTGTTGATTGGACATATTGCTTGATAGAGAGGTTATCGGGTGTAAGTGACTGGACGACGCCTGGTGATTTGCCCAGCGTCTGTAATCGTGTGAGAGGAGCCACGTATTTTGTAACGGGTGACCTATTTGATGGCGAGACGAGCAATTCCTTCTTCGCCGATCATTTCGTAAGCAAACCCTTGCTTACCGAAAGCTGCGAGAAAATCTGTGGTGACCTGGATTAAGTCAGCGGTGCTTTTGATTGCCACTGGAACTTCTGGAGAGTCGTCGTGCTTTGTGCGCTGGCGGATGTATAGCCACACCCCTGCTACCATCAATTCTTCGACCGTCTTGGCTTTCGTAAGCGCCCGTTGATAAAACTTCTGTACGGCTGCATAGCTGGTTTGAGACGTATGTTTCCCGTTCAATGCCAAGCTCGCATAATACCCGTACTGCCTGTCATCATATGCGCCCCAATCTGGATACTTCTGACACCGCTCTTCATTGCTTTTGATGAGGGAAGCACGATCTTCCGCGAGACGCGCCCAGATGTCGGTCTCTGCCGCAAAAGGAGTATCGTTGGGCGTGACACTGCGATCCCAATGCCAATCGCGTGCGCGACGTCGCGGACTCACTTCCCAGCAATTGTTGTCGCCGCTTTCGATCATGGGCAGATACTGCCCTTCGGCTTTGATGAATAGAGAACGGTACAAAATTCGATAGCTCATAGTATGAAATGAATTGGTCGAGTTGTGATTGGTTGGGTTATCGCAGCAATTGTGCGAGTGATGAGGTGACTGTGGCTGCTCCGTTGATTTAGGCGATTAGACCACCGTAAAGCAATTTGATTCGGCTTTCGAACGTTCAAATTGTCACTCTATGATTCCGGTCGTAACAGGGGCGCGACTAATTGGTGTATCTTTTTCGCAAGTGCCTGACACTCGGTCTTGTTTGGTCGCGTCTCATCGCTGTACTTGTGATCGGAGATGATGCTTGCAATCGCTTTCTCCGTCTCGATCTGAGCTTCTGTGTCCAACCGTCCTGGTTGTTCTGTCGCAGGCTTTTGTTCGACTTTGATGCGACCCGTACGGTAACCATAAGAAATGGCGTTGGCTTTGATGAGGTTGATAATCTCATCCTTTGGAACTTCCTGTGTCCCTGCGAAATGAAGTTGGATCGTGGCCTCGCTTTCTTCAAGCAGCGAAATCCAAATCTGGGGTGCGAGGAGGAGAATGGCTTGTTGCAATGCGGTCATAGGCGAGTCGTCCGATGGATGTTTGTTGTTGGCTGATTCTCTGTGCCTCTTAGGCGAAGACAGTAATCGGTTCCAGGTTCCTCAATTCGTGAATCGAAATGCTTTCGTTCAGATCAGGGTCGAAGTCAAAACCAGCTTGCCGCGCTAATTCGTTCACCTCGTCGGCATTGAGCGGCGGTGATAGCAAATCTTTGAGAGATTGCACTATCGCTACGGTTTCGCCGTATTCGTGTTGATGAACGAGAATATATGATTTCATGCCGATTCCTTGTGGTGGGTTTGGTGGACTTTCGCGGGTTGCGAAAAGACGATGAAGAGTTCCTGTTTCGCAACCTCCTTATCTTGATGAGAGCCGCGCTGGCCTCTTCAATGGTTCGTAGCGCTTTTTCTTAATATTCAGGGCCAGTGACGTCAGCCGTTGTGAGTGTCGCCGCCGCTTCCATTGCCAAGTCAGTCAAATCGAGATGCTTCAATTCACCTTCGGAATTGATCACCCAGGCTTGTGAGTTGAGGTACCGCATCTTTTCGTTACCGACTTCAAGGATGATAGCGACTTGTCCCTGTGCGAGCAATTGGCACAGTTCACCCAACACGTCGGTATCTTCTTCGGCTTCGGCGTCCCAGCCGTTATTCGAGAATCCACCTTCCGTGCTGTTGGACATCAGGAAGCCAAAGCGATTCTCCTTCTCAATCAATTCCAGATGGTGTCGTTCGCAGAATGCTTGGAATGCTTCTGCATCGTTAACTTCAAAGTAATTGGAACGGAATTTTGCTTCGTAATTTGCCATAATGATTTTGGTTTCAAGTTTAGTGGCTGCCCTACCGTTCTGGCAACCAATCTACGTCTGCGCGCTGTTCTTGCGCTGGCGTGCGTTCGATGGTTTCCGTGCGTTCGGGTTCGGTTTGCGATTGCGCTTCAATGCGGCTCATTTGTTCGGTTACTTCTCGCTCTTCTTCCCGCTCCATTCCTTTCCGTTCATATTCCCAGCCAAGCTGCTGTTGCGTTTGCTCTTTGAACTCTTGCACCGCTTCTTTGTCGCGGCCCGCTAAGGTATGAACGTGCTGCAACATCTCTGCCAATGCTTTTGTCTCGTGGCTCGGCTTGAAATTGAAAAGCCGCTGCGTGTCATTGTAGAGGGATTGTTTGAGGCTCAGTGCGACTTCCTGACCTGCCTTGTCGGTGACGACCATCGTTGTCCGTTCGCCGCGTTTTTCGATCTGGTCAAGCGCGAAATCCGCACTTCGTTCTTCCCTCGCCACTAACGCCTGCATTCGTAGGTCGTGGTCTGCCAAGGCTCGCCCAACATCGTCGCCGCTCATCCTGTCCGATACAATCTCCGCTTTCTGCGCTTCCTTCAATAGCTCAATATCACGCGTCTCCACCGCAATTCGCGTGATCTCTGTGTATTCGCGGAACTGCAAGGTCAGGCGAACCGTGTCTTTGTCGCCGCTTGCTTGCTGCTGTAAGAACGTGGCGACGCCCGCCAACGATTCGCGCGTCTGTGCCAGTCCTTCGGCTTTTCGCTCCAGATAGTCGCCAATTCTGGTGACGGGTTCCATCGCGGCTTCGGCTTTCTCCTGTTTGGCGTATCGAACACTGGGGATTACATTCTCAAGGTTGATGTTGCCATTGTAATCAACGTATTTTGCCTGGTGCGCTAAATACTGCGCTTCCCGCAACGCTGACGCATACGATCTTCCTTCGACCACTTCCTTGTTTTTGCCGTTTTCAAAGCGGTGCAGGTCGTTTTCGTTTCCTTGCAAGCGGGCTTGTGTGAGCAATTGTTGTCCGCGCAGCCAGCTTTGCTGTTTCGCTTCATCGAAGCCATTCTCCTGCCGCTCGGCTGCCAATGCCAACGCCAAGCGATCTACCTTGCCATTGCGAACTGCCTCTGTTTTGATCCAATCCGCTTGCGCTTGGATAAGTTTAGGGATGACGTTCGCGCCCTCAACTCCCAGCGATTCGCGCCTGACACTGACTCGCCTCTCATAGTCGTTAACCTGTCCTTGTAATTGCTGCGCTTTCACTTCCATCTGTAACTGGATAGATTCTTTGTGCGGCGCGTACTTTTGCGCCATCTCTTCTTTCGCTTGCGGTACGGTTTCCTGATTGGGTTTGATGCCTTCCCTGCGCAGCTTGGCAAAGGCTTCATCATTGATCCGCTTGTCAATGTCATACAGCGAAAGGGGGCGACTCTCGCCCTCTACACGAAACTTCCAACGTTCGCCATGATCCTCCAGCGAAGCTTGTTGGCGACGTAACGCGTCCAGCTTCGTCTCCTGGAGCAATTGCAGTCCCTTCGCTTCAGCAAGGTCTTTGGTGATTGCAATGTTGGATTTTGGTTCACTGGCCTCATATCGCTCGGCTTCCGAGTCAAATCGCTCTGCCCTCAGCAGTGGTTCGTTGTACTCCGATCTCGGTTGTTGGCTGTCCGTAATTGGAGTCATTGTCTGCGCCACATAGCGCGCAAAACCAACCGACCGCTCATAGTCTGGGTTGCGCGCTCGAAATGTGGCTTGCTGATGGTCGAGTTCGGCTTCGAGGCGCGCCAGGAACGGACTCGGTGTAACCACTTTGTCCGCTCCGAATCCTTCCGACTTCGGCAGCCAGCGATAGGGCATTTCGTTGAGCGTCATCTGCTTTCTGTGTTCTGTGTTCTTGTACTCCTTCCAAATCACGACATGCGTGTGCGGATTGTCGGTATTCAGATGAATTCCGGCTACCCATCGCAAGTGATCTGCCTTGATTGACTCTCTTGCTTCTTCCATTCCCTGGCGAATTACCTCCCGGAATGCGGCTGTACGCGTTTTGTCCGTGGCTCCCATTTTGTCGAAGTCCTCTGGGCGCAAGGACAGCACCATGTGAAAGGTGTCGGCGCGGCTGAGCGTATCTTTTCCGTTCAAGATGCGATTGGCTTCTTCGACAGAAAGCTTGTCGTGTTCGGCAGAGAAGAGATCGCGGTGCTGCCTCCCTTCGCGGCTTTCATCACGATCTCGCTCGGAAACGTATTTCGTCGGAGACATTGCGGCGCTTTTGGCTTGTGGCGCTCGGATGGAAACTCTCATAATCCTTCGTAGATTTTCGGGATTCGTTTTTCGTCAAACTCAAACCGAGAGGCGAATGTTGACAACCATTATTTGGGTTCCTCGTTGAGAAGAAGTTTCCGATACTTGCTGATTTGGGCTTCGACCTTCTCCAAACCGGCAGCAAGAATCTTTGGTGCTTCCGGGTCTTTGCCGAGTAATGCTTGTGTGAGATGGGCCGTTAACGTTGACTCGCCAGTCATCGCCAACAGAATCTTGCTGAGGTTGTTGTTCTGTTCGCGCAGGAGTTCAATTTGCATGAGCAAGCGGGCGTTCGTCTCTATGGTTGCTTGCAGCGCGATCAAGTCTTTACTGAGCTTGTCGAATTGAATCCCATTCACATCCTGCGCATGCTTGCTCGATACCTGAATGTGTTCGACAAGCTCGCCGATGAGTTCCCCTTTGAGGATAGCAATGCTTTGTGGGGAGTTCGGGTTGAACTTGCCTTCGCGGATATCCTTGTACTCTTCGCCACGTTCTTCGGCCTTGATGCCAAGTTCAATGAGTCTGCGCAAGTATCGCTGCTCATTGTAAAGCGGCGACTTTCGCTTTTTCTCGTTCAAGTAGGCGCGCTGCTCTTTCTTGAGTCGGAGCGGAATCGGATTGCTTTCAAATTCAGATGGCTTCTTCTTCTTGAGCAAAGCCGGTTTCGATTTCATACAATTTGTCGCACCTTTCTGGAAAAATTCGCCGAGGAGGCAAACTGGAAATATCCTTACTTGTGGAATGAGCTAGACGATTGTGGCTGCGGCAATTAACGTGCCAGATTATACTTGTATAACTTGTTATCGCCGGAATTTTACCTCACGCAATTGATTGCTGTGCTTCGGCTTAGACTCTGTTTCGGAGAACTTTGCGAATTCCTTCCTGCGCCCACCCCCGAAATACCCCAACCATTCCCAAAGAACGAAGAGTTGATGGCATTGTCAGAGGCACGGACGGAAGCACGGCGAAGAGAGAATCCACAGGGGAACGGCAAAGACGAAGGAAGCAAAGCTCATTCGGCAGACGGTTCAGGTGGCTCGACGGAGGAAGAACGCTCAAACGGTGATTGACGGATGAAGGACAGTGCTGGCTGTCAACGCGAGGGTGCTTATGGCTCAAGCCGAATTATCAAAAAGCGAGATGCCGGGGCGATGAGGCGCATTCCACTCTGATTTATTCCTTACGTGACATGGAAGCGGGAAGAAAGAGGGAGGAGTTTACGAAAGGAAAAAGAAAAGGCGGTGATCCGAAGACAACCGCCGAAAGACAAGGAGTATCGAGATGCGAAGAACACAGCGCTATGAACTGTAAAAACCAAAGCGTCACAGTTTGCCGGTTTCAAGGAGCCAAAGGATTGCCGCCCTGATGATGTCGCAGTGGCAAGATTGCGGGGCACACCAGCAAAATAGGGAAATGGGGTTGCCGTCTTTGACGATGCGCGCGATGCGAAAGAGTTCGTCGTAGGCTGCTTGTCCATTGAGTCGGTCACAGGGTTGGTGGCTGAGCGCGCGCCAAAGGTCTTGTCGGAAAAGTTGGATAACTTGATCACGGTTGCCGTCTTTTCCGAGGACAAAAGAATTGCCAAGAGGGGACGCCGGCAGAGCAGATATTTTGCGACCGCAGTAAATGTGTTTGGGGTTGCGGGGATTGGGACGTTGGGATTTGCAGTTGTGGATCGAAATAATCATGTAGCCTCCGAAAGAACGTGGGAGTACAGGCAGTAAGAACCGGAGGTGTGAGAGGGAAGATACAGGGAGAGTAGATTGCGGAATGCGGATTGGGGGGTGCGGAATAGAGAGCAATGGAGTGACGCGATGTGATTTTGGATTGGCGATTTTGGATTTTGGATTCGGGAGCGAACCCTGAACAACTGCTCAAAAAAAGAGGCGACCCAACCGAGGCCGGATCGCCGGTGAAAGAAAGGAGATTATGAAGCAATGGGCTACTTTCAGTAATAACCAAGGGCTTATGGGCGGTTCCGTTTCTTGAGCAGGGCCGCGATGCCAGCAAGACTGGAGCCTAAGAGGAGAAGGCTTACAGATTCAGGAACGTTGGCTTGGGGAGGCTTGGCGAAGAACTCTTGTTGATCCAGGTTTCTGTCCGCCGGGGTAATGAGGCCGACACCAGCGGTGGGCGCGTTGGAGTAAGCAGCGGAGCGGTTGAGCCAGGTGTTGGTGTCAGCGCGAGAGAGAAGTGAAAAGAAGGAGAGCAGAGTGAGAATGGTGAACAGTTTCATGGGAATTACGGGTAAGAAAAAGGGCGGCTGAAAACCAAACAAGGAAAGTTGTTTTGACCTGCTTGACGGCTTCAGTGACTGGATCAGACTGGATCAAGGCTTTGGTAGAAACGAGATTCGCCCATACCAGCTTGCGCCGCCGGGAAAAGGGGCAAGCTTTCGTAGAAGTCGTGATTGGGCGCGCCGAGACGCCAAAGGGTTTCGGGTTCCGCCAGCAAGAAGGTGTCATCGTCAACAGGGAAGGTGTTTTGTGGTTCAACCCAGAGATGGAAGCGGTCAGGGGGATGTGGGTTAGCGGGCATGCGCGTCACCCCCGAACAAACGATAGGCGATGTCGGATAATTCAACCGAGACACATTCGCTACAGATGACTTCACCGAGATCGGTGTCAACGAAGTGTTTGCCGCGCGTGACGAGGTGTTCTTCGCCGCAGTTAGGACAGACGTGGGATTGGTTACTGGTCGGGAAAAATTGAATTGAAACGGACATAGATACTCCTGATGGTGGATTTGAGATGGCGGATTTTCGAGAGACGAAACCCGAAGCCGTGAAAGACGCTCAGATAGAAACAGTAAAAACCGGAGACGTCGTTAGGAGGAGACTTGCTTGAGTAAATTAGGTGACGAGGTTGTGTTTGGCAAGCAAGGTAA
>CAZWAK010000096.1:0-28203 GCA_964631865.1 uncultured Heliobacteriaceae bacterium | reverse complement strand
CTTATAGCGATTTTCAGATGGGTGCGCCCGCATCTTGCGGGCATTGTATTGGCGAATCTGATGCCCGCAAGATGCGGGCGCACCACCCTCAGGTCGCACTCAATTGAAAACCGCTATATTGTTGTTCGTGGCGCTGCTGGCTTCGCTGCTTCTGGCTTGGCGCGCGGTGAAAGTAGACCCAATGATCGCGCTGCGCGATGTATGATAATGCCATCACCTGCGACGTTTGGGTTGTTAGACTGTTGAGGAATTGTTCGTTTCTCCTCACAAAAGAATCAAACCGTCAGCGGGCGGAGCGTTGCCATTGCGCTCCGCCGCGCTTGCTCGCCATACTGCCTCGCAAGCGACACGAACCGCCGAGCCGCATGTGAACGCGGGGTTGTTTATGCGCTGCAACGAGAGGCACTATGGCAAGCAACACCAATGCAGAAGAAGTTACGGGAAGCCCTGTTTATGCGGTCGTCGGCGCAACCGGCGGGATCGGCGCAGCATTGAGTCGTCGTCTGGCAGCACGCGGCGCAAAGCTTTTGTTAGGCGCGCGCGACGAAGCGAAATTGCAGACGCTCGCCGCCGAAACACAAGCCGCGACGATGCGCCTGGACGCGACAGAAGCCGACGCGGTGGATGCGTTCATCGCGCAGGCTGTCACGACATTCGGGCAATTGGATGGCGTGGTGAATTGCGTCGGCTCAATCCTGCTCAAACCGGCGCACATCACGACGAATGACGAATGGGCATTCACGCTGCGGCAGAATTTGGACACGGCGTTTTATTTGCTGCGCGCGGCGACGAAAGCGATGCAAGGGCGCGGCGGTTCCATCGTGTTGTTGTCGTCGGCAGCCGGACGCACGGGCTTGGCGAATCACGAAGCGATTGCGGCAGCGAAGGCTGGGATCATCGGGTTGACGTTGTCCGCCGCCGCTTCCTACGCGCCGCGCGGCATTCGCGTGAACTGCGTTGCGCCGGGCTTGGTGGCGACGCCGATGACCGCGCGCCTCACGGGCAATGAAGCGTCGTTGAAGGCGTCCGCCGCAATGCACGCACTCGGTCGCATCGGTGCGCCGGACGAAGTCGCAAGCGCGATTGACTGGCTGCTCGATCCGGCGAACAGTTGGGTCACGGGACAAGTCCTCGGCGTGGATGGCGGATTAGCGACCGTGCGTCCGCGCTGAAAAACGCCCGCGAAACGTTACGATGAAGAAACACGAATTACCCACGAAGATATGCCCTGTCTGCCAACGCCCGTTTGCGTGGCGGCGCAAATGGCGCAATGTGTGGGACGACGTGAAATATTGCAGCGACGCTTGCCGCAAACGAAAACACCATGAAGCTAAGAACTGATTTTCTGGAGCGCGCCGAATTGCTTGCCTACTTGCGCGAAGCGTTCCCGGCGGCGGCGGAACGTGCGCCCGAAGTTGCGGAATTGCGTGGCGGTCGTCAAGCGGCGGAAGCTCTCTTGCAAAAGATCAATCCAGAACGCTACGCCGCGACGCGCAATCATCTGCACGGCGCGGTCACGAAGCTTTCCGCGTATTTGCGACACGGCGTGTTGACGTTAGAAGAAGTGCGCCGCGTCGCGTTGCAACGCGCGGGCGCGAAAGCCGAAAAGCTCGTGCAGGAATTGGCGTGGCGCGATTATTGGCAGCGCGTGTACGAACGCATTGGCGACGGTGTGTGGAAAGACCGCGAGTCGTACAAGACGGGCTGGCGACCGGCGGATTATCAAGCCAAATTGCCGGCGGACATCGCCGCGGGCGGCACGGGTTTGGAGTGTATGGACAGCTTCGCGCGGGAACTGCGCACGACCGGCTATTTGCACAATCACGCGCGGATGTGGGTTGCCGCGTATGTCGTGCATTGGCGGCGCGTGCGTTGGCAGGCGGGGGCGGCGTGGTTTCTGGAACATTTGCTCGACGGCGATCCGGCCAGCAATAACCTGTCGTGGCAATGGGTCGCCAGCACGTTTGCCCCCAAGCCGTATTATTTCAATCGCAACAACCTCGAACAATTCACCGATGGTAAATATTGTCGGGACTGTCCGCATTATCGCAGCGGCTGCCCGTTTGAAGCGACGTATGACGAATTGCAGGCGCGCTTGTTCCCACGCGCTGCCGAGGAGGAAACGCGCCGATGATTCAAGAAAATGTTTTGCTTTGGTTGCACGAAGATTGTTTGCATCCGCACAGCCTGTTGTTGCAGCGTTATCCGCATGCGCCGCGCGTGTTTGTCTTCGATGATGCGGCGATTACGCAACTCAGCTTCAAACGCATCGTGTTTCAGTATGAATGCCTGTTGGAAATCCCCGCGCTGGAAATTCGCCGAGGGGCATTTCTCACTGAACTGCGCGAGGCTGCGCGCGAACACGATTGTCGGCGCATTGCGACGATGGCGAGCGTGTCGCCTGCGCTACGGAACGTTTGCCGGGCGTTGCAAAACGAAGCCGGATTGTCAGTGGAAGTGGTCGCGCCCGAACCCTTTCTCAACTTGTTGCCCAACGAAGCCGCGCAACTGGATTTGCAACGCTTCAGCCGCTATTGGCAGCGCCTCAAGACGCGCGCGCTCAGCCTCACCCAAAGCTTTCCCTGGTAAGGCAACGCCTCTCCCCAGACAAAATTTCGTTCCTCTCCGCCACCGACTTGACGAACCGATTTTGACCTATATAGAATCCTGACTAGATAGAATCCTTGTTAACAAGAATCCTATCATCATTATCCATCTCGAAGGAGTTCACATGGGCAAAGGGTTTCTCACGTATGCGTCGGCGGTCATCCTGCAAGCGGTCGCCAACGGCTATCAATACGGCTTCGACATCATAGACATCACGGGGCTGCCGGGCGGCACGGTCTATCCGGCGCTCAGGCGTTTGGAAGAGACGCGCTGTCTGGTGTCGAAATGGGAAAAGCACAAGATCGCACAGGAAGAGTCGCGCCCGCCGCGCAAATACTACGAACTGACGCGCGCGGGGCAGGAGGCGCTGGAAGAAGCCGTCAAACGCTTCCGATTGTTGGAGCAAAGCGATGCGCGACAGGAGCGCACGCCGAAGCCGAGTAAAGCCTGACGCGATGGCGGAATGCGGATTAGGGATTGTGGAATGAAGAACACAAGAATTCATCTTTGGTTGATTCGCTTCATCGAGCTGATTGTGCCTGCGCGGTTGCGCGCCGATTGGCGGATGGAGTGGGAAGCCGAATTGCGATACCGCGAAGAACTCTTAGCCGAGTGGGATCGGCTGCATTGGCAAAGCAAACTGAACTTACTCTGGCGCAGCACGAGCGCGTTTTGGGATGCGTTATGGCTGCTGCCGAAACGATGGGAGGACGATATGATGCAAGATATTCGATACGGCGCGCGGATGCTGTGGCGGCATCCGAGCTTTACGTTGGTCGCGGTCTTCACGCTGGCGCTCGGCATCGGCGCAAACACGACGATTTTTTCGGTCGTCAATGCGTTGCTGCTGAATCCGCCGCCGATGGCTGAGGCGGAACGATTAGCGGTGATTTGGCGGACGCCGAAAGACAAAGCCATCGAAGGCTATGTTTCCTATCCTGACTTGCTGGATTGGCAGGCGCAGAGTCGCAGCTTTGCCAGCATCGGTGCGTACAAACCGAACGGTTTCACGTTGCTCACCGCCGGGCAGGCGGAGCGCGTGTTGGGGCTGCGCGTGACGGTGAATTTTTTGTCGCTGTTGCAAGTCAAGCTGCTGCGAGGCCGCGATTTTCAAACGGCGGAAGAGAAACGCGGTGCGCCGCCCGTCGTCATTCTCAGTCATGCGTTTTGGCAAACGCGCTTCGGCGGCAGTGACGCAGCGTTGGGGCAACAGCTTTCGTTGAATGGCCGCGAGTTCACCATCATCGGCGTGTTGCCGCCGGGCTTTGAATTTCCGTTGGCGCGTGGAAACACAGAGTTGCTGACGACCATCGCGGGCGAAGGCGGGAACCTCGATCAACGGGGCGCACAGGTATTGATGACGCTCGGACGCCTGCAACCGGGCGCGACGCTTGCGCAGGCACAAGCCGAGATGGCGACGATTATGGACGGGCTGGCGCAGCAATATCCGCAACACAGCCGCGAGGTCACGGCGCGCGTCGTCGGCGTCAGCGAGCAGATTGTGGGCCGCGATTTGCGCCGCGCGTTGTGGCTGCTGCTCGGCGCGGTTGGCTTCGTGCTGCTGATCGCCTGTACGAACATCGCCAATCTGCTGTTGGCACGCGCGGCGGCACGGCAAAAAGAATTGGCGTTGCGCGTCGCATTGGGCGCGGGCACGTGGCGCATCGCGCGGCAAATGCTGACCGAAAGTTGGTTGCTCGCGTTGCTGGCGGGCGGCGCAGGATTGCTGCTCGCGGAGTGGGGCTTGAAAGCGATTCGCGTCTACAGCGCCGGGCAACTGCCGCGCTTAGATGAGGTGCAAATCAATGGGCGCGTGCTGGTGTTCACGTTTGCGGTCGCCGTGTTGACGGCGGTGTTGTGCAGTTTGTTGCCGATCTTCAAAACGGCGCGGCAGGGCTTGAACGAAATCCTGAAAGCGGGCGCGAAGACG
The DNA here is from genome assembly GCA_964631865.1 of uncultured Heliobacteriaceae bacterium. Classification (GTDB taxonomy): domain Bacteria; phylum Acidobacteriota; class Blastocatellia; order RBC074; family RBC074; genus JAFDVL01. The sequence goes on along the minus strand of CAZWAK010000096.1, from coordinate 23,666 downwards.
GCAACGAGTGGCGCTTCGATGCGGTGGTGGCGCGATGCGTTAGTCGTCACGGAAGTTGCGCTGGGCTTGGTGCTGCTGGTCGGTGCAGGCTTGATGATACGCAGCTTCAGCGCGCTTGTGAATGTGTCTCCGGGCTTTGATCCGAATAACGTTTTGACGGGGCGCATCAGCTTGCAGCGCGACCTCTATGAACCGTCCGAAGCGCGCGTGCAATATGTGCAGCAAACACTCGCGCGGCTCAAAGCCTTGCCCGGCGTCGAGAGCGCCGCGTTCGCTGCGCCGTTGCCGTTCAGCGGCGACAATGTCGGCAGCGATTTCCGCATTGAAGGTCGTCCCGAACCTGAACCCGGTCAAGCGCCTGAAGCCAGCAATCGCAGCGTCACGGCGGAATATTTTCAAGCGATGCGCATTCCGCTGAAGCGCGGGCGTTATTTCACCGAACAGGATCAGCGCGGAGCCATTGGCGCGGCGATCATCAACGAAACCCTCGCCCATCGTTATTTCCCGCACGAAGACCCGGTGGGGCAAATCATCAAAAACATCGGCGCAAATCAGAACGACAGCGATCCCGAACGCTGGCAAATCGTCGGCGTCATCGGCGATGTGCGGCACAGCCGTTTGACGCGACCCGCGCAGCCCGAACTTTATTTACCTTTCACACAAAACACCTGGCGTTGGGGCAGCTTCTTCGTGCGTACAACGAATGATCCGACAGCGTTGGCGCGCAGCTTCACCGACACGATTCGCGCCAGCGACAAAGCTGTGCCGATCACGGGCGTGCAACCGTTGACGCAGGCCATTGCCAACACCGTCGCGCAATCGCGGTTTTATATGCTGCTGTTTGCGTTGTTCGGCGCGACAGGACTGATGCTGACGCTGACCGGAATTTACGGCGTGATGTCGTACACGGTCGCGCAACACACGCAGGAAATCGGCGTGCGGATGGCGCTCGGCGCACAGGCCAAAGATGTGCTGAAGCTGGTGCTCGGACAAGGCTTGTTGTTAGTTGCCATCGGCATTGGCATCGGCCTCGCGGCGTCGTTCGGCTTGACGCAGCTGATGGAGAATTTGTTGTTCGGCATTCGTCCGACCGATCCGGTGACATACATTGCCATCGTCGTCGTGCTGGTTGCGGTTGCCTTGTTGGCGTGCTGGCTTCCGGCCCGCCGCGCAACCAAAGTAGACCCCATGATTGCGCTGCGCTGCGAATGACGCAGCAGTCAATGTTGCCCGCGCCGTTGTCTCCGCCGCTGAAAAATGGTACATAGCGAAGCCATGCTACGAACCATTTTTCTTTTGCTATTGAGTCTTTTTTCAGGGGCTGTGTGGGCTGCGCCTTGCACTACGTTGGAGTGCAAAGAGTGGGTTAAGCTCGGCTCTGAGTCGGCGCGTTCGCTCGTGTATCGTTCGCATCCGCTGACCACCAAAAATGAAGCGATCACACGCGCCTTCGTGTTAATTCACGGCGCTGGGCGTGATGCCGACAATTATTTTCGCACCGCTGTGGCCGCCGGTTTTTTGGCCGACGCGCTGGACAACACGATCATCCTAGCGCCGCGCTTCGCCGCGAAAAATGGCGGCTGCAACGACGCGCTGGACACGGGTGAACTCAATTGGCCGTGCGGCGGCAACAGTTGGCGCGCGGGCGGCGTGGCGACGAACAATGACAAGCTTACGTCGTTCGATTTGATGGACGAACTGTTGCGCAAACTGGCGAACAAAACCGTGTTCCCCAACCTCAAAGCCATCGTCATCTCCGGGCATTCAGCGGGCGGGCAATATGTCACGCGCTATCAAATGGCGAATCAGGTTCACGACGCGCTCGGCGTACACGTGACATACATCGTCTCGAATCCGTCGAGCTATGCCTACCTCGATGCGAGCCGTCCGAACGCAGCGGGCGATGACTTTCGCGCCTTCAATGATGCGCGCAATTGTACGACGTTTGACCAATGGCCGTATGGCTTGCAAAACCGCGCAGGCTACACGGCGAAGCTCTCGGACGAAACGTTGAAGAAACAACTGGCGGCGCGCTCGGTCGTGTATTTGCTGGGCGAACTGGACACGACGCCGCTCGCTGGGTTTGACGGTTCGTGTCCGGCGATGGCGCAGGGCGCGAATCGGTTGTTGCGCGGCCAAGCCTTCGCGAAATACGTGCAGCAAAAGTTCGGCGCGAAACATCAAGTCACGACTGTGCCGCTCTGCGGCCACAACGCGCGCTGCATTTTCACGGCAGAAGTCACGCTGCCCCTGATTTTTCCGAAGCCATAAAATATGTTCCGCTTTTGGGACACACGAATGCCAAAAGCGGACAGTCGCATCGTGGAGAAGAGGCGTCAAGAGGTCAAGTTTTTGAGAAGAGGCGTCAAGAGTTCAAGCTTTAGCTTGGTTTTGCGTTATTTGCGGCCAAAACCAAGCTAAAGCTTGAACTCTTGACGCCTCTTTTTTGTGTCTACAGTTGCCTGGCACGCGGCTTGATTCACAGGTGGTCAAACCGTTCATCATCAGGAGAATTTGTTATGGCATCCTTCATCCACGACCTTCGCTTTGGCCTCAGAATTCTGCTGCGCAAATTTGGTTTCACTTTGATTGCCGTGCTGACGCTCGCGCTCGGCATCGGCGCAACGACGGCGATTTTCAGCGTCGTCAATGCCGTGCTGCTGCGTCCGTTGCCGTACCCGGAAGCAGAACGACTGGTGTTCGTCGGGCAACAATATCGCGGCGGCAGAAGCGCGGCAGGCGAACAGAAATATTTGTTCTGGTGCGAACAGCAACAGTCGTTTGAAGCCCTAACCTGTTTTTCAACGGTCGGCACGCGCGGCGGCAATCTGTCGGGCGGCAGCGAAGCCGAATTCGTCGAGATGTTGCGCGTGTCGGAAGAGTTCTTCCGTGCGTTCGGCGTGCTACCCGCGATGGGGCGCCCCTTCACGAAGGAAGAAGACACGCCGGGCGGCGCGCGCGTGGCGATTCTGAGCCACAGCGTGTGGCGCAATCGCTTTGGCGCGGACGCGGGGTTGATCGGCAAAACCGTGACGCTGAACGATGAGCAAATTACGGTCATCGGTGTGATGCCGCCGCAGTTCGAGCGCGGCTTTCGGCACCATGTGTTTGTGCCGTTGCAAGCGGCTCCGAATCGCAACGTCAATCCGAATTCGCAAGTCGTCGGACGCTTGAAGTCGGGCGTGACGCTCGAACAAGCGCAGGCCGAAATGAAGTTGATTGCGGACAAATACCGCGCGGCCTTCCCGAAGGATATGCAGGACGGCGAGAGTGTCTACGCGCAGCCGTATCGCAACCTGTTCACCGACGACATCAAGCAATGGTTGTGGGTGTTGCTCGGCGCGGTACTATTTTTATTGCTGATTGCGTGTGCAAACGTGGCGAATTTGCAACTCACGCGCGCGGCAGCACGACAACGCGAAATCGCCGTGCGGATGGCGTTGGGGGCGGGCGGCGGTCGCATCGTGCGACAGTTGTTGACAGAAGGATTGTTGCTGGCTTTGCTCGGCGGCGCAGCGGGGTTGTTACTGGCGATTTGGGGCACAGAGTTGTTGGTCGCGCTTGCGCCGGAAGGTTTGTTGCCGAGCGTTGCGGACGTGCGCTTGGATTGGCGCGTGATGTTGTTTGCGCTCGCCGCAGCGATTGGCACGGGCTTGCTGTTTGGCTTGGCTCCGGCGTGGCAAGCGCGCCAAGTGGATGTCAACACGGCGCTGAAAGAGAATGCGAGCAAAGGCGGCAGCGCCCGCGGACGATTGCGCGGCGCGTTGGTCATTGCCGAAATCGGATTGTCGTTAATGCTGCTGATCGGCGCGGGGCTGTTGCTGCGCACGTTTGCGAACTTGCTGAATGTGTCGCCGGGCTTTGATCCAAAAAATGTACTGACGTTTCAGATGGCGTTGAATGGCAGCCGCTACGACACGAACGCCGAAAGCGCGCAGTTTTATCAGGCGGCGCTGGATCGCATTCGGAATCTGCCCGGCGTCGAGGCGGCTGCGCTGACGAACAAGTTGCCGCTGGATTGGCAATTCAATTCAGCGATCACCTTTGCCGATAACCCCGATCAATTTCAAAGCGTGCAATTTCGCACGATTTCGCCGGATTATTTCAAAGTGATGAAAATTGCGCTGCGACAGGGACGCGATTTCACTGCCGGAGATACCGCCGCGGCTGCACCGGTAGCGATTGTCAATGAAGCCTTCGTGCAAAAATTCGCGGACGGCAAAGACCCGTTTGCACGGCAGTTTGCGATGGGAGGCAAGGAACCATTGCGACAGGTCATAGGCCTTGTTGCTGACACGAAGCAAATGGGGTTGGATCGTCCGGCGCTGCCGACGGTGTTTGTGCCGCTCGCACAGTTGTCTGACGAAACGCTGGCGATGGTGCGTTCGTTCAATTACACGCATTTCACCGTGCGCGCGAGCATTGACCCCGCCACGCTGCAAGCGACGCTCAAGCGCGAGATGGCCGTGATTGATTCGACCTTGCCGCTCGCCGGATTTCGCACGATGGACGATTTGATGGCGCGGTCGGTCGCCTCGCAGCGATTTTACCTGCTGCTGCTCGGCTTGTTTGCGTTGCTCGGTTTGATCCTCGCGGCGGTCGGGATTTACGGCGTGATGTTATACACCGTTGCCGAACGCACCAACGAACTCGGCATTCGCCTCGCGCTCGGTGCGCGGCAAAGCGATGTGCTGCGGTTGATTCTCCGAAATGGTTTGCAATTGGCTGTACTTGGTCTCGGAATTGGCCTTGTGGGCGCGTTCGGGTTGACGCACGTGATGAAAGGCTTTTTGTTTGGCGTAAGCGCGACTGATCCGCTGACGTTTGCGTCCATCGCCGCGTTGTTATTGATTGTGGCGGGCCTCGCCTGTTACCTGCCCGCACGACGCGCAACCAAAGTTGACCCGCTGGTGACGCTCCGCTATGAATAGGCAAAACAAGATTACGAAACAGACGAAAAGAACGAAACATACGAAAAAAAGGTCATGCTTCAAAAATGATGCTGACCATTTTGGTCGGTCGTCGCAAGCCGATGAATAAAGGTTGAAATCGAGGGCGGCCAACCCCAGCATCATTTCTAAAGCACGACCCGAAAAAAAGCATGTTTCATTTGCCAGTTAACAGTTTGACAACTTCATAGAACGGTAAAATCGCGTAAGTCTTGTTTTTGCAACAGGCCACCCGGTGAAATTGTCGTTACAACTGTTATCTACTTTTGGCGGTTTATAAAACTTGCCAAAAAAACAGCAAAACCCTGCTCCCTTTTCGTCTGTTTCGTTCTTTTCGTCTGTTTCGTAATCTCTTTTTCTTCTTTCGATGGCCTGCTACTTTCCCGCGAAATTGGCTCTTGTGCGATTCCGCCTGCAACGTTACTGTGAGCGCATGAATGACATCAAATTTTTGACGAAAGCAGAACTCGAAGCTGGCTTGCCCGCGCTGCGCCAATCCCCCAAAGACGAGGGCGAATTGAGGCTGATTGTGCGACGCCCGCAAATCAATGCGCGCGAGGTGCTGACCGAAGCCCAACTCGACACCACTGAAGGCTTGGTCGGAGACACGTGGAAAGACCGCAGCAGTTCGCGCACCGCCGATGGTTCGCCGCACCCCGACATGCAACTCAACCTCATCAACACGCGCTTGATGGGATTGATCGCGCCCGACGAAACGCGCTGGCAATGGGCGGGCGATCAATTGTTTCTCGATTTGAATTTGAGCAAAGACAATTTACCCGCCGGGACGCGCCTCGCGCTTGGCTCGGCGGTCATTGAAGTCACAGCCGAACCGCATACGGGCTGCAAAAAATTCGTCGAACGCTTCGGTGTCGAGGCGATGCAGTTTGTGAATTCCGAAATCGGCAGAGACCTGTGCTTGCGCGGCATCAACGCCAAAGTCGTGCAGGCAGGCGTGATTCGCGTGGGCGACAGAGCGAAGAAGCTCTGACACTCGGCACGCAGTTTGTTTCCCTCATTTTCCCCTTTCTGAAATTTCCCTTCCGTAAAAATTCTTACCGCCGCCACTTTCGGGGGATTGACAATCATTTGTGGCGAGACTATATGTGGAGACACAATATATGGAGGCACGCGCTATGTTAGGAAATGAAGTCAAACGAGGCAGTACCGAAATGTTGATCTTGGCGCTGGTCGAAGACCGCCCGCGTCACGGCTATGAGATCGCCAAGCTGATCGAGGAACGCTCGGACGGGGTGCTGCAATTTCACGTCGCGTCGTTGTATCCGCTGCTCTATCGCCTGGAAAAACGCGGCCTCATCAAAGGCACGTGGATTGAAAAGGCCGGGCAACGACGACGCCGGTTTTACAGGCTCACCGCCAACGGCAAGAAGGTCTTGAACGAGCAGCGGCAAACCTGGTCGGACTTTTTCAGCGCGCTGGATCGCGTCGCCAAGATCACTCCTGCGTAACGAAGCGTGGTGCGCCCGCGCCCCCGCGGGCAGGCTTACGGCGGAGTCTCTTTCATCGCAACGGACACGCTACGGCAGGTTGCCTGCGAGGGCGCAGGCGCACCACAAAGCAACTATGCCGGATTGGAAAAATTACATTCGCACCCGATTGTCACCGCTCGCGCTCAGTGCGGAGCGTGAGTTGGAGATTGTCGAAGAGTTGGCACTGCATCTCGAAGCGGTTTATGAAACGGCGCTCGAACGCGGCGCAACCGAAGCCGAAGCCATGCAGCAGGCGCAGGCGCAGATCAAAGACGGGCAACTGCTCGAATGCGAATTGAGTCGCGCCGAACGTTTCCGCGATTGCCTCACGTCGCCACCGACCAAGCCCAAAGGAGGAATGCTCATGGAAACTTTGTGGCAGGACTTACGCTACGGCGTGCGCATGTTGTTGCGCCAACCCGCGCTGGCCGTCATTGCGATTCTCACGCTGGCGCTCGGCATCGGTGCAAACACCGCGATTTTCGGCGTCGTGGACGCGGTGCTGCTCAAGCCCTTGCCTGCGCACGGACGCCCCGATCAACTCACGCTGATCTGGTCGAGCTTTGAGCAGATGGCGATTGCGCGCGCGCCTTCGTCCGGCACGCAGTGGAATGAAATCCGTGAGCGCAGCCGCACGCTGGCTGATCTCGGCGCGATCTGGGTTGGCAACGGCACGCTGCTCGGCGAAGCGGAACCGGAACAAATCAAGCTCGGTTCGGTGACGGCGAATTTCTTTGACGTGCTGGAAGTGCAGCCGCTGCTCGGCAGAACGTTTCAGAAAGAAGAACAAGGGCAAGGTGCGCGTCGCGCCATCGTCTTGAGTCACGGCTTGTGGCAGCGTCGTTACGGCGCAGACGCCAACATCATCGGGCGTGCGATTCGTGTCAACGGGCGCGAAGCCACGGTCGTTGGCGTGATGCCGCAAGCGTTTCAATTGCACTTTCCGATTGATGCCAACGTGCCCGCCGAAACACAAGCGTGGATTCCGTTCGGTTCGGATTTGAAATCGCAGCCGCGAGATTTGTACTACCTGCGTTTGGTTGGGCGCTTGAAGCCAGATGTCAGCATTGAGCAAGCACAAGCCGAAATGCCCGGCATTGCCGAGCAACTGCGCGAACAGTATCAGGAATACGCGAGCGAAAATTTGAAGCTCGAAATCGTGCCCCTGCACGGCGACGCAGTGCGCGATGTGCGACCGGCGTTGCTCGCGTTGCTGGTCGGTGCGGCGTTGGTACTACTGATTGCGTGCGTCAACGTAGCGAATTTGTTGCTGGCACGGGCGCGCGTGCGACAGCAGGAAATGGCGGTGCGAGCTGCGCTCGGCGCATCGCGCGCGCGCATCGTACGGCAATTGCTGAGCGAAAGTTTGTTGCTTGGCGTGTTGGGCGGTGCGCTTGGGTTGGGCATCGGCTGGTGGGGCTTGCGCGTGTTGTTGCGGTTGTTGCCCGACAGCCTGGCGCGCGTCGGATCCGTCCAACTCAATTGGACAGTGTTGATGTTTGTGACCGCTGTGTCGCTTGCGTCGGCGTTGCTGTTTGGCTTAGCGCCCGCGCTCGCCATACGCAAAGTGAATTTGACCGAAACACTCAAAGCACGCGGCGAAACGAGTCCCGGCAAACAGCGCGCCCACGCTTTGTTGATCGTCAGCGAAATCGCGCTCGGTGTCGTGTTGCTGATTGGCGCGGGGCTGATGCTGCGCACGCTCGCACAAATTCAAAAAGTTGATCCCGGCTTCAATGTCGAACGCGCCGCGCAAGCATTAACGTTTGAGATCAATCCCACTACGGCTGTGCGCAGCAGCCCCGAACTCATCAACTTTGTCGCGCAACTTTCCGACAAACTCACAGGCTTGCCTGGCGTCGAAGCGGTCGGCGCAATCTCGCATTTGCCGCTCGACGATTATCCGAACTGGTACAGCCCCTACGCGCGCGACGGGATGACCGAAGCCGAGAAGAAGGGCTTGATGGCCGATCATCGCGCGATCACGCCGGGCTATTTTCAAGCCATTGGCGCGACGTTGCTTGCCGGTCGCGGATTCGATGCGCAGGACAGGGTGGACACGCGCGCGGTCGTTGTTGTTGACGATTTGCTCGCGCGCCAGACATGGCCGAACGAAAGCGCGATTGGCAAAATGATCGAATGCGAATCGTTCCAACCGAACGGCAATTTCGCGCAGCGCAAAGCCGAAATTGTCGGCGTCGTCAAACACATCCGTCATCACAGCCTGACGAAAGAAGTGCGCGGGCAGATTTACATTCCATACACGCAAAGCGCACGCGAACATTTGAGCTATGTTCTAAAAGCCAATGGCGATGCGAAAGCGTTGGTCACGCCCGCGCGCCAATCGCTCAATGCGCTCAGAGAGAATCTGGCGTTGTCGAAAGTGCGTTTGTTCAGCGAATACACTACGAAAGCCTTAGTGCCCGCGCGCTTCATCGCGTTGCTGGCGAGCATTTTCGGCGCGCTGGCGTTGCTGCTGGCAATGATCGGGATTTACGGCGTCGTGTCGTATTTGGTCAATCAACGCACGCGCGAAATCGGCGTGCGCATGGCGCTCGGTGCGCAAAGCCGTGATGTGCTGGCGTTGATCGTCAAGCACGGGATGCGACCTGCGCTCGCGGGCATTGCGCTTGGCTTGGTCGGCGCGTTTGCATTGACGCGCTTCATCGCCGGATTGCTGTTTGGTGTGCGCGCGCTTGATCCGCTGACGTTTGGTGGCGCAGCAATCTTGTTGTTATTGGTCGCGCTGCTCGCGTGCTGGATACCGGCCCGCCGCGCGCCGAAAGTTGATCCGATGCTCACATTGCGGTGTGAGTGATCATTGTTGCAACCGCTGCTGGCAAGAGGAATTGATCCTGGCGGCCTGCCAGCATTCGAAAAATCACAATTCATCGAAAAGGAGAAACAGACTATGTTCCGTATGCCCTTCCTTCTTTCTCTCTTCTGTCTGGTCGCGTTCAGCCTCACTGGTTTCGCACAACCCAAAGACCCGGACGACCGCCCGGAAGATCGCGCCGCGATTCGCGCGCACATCGAAAGTATCTGTCAGGCGTTCATTGACGGCGACCTCGAGAAAATCCACGCGACGCACACTGCGGACTGGCGCGGCTTTTTGGAAAACTCGCGCACGCCGATCAAAGGCATTGACGAATACATGCGCGCGAACGGCATTCCGTGGCCACAACCGGCGAATGCGCCGAAGTCGCAGCCCAATGCAAATGCGGCAACGCGCGGCTTCAAGGTGTTTGAGTTCGATGTGCATTTTTATGGGCCGGACATGGCGGTCGCCAACTTTCTCGTGGATTTCGGCACGAAAAAAGGCAGCGAACTGGAAACGAATGTGCGTTATCGCATTATGGACATCTATGCCCGCCGCAACGGCCAATGGAATCAAGCCGCTTCGCACACCGTCATAGACCCCGCGTGGCGCTCTGCGCAAATGACGCAGCCGACGAAATTGCCGCCGCAACTCGAGAAACAATTGCTGACCGCCCGCGAAGCCGTGTGGCGTTCGTACTTCACGGGCGATGTCGCAACGCTCGGCAAATTGATTCCCGAAGAAACGATTGCGATGAATGCTGGCCCCGGCGAGTGGGGCAATCGCGCGCAGATTCTGGCCGGTTCCAAACGCTTTGCCGAAAGCGGTGGCAAGTTTGTGCGCGTGGAATTTCCGAAAACCGAAATTCAGGTCTATGGCCCGACCGCGATCATCTACACGACCTATTTATACGAACTGGAATTCAACGGCCAGCGCAACGTGTCGCAAGGCCGCGCCACCGAAATCTTCGTGCGCCGCAACAACGAATGGGTCAACAGCGGCTGGCACATGGACACCGTGAAATAAATGCCGAACTGGAATGACATCGTGCGCGCGCGATTGGCGGTCTTGCGCCTGCCGCCGGAACGCGAGATCGAAATCGTCGAAGAGGTCGCGCTGCATCTCGAAGCCATCTACGACGACGCACGCGCTGATGGTTTGTCGGAAGTCGCAGCACAAGCCCGCGCGGTAAACAGCTATGACTGGCATCTGCTCGAATGCGAATTGAGTCGTGTCGAGCGAACTACATTTACGCGGTGGCTGTCGCCGCCGGAACCACCGAGAGGAGGAATGCACATGGAAACCTTCTGGCAAGATTTGCGCTTTGGTGCGCGGATGCTCGTCAAACGACCTGCGTTCACGTTGCTCGCCGGATTGACGCTGGCGCTCGGCATCGGCGCGAGTACCGCGATTTTCAGCGTTGTGAATGGCGTGTTGCTGCGTCCGTTGCCGTTTGCGCAAGCCGACCGCATCGTGACGCTGTGGGAACACAACACCAAAGACAATCTGGAAAAAGACGATGTCTCGCCCGCCAACTTCCTCGATTGGCGCGCGCGCAATCGCAGCTTCAGCGAACTGGCTTCGGTCAATCCGTTCAGCTTCGATTATGTGGGCAAGAGCGCGCCGGAGACGTGGTCGGCGGCGCTGGTTTCCGAAGGCTTCTTTACCCTGCTCGGCGTCAATGCGTTCGTCGGGCGCACCTTCCTGCCCGAAGAATACCGCGACGGCATCAACTTCGACGACAACCGACAACTCAAGACCTTTCCCGTCGTGCTGAGTTATCAACTCTGGCAACACCGCTTCGGCGGCGATCCGGCGTTGATTGGGCAAACGCTTTCGCTCGACGGCGTGCCCGCGACAGTGGTCGGCGTGTTGCCGCCGGAATTTCAAGTGCGGCTGTTCGAGCAGGAAAAGCAGTTGTACGCGCCGCAAGCGCCTGACGAAGGCTGGCGACAGCAACGACGCGCGACGTATCTGAAAACTCTGGGTCGCTTGCAACCCGAAGTCACGTTGGAACAGGCGCGCGCCGAGATGCAGACGATTGCCGCGCAACTCGCCGCCGAGTATCCGCAAACGAACGGCGGCATCGGCGTGACGGCGGTGTCGTTGCCGCAACATTTGACGGGACAGGTGCGTCCCGCGTTGTGGATTCTGCTCGGCGCGGTCGGCTTTGTATTACTCATTGCTTGTGCCAACGTGGCGAATCTGCTGCTGACGCGCGGCGCGGAACGCGAGCGGGAATTCGCGATTCGTGCGGCAATTGGCGCGGGGCGCGGACGGTTGCTGCGGCAATTGTTGAGCGAGAGTTTATTGCTCGCGCTCCTCGGTTGCACGGCGGGGTTGTTGCTGGCATACGCGGGCATCAAGGTCATCCTCGCGCTCAGTCCCGGCAACATTCCGCGTCTCGAATTTGTGCGGCTCGATTACGTGACATTGCTGTTTGCGGCAGGCGTGAGCGGCGTGACGGCGTTGTTGTTCGGCCTCGTCCCGGCGCTGCAATTCTCGCGGCCTCAGTTGCACAACACGCTCAAAGAAGCGTCGCTGACCGCAAGCCGCAGCCCCGTGCGACGACGTTTGCGCAGCGCGTTGGTGGTGGCGGAAATCGCGTTGTCGCTCGTGCTGCTCGCGGGCGCGGGCTTGTTGCTGCGCAGCTTTGTGACGTTGGTCAAAACCGATCCGGGCTTTGCGGCGGAACGAGTCGTTGCGCTGCAATCATTCGTCTACGACCGTTATCCGAAAGCGGAACAGCGCGTGGCGTTCGCGCAGGAAGTGTTGGAGAAATTGCGCAGCGTGCCGGGCGTGACGGCTGCCGGAGTGACGACGTCGTTGCCGTTCCTCGAAAGCAGTCTGAGCACGTCGTTGCCGTTCACCGTCGAAGGTCGCCCCGCGCCGCCGCCGGGACAGGAGCCGACGATTTATTGGACGGTCGCTTCGCGCGAATATTTCGAGGCGGTCGGCATGCGGTTGCAACGCGGGCGGATGTTCAATGAATTCGACCGCGCGGATGCGCCGCCTGTCGCGTTGATTAACGAGACGCTGGCGCGGCGTCATTTCCCCAACGAAGACCCCATCGGACGCAAGCTCATCACGCGCGGACGCCAACGCGGCAGCGGCCCTCCGACGGCTGCCGAAATCATCGGCGTCGTCAGCGATGTGCGGCACGATGGCTTGGACAAGGAACCGCGCGCCGAACATTATCGCCCGTTCAGTCAGATTCCGAACGGTTCGCTGATCTTCACCGTGCGCACCGCTGTCGAACCCGCGACGTTGATTCCGACGCTACAAAAACGCTTCTGGGAAGTGAATTCCGCGCAGCCGATTTACGCCATCGAGACGCTGGACAAGTTAGTTTTTGCGACGCTGCAAACACGCCGCTTCAGCTTGGTTTTGCTGGGTGCATTCGCGGCATTAGCATTGGCGCTGGCGCTGGTCGGCATTTACGGCGTGATGAGTTTCACCACCGCGCAACGCACGCACGAAATCGGCATCCGACTGGCGTTGGGCGCAGGCACGAACGACATTCTGCGGCTGATTTTGCGACAAGGCATGCAGTTGACGCTGCTCGGCGTCGCGTTGGGATTGGCAGCGGCGCTGAGCCTGACGCGCTTGCTGCGCACACTGCTCTACGGTGTCAGCCCGACTGACCCACTGATGTTTGCGGGCATCGCCGCATTGCTGATATTGGTCGCATTGTTGGCGTGTTGGATACCAGCGCGGCGGGCGACGAAAGTTGATCCGTTGATTGCATTGCGACACGAGTGAGTGCGCGTGGCGTTCAGCCGATGGGTTGTAAATACAGCATGGAGTCGTAATCGAAGAGCGCGATGCCGAAATGCCGAATCCAGCCGTTGCGTCCCAGCAGATTGCGGCGATGCCCGGGCTTGGAGGCAAAGAAGACCATCGCCATAGCTCAATCGTGGATATACAGATGTTCATGCGGCGGTTCGACCAGATGAAGAAGCGGGAACTGAACGCCCGCCGCCCGTGCTGTTGCGGCGACTTCCGCCAGCTTCGCGCCATGTGCGAGCAAGTGGTCGCTGTCGAGCGCGAGCCATTCGCCCGGATAAGCTGCTGCGTGGGTGTTGATCCAACGAAAGGCGGCTTCGTCTTTGGGGTCGGGTGAAACAGGCACGGACTCTGGCGAAGCAGCGGTTTCCGGCGCACCGTTGGCGGATGGCTTTTCCAGACGGGCGCGCAATTCGGCCAGCTCAGTGGCGTTGAGCGCAGCGATTTGTTGCAGAATCGAATTGAGGTTGGCGGATGAAATCATACGACACGACTCTCCTTCAAAGGGGAAAGCCGTATACACCGCCACTTCCGAAAAGACGAAAGTATGCTGGATTGGAACCATATTGTCAGACAACATCTCGCGCCCTTGCGACTGCCGCCGGAGCGCGAGCTTGAAATCGTCGAAGAGGTCGCGCTGCATCTCGAAGCGATCTATGACGACGCGCGCGCCGCTGGTTTGTCCGAAACAGAAGCACAAACACGCGCGGTAAACAGTTATGATTGGCCTCTGCTCGAATGCGAACTGAGTCGCGTCGAAGCCGTGCCGCGCTGGTTGCCCGCATTGGAAACCCGCAAAGGAGGAATGCGAATGGAAACGCTTTGGCAAGACCTGCGCTTCGGCGCGCGGCAACTCACCAAACATCCGGGCTTCACGCTCATCGCGTGGTTGACGCTGGCGCTCGGCATCGGAATGAGTACGGCGATTTTCAGTTTGACGTACAGCTTTTTGCTGCGCGCGTTGCCGTACCCGGAAGCGGAGCGGCTGGCACTGATCTGGCTCACGCATCCGGCGGCGGCGGCGGCAGGGAATCCGCGCTTCAGTCCGAATGCGCTGAACGGGCTGGAATGGCAGGCGCAGGCGCAATCGTTGGACGGTCTCGCGCTCGCACGCACGGGCGTGAGTTTCAATATGACGGGCGATAATCGCCCGGAACGAGTTGTGGGCATCAAGGCGGCGGCGAATCTGGCGGAAGTGTTTGGCGTGTCGCCGCGACTCGGTCGAATGTTCACGGCAGAAGAAGCGGAGCAGGATGCAAAATTGGCCGTGCTGAGTGATGGCTTTTGGACACGCAGTTTTGCGCGCGATCCCGCCGTTATTGGTCGTCGCATTCAACTGAACGGCGAAGCATACGAGGTCATCGGCGTGCTGCCACCGGAGTTTCAGTTTCCCGCGAACGAATGCGATTTGCTCACGCCGCTGCTGATTCCGCCGCAGGAACGGCAATCGCAGTCGCACTTTTATTACCGAGCCGTCGCGCGCTTGAAACCCGGCGTCAGCGTGCCACAAGCGCAAGCGGAAACTTCGGCGATCACCAAGCGTGTGGATGAGCGCAAACCGGATCGCAACGGCCCCGGCGCGCAAGGCACACAGGTAGAATCATTGCTCGACGCGAATGTCGGACAGTTTCGCACGACGTTGTATGTGTTGCTCGCGGCGGTCGGGTGCTTGTTGTTGATCGGCTGCATCAACCTCGGCGGTTTGTTGGTCGTGCGCGCCAGCACGCGGACGCACGAGTTTGCAGTACGCGCGGTGTTGGGCGCGAGCCGCATTCGACTCTGCATGCAAACGCTCGCCGAAGTCTTGCCGCTCGGTCTGATTGGCGCGGGCGCAGGCGTATTGCTGGCGTGGGGCTTGCTGAAACTATTGGTGCGCTGGTTGCCGCCCTACTTGCTGATGACGAATTCCATCGGCTTGCACGCGCCCGTGTTGTTGTTTGCCGTGTTGCTCAGCGTGCTGGTGGTGTTGCTGGCCGGGATGTTGCCTGCACGTTTGGCTGCGCGTGTGCAGCTTGCGCAAACGATTCAGCAAGGAGCGCGCACGGTGATTGGCGGCGGGGGACTACGCAATTGGCTCGTCGCCGCGCAAATTGCAATTACGCTCGTGTTAGTCTTTGCGGGCGGTTTGTTGGTTCGCAGCTTAGTCGCAGTCCTACAAGTGAATCCCGGCTTCTCATCGCAAGGCGTGCTGACGATGCAATTGCAAGTGACGCGCGCCCAATATCCGACCGATGCAGAAGTCGGTGCGTATTACCATCGGCTCGTCGCGCGGGTGAAAACGATTCCGGGCGTCGCGGAGGCAGGCATCGGCGGCTTGCCCTTCAGCGTGTTTGGTGCAGCAGGGGGCGTAGAGTTCGCCGCGCGCCCGAACGCATCGCAGCCCGCCGCGCGTTTCCACGCCGCTTCGCCCGGCTTTCTGGGCGCACTCGGCATTCCATTCTTGCGTGGCAGAGACTTTACCGAATTCGATCAAGAGGGCGCACCGCTGGTGGCCATCATTGACGAACGACTCGCGCGTCAGGCATTTGGGGAGGCTGATCCGGTCGGGCAGCGCATTCGCTTCGGCGTCATCCGCCCAGACACGCCCTGGGTCGAAATCGTCGGCGTCGTCGGTCACATTCGCGTGAACAATTTGGAAACGGATCCGATTCCGCAACTCTACTGGCCTGCCGCGCAACAACGGTTGGAATTGCAGGGCGGGCAATATCGTCTGGGACTCGCCGTCAAGACCAATGGGCAGCCGGAAGCGTTTACGTCCGCCATCATCGAACAAGTGCAAAAAGAAAATCCCGATCAGCCGCTCTACGACATTCGCTCGATGCAAGGACGCCTCGATCAGAGTTTGCAGGCGCGGCATTTGTTGACGGGGTTAGTCGCGTTGTTCGGCGGCGCGGCGTTGTTGCTCGCGTGTCTGGGCTTGTACGGCGTCGTGTCGTATGGCGTCACGCTGCGCTTGCGTGAATTTGCAATTCGCACGGCGCTCGGCGCACAGGCGAGCGATGTGCGTCGTTTGGTCTTCACGCACGCGCTCCGGCTGTGGCTCGCGGGGTCTGTGCTTGGTTTGCTGATCGCGTGGCCGGTTGGCCGCGTGTTGCGCCGCCAGTTGTATGGCGTCGGGAGCGGCGATGTGATTGCCTTCGCGGCGGGCTTGGCGTTGCTGGCGCTGGTCGCCTTGCTGGCGTGTTGGCTGCCAGCGCGGCGGGCGACCAAAGTAGACCCAATGATTGCCTTGCGTTGCGATTGAACTACAATGACGGTGCAAGAAGGAGGCACAGGCATTCATGCAGCACCGTCAGCGCCGTTTCTGGATTTTCTTTGGCGTCCTATTCCTTTGCGCGGCAGATGTCATGGCACAGCCACGCAGTATTTCGTACCTCCTCGAACCCGTCACCGACGAGGACAGTGTGCGTTTTCGCATCGAACTCCACTTCAACGGACACGAATCCGGGCGCACCGAGTTGATTCTGCCGTCGCGCTCTGCTGGGCAAATTCAATTGTACGAAGCGATTCAGAAACTCGAAATCTCACCCGCCAATCTCAAAGTCGCCGACACGTCGGAACCCTGGGTCAAAGTGCTGACGCACGCGCCGGGACAGGCGATTCGTGTGCGATATGAACTGGTGCAGGATCGCGCCGATGCGTTGCAGGCACAGCGTGGTTCCGGCTTTCGCCCCATCTTGCAGCGCAACTTTTTTCACTGGCTTGGCAGCGCGTGGGTGCGTCCGGGCTTGGAGGAAGCCGCGGAGTATGCCTTCACCCTCGATTGGAAAAATCTGCCGCCCGATTGGACGATCAGCAACACGTTCGGCACACAACAACGCACGCAAACGTTCACGACGACGTTGCGCGCCTTCATCAGTTCGGTATTTGTCGGCGGCGATTTTCGCTTGCGTACGGCGGCAGTCAACGGACAACCGGTGCGCGTGGCGTTGCGCGGGCTGTGGGGATTTACCGATGAGGCATTCGTCGCGTTGGTCGAAAAAATCTTCGCGCTGCAACGCGGCTTCTGGAACGATTTCCACTATCCCGATTACCTCGTCACGTTGCTGCCGCTGGAACCGATAGCCAACGGCGCGGCCAATTCCGGCACAGGATTGAGCAATTCGTTTGCGACGTTTGCGACGCCGAATTGTACACTCGACGATTTCAAATATCTGCTCGCGCACGAACTCTTTCACAACTGGAATTCGCGCCGCCTCGGTCGCATTCAGGAACCGCAGGAGTTGATGTATTGGTTTTCGGAAGGCTTCACGGATTACTACTCGTTTCGCTTGTTGCTGCGCGGCGGCTTGCTGACGTGGGACGAATATGTGACGAAATACAACGAGGCGCTGCGCAGCTATTACACTTCGCCCGTGCGTGAGGTGCCGAACGAACGAGTCGCGCGCGAATTTTTCAGCAACGGCGAATTGTCGCGGCTTACCTATCGGCGCGGGCATTTGTTGGCGGCGAATTGGGATGCGTTGATTCGCACAAATTCGCGCGGCAAGCATTCGCTGGACGATGTAATGCAGGAATTTTATCGCACCGGCACGCGCGCCGAACTGACGCCCGAAACCATCAGCGCCGCCGTGCAAAAATACGCTACAGCGGATGTCCTGCCGCAGCTCAAACGCCTGCTGGACAACGGCGAAGTGCTCGTGCCGCACGACAAATTGTTTGGCGATTGCGCGACGTTGACGACGATGGACGTGGCGGATTTTGAACTCGGCTTTGATTTGGAGGCGCTGCGCACAAAGCCGCAAGTGCAAGGCGTTGTGCCGAACAGCGCCGCTTATCGCGCCGGTTTGCGCGACGGGCAGATCATCGTGAAACGCTTGCCGATTGCGGTGGGCGATGCGACGCGCGAGATTGAAATGACGGTCAAAGACGGCAACAAAGAAAAGCTGATTCGTTTCCTGCCCGCCAGCAACGCCAAAACCAAAGTGCCGTACTTCAAATTACCGACCTCGCGCAGTGGCGAACAAAAAGCGAAATGCGAGCGGGCGTTTTGAGATGTCCTTCGTTCCCAATCCTGGGACAAACACATCCCGAATCCGAACACTGGTTCGTTACCGCCATGCTATTCCGCAACCACTTAGCGCGGCACAGCAATTGTCATAATGTTTTTGCCCCAGGGTTTCAGACGGGAGAAAAACACTATGACAAATTTCTTGCCAGACCTTCGACTTGCGACGTGGCGAAAGCCTGTGTTCGTGACGCTTTCTTTGACCCTCGTATTTTTCCTCAGCCTGGGGCTGAAGAGCCGCCTCGTTGATCTGCTGAGCCTGTCGGGCGGCGCGGCGCTCCTGAACAATATTGCGACGGAACAACTGAATCTGCTGTTCATCGGCCTGCTGACCGCGCTGGACTTGGGGCTGGTTGTCGTCAGCGTTTATGGCGTGATGGCGTATTCGGTTGCGCCCCGCACGCAGGAACTTGGCTGGTGGATGGCACGCGGCGCGCGCACGCTGGATGTTCTCAGGCTGGTGGTGCGGCAAGGGCTGTACCTGGCGCTGATTGGAACCGTGATCGGATTGACGACCGCTGTGTTGCTGACCGGCTGGCTCAAAGTCTTGCGCGTGGGCAACGCCGTGACGAATCCGCTCACGTTCATCGGCGTCACGCTGAGCTTGAGCACGGTTGCATTTTTCGTGTACTACTTGCCCGCGCGCCGCGCAATGAACCTGAAGCTGGAGGCTTTGCACCAGCAATAACGCGCGCTACTCGTTCGTGCGCCAATGCTCCAGCAGCGGCCCCGTTTTGCCGAAGACGGGATCGGTCGTCGGCAGTGCGAGCCGCGCGATGTTCTCGTCCACGCGCGGACGCTCGCCCGCTTTGCCGTAATTCATATCCACATTTTGCTGCGGCGGATAGGCACCGACGACTTTGAAGTCGCTGCTTTGCCCAACGTTCTTGTGGCCGACGCCTGCCGGAATGATGATGACATCGCCTGCGTTGATGGTTTCAATCAATCCACTTTCGCCGCCCGCCTGCACTTTGCAGGAACCGCTGAACACAAACAACACTTCGTGCGCGGTGCTGTGATAATGGTGATAGGTGAAGATGCCGTTACGCCAGTCGTTGCCCCATTGATGTTGGCGCAGCAACGCTTCAATCGCCGCCGCCGGGTCGTCTTTGGGCAAATCCAGCGCGCCCTGATAAATTAACAACGGCAACCGCGAGTTCGGAATCGTCCCCGCGTCTTTGAGCACGCGAGCGATGACACGTGGCTTGTTGAGTTTGAGTTCGGTTGTATGGGCTTGCGCTTCGATGAGCGCGGCAGTCGCGCCCAACGTGCTGCTGGCGAGAAAAGATCGTCGGTTGATTTTCATAAGCACCTCGGAGATGAAAACGTCAGACACTCAACGCAGCAAGAATCTAGCATGTTCTGCGCCAAAGCACGAACGCCCGCTCGCCTTGTCTTCATCACTTCTTCACAACTTTTTGCTACACGATTTGAATGGCTGAACCGACGCGCCGCAAAATCCTGATTGTAGATGACGACTCCAAAACGGTCGCGGCAATTAAGCTTTATCTCGAACACGACGGCTACGAAACTTTGCTCGCGCACGACGGGCAACAAGCGTTGCAAATCGCGCGCACTGAGCAGCCCGATTTGATCGTGCTGGATTTGATGTTGCCGCACATCAACGGCCTGGACGTGTGTCGCACGCTGCGCGCGGAATCGAATGTGCCGATCATTATGCTGACCGCGCGCGCCGCCGAAGACGACAAGCTGCGCGGCCTGGATTTGGGCGCGGACGATTACGTGACGAAGCCGTTCAGCCCGCGCGAATTGGTCGCCCGCGTGCGCGCCGTGTTGCGTCGCCGCGAACCGCCAACGCCCAATGACAAAGCCATTCTGCAACGCAATGAACTCGTTGTGGATTTGCAACGCCACGCGGTGCAAGTGCGCGGACGAGCCGTGACGCTGACACCGACCGAATTCAAATTGCTGGCGACCCTCCTCAAAGCGCCGGGGCAAGTCTTCACGCGGCAGGAATTGGTCGAGAAAGCATTGGGCTGGGATTACGACGGGCTGGATCGCACGGTGGACGCGCACATCATGAATCTGCGCCGCAAGATCGAACCCGAACGCGGGGCACCATCGTTGATCGTGACGGTCTTCGGCATCGGCTACAAATTCGCGGAGGACGAGCGTGCGACATAGTTTGCGGCTGCGATTATTGCTGATGACCGGAATCGTTTCAGCGGTGGCGATTGCCGCCGTCGCGTTGCTTTCCAGCCGCCTGACCACGCGCCAGTTCGACCGCTACATCGCCTCCGACACCGAAACCAATCTCGAACGCTATCGCGCCGCGTTGACGCGCCATTATCAAACCCGCGCGGGCTGGGACGAGGTGCAAACGACGCTCGAACAAGTTGGCGAGATCGCAGGCAAGGCGTTGATCCTCGTGGATGCCGAGCAGAACGTGCTGGCCGCAACGCCCGCGCAAATGACGCGCGCCAGCATCGAAGTCACCGCCAATCATCACGTCAGTTTCGAGTGGCGCGAAACGGTTGACGCCGGGCCAGGTCGCAAAGAAGAGCGCGTCGAAAAAGGCGTCTTGCTCAACCCGCCGCACGTCGTGATTCCGAAAACAAACAATGAAATCGCAGGCACATTGTATGTCGTGCCGATTCATCAGAACGAAGCCGCGCCGAGCCATGAATCTGCCTTCGTCGGCGCAGTGAATCGTTCTTTGCTGTGGGCCGGTTTGTTGGCGAGCGCGGCGGCGTTGCTGGTCACGCTCGCGCTCTCGCGTCGCATCCTCGGCCCGATTGAAGCGTTGACGAACGTCGCGCGACGCATGCAGAACGGCGATTTGACCGAGCGCGTCGAGGTGCAATCCCAAGACGAGATCGGCGAATTAGCGCGCGCGTTCAATGCGATGGCGGACGGCTTGGCGCGCACGGAACAATTGCGCCGCAATATGGTCAGCGACATTGCGCACGAACTGCGCACGCCCTTGACGAACCTGCGCTGTCAACTCGAAGCGTTGCAAGACGGCTTGGTCGCGCCGTCCGAAAGCATGTTCGCCTCGCTGCACGAAGAAGCGATGTTGCTGAAACGTTTGATTGACGATTTGCAGGAATTGGCATTGGCGGAGGCTGGACAACTGCGGCTGGAATGTGTGCCGATGCAAGTGGGCGACATCATCAGTCAAGTCGCAACCGCCTTCGCGGCACAAGCGACAGAGAAGAGGATTGCGCTTCACACGGACGTGCCACACAACTTGCCTGTGATTTATGCTGACCCGGAGCGCGTCGGCCAAATCCTGCGCAACTTGCTCGCCAACGCGCTCGCCCACACGCCGCCCAATGGTCGCATCACCCTCGCCGCACGCGCCGCCGACACACAAGTCGAACTCCGCGTGACCGACACCGGCACAGGCATCGCGCCCGAACATTTGCCGAACATCTTCGAGCGGTTTTATCGCGCCGATAGTTCGCGTGCGCGCGCTACTGGTGGCGCAGGCCTGGGCTTGGCGATTGTGAAACAACTCGTCGAAGCGCAAGGCGGGCGCGTGTGGGTCGAAAGCCAACCGGGGCAATCCACCACCTTCTTTATCACCTTTGCGCAATGGACGGCGCATTGATTCATCGTGGTTTTCAGCCAAGTGCAGAGAATGCTATGCTGCGGCGTCAGCTTGATCCGACCGACAAACAACCACGAGGAATCGCGATGCACAGCCACATCTTCATTTCGCACGCCACCAAAGACGACGATTTCGTCACACAACTCCGCCAACTGCTCGAAGGTTTTGCGCTAACCGTTTGGGTAGACTCGCGCAATCTGCGCGGCGGCAACAAGCTCGCAGCCGAAATCAAGCGCGCTATCGAATCCGCACGCCAAACCATCGTCGTCATCAGCCCGAACACCGTCAATTCGCCCTGGGTGCGCCGGGAAATCAACCACGCGCTCGCGGTTGAAAAACAGCGCCGCGACGAAGGCTATCGTGTGATTCCGCTGCTGTTGCCGGGCATCGAGCCATCGGCGTTGGAGCTTTGGTTTGACGAAGAACCGCTCGGCGTGAAGGTGCAATTGACGGCGGGCGGATTGATGGAGGCGTTGCCCCAAATTCTCGCTGCGCTCGGCGAGCGATTGCCTGATGATTCGCAGCCCGTAGAAGTTGTCACGACCCCGCCCGTCGCTGAACTCGTGCTCAAACTCAGCGACGCCAAAGTCGAAACGCTTGAGGGCAAGACGCGCGCGAAAGCGACAGCGACGTTGATGTATGAACCTGCCGACGGCGCGCGCAACATCGAAAGCCATCGGTTCTTTTTCACCGCGCCGATTGGCCCGATTGAGGTGGACGATTTGCGCTGGTATCTCGAAGACTATTTCCGCTGGCCGCTGGGCGTTTTCAAAGAACGCGCCGACCGCATCGAAGCAAACTTGCCAAGCTGGGGACAGGATTTGTTTCAGGCAGCATTATCCAGCAAAGCCGCACAGGAAGCGTTGCAGGCTTGGTTACAGGCCGGGTTGCAGGCTGGAGCCAATTTCGAGCGCCGCTTTTCGGTGATGGTAGACAGCGATTTGCCCGAAGGCACAAACGAAGCCGAGCAAACCAACACACGCGAAGCCGCAAGCCTGTTGCTGTCGTTGCCATGGGAATTGCTGCACGACGGGCGCGGGTTTCTCTTTCACGGCAAACATCCGGTGCGCGTTCGTCGCCGCTTGCCGAACCGTCATCAACAAAAACCTGCCGCCACCAACCTGCCGATTCGCGTGTTGCTGGTCAGCCCGCGCCCCGAAGACGTGGGCTACATTGATCATCGCATCAGCGCGTTGCCGCTCGTGCAGGCCATCGAAGAACTCGGCGCATTGGTTGACCTGACGATTCTTTCGCCGCCGAACTTTCCGGCGTTGGAAGTGGCGCTCAGTCAGCAACAATTCGACGTGATTCATTTCGACGGGCACGGCGTTTACGATCCGCGCCTCGGCCTCGGCGCGCTGTGTTTTGAAGACCCGCAGGACAGCGCCAAGCACAACAATGTTGACGCGCAGAAATTGGCTGAAGTCATTCGTGATCATCGCGTGCCGCTCGTGTTTCTCGAAGCCTGTCAGAGCGCGCAATCCGAACTTGATCCGACGACTTCGGTCGCGGCTGCGTTGTTGCAGGAAGGCGTCACGTCCGTCGTAGCGATGACGCACAGCGTGCTGGTCGTCACGGCGCGGCGCTTCGTCACCGCGTTTTACCGCGAACTCGCACGCGGCGCGCGCATCGGTTCCGCGATGCTGGCCGGGCAACAGGCATTGCACGGCGACAGCTTTCGCATGCAGGTGATGGGCGCGGGCGCGCTGCGGTTGCAGGATTGGTTCGTGCCAGTGCTGTATCAGGAAAAAGAAGATTTGCGCCTCGTCTCCAAACTGCCCGCCGCGCGGGTGAAAGAGTTGCAAGCTGACCAACGTCGCCGCAGCTTTGGCAGGTTGATCGTTGAGAAAGAGCGGATGCAGCACGAATTCGTCGGGCGCAGTCGGGACTTGCTGAAGCTGGAACGAATGCTGTTGGGGGAAAAGCAGGATTGGCTGCATCGCTACGTCGTCGTGCGCGGATGCGGCGGCGAGGGCAAGACGACGATAGCGGTGGAGTTGGCGCATTGGCTGACGCGCACGAATCGCTTTGATCGCGCGGC
>CAZWAK010000095.1:0-28309 GCA_964631865.1 uncultured Heliobacteriaceae bacterium | reverse complement strand
GCCCCAACGTTCTTGAAATTGCGTGGTCAGATAAGGCTTCGGCTGGCGGTCGCCGAACAGCGGCAGCAACCAAAGATCGTAGGCTGTCTTCTCACCAGCTTTCATGTAAACGAGGTACTTTCCATCGTTTGACCAATCGGTTTGATAGATAGTGCGCGCTTCTTCCTTGAAGACTAATTCTTCTTTGTCATCGTTGCCGTTCACCCCTTTTTGCCAGATGGCAAAGAATCCTTCCCGATTCGAGCGAAAGGAAATCTGTTTTCCATCCGGCGACCAGAGCGGGAAGATGTTGGAACTGGAATCGGAAGTCAGACGGTCATACGTTTCGCGCGCGAGATCGAATGACCAGATGTCATTGCCGACTTTCTGTGGCTCATGCCGTTCGAGCAGCACCTGTGCGCCGGTCGGTGAGAGATTCAACGAGCGATAGTAGCCCGGCGTACCAACCAGCGATAGCTGCCTGCCACTGCGATCAAACCAGACAAGCTGCAAATTCGGATTCCCCCCGCTTTGATAGATCAGCCATTTGTCCTCAGAGACCGACAACGGTGAATACCAGGAGGAGAGGAGGCGATTCCCCTGCTCGGCCAGTGTGACGGGATCGCCGCGCAGGCTCCGCGTTTCGGCATCAAACCGCTGCGCCAGAATTTTCTCCCTGCGCATGAAGATCAAATACCCGGCAGTGGAGTATTCGGCATTCGTATCAGAGCGCAGCAGGAAGCTGGTCTGCGGTTGATCAAGCGAGCCGAGCTTGATCCCGATATTCTCCGGTTGTCCCGACCGAACAAAGAACACAAACTGACGACCGTCGGGCAGAAAACGAGGAAAATTATGCAGAGTCTCAAGACGCGCACCGTCAAGACTGGTGACTGGCGTCGGCACACCGCCTCTGTCTGACACCTGCTGAAGACCAACGTTTTCCTGAGCCGGGGCAAAAAGAATGACGCCTGCGCTGTTCCACGTCCCGCCGTAACCAAGGGGCGCATCGCAGAGGATTTCAGGCGTGCCGCCGGCAGCCTCGATTCGTTTGAGCTTGCCGCCGCTGAAAAAACCGAGGTGGCGGCTATCCGGCGACCAGAAGGGAAACCGCGCGCCCTCTGTCCCCGGCACGCGCACCGGCTCCGGCGCATCCAGCGAGTAGAGCCAGATGTGATTCGTGCCTTCGGTAACGGCGGTAAAGGCAATGCGCCGCCCATCGGGTGAAAAGACAGGTGAGCCATTGTCCCCACTGACCGAGGCGGGCCAGGGCAGGTAGGTGTAGTTGGCACGACTCTCCGCAGGCGCGCGGCGGAAATACGCGACGGCAAAGGACAAGGCCGCGAGCAACAGCAGCGCCGCCACCGCCATCCACAGCCGCACATTGCCGAACCATGATGCCTGGCCTACCGGCTCCGTCGCCGCAGGCAACGTCGTCGCCGTTTCCAGGCGTGCGCCCGACGGTGTTGTCAGGGATTCCAGCGCAAAACCGAGATCGCTCGCCGTCTGAAACCGTCGCTCCGGTTTCTTCTCCAAACAGCGCCGCACAATCTTTTCGAGCGGCGGCGTCACTTTCGGATTCAATTCGCTCAGGTCAGGCGCTTCTTCGTTCGCAATCGCCGCCATCGTTTCCGGCATCGACTGCCGGTCAAACGCGCGTCGCCCCGCCAGCATTTCGTAGAGGATTAAGCCGAAACTGAAGATGTCTGATCGCTGCTCCAAATCCTGCCCGCGCACTTGTTCGGGCGACATATACGCCACCGTCCCCATCACCGTCCCCGGATTCGTGTGTTGCTTGATCGTTGCGATGTCGGAACCAGTCGGCGCATTGCGTGGCGGTCGCAACTTCGCCAAACCGAAGTCGAGAATCTTGATGCGCCCGTCATTCGTCACGAATAAATTCTCCGGCTTCAAGTCTCGATGCACGATGCCTTTTTCGTGGGCAGCAGTCAGTCCGGCGGCGATTTGCTGGGCATACTCAATCGCCTTGCGTACGGGCAATGCGCCGTTGTTCAGTTGCGCACGCAGTTCTTCGCCGGTCAGCAATTCCATCACCAAATATGGCTTGCCTTCATAATTGCCGAAATCATAGACCGTCAGAATGTTGGGGTGATTGAGCGCGCCTGTGGCTTTGGCTTCGATGGCAAAGCGGCTCAGGCGGTCGGGGTCTTGGGTCAGCGCGGCGGGCAGAACTTTGATGGCGACTTCGCGGTCAAGCCGGAGGTCGCGCGCGCGATAAACTTCGCCCATCCCGCCCGCGCCGATGGGGGACAGGATTTCGTAGTGATCAAATTGAGCGCCGGGAGTAATCTTCATTGTGCGATTCCTGATGGTAAGACGAAGTAGTATTCAGCCAGCCGCGAATCCGGCTCCGTAGGAGCCTAATGTTGATAGAACCCGCGTGATTATTGCCTCCAAGCTCCATCGGAGCGACATCTGGCACGTGCCGCTCCGATGGAGCTATCGAAATCTCGGCGCACCAAAGCTATAAATATGCCGCGCCGCTGGCGCTAAAACCGCTCCCCCCGCAAACTCGCCAAATATGCGATCAAATCGTCCAACTCCGCCGCCGTGAACGCATCCTTGTAACTTGGCATCGTCGAGACGCCGATCTCTTTCTTCACCTCCTGCAACTCGGCTTTGCGGAACGAATGCAAGCGACTCGCCGCGTCGCGCAGTTGAATCGTGAATGGGTCTTCGTTGAGACGCACGCCGCGCAGTCGTTGACCCGCAGCAGTGGTCACGGTCACGACCAGAAAGCCGTCCGGCGTGGCGGCGTTCGGATCGAGCACCGCCTGGCGCAAATGTTCCGCGCCGCGCCGCAAGCCGATGTCGGTCAATTCGGGGCCGGACACGCCGCCCGTGCCCCGCACGACGTGACAGGCGAGGCAATTGCCCTTCGTCTCGAAAAGCTGTTGCCCGCGCGCGACATTGCCCGGCAGCTTGACCGGTTTGAGACGACCGAGCGAACGCACGTATGCCGCCACCTGCCGTGCTTCTGCGTCATTCAGCGCCCAAAACCCCGGCATCTCGGTCCCCGGAATGCCTTGCTGAATGACT
This sequence comes from uncultured Heliobacteriaceae bacterium, assembly GCA_964631865.1. Lineage (GTDB taxonomy): Bacteria > Acidobacteriota > Blastocatellia > RBC074 > RBC074 > JAFDVL01. Next base: position 25,273 of record CAZWAK010000095.1, on the reverse strand, counting down.
TTGAGCAATGCGGCTTGTGTGGGCGCGTGCGTCAGCTTCGGCTGATTCAGCGCCGGGCCTTTGCCGCCCGTGCCGCCGATGCCGTGACACAGCGCGCATTGATTGTTGTAGAGTTTTTTCCCTTGCGCCAAATCGGTGGGTTTCGGCGGCGGTTGTGCGGCAGCCAGGGCCAGCGCCAACGCCAACAACAGCACCACGAACGCAGATTTGCGCTTCATAAAAGATTCCTTTCTTTGCTGGGCTTTGATGGCCGGTACTGTAGCACAGGCAGTGAGGTCTGCCCATATTGTCGCGGCGTGTGGTTTTGATTTCGTAAGGATTTCGCGGACCTATCGGCTGGCTTCCTGCGCGAGCAACGCGGCTCCGATGACACCGGCTTCGGAACTGAGTTGACCCGCGACGATTTGACAATCGGCAAAGGTTTCGGGGAACGAACGGCGTTTGGCTTCTTCGACGATGGCGGGGATGAGCAGCGGGCGCGCGGCGGAATTCCCCGCGATCACGACCATCGAAAGATTCAGTACGTTAATCATATCCGCGACGACCATGCCGATGAAATGCCCGGTGCGTTGCAGCATCAACAGCGCGAGGTCATCGCCTTCGTGCGCGGCTTTGATGATGTCGTCGTAAGTGAAATCTTCGTCGCGTTTTTCAAAGTCTGACAGCACCGAAGTTTTGTCGCGTTCGAGCCGCGCGCGCGTGCGACGGACGATGCTGGGAGCCGAGCACATCGTTTCCAAACAACCGCGACTGCCGCAGGAGCATTCGATGCCTTCCGGGTCAATGTTCACGTGCCCGACTTCGCCTGCGTAGCCGGATTTGCCGCGTCGCAATTTGCCATCCAGCACCAATCCCGCGCCGACGCCGTGCCCGATGCGCAAATACAACCAATCGCTGACGCCTTGCGCGACGCCTTGTTTCATCTCGGCGATGGTCGCGGCATTGGTGTTATTTTCAAACACGACTGGGACGCCAAAGGCTGCGGTAAACTCGTGATACAAATCAACGTCCGCCAGGCTCGGCGCATTCGGCAACCGCACGATGCGATTCGTAGCGTGATTGACCAGACCGGGGAAGCCGACGCCGATGGCCGCGACCGGCGCGTCTAATTCCGCGATGGTTTGTCTCGCTGTAGCAAGCAATTTGTCGGCCAGGACGCGACCCGTGTGGGCGCTGCCGGGCGCGAGGTCGTGTGGCTCGCGGCGAAAATGCAGCAGCGTGCCCGCCGCCTCCATCGCGCCGACGCGAATGTGGCGACTGCTCAGGTCTATGCCCAGAAAAACTTGATTGGCGGCGGTTTCGTTGGCCATAAGCTCACTCACTGGGTGCGACTATAAAACGCCTGTCTTGGACTGTCAATTTTGTGGCTCGCGCCGTGACTTGCCCAAACGAACGGCTTCGGGTATCTTAGCCCCGTTTTGACCGACACTTTGGCGCTGGGTTTTGCAGCGCGTCCGGCAGGCAATAGCTGGCTCCCCGGAGATGAAAAAAGAACAAGCAAGAACTGAAACCATCTCCTCATTCTTCGTTTCTATGGCTGGTGGTTTTTTTGACGCCCACTCAAATTTGGAAAAGTTAGCGTGATTGGCACAGGTTCCTGACTCCCAAGGAAGATTTGCTCGCTGCCCCCTATGCAGCCCTGTACAGCGAAGTCAAATTCGTAAATTCAAACGGAGGCAAACTGCTTGTTGCTCTTGGTTGAAAATATTATCCGTGAATATGGCCTCTGGGCCGTGCTGTTCGGCGCGATGATCGAAGGCGAACTGACCCTGTTGTTCGCAGGCGTTCTGGCGCATTACGGTTTGTTCAGTTTCGGCGAAGTCTTTTTGTGCGGCACGCTGGGCGGCGTCGTGAGCGATACGGTGGGGTATTGGCTCGGCTACACCAGCAAACGCACGATCAGCGAATGCGCTTTCATCAAACGCGCGCACCCGCGCCTGGAAAAGCTCAGTCAACGCTTCGGTCTCTGCACGATTTTTCTCGTCAAATACATTTATGGCTTGCGCACAGCGAGCGCCGTCTTTTGGGGCTTTGCGCAGATGCGCTATCGTCGCTTCGGCCCGCTGACGGCGGCGAGTTGTATGGTGTGGGTTGGATTGCTGACCGGGATTGGTTATTTTTTCAGCGGCGCGATTGAACTCGTCATCGGGCGCGTGCAGCGCATCGGGGTGATTTTATTGGTCGCCTTCGTCATCACGTTGCTTATTGCCGGAACTGTGTATTGCCTGGAACGATATTGGTTGGCGCAGAAATTCCCGGAACTCGGCTTGCTCGGTTTGCGGGAGCCGAAGGCAGCGAAGTCGGAACCGTTTCCTTTGGACGTTGAGCCGCTGCGCCGCCCCACTACGAAAATCATCAGCATCCCGCGCCAGCGTCAGCAAAGTTTGAAGTCGCAAAATTCAGTGTGAGGACAACCGATTGATTATCGAAGCACAAGCGCCCACGCGCATTGATTTAGCAGGCGGCACGGTAGATATTTGGCCGCTTTATTTGTTTCACGAACACGCTCAGACGGTCAATTTTGCCATTGACCAATACGCCCGTTGCCGCGTTGAAACGCGCGCCGACGAACGATTCGTCTTTGAATCCAGAGACCGCGAGACGCGCGTCGAACTGGATTCGTATGCCGCGTTGCGTGACGACGAAGAACTCTCGCTGATCTCGAAGCTCGTGTATTTTTTCAAGCCGGAAACCGGGCTGACAATCACGACCGATTGTATGGCTCCATCGGGTGCGGGGTTGGCCGGCTCGTCCGCGCTGAACATCGCGCTGTGTGCGGCGCTCAATCACTTGACTGGTTCCCGTTACAAGCTCGAACGCCTGCCGTTTCTCGCGGCGAATGTCGAAACGCAAGTGCTGAAAGTGCCCGCCGGGTTTCAGGATTATTTTCCGGCAGTCTACGGCAGCGTCTCGAACGTCAAGCTGCGCGTCGAAGGCGTGATTCGTGAAGAGATTCCGACCGACTTGACCGAGTTGGAAAACCGCATCGCGCTCTGTTACAGCCACGCGCCGCGCAATTCGGGCGCGAACAATTGGGAGATGACCAAAACCCACATTGACGGCGATCCCGTGATCTTTGCCAAATTCGAGCGCATCTGCGACACGGCGGTCAAAATCGAACAGGCTCTGCGCGCGCATGCCTTCGACCAAATCGGCGCGATCTTCGCCGAGGAATGGGCGAGTCGCCGCGATTTAGTGCCCGGCATCTCGACCGAATTCATTGACGAACTGATCGTCAAAGCCAAACAACACGGCGCGGAAGCCGCGAAAGTTTGTGGCGCGGGCGGTGGCGGTTGCGTGGCGTTTTACTGCGAAGCCGGACGCAAAGCTGACGTCGAAGCCGCGTTGACCGCAGCAGGCGGACAAATCATCCCCTACAAAATTGCCCGCGCGGGTGTGCAAGTTCGAGAAGTGTAGAAGGAACAACCCATGCAACTACTATTTAGAAAATTCGTCCCAACGCTCACGTTGTTGACGTCGTGTGTTTGGTTGTGGAGTTGTCAGCAACCGACCGCGACCGTCAGCGATTTGTCCAAGCCGTTGCAAGCTTCGCCGACGCCCAAGCCGACGCCGCCTCCGACGATTGATGCGCGCCGCACGGACTTGAACCGCGTCGTGGTCGGCACGTATGCGCCGGATTTTTCGCTCGAAGACATGAACCGCAAGGCGGTGCATCTGTCGGATTTTCGCGGCAAGCAATATGTCATCCTGGTGTTTTATCGGGGCTGGTTCTGAGGGCACTGTCAAGCTCAACTCGGGAAGTTGAAATCATTGCTCACAGACGAAGAAAAGAAAGACATCAAAATCCTCGCCATCAGCCAGGATTCGCACGACGATTCGCGCAAGATGATCTACGAAACCGACAAGCCGGATTACCCCGGCAAGTTCGATATGACCCTGCTCAGCGACACGCCGCACAAGGTGATTGATGCGTACGGCATTTACAATCCGGCGGAAGAACAGTTCGACGAAAAGACGAATTCGTTCAAGGAGTCCGGCATTCCGTATCCGATTGTGTACATCATTGACAAGAACGGGAAAGTCGCGTCACGGCTCTTCGATCAGGTCACGTACGAACGGGCGACGAATGCGCAAATTCGCTCGGAACTGCTGCGCATCGGGGCGGTCAAGTAAGTCTCTCGGTAAAATCTCAGGCGGTAACGCGATTTGGCAAATCGCGGAGTTAGGAGAGTAAAACTCCGCGATTTGCCAAATCGCGCTACAACCTGCTTTCTGTCACAGATTTGTCAAGAACCGCTTGAATTCTCATCAACTACGACCGCCGTTCTTGACCTCCTTTCCAAACTGAACTAGACCTGTAGCCATGAAAATTTTAGTTTCCGGCGCAACGGGTTTGATCGGGCAAAAGCTCTGCCAGCAATTGCAGCGCGACGGTCACGACGTCACGATTCTGTCGCGGTCGTTGGAGAAGGGAACGCGGCTCGGCTACCCAACCTTTGTTTGGCAGCCCGAACAAGGACCGCCTCCGCTCGAAGCGATGGCGAACGTGGATGTGGTGGTGCATCTGGCGGGCGAACATATTGCCGCCGGACGCTGGACAGCCGAACACAAACGGCGCATCCGCGATTCGCGCGTGTTGAGCACAGAGAATTTTGTCGCCGCGATACGCGCCGCTGCGGTGAAGCCGAAAGCCTTCATTTGTGCGTCCGCCATCGGGTTTTACGGCGACCGAGGCGATGAGCCGCTGACCGAACAAGCTGCGCCGGGCGTGGGATTTCTCAGCGACGTTTGTCAGGAATGGGAGGCCGCGGCGGCTGCCGCGCGTGAGTTCAATGTCCGCGTGGCGCAAGTGCGCATCGGCGTGGTGTTGGCTGCGCCCAATGAAGGCGGCGCGTTGCCACAAATGCTGCCGATCTTCAAGCTTGGATTGGGCGGCAGTTTGGGCAGCGGTCAGCAATGGTTTCCCTGGATTCACGTGGACGATGTCGTCGGGATTTTGCAGCACGCGATGTTCAATGAAACCATCGCCAGCCCGATCAATGCAGTCGCACCAAACCCTGTGACCAATGCCGAGTTCACGCAGACGTTAGCGGCGGCGCTGCATCGTCCCGCCTTCTTTGCGGCTCCGAGCCTCATGTTGCGTTTGGGGTTGGGCGAAATGGCGGATTTATTGCTTGGCAGCACGCGCGTCCTGCCTCAACTCGCAGTCGCCACAGGCTATCAATTCAAGTTTCCTCTGCTGCAAGTTGCGCTGGCTCATTTGTTATCTCCGACCACATCCGACACACAAGCGTGAGAGATTTGTCCCGTCTTCTTGACGATTTCTACACACTCTCAGGCTACTCTGCGCGCTGTTGCTGTCCGAGGAGGAGAATTTGTATGCAAACACATATTTTAGAACGCTCTCAGGTGGTCGAACGCTCGTTAGAAGCGACCTTTGCTTTTTTTAGCGACGCCTACAACCTGGAAAAAATCACGCCGGAGTTTTTGCGCTTCAAAATTTTGACGCCGCGTCCGTTGGCGATGCAGGCGGGAACGATCATCGAATATAGTCTTTCGCTGTTCGGCGTGCCGTTTCATTGGCAAACGTTGATTGAGCAGTGGGAACCGGGCGTGAAATTCGTAGACAGTCAGCTCAAAGGCCCGTATGCGCTGTGGGTTCACACGCACTCGTTTGAAGCGTTGGGTGCTGAGCGAACCCTGATGCGGGATCGCGTGGAGTATCAACTTCCGCTGGGGTTTTTAGGCGAAATCGCGCACGTCATGTTTGTCAAAGCGACGCTGGGAAAAATCTTCGATTACCGCGCGGAAGCGACGGCGCGACTGCTCGCACCTGTGTCGGAAAACTACTCGGTCAGCAGCGCGAGACCCATGCCGACGGAATGGCTGGCGAAATCCGGCGATTAACCAAATCACGACTTTGAACCGCCTCGATTCAATTTTAGCGAACCCCCGTGTGACGACGCGCACGCCCGGCACGCCCGACCCCGAAGGGCGTTGCGTAGTGTATTGGATGCAGCGCGCGCAACGTGGCCTTGACAATCCGGCGCTGGACGTGGCGCTCCAACTGGCGAATGAATTGCAGAAACCGTTGGCCGTGTTCTTCGGTTTGCATCCGCGCTATCCCAACGCAAATTGGCGGCACTATGCGTTTTTGTTGGATGGCTTGGCGGAAACCGCCGCCCACATCGAAGCGCGCGGCGCAGCCTTTGTGTTTCGCCCGTTTCCCGATCACAGCCTGCTTCAATTTTGCGCAGAGGTGAAGCCGTGTCTGGTGGTGGGTGACGAAAACCCGATGCGCGAGCCGGAAGCTTGGCGACAAAAAGCCGCGCGTGCCTTGCCTATCCCGTTTTACACCGTAGACGCCGATGTGGTTGTGCCGACCAGGTTCTTTGCCAAAGAAGAATACGCGGCGCGCACGCTGCGCCCCAAACTACAGAAATTGTTGCCGCAGTTCCTGCATCCTTGCGAAAATCTTTCGGCTAAGTATCATTGGAAGCCGCAGGAAAAACCAACAAGCACTACTGAAATAAATTCAACGATCCTCGATAGGCTGCCGTTGGATCGAACGACTCACCCAGTTGCGGAACAAAAGGGCGGAACGGCGGAAGGAATGCGGAGGTTGCGGCATTTCATCAGTCAAACTTTAGCCCGCTATGACACAGACCGAAACTTACCGCATCTCGCGGGAACCAGCGCACTGTCGGCTTATTTGCACTTTGGGCATCTCAGTCCGTTAACCATTGCGATGGCTGTGCTGACGGCTGATGCGCCGCAGCCAGCAAAAGATGCGTACCTGGAAGAACTGATCGTGCGCCGCGAGTTGGCGATCAATTATGTCGCACGCAATCCAAACTACGACCGCCTCGCAGGCTGTCACGACTGGGCACGGCGCACGTTGGCTGAATCCGCCAACCATCCGCGCGCCGTACTTTACAGTGAGGCGCAGTTGGAAAATGCCGCCACGCACGATGATCTTTGGAATGCGGCCCAAATGGAGATGGTCAAAAGCGGTCACATGCACGGCTATGTGCGCATGTATTGGGCCAAGAAAATTCTGGAATGGGCAGCGACGCCAGAAGCAGCCTTTGTCATCGCCGTGCGCTTGAATGATCGCTACGAATTGGACGGGCGCGACCCCAACGGGTACACCGGCATCGCGTGGGCTATCGGCGGCAAGCATGACCGCCCCTGGGCCCCGAAACGCCCGATTTTCGGGATGATTCGTTATATGTCTTACGCGGGATGCCAGCGGAAGTTTGATATTCCAAAATACATAGACAAAGTTTCTACCCTGTAAGTTTATGCGCAAACCGGAAGCCCCCTGGTCTTACGAATACTGGCAACAACTCGATGCCGAGACCTGTCAACGCGCGCTCCAAGCGGCCACCGATGACAAGGCGTGGCAGGTCATCAGCCGACAAGCGCGCCAGGTTTTGCGTTCGTACAGTACCAGTTTTTACATCGTGACGCGCTTTTTGCCGCCGCACAAGCGCGCCCAGGTCGAAGCGATTTATGCTGCCGTCCGCTACCCCGATGAAATCGTGGATACCTTCCGCTTGCCCGTGATGGAAGGTTATAAGTTGCTGGGGGCTTGGGAAACGCACTACGAAGTTGCTTTGTCTGTGAAATCATTGCGCGAGCGATTGAAGTTGGGTATTCCGTGCTTTGTGGCTAGTTTCGCGCAAGTTATTCAGGACGCCAGCATCCCGCCTGAACATTACATCTCGTTTCTCGCCGCGATGGCGCACGATGTCAGCCCGCGCCCATTCTTGACGTTGCAGGATTTGATTGACTCGTACATTTACGGCAGCGCCATCGTGGTTGGCTATTTTTTGGCCTATGTCTATGGGCCGTCTGCGGGCGATTTTGAGGGTGCAACTTTCAAACGGGCGCTGCAAGCCTCCAGAGATTTAGGCATCGCCTTGCAACTGACCAATTTTTTACGCGATGTGGCCGAAGATCAAAGACGTGGTCGCGTGTATCTACCACAGGAGATGTTGTGGGAAGAAAGACTGCATGCCCCCGACGCCACCGATCCCCAGCAACAACCGGCCTTCAATCGTATACTCAAAAAACTGACTACGATTTCGGAAACATACTATGCCGCAGCTTTAGCTAACTTAGACGCCTTTGCCCCAGATTGTCGCACCGCGATTCATGCCTGCATTGATGTCTACCGGCAATTAAACCGACAAATAGAAACGAACCCACGCGGGATTATGCATCGCGAAAGTGTTCCGCTACGGCGAAAGTTCCAGGTTCTACCAGCGAGTAAGTACTGGCGTTTACCACTAGCTTATCTTACTCAATAAAAAGTTTATGCAGCGAGTCGTCACGAGTAATGTAAAACCTATTCCGAAGGTAAGTGTGCCTGACCAATCAACTTATTATTCAGATAAGTCGGTAGTAATTGTGGGCGCAGGTTTGGGCGGGTTAAGCGCCGCGATTCATCTGCGCCTGGCCGGTTTCGATGTGACGATGTTTGAAGCCAACGAGAAAGTGGGTGGACGCGCCAACGTCATTGAGCAGGCGGGGTTCCGATTCGATACTGGCCCTTCGCTGTTGAATTACCCCTGGGTTTTCCGACAGTTATTTGAAGCCGCCGGAAGAAAGTTGGAAGACTATGTGGAACTAATCCCGGTTAACCCATCTGTAGCTTTTCAGTGGGAAGATGGAACACATTTTCAATTATCCAGTAACTTCACGAGACTAGCTGAAGAATGTGAGCGATTAGAACCTGGTTCACGAGTTAGGCTCTTATCCTTTTTGCAAGACGCCGAGCAGAAATATCGGCTCTCATTTGAAAAACTCGTGAGCCGCAACGAAGATAACCCCGTTAAGTGGATCGGGAAGTTGAAGCTCAGCGAAATAGCCAGGCTCAGCGTCTGGCGATCATTAGACAGCGAACTAAAGCGGTTTTTCAAGAGCAAATATATCCGGGAAGCATTTGGGTCTTACGGCATGTATCTGGGCGGTTCTCCTTTCGATCTGCCCGGATTGTTCACGATCTTGGCGTATGGTGAGCTGGCCTATGGCCTCTGGTTGCCAAAAGGCGGTATTTATGGGTTGGTAGAAGGAATTGAGAAGCTTGCCCTTGAATTAGGCGTGAGAATCTATACCAACCAGCAAGTAGCAAAAATCGTTGTTCAGAAGAGTCAAGTTACAGGCGTCGAGCTAATGAACGGCGAGATATATTCTTCCTCTATCGTTGTCTCAAACGTAGACGTGCCGACAACTAATACGAAACTTCTCTCTAGGCGAATAAACCAGACGATGGCTAAACAAAAAATGACGCCTGGTGTAATAACTTATTATTGGGGGATAAGAGGTAAAGTTAATAATATCGGACATCACACCATCTTTTTGCCGACCGATTATCGAGGGGCTTTTAGAGATTTATTTAAGAACAAAACAATCCCCTCACACCTGCCGTTTTATGTAAGTGTTCCTTCAGAGACAGATACAAGCCTTGCTCCCGCCGGAGATACAGCTATGTTTATCCTAGTCCCTACACCGTTGCTAAGTGAATTGCCAGAACTTAACTGGGCTGAGACTACGCGAAAAGTAAAAGAAAAAGTTATCAACTGCCTTCGTCGGCATGGAGTTGTATTAGCAGAAAGCCAGATTGTCTTTGAGGAAATTTATACCCCGGAAAATTGGTCGGAAAAGTTTGGGCTGTTTGATGGCTCTGCCTTTGGAGGCGCGCATACTTTATTCCAGGTCGGTCCATTTCGCTCCCGCAATTACTCATCTGAGATCGAGGGGCTTTACTATACTGGCGCGAGCACAACCCCCGGGACTGGAATGCCAATGGTTATTCTAAGCGGGCAGTTGACGGCTGCGCGAATTGTGGGAAAGGTGAAAGTGCGCTGATTGTTATATGTACTTTGTCAAGTATGGTTCAGGTCAAAACGTATTTGTTGGGTTTCACGGGTGGAGCGGCGACCATCGTACTTTTGACCCTTTAGTCAAATATTTGCCAGAAGACATTACTTTTTACAGCGCTGATTTGCCCGGAGTTGGGAACTCGCCTGCGCCAGAGGAAGAGACATTAGAACAGTTCGTCCTAAAGATAGTGGAAGGACTTTGTTCTCTTCAGGCTTCATCAATTACGCTTCTTGGTAGTTGCAGTGGCGGCTTATTAGGGCTGTTCGTGGCGAAGCATTTGCTTGAAACCGGACAAGGGAAGAAGCTGAAGCGGTTGGTTCTAATTGACCCATTTGCCTATTTCCCCTGGTACTTCAAAGTGTTTGTAGCTCCACAGATGGGAAAAATCGGTTGGTACGCTTATTGTGCAACCTTTGCGAATCCCGTTGGGAGGTGGATAACTAACCTGTCGCTTCATAAACGTCGAACTGAAGAGGCGCATTTAACGAACTCATTTACAGGTGTGAATCATTGGGTAACTTATAAATACCTACAGTTACTTGCTGAAGGTGGCAGTGCCGATCAATTCAGCGTGGTGACGACTCCTGTGATTGTCCTTTATGGTGAAAAAACATTTGAGGTGGTGCGAGAGTCAGTTCGGCAGTGGCAAAGAATTCTACCGAAAATATCCAGTTATGAACTAAAGAGGGTAGGGCATTTGCCTATTGTGGAAGCCCCCAATGAATTAGCTAAGATACTATTTCGAGATAGCGAAATACAGATATAAATTCTATGAGTAAGACTCTCCAATATTTTGTAACACAATATCGTCCCAAGATAGAAGAGGCCTTGTTTGAGCATTTACCGCTCAGCCGACAAGGTCGCGCGTGTCGGTATAATGAGGCATTACACTATGCAATATTCCCCGGCGGGAAGCGATGGCGACCGCTTCTGACTTTATTGGGGGGGATACTGGTCGGGGCTAGTCCGCAAACGATTTTGCCTGCCGCCTGTGCGATTGAATACCTCCATAGCAGTTCGATGATTATGGATGATTTGCCTGCGATGGATGATGCGGATTTGCGTCGGGGAAAACCATCTTTACACTTGGCATACGATGAAAGCACGGCGATGCTGGTGTCTTTAGGGTTGCTGAATCATTCGTACTCCTTGTTAGCTTTAACTTGCCAGAAATCCGGCCATACCGAGATGGCAGGGCCGCTTATTACTCAGGCTTCAGAATGGATTGGGGCCGACGGCATGATCGGCGGGCAGATGGTTGATCTTGAATTGCGGGGTGGTTGTTGGGGGAGCGAGGCTTTGATTAGTCGCAATCTTAAAACGACCGGGCTGATGCGCCTGATGATGACCGCTGGAGCCATTGCTATGAGTGCGTACGAAGAGGAAATCCAGGCGCTGGCTAGGTTTGGCGAGGCCGTAGGAATGGCTTATCAGATTTGCGATGATTTGCTGGATGAACTGGGAGAGGCGAGAATGATCGGCAAACCGCTGAAGCAGGATGAACGCCACCACAGCCCCAGCTTTGTCCGTAAGTACGGGATTGGGGAAGCACAAATGATGGCCACGCAATTAATCATTGATGGAAAAGATTGCTTGCGTGCGCAATTTGGTAACACGCAAGAGGTTAAGTGGTTGTCTGAGGCGGCTGACCTGATAATTGCCCCGTTCAAGCTTCGCTTCACAGAAAATAAGTATGATCTGATGGCGGTGAACTAGCTATATTGGTACAAATGCTAATACTATTGCCTATCCTTATTCTTGTTGCGATATGCCTGGTCATAGTCATCACGAATTGTTTATTTTGGCCGCGAGTGCAGACTACTACTACCGAATACATAGGCATCGTGTCGGTTTTGATTCCAGCTAGAAATGAGGAGCAAAACATAGCTGCTTGTTTAGAGCGAGTGGTTGCGCAAGGAGCCGTGGTGGGTGAAATTCTGGTGTATGACGATTTCTCATCGGATAATACTTGCCAAATTATTCAAAGTTACACTGCCCGGTACTCGCAAATTGCAACTGTAGATGCGGTTGTGTTGCCTGTAGATTGGTGTGGGAAAAACTTTGCTTGTGCCCGGCTGGCAAGGGCAGCACAATGTGAGTGGCTTTTATTTTTGGATGCAGACTCTCGGCTGGCTCCCGATGCGATCAACCGGATAGTTACTGAAGCCAAAGCCCGGCAAGTTACATTTCTCTCCTGCTGGCCGAAATTCGAGATGCAAACTTCGGCGGAAAAAATATTAATGCCGTTTCTTAACTTTGTCGTGTTTAGTATATATCCAAGCGTGTTATCGCTTCTGAAGTGGCCTGGCCTTCAGTTTGATCCAAAATTAGGACTGGCGCATGGGGCTTGCATGTTATTCGAGCGGGAAAGCTACGTGTCTTTTGGCGGGCACGAGCAGGTCAAGGATCAAATCTTTGAAGATACTCGAATCGCCCAATTATGGCGCGCGAGCCGAAGAAAAGGTGTCTGCTTAGATGGGCAGCACATTATTTCATTACGCATGTATTCCTCGTTCAAAGAGATATGGCTTGGGTTTCAAAAGAATTTCTTTCCTGGGTTTGCAAAGGAATACAATTTCTGGATATTTCTAGGGGGGCATTTCATAGGCTTTCTCCTGCCATTTTTTATCATCTTGGTTTACCCCGCCCCGTTGATAATATGGTGCTGTGTCATGGTGCTGCTAATTAGAGCGATACTACTCCTTCAATTTAAGCAATCCGCTCTGAGTCTTGTATTTCACCCTTTGGGGGAGTTGGTGCTAATTCTTTTAGGCCTATCTTCTTGGTGGCGTTGCAAAACTGGCAGAGGTGTAATTTGGAAAGGGCGCGAGTATCAGAAGAGCGTCTAAATTATATGAAGGGAAAAGACGTAGTTATTATTGGTGGCGGACTAGGCGCATTAGCAGCCGGTATTCGGCTTGCGGTGTGTGGTTGTCGCGTGACGATTTGTGAGCAGGGGCATAGTTTTGGGGGCAAAATGAATAGCTGGAAATCAAACGGCTTTCGCTTTGATACAGGGCCTTCCCTGGTTACTCTGCCCTGGGTCTTTGCTGAGGTGTTTGAGTTAGCTGGAAGCCGGATGGAAGATCATCTGAAAATGATTCCAATGAACCCTTTGACTCATTATATTTTTTCTGATGGAACCGACTTTACTTATACTTCTGAACTTCCAGAATGGTTAGAAACAATTCGACAGATTGAACCGTGTGATGTTGCAGGGTTCTTGCAGCTAATCAAGCTTGGAGCAAGGATTTATGAACTATCAAAAAATACTTTTATGCGTCGCCCTCCATTAGCTTTGCCACGTATAAGTGATTTAGCTGGATTGGGGCAATTTCCTTTACGCAATAGTTGGGGAAACTATGAGAAAGTAGTTGCTTCGCACTTTAAAAGTCCGCATCTTCGGCAGCTTTTCAATCGCTACCCGACTTATGTTGGATCGTCACCTTATCGGTGCCCTGCGACGTTATTGATTATTCCATATATAGAGTTTGCCCTTAGTGGTTGGTATCCTAAAGGTGGGTTGTACAAGATTATCCAATGCTTTCTTGAACTTGCCCAACAACTAGATGTAACACTCTTAACAAACACAAAGGTTGAAGGTGTCGAGCATCAACGGAATGTTGTAAAGGCTGTAAGACTGGTTGGTGGGGAACGATTATCCGCGGATGTAGTTGTGGCTAACTGCGAGGCCGAGGATGTAAAAGCAATGCTTGGGGAACCACACGCTACGCGCCTCAAAGAGCGGGATCGTTCGATGTCTGGGGTTGTATTTTTGCTCGGGGTGAAACGTACCCTGCCGGCATTGCACCACCACCAAGTATATTTTTCGGCTGATTATGAGAACGAATTCAAGCAACTTTTTACGGAGCGAAAATTCCCTGATGATCCGACGGTTTATGTTAATTGCCCCAGCCGCAATGATCGTTCCGTTGTGCCGGGCGAAGGCGAGTCCCTTTTCATTATGGCCAATGCCCCGGCCAATGATGAAGATGACTGGGATGAGAAGATGATTGCCGAAGCGCGCCGGCGTGTCTTTCGGCGGCTGCGGCGCGGCGGATTTCCTGAAATTGAGAATGATATTGTGGTGGAAGATGTGTGGACTCCGAAACGAATTGCTGCTCGATATGCGATGCCGGGGGGAGCTATTTACGGAACGCATTCGCACGGATGGCGCAAAGCTTTTCTGCGCCCTCCTAACAAAGATCGCAAGTATCGCGGGTTATATTATGTGGGGGGGAGTACGCATCCCGGTGGGGGGACACCAACGGTCTTGCTTTCTGCGCAAATTACAGTTGATCTGATTCGGAAATATGAATTGGCGTGAACTCATCATCTGGATTTTAGCTGTGGTTTTTCTTTTTATGCTGGGCGGGGCCATTGTGTCGCATCTCTTCTGGCGGCAGCCACCCTTGCGCGGGTTTGGCAGTTCAATTTTTTTGTATGTCGCGGGCGCGCTGGTTTTCCTCTCTGTGGAGAAATCCCGGCGAATCGGGTTGCTTTGTGTTGGCCTACTTGGGTTTGTTGCGGAGGTGATCGGGGTGCGGTATGGCTGGCTGTTTGGGCGCTATTATTACACGGAAGTCCTAGCTCCGAATTGGCTCGGCACACCGGTTGTGATGATTTGCGCGTGGTTTATTCTGATTGCCTATGTTCAGCAAATGATGTGGCCGTTTCGCCTTTCTGCTCTTGGTGAAATCGGTTTGGGTAGCTTGTGGATGACGGTGCTCGATTTGCTCATTGATCCTTTGGCGGCGCATTCGTTCAACTTTTGGAATTGGCTTGATACGGGGGCGTACTACGGAATCCCGCTGCGGAATTTCTTCGGCTGGTTTGGGGTAAGTGCGGTAATTTTTAGCTTAGATAAATTGTTTTTCAGAAGACAGGGGCAGGAAAATTTCTGTGTCAATCTGGTTGGTTTGGGGATCATCGCGCTCTATACCATTGCGGCCTTGCTTTATGGTTACTACCTCGCAGGCGTTGTCGGCATTGGGCTTAGCGCGGTTCATGCCTGGACGGTCAGAATAAAAATCAGCAGTTTTCGCCGGAAATCTGTACGCGAACGACTGGCTCATTAAACTCCCCTTATTTTTATCATTACTGTGCAACCAATTTGCGAAACTAAAAGTCTAAAGTCGCGCTTGCAATCTTAACCAGATGTGTTAAACTGAAAATTGGAGTTAGCATTATCGCCAACTTTCAGCCCCTAATGCTCACATCTAAAGCCCCATTCCTTCTGTAAGGGTTGATTCACTCGCAAGCGTGAAATCTTAGGCTGAAACTGGATTTTTTCATTTTTTGGAAAAAGCGACTTGAAGAGCTGGCTTTAAGAAAAAAGAAGCATTGCTCCTCAAGTTGATTCTGTAATCATTTCGATTGAGACGGACTGTAAACCTATGAGTAAACCGAGATTGGTAAAAAAAGATGAAATTCCCGCTGATTTTTTAACGCGGAAAAAAGGCAAAAAGCCGAGTCGCAAACCTGCGCCAAGTATGACCACGCAGGCCATCAAAGCGACGACGCAATGGCTCAATAGCCGCAAGGAATCGCCCAGCGCGCGTGAAGCCTTTGCCGCTTTGTTTGGAAACACCGAATCACAATCTGCCTAGTTGTCGTGTCCTACGACAATTTGCTGTTGACTCAAGTTTGAAAATCAATCCCTGATCCTGAAGCAATCCCATCGGTTGCTTCCGCTAAAACACTGGCTCTGCGAGTTTTTCGAGAATCAGCGCCGAAGCCTGTTCGACGTCTGCGTGCAGCGAGTTTCCGTGCGCGTCCATCGTGACAATCGCTGGGAAATCGGTCACGCGCAAATGCCACATCGCTTCGGGGATGCCAAATTCCAACAGATTCACGTCAATCACTTCGTCAATACACTTGGCATAGTATTGTGCTGCGCCGCCAATCGCGTTCAAGTACACCGCCCCGAAATCTTTCATCGCGGCTAACGTCTTCGCGCCCATCCCGCCTTTGCCGATGACCGCACGCACGCCGTAGCGTTTGATGATGTCGCCTTGATACGGTTCTTCGCGGATGCTAGTCGTTGGGCCGGCGGCTTTGATTTGGTAGTGACCATTCTTCAAGACGACTGGGCCGCAGTGATACAGCACCGCGCCGTTCAAATCCGCAGGCGGCGCGTTGTTCATCAGATGTGCGTGAACAGCATCACGCCCCGTGTACATGTCGCCGGAAATCAGCACGACATCGCCGACTTTCAACTCGCGGATTTGTGCTTCGGTAATCGGCGCACGTAAAACTTTCTCGTTGCCCGTCATCACAAAGCCGCCGCCGCGCGTCATTTTTTGTTCGGGTTTGTCTGCATCCCGATAGAGCCAGCGTTTGAGCTCGCCTGTCTTCGCGTCCAAAATCACGCCCAAGCGTCGAAACGCCCAGCAATCATACGCAACCGAAACAAAGAAGCTCGCGGGCAAGCGATTCAGCAGGCCGATTTTGCAGCCGATCAACGTCACGCCACCGCCAAAGCCCATCGTGCCGATGCCAAGCGTGTTCGACGTTTGCATCACGTATTCTTCCAGCTTTTGCAATTCTGGAATTGAGTTCACATCGTCCAGCGTGCGAAACAATTGTTCCTTCGCGTGCGCATAACCTTGCGTACGGTCGCCGCCGATGCAGACGCCGATGGCTCCGGCGCTGCACCCTTGTCCCTGCGCTTGCCAGACCGCGTGCAGGATACATTTGCGCACACCATCCAGATTGCGCCCTGCTTTGCCGAGATGCGGAATTTCCATCGGCAATGAATATTGAATGTTTTTGTTTTCGCAGCCGCCGCCTTTCAGCAACAGTTTCACTTCGATTTCATCATCGTTTTCCCACTGCTCGAAGTGAATGGTTGGCGTGCCGGGGCCGAGGTTGTCGCTCGCGTTTTTACCCGTCAATGAATCCACCGAGTTCGTGCGCAGTTTTCCGCGTTTCGTGGCTTCGGCGATGGCTTCGCGCATTTCTTTTTTCATCACGAGTTGATTCGCGCCGACGGGCGTTTTGACTTCAAACGTTGGCCAGCCCGTGTCCTGACAAATTGGCCCTTCGTTGTCGCACGCCATATCAATGTTGGTTGCGATCACATTCAAGGCTTGCGATGAGCGTGCGCCTGTTTCATTGTCGAGCGCGGTTGTCATCGCGCGACGCACGTCGGCGGGTAGGTTCGTTGAAGTTTGCGTTACGAGTTGCAAGATGCTTTCACGAAATGCTTCCATTGCTTTATCCTCTGGTTTGTTTTATAGCTGGATTTTCAAAGCGGTAATTTACCACATCAAAATTTACAGTCCACGTTTCAGGAGGAGTTCATGCAAATTGGTTTCATCGGTCTCGGCATTATGGGCGCACCACAAGCGCAGAATTTATTGCGCGCCGGATATGCAGTCACGGTCGCCACCCGCACGCCGGGCAAAGCCGAAAAATTCGCCGCCGACAACAAATCGCTCGGCCACGTTCGTGCTGTCAACACGGCTGCCGAAGTCGCTGCGGTCAGCAATGTTGTCATCACGATGGTTACAGACTCGCCCGATGTTGTCGCGGTCGCGCGCGGCGCACACGGCATTTTTGCGACAGCCAAACCCGGCACGATCATCATTGATATGAGCACGATTTCGCCCAAAGTCACGCAGGAACTCGCGGCCGAAGCCGAAGCGAAAGGTTGTTACTGGCTCGATGCTCCGGTGTCCGGCGGACAAAAAGGCGCGATTGAAGGCACGCTGACGATTATGGTTGGCGGCGACTCTGCTGCGCTCGAAAAAGCGCGCCCCGTGCTCGAAGCAATGGGCAAGCGCATCACCCATTTCGGCAAAGCAGGCAATGGTCAATTCGCCAAGCTCAGCAATCAAGTCATCGTCGCGTGCAATTTGCTCTCGGCGTGCGAAGGGTTGGTCTTCGCGGCGAAAGCGGGTTTGGATTTGAATACCGTTCACAGCGCGTTGACGGGCGGTGCGGCGAATTCGTGGGCGCTCGAAGTGCTCGGCAAAAAGATGATTGATCGCGATTTTGCGCCCGCGTTTATGGTCAAGTTGCAGCAAAAAGATTTGCGCTTAGTGCTCGAAGCCGCGAGCGACAATCACACTGTTTTATCGGGCGCGTCGCTCGTGCATCAATTGCTCGCCGCCGTCGAAGCCGAAGGGCGCGGCGACGATGGTACACAAAGCCTCTTTCGCGTGATTGAGCGGTTGGCGGGACTTTAAAGTTGCAGGGAACGATAATGAATACTCGTCATTTTCATCTGATTGGCGTTTGCGGCACGGCGATGGCTTCTTTGGCTGGAATGCTCAAAGCACACGGGCATCGCGTCACCGGTTCTGACAAAGCGTTTTATCCGCCGATGTCCGACGAATTGGTGCGGCTCGGCATTGAAACGTACGAGGGCTTTGATGCTAAAAACTTAGCACCCGCGCCCGATGTCGTCGTCATCGGCAACGCCACGTCGCGCGGCAATGTCGAAATTGAATACGCGCTAAATCACAAGCTGAACTACGCTTCGATGAGCGAGGTCGTGTGCGAACATTTTATTCGGGGAAAACATTCGGTCGTCGTCGCAGGCACGCACGGCAAGACGACGACGACTTCGATTCTGGCTTGGGTGATGGAAGTTGGTAAGCTCGATCCGTCGTTTTTGATCGGCGGTGTCGCAGAAAATTTCGGCTCCAGTTTCAAGGTCACGAACTCGAATTATTTTGCCATCGAAGGCGACGAATATGACACCGCGTTTTGGGACAAACGCCCGAAATTTTTGAGCTATTTGCCGGAAACCGTGATTCTGAACAACATCGAATTCGATCACGCCGACATTTACGAAAACCTCGAAGCCGTAAAAAAACAGTTTCGTTTGCTCGTGAATTTAGTGCCGAATCAAGGCCGCTTGATCGCCGGTTGGGATTCGCCTGTCGTCCGCGAAATCATCACGAACCCGATTGCGCCACAAGGCGTTTGGTGTCCGATTGAAACCTTTAGCCTGGATGATGCCGAAGCGAAATGGACAGCCCGCAACATCGAATTCACGCCCGAAGAGACGATCTTCACGGTCGTTTGCGAAGGCAAAAACATGATGCCGATTCGCACGCCGCTCGCAGGCAAATTCAACATCCGCAATTGCCTCGCCGTCATCGCCACCGCCGAATGGTTAAGCATTGATCGCAAGCTGACCGCCGAAGCTCTCGCCACTTTCAAAAGCGTCAAGCGGCGGATGCAGGTGCGCGGCGTCGTCAACGGCATCACGGTGATTGACGACTTCGCGCATCACCCCACCGCGATCAAAGAAACGCTCGAAGCCGTGAAGCAAAAATATCCGCACCAACGCCTCGTCGCGGTCTTCGAGCCGCGTTCGTGGACGACGCGCAAAAAGATTTTCCAAGACGACTATCCCAAAGCGTTCGCGAGCGCCGAGTATGTGATCCTCGCGCCCCTCTTCGAAGCCCATCGCCTCGCCGCAGACGATCAATTGTCCGTGCCGCAAGTGATTGAAGATTTGCGCGCGCAGGGAAAAACCGCTTACGAAATCGGCGGTGCAGACTCCAACGCCAGCGCCGACGCGATTGTGACGCATCTGGCTCCCGAACTGCGCAGCGGCGATGTCGTGATGATGATGTCGAACGGCGGCTTTGGCGGGATTCACCAGAAACTGCTGGACGCTCTCAAGCGAATCTCATAAAGCATCTGTTGAGTCAACGTCAGTCGTTCAGGGAAGTCGCGTCGTTTGATGCGCGACCAAGCGCCAACTCTTTCCTTCTTTCACCCACACGTGCAACATCTTGACCGAGAACGATTGTGGCTGACCGTTGTTGACGAGCTTGTAGCTGGTTTTGCTGGTGTGCAGCGCGGTGTTGCCGTAGACGCGGACTTTCACGTCTTCGCGCACGAGCGATTCGTATTTGGTGCGGCCTGTTTTCAGGTTCGCAATGTATTCGGCTTTCGTATCGGTCGTGCCGCTCGAATGCGTATAGGTCAACTGGTCGGAGTAGAGTCGTTCGAGCGCCGCCGCGTCCACTTTGATGAGGGCGTCAACCCATTCGGCTTCGAGTTTCGTGATGGCTTGTTCGATCTGGTTGTTTTGCGCGGCGGCGATCCCGTGCAGCGCCACAAGCATCAGGGCAGAGAGTAAGAAGTGTTTCAGGTTCATTTGATTTCCGTCGTTTGATGCGTGGTGATGAGCCAGCGCCCGTTTTGTTTGATGTACACGTGCAGATACCGCGCCGTCGTGGTGAGTGGGGGATTCGGCGTGTTTTGCAACGTCGTTTTCCAGCGCGCGGTGACAATCGCTGTCTCGCCGTTCACCAGCACTTTGATGTCATCGCGCTTCACGAGCGAGTATTTCGTCGTGCCGTCCCGAAAAGGTTTCAAGTAACTGGCTTTGGTTTCGACCTTGCCGTTGCTGCGGGTGTATTGCAGATTGTCGGCCAGCAGGGACTCCAGTCGGCTCACGTCTTCATTGAGCAACGCCAGTGCCCATTCGTGTTCAAGCCTGAGGATTTCCTGCTTCACTTGCGCCGCCGATGTTTTGGTGCTGGCGGCGGGTCGGGTCGCCGCCTGTTTTTGTTCTTTGGCGTCAGTTCTCGTGGCATAGCGCGGACGCGCAGGCGCTTGCGCCAGCCCACTGCTCGCCAACGTGCCAAGCACGAAGAGAATTTGAAGGTGCTTCATAAATCCCAGCGTTGGCTTGGTCTAGGGGCGAATGACCGTACCATCTTTGCGCCGCGTCGTGCCCCATGAATAATCGAAATTCGGCGGCCCTGTGGGGATTGGGAATTTCGCCGCGAGCGCTTCGTTGAAGTCAATGCCTAAGCCTGGCTTTTCGTTCGCCAGCATATAACCGTCTTTGACTTCGGGGCAGCCTGCGAACACCTCCGCCGTTTCTTTCTGAAAGCCAGAGCCTTCATGCACGCCGAAGTTGTAGCTTGCAAGTTCAAGGGCGAGTTGCGCCGAATGCGCAAGCGGCGAAGCGTCACCGGGGCCGTGCCACGCGGTGCGGACGCCGAAGTATTCCGACAACGCCGCCACTTTACGCGCCGGACTCAAGCCGCCGATTTGCGAAATGTGAATGCGGATGAAGTCAATGAGTTTGTCTTTGATGAGCGGCAGATACTCTTGTTGCGTATTGAAGAGTTCGCCCATCGCAATCGGCGTGGCGCATTGTTGGCGCAGCAGCGTGAAATGCGCATTGTCTTCGGGCGGGAAAGGGTCTTCGATGAAGAAGGGTTTGAATTGCTCGACGTCTTTGCAAATCTGAATGCCCTGCGGCAACGTCACGCGCTCGTGAACGTCGTGCAGCAACTCGACATCTTCGCCAAACTGTTTGCGCATCGCCTCGAACATGCGCGGAACCATGCGAGCATATTTGGCGGATTCCCAAATCGCGCGCGGGTTCGTTGGGCCGATAGCTTCGTTGTTGTCGGGAGCACCTGCGCCCGTGCCACGATTCGCGCCGCCTGCGCCGTATGTCGCCATGCCTTCGACGCCGGATTGAATGCGCACGTGGCGGAAGCCTTGTGCTATTGCTGTCTTGACGCGCTCACTGAGTTCGGCAAAGTCCCGGCCCGCCGCGTGGAAATAACAATCCGCGCCTTTGCGTACTTTGCCGCCCAGCAATTGATAGAGCGGCATATTCGCGCGCTTGCCTTTGATGTCCCAGAGCGCAATGTCTACGCCACTCATCGCATTGAACAGCACGGGGCCGTTGCGCCAGTACGACGACATATAGCTGGATTGCCAGATGTCTTCGATCTCGTCCACGTTGCGGCCTTTCAGGAACGGTGCAAGATATTCGTCAATCGCTGTTTTGACAACGATGGCGCGTTGCGTGAACGTTGCACAGCCCCAGCCGACGAGGCCCGGCTCGCTGGTTTCGACTTTGACGACGACGAGGCGAATGCGGTTTGGCGCGGTCAGGATGGTTTTGATGTTGGTGATTTTCAGCGGCGGCAAGCCTTTCATGGCTTGCGTGAACGCTGGATTGGGTTTGGGCGCAAGGGCTTCCGCCAAAGCGTCTTTGGAACCGAGTACAGAAGCTGCACCCGCGAGCGAAAGGGAACGAATTGCGTCTCGACGGTTCATAACGGTTGCTCAGTTGAAATTAGGATTGACTACACGATGTTGTGGTCAGTGTTATTGTGTCGCACAACATCGAATTTGAAAAGGCTGGTGCGATAAGAATTCATTCGCGCCCGCGAGTTTTCGGCAAGTGGATTTCTGTGCTATGTTTTAAACTCTATGGAAAACGATTTACTTAAACGAATCACAATTGATCCGAATATGTGCCACGGTAAACCAGTCATTCGGGGGATGCGGTATCCTGTAGTAAATATCCTCGAATTGATGTCATCCGGGATGACACATGCAGAAATCCTTGCCGACTATGAAGACCTTGAAGAGGCCGATTTACAAGCCTGCCTGCTTTTTGCTGCCAAAATGATGGAGGTGAAAAGTGTGGGACGATTGGTTGCATGAAATTTATCGTTGATGCTCAACTGCCAAAATCATTGGCGCGATTTCTCTCCGCGCGTGGTTTTGATGCTATTCACACCCTTGATCTGCCTCAGCGCAATGTTACCGATGATCTGGAAATCAGTCGGATTTCACTCGCCGAAGACCGTGTTGTCATATCAAAGGACTCTGATTTTTACGACCGCTACACGTCCCACAAAGAGCCATACAAGCTTCTGTATTTGACCACTGGTAACATCAGCAACCCAGAATTGCTTAGCCTTTTCGACAAAAACCTATTGCTAATTATTCATTCACTCCAAAACGGTTCAGTCGTTGAGCTGACCCGTAGTGCCGTATGCGTCCTCTTTTGAAAGGGCAATTAGTTATGACCCAGCTTCTGCCGCAACCTCTGCTTGCGGTGTTGTCTTCGCTGCTACACGTCTAGTCCCTCGCGTCCGGTTCCACCACATCACGACGCCGCTGAAGAATAAGAACGTCGGTGATATGCCCAGCAACACCCAAAACAATTTCGTCAGCACGCCGCCGAACTTGCCGAAATGCAGCGGCTCGATGAAGCGCAACGTCCGCGCCGTCCAACCCATCGTGCGCGGGTCGTCCAACCGCAACACTGCGCCCGTGTACGCATCCAGATACGCCGTCGGCCCGCTCTCGACGCTTTCGCCTTCGTCGCCGCTGCGATGAAACGTGGCTGTCCACGATTGTGTCGGCGTGGCGGGCGGACGCAGCACAACGAGTTTCGCATCGGGCAGCGCGGCTCGCGCTTTCGCCATCACGTCATCAATGCTGAGCGGCGTTGCACCTTCGGTCGGTTTGATCGCGGGAGCGCCACGCGGTGGCAAGGGCAGCGACATTCCGGCTAACGCTTTCATCACGGTTTCGCGGAACGGATAGTACGCGCCAGTTGCTGCGACCGCGATCAAAAACACCAGCACAATCGCGCCCAACACGCGATGCAAGTCCCACGTCACGCGCTTCCACGAAGCTTTCCAATTCACGGCAAACGCTTTGCCGCGCACGTACGTTTGCACCCACAGCACGAGCCCCGTCAACGCAATGAAGATCAAGACGAGCGCCGCCCAGCCGTTGATTTTGTAGCCTGTAATTCCGCCTAACAACGCGAAATGCAAATCGCGCAGCCACGCGATGAAACTGTCGTTGCGGCGTCGTTGGCTAATGATTTCGCCCGTGTACGGATTGGCGTAGACGCTGATTTGATCGGACTCTTTCAAGTTCCGCGCGCCGCGCATCCCCAGCACAAATTCGAGCGGCGCATCCGTTGCTTCCGGCAACACAACGACCGTGATTCGGCGCTTGTCCGGCTCCATCGCCGCAGCCTTGGCATACGCTTCTTTGACCGGAACGGAAGTTGTTTGCGGCGCGACTTTGGGTTGATAAAGCGCGTGTTCGATCTCTTCGCGGAACGTCAAGACACTACCCGACAAGCCGACCGCAACCGCGATCAAGCCCACGATCAAGCCAGCGATGAGGTGCAGGTTGCGGAAGAATGATCTTGCCGTCATGCAAGCGCCCCCTCTCTATTTCAGCGTATTGAACGTGCGTCGTTCCATCTCGTCCGTTTTGGCTTCGTCGAATTTGTGCTTGCGCAAAAACTCGTCGGTGATGTTGACGCCCAGGCCCGGCGCAGTCGTGGGATAAACGCCGCCCACGTCGCGCTTCAAACCGCCGATCACGATTTCCTGAAACACGGGTTCGTCGCGCTCGAAAAATTCCAGAATCAGGAAATTCGGAATCGCGAAGCAGACGTGCATCGAAGCCAATGTGCAAATCGGCCCGTTCGGATTGTGCGGCGCGACGGGAATGAAATAGGTGTCGGCCATCGCGGCGATCTTTTTGACTTCGGTGATGCCGCCCGTGCGCGCGACATCGGGTTGGATGATGCGCACGGCTTGTCGCTCCAACAACTCGCGGAAGCCGTGACGACCAAAGATGCGCTCGCCCGTCGCCAGCGGCGTGTTGACCGAGCGTTGCACTTCAGCCATTGCAGGAATATTTTCGGGCGGCACGGCTTCTTCGTAAAAGAACAAGCGATACGGCTCCAGTGCGCGAATGATTTCCAGCGTGGATTTCGTGTTCCAGCGCGCGTGGACGTCAATGGCAATATCGTAATCGGGGCCACCAGCCTCGCGTATGGCTTTGACCTGCGCGACGGCGAAGCGCAAATCGGCTTGCGTGACTTCGCGGTTGAAAGGCGTGGCGCTGAACGGATCAAATTTGCAGCCCGTGTAGCCGCGCGCGACCAATTCTTTCGTCTTGGCGGCAAAGGCTTCGGGCGTGCGCGGAATGCCTTCGATCCAGCCGTTCGCATACGTGCGCAACTTTTCGTGAACCTGTCCGCCGAGCATTTTGTAAATCGGCACGCCGAGCTTTTTGCCGACGATGTCGTAGAGTGCCGTATCAATGCCGCTGATCGCGGCGAGCACGATGCCGCCCATGCCGTTGTAATACATAAAGCGATACATTCGCTGCCAGACGGCTTCGATGTTCCAGGCGCTTTGTCCGATGACGACGTTGGCCAGCGTCTTGACCGCCGTCGCAATCGGCTGGACGCCGGGAAAGTTCGTACCTTCGCCCCAGCCGACAAAGCCGTCTGCCGTCTCGACGCGCACGAACACCCACGGGCCGTAGCCGCGAATGCCAGTGAGCAAGACGGGTTCGACCTTTGTGATCTTCAGCGAATCATCAGCTTGTTGTGCCCACGCGAAGTTGCTATTGCTGGCGAGCAAACTGCCCGTGAGTCCCAACGCAGATTGTTTGAGAAAACCGCGACGGGTGTTCCCCAAGGTCTTCATAAGCATTCCTTCTGAAAGAAAAAGAGCGGCTGCGGGAGAGGTGTCAAGAGTTCAAGCTTTAGCTTACGGGTTGCCTTGCGCGGCTGACGAGAACAAGCTGAAGCTTGAACTTTTGACACCTCTTTATTTCGGTTGTGGTTTTACAGCGTCCAGCCTTTGCGATA
>CAZWAK010000094.1:0-28491 GCA_964631865.1 uncultured Heliobacteriaceae bacterium | reverse complement strand
CCGACCAGCCTTCGCCCATCCCGCCCGATTGCATGCTGCCCAAAGCCGCGAGCCGATTGCTCAGGCCGTGCGTCAATTCGTGAATGATGATGCCTTGATCGAGATCGCCGTCGAGTTGTTGGGCTGCGCCGGAGTTCCACAAATACATTTGCATGCGACCCGCGCGACCGTCGGGCGGCGTCGAAAAATTCGCGTTGTTCGTGCCGCCACCGTCCTGCACATCGGCTTGCACGGCGTCGTTGCCGAGTCCGCCGAGACTGAAATTGTCGGTCTGAAAATTGCCTGCGCTTTCGGTGAAACCGAACGAATACAAAATGTCGTGATACCGGTTCACCCAATAAAACACATTGGCTTGTGCGGCTTTCTGATTGTCTTCGGTGGTCGGCGCTTGATTGAGGTCGAGCGGAAACGAGAAGTTGCTGTTGGCAACCGTCAGGCGCGGCTCGTCGGGCACGTTGACTGTGCCGGAGCGATCCAAATGTGTGTCCGTGTTGTTGCTGATGAGCGTCGTTTGGCTTTGCCCGTTCCACCAATCGAAATGCTTGTCAGTCGGCGGAAAATACGGCGCACCATTGAACGGCAAGTCCTGTCGTTCGACGACGGGCGGATTATCGTTGGTGGAAGGCAAATTGGGGCGCGGGCTTTCACCCGTGAACACTTGCCCGTGCGGGTTTTCATAGTTCGTGCAGTTGTAGCGGTACAACAACGAACCGCGCTCGGCATCCACGACGATCAAATACACGTCGGGCGAATCCTGCATCCAGAGCGTGAATTCCCACGCGAGTCGCAGCGATTGCGCCGAGAGCGGAAAGTAGACGAGCCGCGCGGAAGCGTCGGTTGCCACATCGGACACTGCGCCGAACGAAACCGCCTGTTCCGCGCTCTGACTCTCGGCACGCGGGACAGCATTGATATTTGGGATGGTCGCGTTGACGCCTGCAAATTCAGCGGCGCGGCGCAAGCCTTCGAGATTCGACAGGCGCGGAGCCGAGCGATTGACGCGGCTCGCCGCTGTCGGCATCAATTCGCCGGACGCGGCGATGACCGAGCCGGAACGATCCACGTGAACTTTGAGATGCCCTTGAAAAACCTCGATGTCGCCGACGCGCTGCTCGTAAATCAAATGTGTCAAGCCGTTGTGTGCCGAGGCGTCCTGCCGCTCGATGCGCAAGCCGTCCACTTCGTCGTCGCGCAGCCGAAAGAGCGCTTGATGCTCTTTCACAAAGCGGCGCGCGATGATGTCGGCAGCCTCCTGGCTCGGTTCTGACAAGGCTTCTGAAAGATTCTTAATGCGGCTCGGCGTGCCCGTGACAGAACTCCAATGAATGACGGTGCGCGGATGCTCGGTCAGCAAATCCTGCGTGGCAGCTTCGGCCTGCGCGCGGGTTGGATTGTTCGCGTCGGGCGGCGCAAGCAACGCGCGATTCAAATTCGCGCGAATGTCAAAATTGTCGAGCGGTTCGCTTGTGCGGCGGGGCGCGGTTGGTCGTTGCGTTTGGGCCGCGCGCGCTTGGGGCTGAGCCGCCAAATTGGCATAGCGTTTTTGAACAACAGGGAGCGCCGCGAATCCTGTCAGCGCAAGAACGAGCAAAATGGCGAGCAATACACTTCGTTTCATTGGTGTGAGTTCTCTTTCAGGGCAGGTCATCGCCGGGTCGGTACTATGAAACGCTCAAATGCAGGGGAATCGAAGTTTTCTTTGCAGGTTCCAACTCGTAGGCGCAACCGCTATTTATCAGGCTTCTCCGGCTCTTCCGCTGCTTTCGGCGCGATGTAGCCCTGGCGGGCGCGCACGAGCAAATCGCGGCGTTTGATGGCCACATCAATCTGGCGGAACTTGCCGTCGTCGGCTTTGTTTTTGGGGTCGTACGTGAGGGTGTATTGATTGCGCAACTCATCGGCGACCAACGCCAACGCGAGTGCTGTGCCGATGGCCGATTCCGAGCGCAAATAGCGCGCGCCGGAGCGATCCGCCAATTGCTGCAAAAATTCAATGCCGAGCAAATCACGGTCTTTCGGGCGTTGTTTTTCGTACGTGCCGCGCGGTGGTTGGAAGCCGTTGGTGAAGTTGCGCAAGAATGAGGGTTTGAGGTTCGGCAAATCCTCCGGCTTGATATTTTTCTTGCCGCCGTCGTTGCGTGTTTCGTAGCGAATGGTGTAAGTGACAATGCCCGTGCGCGTAATCAAATCCAGCACGCTGTCGTAGGTCGCGCGTTTGCTGCCCGTGTCCACGCCGTCTGAAAGCACCACGATGGCTTTGCGTCCGTCCACTTTGTAAAGCCGCTCGTTAATCGTTCGGTGAATGGCGTCGTAGATGCTGGTGAGATAGCTGGTTTTGAGCGCCTTGATTTGTTTTTCCAAGGTTTTTTGATCGCCCGTGAAGTCGCCGATGAAACGAATTTGTTCATCGAACGCTACGACTAAGACTTTATCGCGCGGTTGCAGCAGCTTCACGAAATCAATAGCCGTGCGTTTGATGTCGTCCAGTTTGTTTTTCGTGCTGAGGCTCAAATCAATCAGCAAGGCGACAGCGAACGGTGAGGTTTCATCGTTGAAATCGTCAATGTCCTGCACCTCGCCATCTTCTTGAATCGTGAAATCCGATTTCTTGAGACCGTTGATGAAACGTCCAAAGCCATCCGTGATGATGACCGGAACCGTGACCTGCCGCGTCGGAATCTTTAAGATTTGGTCATCCTGCTCCGGCGTCTCCGTTGGTTTCGGCTTGGTCGGGTCTTGTTTGGCCGGGTCTTGTTTAGGAAGCTGCTGCGCGGGCGGTTTGACGGGGTCTTGCGTGAACACAGTCAAGGCCCCGACGCTCAAGAAAATCACGGCGATGAGAAAAGCTGCTGGGTTCTTCATAAGCATCAAAAGTTAAGGCGTCGGGATTTTACCTTACAACTTTGAGCAATGCCACTGGCGACTGGCTGCTTGCAGGAAATTGCCGCTTCGGGCAAACTGATCGCCGTTTACCGAGAAAAGCTGAGAAAGGATTTGCCTTATGCCCGATGACCCGATTGACCGCCGCTTCGCCCTCATCGCTGACCATTTGGAAAGCCTGGCCGCAAGTATTCAGAATGTAGAGGATTTACAAGCGCAAGATCGCTTCCGCCTGGAACAGGATAGTTTGCGCATTGATCGGTTGGAGCGATTGTTCAAGCTGATGATTCGCATTGGCGACCGTGAGCGAAAAGAATTGCGAGAACGTATCAATGCGTTGATTGATGCGCAAATGCGCAGCGAGATGCTATTTGCCGACTTCCAGAAAAAATCGGACGAGCGCATGACTCGGCTGGAAGAATCCAATGTGATATTTCAGGCACAAGTCGGCGTTGCGCTGGAAAAATTAGCCGATGCCACGGCACTGGCGCATCAACGATTGGACAAGTTAGAAGCAAAGGAGAGTAGCTGAGTTCGGCGGCGTTACGCTTCATTGGCTTGCATCACGCGCAAAACATTTCCGCCGAGAATCTGTTCGAGTTCTTTGTCCGTGAAGCCGCGCCGCGCGAGTTCTGCTGTGAGCAACGGCAAGGTCGCGCCCGTTTCCAAACCCTCCGGCACGCAATTGATCCCGTCATAATCCGAACCCAATCCGACGTGTTCTGCGCCGACGAGTCGCGCGATGTATTCGATGTGATCGGCGAGGCGGCGGTACGACAGGGGCGGCACGCGCTGTTGCAAGGCGGCAAATTGCAAGCGGTCTTTGGCGTAGCTGGCCGGGATGGGCGGCAGCGATTGGTCAATGGCCGCGCATTCCTCAACGAGTGAGTAGAGCACTTCGCGCGCCGCTGTTGCATAGTTTTCATCCAGGAAAATCGGGTAAAAGACCACGCACACCACGCCGCCGGTTGCCGCTACCGCGCGCAGCATCGCGTCCGTCAAATTGCGATGATGATTCGACACTGCCCGCGCGCCGGAGTGCGAAGCGATGACAGGTTTGTGCGCCACGCGCAACACATCCCAAAACGTTTGGTCAGAAACATGCGAAATGTCTACGAGCATGCCGAGCCGATTCATCTCGCGCACCACGTCCGCGCCAAATTTGCTCAAGCCTGTCATTTGTCCATCGTCGTCGCCGCTTGATCCGGCCCAGTTGGTGGTGCGCGAATGGGTGAGCGTCAGATAGCGCACGCCGCGCCGATGAAATTCGCGCAACACGTCCAGATCGTCGTTGATCGCGTGGCCGCCTTCGACGCCCATCAGCGCCGCGACTTTGCCGGACGCGGAAATGCGGCGAATGTCGTCCGCCGTCAACGCGCGCTCCATCAACGTGGGATGTTGTTCGAGTTGCTGATCCAACGCGCCGATCAAGGCAATCGCGCGATCTCGCGCCGCTGCGCCCCAATATTCATACGGGTCGGCCCAAATCGAAAAGAACTGCGCATCCACGCCGCCCGCGCGCATCAGGTTCAAATCCAAATGCCAGCCCGCCGCACCGATGGCCAAATCCGCGCCTTCGTCCAGCACGCGCAGAATCGTGTCGGCGTGCATATCAATGACGATGGCCTGATGATGCAATCGTTCGATGTGAGCTTCAATGTGAGCTTCGCTCTGGGCTTTGAATTGATCCATGCGTCAGGAGGAAATCGCGCTGGTGGTGGTGATGGCTTCTTTGCTGTCTTCCGAAGTCGTGGTGGGGGGAGAAGAGGTTTCCATGTCGCGTTTGATGGCATCGAGAATGCCATTCACGAATTGCGTGGCTTCGTGCGTCGAAAAGCGGCGGGCGATTTCGAGCGCCTCGTTGATGGCCACCGTTTTGGGGGTGTTCGGCTGATAGACAAATTCGTAAACGGCCAAACGCAACAAGTTACGATCTACCACTGCCATCCGGGAAATTCGCCAATGTTCCGTGCGATGGCGGATGCGTTCATCAATTTCATCCAGATGATCTACGACCCCAATGACTAAATCATTTGCGAAGTCTTTGACATCATCCGCCGCCTCAGCTAATTCGCCCCAGTAGGTTCGGATTAACTCATCTACCGGTTGACGAGCCAAATCGAATTGGAAAAGCATTTGCAGCGCGCATTCACGCGCTTTGCGTCGAGCGCCCATAATATTCAATTTTCAATAAAGAAGAGCCTTCATTAGTGCAAGCAGGCAGAGTGAGATGCCGCATCATTTGTTTGACCCGGCGCGCTGCCTCTACCAGATCACAACTCTTTAAGTAAATTTGCCATTTCGATGGCGGTCATCGCCGCCTCGAAGCCTTTGTTGCCTGCTTTCACGCCCGCGCGATCAATAGCTTGTTCGACCGTGTCGGCAGTAATAACACCATACGCCATTGGCACGCCCGTCTCCAGTGCGACGGCGGAAATGCCTTTGGTAACATCCGCAGCGAGGTAATCATAATGGGGCGTTTCGCCGCGAATAATGGCTCCCACGCAAATAATTGCATCATAGCGTCCGCTCACGGCCAATTTCTTGGCCACCAGCGGAATTTCAAATGAACCCGGCACGCGCACCGTCACGATGTGAGCTTCATTGGCTCCCAATCGTCGCAAGGCTTCCTGTGCGCCGCCCACCAGCCGACTCACAATCAAATCGTTCCAACGGCTGGCGACAATCGCAAAGCGCAAGCCCTCGGCTCGCAAGGCACCTTCGATATTCTGATTCGTTTTGGGTTCAGTCATGATTCGAGCCGCCAGTATATTGACCACATCACTGGAGGTCAAGAAATGATTCGTCTTCAGAACGTCCCGGCCATCACTGTGGTCATCACTTCGGGATGAATGTACTTCGCAATCGCCGCATCAATGCTGGCTTTGTCCAATGCGCGGATTTGTTCGGGGTATTGATCCAGATAACTCACGCCGAGTCCATGCACTTCCGCGCCGGCCAATTGCCCGGCGATGCCGGCGTTGGTTGCCAGTCCGAGTTTGTAGCCGCCGATCATCGAAGATTGTTCGTCCGCGATTTCCTGTTCGGTGATGCCGCTGGCCACATAGTCTTCGACAATCTGCTGCGTCGTGTTGACGGCGAGATCAACGTTTTCCGGCGCGACGGTCACTGTAATCATGTACGGCCCATCGCCCAAGCCTGAATCCGAAAAGTACGAATTGATGCCGTAGGTCAGCCCCATCTCATCACGTACTTTCAAGCCCAGGCGCGACGACAAGGTGGATTGCCCGAGCGCGCGATTGGCCACAATGGCGGCCAGATAATCCTCGTTCGCGCGCCGCAACCGCGAAGCATGTCCCATCACGACATCCACGCTGGCTTTGTCTTGCAACTGCACTTTGTCTTGCAGCGCCGTCGTTTGCAACGGTGTTTCCGCCAAATTGATTTCCGGTTTGGCCGCGCCCTGCCAGTCGCCGAAATATTCGTTCACGAACTGACTGACTTCAGTTGCGGAAACATCGCCGACCACCGCTAAAATCAAGGCCGCCGCGCCGTAATGCTGTTCATAAAATTGGCGCAAATCATCGGTCGTGATGGCTTCAATTTCGCCGATGCGGCGGTCTGCCGGATAAATGTGAAACGGGCTTTGCTCCTCGAAGATCAGTTGCGAAAAGCGTTCCATCGCGCGGCGATCTGTTTCGTCCTGCGCGCGTTTGATCGAAGCGATGGAGCGTTGTTGCAGTTTCTCCAACTCTTCCGCCGGAAACGTCGGCGTGCGCAATTCTTCGGCCAACGTCGCCAGCACCATCGGAAAATCGCGGCTCAACGATTGCGTGCTGAGCGAAACCGTGAAGGTGTTGCTCGACACGTTCACGCCGGCCCCGACGGATTCCAACGCTTCGGCAATTTCCAGTTTGCCGCGTTGCGCCGTGCCTTTGTTGAGCATGTCTGCGGTGAGCCGCGCGACAGCGTACTTGCCGGGCGGACTGAAATACGAGCCACCGAGCAAGTACCCGGAAATCGAGACCGTCGGATTGGCATGATTTTCCAGCACCAGCAATTTGAGACCATTCGACAACACTTCACGCGAAGTGCGAGCAGAAAATAATTTCGACATAAGGTGAGAGAAAAAGTCTCGGAAAGTCTCGGAAAGTCTTGTGAAGTCTAGTCGAGGATACGACTTTTCGAGACTTTTCTGGACTTCCCCAGGCTTTTCCAGACTTAATTTTTGGGGACAAAGTAACCAACTGTCCGTGCGTCCGGGACAAAATATTGCTGGACGACGCGCTGGATGTCTGTTGCGGTCACGGCTTCGATCTTGTGCGGAAAGTCCACGTAATCTTTCCAATCGGCCATGCCTTCAGCTTCGCCCAACGCACTGACCACTCCAAAGGGGCTATCGCGGAGATAGATCAGATGCGTCAGGATGATGTTCTTGGCTTTGCGGAGTTCCGCTTCCGTAACCAAGTCGGTTTTGAGTTTTTCGATTTCGTTGAGTGCGACTTGTTCGACCTCTTCGTGTGTCACGCCGGGGCGCAGCGTGGTGGTGATCGTGAACAAACCGGGGTCGAGCAAGGCATACGCATGCGATGTTGCGCCGAGCGCCAATTGCGTTTCGACTAATGCTTGATAGAGCCGCGAAGTCACACCCGCCGAAAGAATGTGATCCAGCACGGACAGCGCCGGAATATCGTCGTGACGGCCTTCGGGCGTGCGCCAGCCGATTTCCACCACGCCGAGTTGGCCCGCGCGCCGCAACACAAAACGATTCTCGCCTTCCTGCGGCGGCTCAGTCGTGTACATCGGCGGAATCGGATGTGACGAAGCGGGAATGCTCTCGAAATGTTTGGCGATCAAATTCAGCGCGGTTGGTTCGTCGAAATCGCCCACGACAATCGCCGTCGCGTTGTTCGGATGATAGTAGACATCGTAGAACTCCTTGAGCCGCGCGGTTGGCACGCCTTCGACATCCGCGCGCCAGCCAATCGTCGGATGATGATACGGATGCTCGCGGAACGCCGCGGCCCACACACGCTCGTCCAAAATGCCTGCCGGATCGTTTTCGCCGCGCTCCAATTCGTTGCGCACGACGGTCATTTCCGATTGCCGATCTTCGTCGGAGATAAACGAATTGCGCATGCGGTCGGCTTCGAGGTGAATCGCCATTTCGAGTTGATCGCTCGGCAACATTTCGTAATAGCGCGTGCGATCAAACCACGTGTCGGCATTGAAAACCGCGCCCTGTTTTTGCAGCACGGCGGCGATTTGTGAGCCGTTGGATTTGTTGTAGGTCGGCGTGCCCTTGAACATCAAATGTTCGAGCAGATGCGTCGAGCCGGTATGGCCAACCGCTTCGTTGCGCGAGCCGACGCGATACACGACCATAAACGCAACGACGGGCGCAGCACGACGTGGCACGACGAGCACTTTGAGATCGTTGGAGTTGAGTTTGTATTCGGTGATGCCTTCGTATTCCGTGATTTTCGTAAAAGACATTGATTAGACCTGATCGTCATAACGACTCAGATAAATTTCTGCGTCGTAGTCAATAATGGCAAGGCGAAGCAGCAAAAGCCAGCCGTGTCTGCCCAGCAGGTTGCGTGGTAGCCCTTCGTCTTTGGCAAAATAAACCGTTGTATCAAAGAAAAATCCTAATGTGCCCAGTGTCAGTTCGTGACCAAAAGTCGTGAGCGGGCCGCGCAATGTTCCCAAGTCGCGCTCGCTTCCGCTTTCGATGTTAATGCCCAACACTTCGCCAATTTCTCTCTTAAAAAGGCAATATTGTGCGCCTGTGTCCACTTTCGCTTTGCATTGAAATTCTTCGTTGCCATATCTCAGAATTGTGTCCAGCGTAATCCCCACTTCTGACGAGTCGTATGTGTATCGTTGTGCAAAGTTCAGTGGAAAGGACATCGCTAAAATCCCGCCCAGGGTAAAGTGTCACTCGCTTCGACCTGAATAAACAGCGCATCATTGATGCCGCATTTTTTCGCGGCTTCGACCACTTCTTTGAGCCTGAATCCGTGCGCTAGTAACCGATCTCCATCTAACGCAACCCATTGCCCAGCATATTCCTCTCGATGTTGCCGCACCCATTCGTTTTCCTGTGAGCGGTCTTTGGGTGTGTAGGTGCCCACAATGCGCGGAACGTTGGGGGGAGCGGCGGCCAATGCTTTCAATTTCTCGTCCAACATTTGACGGAGTTGATAGAGGTATTGTGGAGTCAGCGTTTCAATTTCCGCGATGATCTGTTGCAACACAGGAGGCTTTTCTTGGAGTTCAACTGCCATAAGCTTTACTCTGTTTTCGCTGTCTGCAGCGTTTCGATAAAGGTTCGCGCATTCTCGACGGGAACCGTCGGCAGAATGCCGTGCCCTAAATTCATAATGTGTCCGACCGGGCCTGCCTGCTGCAAGATGTCGCGCACCGAAGCCGCAATTGTTTCTTTGCTGCCGAGCAAAATGCAAGGGTCGAGATTGCCTTGCAGCGATAAATTATGAAACCCGGCAGCCTCCAATCGGCGTCGCGCATCGCCAATATTGATGCGCCAATCAATGCTCAATACGTCTGCGCCCGTCGTGGCCATCTGCTCCAAAAGGTTGCCGCAGCCATTGATGTACAAAATCGTGGGCACGCCCTCGCGTTTAAGTCCCGCAAAGATTTTCTGCTCGTAGGGTAATGCGAATTCAGCGTAGGCTTGCGGCGTCAACTCGCCCGCCCACGTATCAAACAACTGAATCACCTGCGCGCCTGCCTCAATCTTGGCATTCAAATAGATCGTAATCGTGTCGGCCAATTTGTCGAGCAGTTGATGGAGCAGGTGCGGCGCACTGTACATCATTTTCTTCAATTCCGCGAAGTTTTTTGACGTGCTGCCTTCGACCATATACGACGCGAGCGTAAACGGTGCGCCCGCGAACCCAATCAGCGGCACGGCGTTGTTCAGTTGTTTGCGCAAGAGCTTGATCGTGTCGAGCGCGAACGGTGTTTTTTCCGTTGGGTCAGGAATAATGAGTTGGGCGACTTGCGCGGCGCTGCGAATCGGCGTGGGAAAGACCGGGCCTTTGCTTTCGATCAACTCCAACTCCATCCCCATCGCTTCGACGGGGATCAGAATGTCCGAAAACATAATCACCGCATCCACGCCGAGAATGTCATACGGTTGGAGCGAAACTTCGGCGGCTAAATCCGGCGTTTTGCAGAGCGTCAGAAAATCGGTTTGTCCGCGCACGGCGCGATATTCGGGCAGGTAGCGCCCAGCCTGTCGCATCATCCAAACCGGCGCGCGGTCTACCGGTTGGCGCAACGCCGCGCGGATCAATCGGTCATTTTGCATCGTTTGGGTCATAGGTCATCTCAAACACAGAAATACGAATCGCCAAGTGTACCAGCAAGCGGCGAAATACGAAATGCAACCGAACTGTCAAAAAGCTGCAACGGGAAAAAATGGGAGCGTTCGCGGATTGAGACTTTGATTAGGGTGTTCAGAAGTTACAGCAAAGAAAGGAATTGATTTATGCCGTTCCGCGAACAATTAACCTCGTGCCCCCGCTGCCACATGGTCATCACGATTGAGTCGGTGCTGATTGATGAACGCGCCACCATTCGCATTATTGGCAAATGCAACAATCAAACTTGTCAGACGCAAGGCATCTGCCGCGACATTGATACGTTGCAAGTCGCAGCCTACGAATCTTCGCTCATTCGTGCCGCCACCGAACAACGCCGCACCCAACCGCCTGTGCGCGGACTGGGGCATTAGGATTTGAGATTTGAGATTGGAAATTTGAGATGAAGAACGAACTTCCGCTTTCCCCTTTTGCCCTTTGCCTTTTGCGATTTGCCTTTTGATTTCCCCCGCAGCTACACTCTCCGCCTTCATCTCAAATCTCAAATCTCAAATCTGAGATCATACGGAGGGAGAGTTCATGAGCCAGAGCAAATTTCTACAGGGCAAACGCATAGCCCCGCAACCCATCACCAAAGACACGACCGTCACCGAACTGATTGAATCCGCCTTTCAAGCCTACAACGGCGCGCGATTGCGCGAGGGCGCGCAGTTATTTGCCGAGCGAATGTTGGCGGAGGATGTCACCGTCGGCATTACGTTGACCGGCGCGCTGACGCCCGCAGGCTTGGGCATCTCCTCGTTGATCCCGTTGATTGAAGCTGGGTTCATTGATTGGATCATTTCGACGGGCGCGAATTTGTATCACGACACGCATTTCGGTCTCGGCTTGGCCATGCATCGCGGCAATCATCAAATCAGCGATGTCACGTTGCGCGAAGAGGGCGTGGTGCGGATTTACGACATTTTCTTCGATTACGATGTGCTGCTTTCAACTGACTCGTTCTTCCGCGAAATCATTCGTGCTGACGAGTTCCAACGCGAAATGTCTACCGCCGAGTTTCATTATCTCTGCGGCAAATATATCGCCGAACGCGAACGGGTTTTGGGCTTACAAAATCAATCGCTGCTCGCGGCCTGTTATCGGCACGGCGTTCCGGTCTACACGTCTTCGCCCGGCGACAGTTCGATTGGGATGAACGTCGCCGCGATGGAATTGCAAGGCGGCCAATTGCGCTTGAATCCTTCCGCCGACGTCAACGAAACCGCGAGCATTGTGTTGTCGGCGAAACGCGGCGGCGGCAAATCGGCGATCTTTATATGCGGCGGCGGCAGCCCGAAAAACTTTGCGTTGCAAACCGAACCACAGATTCAGGAAGTCCTCGGCATCGAGGAAAAAGGCCACGATTTCTTTTTACAAATTACGGACGCTCGCCCCGACACGGGCGGTTTGAGCGGCGCGACTCCCGCCGAAGCGGTCAGTTGGGGCAAGATTGATCCCGATCAATTACCCGGCACAGTCGTTTGTTATGTGGACACGACCGTCGCGTTGCCTTTGATTACGGCCTACGCCTTGGCGAAGCGCGAACCGCGTCCGCTCAAGCGGTTGTACGACCAACGTGACGAGATGATGAATTTGCTCAAGAGCGAATACGAAAGGTCTGAGCGCAAGTGAATTTCTTGTGACAAGTTAGGGCACCGGGAGAACGGCGCGCGGGCGCTCAGCGCCTGCGCCAGTTCCTTCTTACTTGCGACTTGCTCAGCAATTGCCAACCGCGCAAATGATTGCCATAATCGGCGCGTTCTCAACATAACCACAGGAGAATCGCCGCTTATGAAAACGCTTTTGGTTGCCACCGCCACGTTGCTTTTGTTCCTTGCCTCCACCGCTTTTGCCCAGAAATCCAACCAACTCCGCGTGCTCTGCTGGTCAGAACAAACCGAGCCGCGCGAGGTCTATCCGACCGGCATCAGCGGCGCGCTGGCCGATCACCTCAACAAACAAAAAGGCATCATAGCCAAAACCTCGCAACTCTCCGATGCCGAATCCGGCTTGAGCGAAGAGACACTGAACAAAACCGACGTGCTGATTTGGTTCGGGCATCGCAAACACAACGATGTGCCGAACGAAGTCGTCGCACGCGTCGTCAAGCATATCCGCGAGCGCGGGATGGGCTTCATTGCCTTGCATTCGGCACATTTCTCGAAGCCGCTGAAAGTCGCGTTGCAAGCCACCGGCAGTTGGAGTTCGTACGTCAACTTCGGCAAACCCGAACAAATGTGGGTTGTCTCGCCGAAGCATCCGATTGCGAAAGGCATCAAAGACTTCACGATCCCGAAAACCGAAATTTACACCGAGCCGTTTGATGTGCCGACGCCCGAAGCCGTGATTTTTGAAGGCACGTGGGAAACCGGCCATCGCAACCGCGAAGTGATGGTCTGGACGCTCGACAAAGGCCGCTTCGTCTACATTCGCCCCGGCCACGAAGAGTACCCGAT
Source organism: uncultured Heliobacteriaceae bacterium (assembly GCA_964631865.1). Lineage (GTDB taxonomy): Bacteria > Acidobacteriota > Blastocatellia > RBC074 > RBC074 > JAFDVL01. The sequence goes on along the minus strand of CAZWAK010000094.1, from coordinate 15,803 downwards.
TTTCTTTATGCCGGAGATGCAACGATTGATCGTGAATTCGGTGTTGTGGGCGGGGAAGAAAACGAATGCAGGAACGAATTTGCCGAAGCGCGAAGCCGGGCCGAAAGCGACGGCGACGGGGCCGTATCGTCCGCCGAAAAAATAATAGAACACGGATGAAACGGATTGGGCGGATTTACACAGATTATTCTGTGTAAATCCGCCCAATCCGTTTCATCCGTGTTCTATCTACTTTCCAACTCGATACCCGTCGCGCGCTCGTACGCTGCGATGCGGTGGCAACACTTCCACGCGCACGCGCCGAAACTCGCCCGGCTTGCTTTCCTGCGACGGGTAATAACCCAGCGAATATTGATGCCGCAACTCTTCGGCGATCAGCGCAAATGCTTCGTGAACATTCGTGAGCGTTTCGGCTGGATGCACGCGCCCGCCGCTGCGCAACGCCAAGCCGCGCAAATAGCGGGTGGCGAGCAAAAATTCTTCTGTCGTCGGCTGTGAGGTGACTAACTTTTGCGGTTGATGGTCGTCATTCAAGATCGCGGCGACATCGGCCATCGTATCGTATTGAATGGGGTAGATGATGACTTCGTGTTTCTCGACATCGAACATAGATTGCTTGCCTGCGCCGTACTTGCTTTCGGTGTCTACGCCATCGGTGAAAAGCACGATGGCTTTGCGACCTTGCAGCGCCGCGAGCTTTTGATTCATCACGAAGTTCAGAGCTTCGTAGAGCTTCGTGCCTGTACCGGTTTTGGTTTTGGCGATGGCTGTTTTGAGCGTGTTGCGGTCACTCGTGAATTCGCATTGCACGCGCGTTTTGTCATCGAATGAAACGATCATCACGCGATCCGCCGGGCGCAGTTGTTCGACGAAGGTGATGGCGGCGCGTTGGATGTCTTCGATTTTGAATTTCGTGCTGCGCGAGGTGTCAATCATCAACACGACGTTGACGGGCACTTCGATGGACGAGAAATTGGTGATTTCCTGCGGCGTGTTTTCTTCCAACAAACGGAAGTCTTTGCGGGTGAGATTGAGCAGGTATTTGCCGTCGGGATCAATGACGCTGACGGGAATCGTGACGAGCGTCGAATCAATTTTGAGGGTTTCTTCTTCGTTGTCCGTGGGCGTCGTGGGTTGCGGCTTGGGTTTGGTGGGTTGCGCCACTGCCAAGCCGCACAAGAATAACAACGTCGTCACCAGATTTACGAACCTCATATCCACACCCTCTTGAAAAAAAACTACGGCTCAAAATTGCGGCGTTTCATGATCGGACGTTGCGGCGTGCCAGCGGCTTTCCCGCCTGCGCGATAGCCTTCTTTTGACCGCACGACCCAACCCGTCTGGCTGACGCGGACTTTCACGCTGCGGTACGTGCCGTCTTTGGCGGCATTGGTCGGGTAATAGCCGAGCGCGTATTGATGCCGCAATTCTTCGGCGATCATCGAAAAGGCCTGATTCAGATTCTGAATGCTATCAGCGTTCTGATGGCGTCCGCCGCTGTGTTTGGCCAGGGTTTCCAGATAAATCGTCGCGTCGCGTCGCGCTTCCATATCGTTGTGTCCGCCGGGGCTGCGCGAGATGATTTGCGGCGGGGTCAAGAGCGAGAACGGCGACGCCAGCGGCCAGCGACGACGGCGACCCCAAATGTCGGGCGGAATCATGACGGGCGGATTGCCGCGCCCATAGCCGCCATTGCCCATATCAATGTAGGTGTCGTATTGAATCGGATAGACGAGGACATCGCTTTCCTCGACCAATTCAACGGTGCTGCGCGCGTTGGCTTGTCTGCTCTTGGTGTCCACGCCGTCGGTGAACAACACGATGGCTTTGCGGCCTTGAATTTGATTGAGTCGTTCGTTCACGACCGAATCTACCGCATCGTAGAGCTTCGTGTTGCCGCCCGTGCGAATTTGGTAAATCGCGCGTCGCAAGGTGGAACGGTCGTTGGTGAATTCGCATTCGATGCGCACCTGATCGTCGAAGGACACGACCATCACGCGGTCATCCGTGCGCAATTGGTTCACAAAGGCGAGCGCGGCGCTTTGAATCTCTTCAATTTTGAAGGCGGTGCTGTTCGAGGTGTCGAGCAACAAGACGACGTGAAAGGGCGCGGAGACGGTCGAAAATTCGGTGAGTTCCTGGCGCACGCCGTCTTCGTACAAATGAAAATCGCAGCGCGTCAAATACGGCACAAACCTGCCGCTGCGATCAAACACCGTGACCGGAATCATCACCAGCGTGGTGTCAATTTTCAGCACTTCTTCGGCGTTGGGGTCGTTCGAGGTAGCCGGGGCTGGTGCTCCGGTGGATTGTCTGGGAGAAAGCCCCTCTACCCCATATTCACCGGGGAAGGTCACTTTCGGACAAGTTCCGTCGGCGGCGGGTTGGGTTCCTATTTGGCCTGTCGTGCGGGGAGTAGTCGGCGCGGGCGGTTGATAGACCGGACGGCGACCGGATTGAGCGTGCGCCAACACGCTGACGATTCCGACCACCAGGCAAATGATAATGAAGCGAGCGCTTTTCATGTGGCTTCTCCTTGTTGTGACCGCGAGAGCTTGCAAAATGAAACTGCACAGATGCAGCGGTTGCCAAATTGGTTGATTCGGAAAAAGGGGAAACCGAAGTGCCAACATACTACTCCTGATTCCGGGCACGCAGCAAGCGGGGGCGTAACGCGATTTGGCAAATCGCTCTACACATCCCGATTCCAGGCGCGCGGCAAGATTTCTTTGGCCGAAAGGTTCGCGCCTAAAATCAGCAGAAACGACGACAAGAAAATCCACGTCACGACGGCCATGATGCCGAACAATTGGCCGTAGCTTTCTTGAAACTTGAAGAGCGGCAGCACGAGTTGATAAACAAGCGTGCCAATCACCCACAAGGTCGCCAGCCCGATGGAGGCAAACGCAATTTGATTGGCGCGCACTTTGCCGTTCGGAACCCAGTAGTACACCAAAAACAACATCAACGACAGAAACGGCAGGATCAACACGGCGCTGACGGCATTGAAGATGATTTTGCGAATGATGTGCGTGCCGAACACGGCTTGCAACAATCCGTCCCAGACGCTGGCAATTCCCACGCAAACCAGTAAAATCGCGCCGCACGCAAAGACGAGCAGCGGATAAAGCGTGTACTGTTTGAGAAAGCCGCGTTCTTCTTTGAAGCCCCAGGCGTGATTGAGCGCGATTTCCAGTGATTGAAACACGCCCGCACTGCCGATGATGAGCAAGGCGAACGAGAGGATGCCGACTTCGCCGCCTTTGCCGCGCGTGACTTGATCGAGGCTCTCAAAAATTTGCTTCGACTCGGTCGGCACAAACGCAAACATCAAGCGATAGACCGTTTCGTAGCCGCGTTGCCAATGAAAGACATTGACCAGAATGCTGCCCAACAGCACGATGAACGAGAAGAACGACATCAACGCATTGAACGCAATCGCCGACGCATAGACATACGTTTGATTCGTGCTGAGATCATAGAGCGCGGGCCACATCTTCTTGAAAAAAAGAAAGCCGCCTGTGACATAAAACTTCACGCCGCGCGTTTGTGGTGGCGGTGGCGCAGTCGTCGGGGCAGGAGGCGCAAGCGGCGTGGCGCGGATCGGTTCTTTGTCGGATGAAAACATAAGCAGTTCCAGTTTGGGGTTCGTCCGTTGTGACGCGACCAGTGTAGTGGGTTCGCCCCGCAATTATCAATCAAACTATGCACATTCGTATTTCGCGCGCTCAGATGCTGATGGGTTTCATGATCGTTGCACTGCTCGCTGTGGGCGGCTGGTATCTGTGGGAAACGTTCGCGCCGCCCCAACCCTTCGGCAAAGTCGTGACGCTCGCCGGGACAGGCGTGAAGATTGGCGCACAGAAAACTTTGTCCGATCCCTTCGGCGTCGCAGCGGACGGCGATGACATTTACGTGACCGATGGTTTGGGCGGCAGCTTGTATCGTGTGACGCTCAAAAGCAAGGTCGAATTGATTACCGATCAACTCGATATGCCGTCACATTTGGCCGTTGCGCCGGATGGCTCGTTGATTGTGGCAAATACCGGTTTGCACAGGATAGTCAAAGTGAACCTGAAGAATGGCGAGATCAAAATTCTAATGGCAAATCAAGTTGGGAATCCCGCTCCCGCTGGTGCTGGAATCTACAATGCGCCAATCGGTGTTGCACTGGATCAAGCTGAGAACATCGTAATTGCCAACACCTACGCGCGCCTCATTCATATCAAAGGCGAGAGCAACGAAAAGCAGATAGGGTTTCCATCTCAGGTTCCTGGAATTCCTCACTCACCGTCAGATTTTGTTTGGGAGTTCGATACACCTTGCGGCGTTGCAGTGATGAAGGATGATTCGATCCTTGTTGCCGACACAGGCAATCATCGTATTCGCCGCATTGATAAAGACGGCAACGTCACGACCATCGCAGGCAACGGCGAAGCGAATGAAAAAGACGGCACATTGCTCGAAGCCTCATTCAATGAGCCAATGGCGATTGCGATGGCGGGTGAGAGTTCATTTTACGTCGCAGATTCCGCAGGCTCAGCAATTCGTTTCGTGAACTTGGGCGGCAAGAAACCAGAGCGCCCGCCCGCGCCCGATTTATTCGATGCGCCCGGCGTGTACACGGTCGCAGGCGGCAGCGGCGCGGGCTTGGTAGACGGCGATTTGAAAGCCGCCCAATTTAATCGCCCGACCAGCCTCGCGCTCGTCGGCAAAAACACGCTCGTTGTCGCCGACAGCGGCAATGGTTTGCTCCGTGCGGTTGTCCCTGCGAATGCGAAGATTGGGCATAACCCCGATTCTGCGCTCGCGACAATCAAAGCCGAAGACATTCGCGCTGCCGTGCCGCCGCGTTGGCCGTTTGACCCGCCCGATGCGAAGCGCGACATCGCGGGCACGCTCGGCGAAATTCGCGGTGAAATCGCGCCCGACGAAGACGCTTGGTTTCACAACGGCCTCGACATTCCCGGCGCGTATGGCGAACAGGTTCGCGCGTTGTTCAGCGAGCGCGTCACGTTGCCGCTCGCGGTCGAAGGTGTGGGCGGCTTGCGCGAACGCCTTCGCTTGCCGTTGCTCGGCTACATTCACGTCCGCATCGCGCGCGATCAAAACGATCAGCCGCTCGGCAGCTTTGGCGGGGCAGCGATTTGGCAACGCGATGACAAAGGCAAAGTCATCGGCCTTCGCATCCCGCGCGGCACACGCATCAATGCGGGCGACATCATCGGCACACTCAACGCCTTCAATCACGTGCATCTCATCGCGGGGCCGAATGCTGCCGAAGTCAATGCGCTCGCTGCGTTGCAATTGCCGGGACTCGTGGACACCATTGCGCCGACAATTGAAGCCGTGCGGCTCGTTAACGAACAGGGCGAATTGAAAGCTGAAAAAGACAAGCCCATGCTGGTCAGCGGCAACGTGCAATTCATCGTACGCGCGTTCGATCAGGTGGATGGCAACGCGGGCTATCGGCGGTTGGGCGTGTATCAAGTGGGCTATCAAATCCTGACGAAAGACGGCGTCGCGTTGCCGGAGTTCAAGGAGCCACAATTCAATCTCGTCTTCAATCGTTTGCCCGAAGATTGGGCGACGGTGCGGCTGGCCTACGCGGAGCCGAGTCAATCGGGCTACACCGGGCGCACAATTTTTGATTACATTGCAACGAACATTGTGCGCGATGGTGCGGCGCGCGAAGTTGGGTTGAATACGAAGTTGCCGAATGGCGAATACATTTTGCGCGCCGTCGTCGAAGATTTCTTTCGCAATCGCGCGACGAAAGACCTGCGCATCCAGATTGGCAATTAGACCTGTCGGCAACCGTAGCGCGATTTGCTAAATCGCTTGTGCTACAAATGGTCGCGCGCGATTTGGCAAATCGCGTTACTTCTACAAATGATGATGATTTTGCTGATTTATTCTTCTTCTTATCCGTTTGTGATCGTCGCGGCGGGGTTCGTGTTGTGCTGCGTGTTGCATTGGTTGATTGGGCGCTGGCAAAAGCGGCTGACCCGTCGGCTCGAAGCTCGCGCGGCAGAGGCCCAGCCGCTCCCCACCTCGTTGCAAAAACTGTATCTCGAATGGGGCGCGAAGGCGTTGCGGACGTTGCTCTGGCTCGTGCTCATCATCTTTTCGCTGCAACTGGTGCCGGCCTTGCGTGACGACATCCAGCAAGCGCAGCAAAAATTTGAAGGTTTGCTGTCGCGCACGACGGAATGGTTGTTGGGCAATGGCTTGAGCGCCGTCATCGTGCTGGTCGTGACGGTTTTTATGATGCGCTTTGTTGCGGCGCTCATCAAAACGTCCTTCAGCTTTTTTGAGACGCGCGTGGTGGACTCGTCCGACGAATATTTCCAGCGCCGCTCGCAAACGCTCTCGATCATCACGCAAGGCATCGCACAAGCCGTGATTTTCTTCGCCGGAATGATGGTGGCTTTGCAGCAGGCAGGATTGAATATCACGCCGATTTTGGCAAGTGCGGGCATCGTCGGCCTCGCCATCGGCTTCGGCGCGCAAAGCCTCATCAAGGATTTGTTCGCCGGGTTCATGATTTTGTTTGAAGAGCAATACAGCGTCGGCGATACGATCAAAATTGGCGATGTCACAGGCACGGTCGAAGCGTTGACGTTGCGTTCGACGCGCGTGCGGGGCGGCGACGGCGCGTTGACGATGTTTCCGAATGGCAGCATCACGACGGTTGCGAATCACTCGAGAGACTGGATGCGCGTGGTGTTGGATTTTGAGGTGGATTACAGCGCCAACGTAGATCAGGCGCTGGAATTGATGGCGAATGTCGCGCGGCAACTGAAGGACGATTACGCCGCTGACATTTTGGAAGACCCGACAATGCAAGGTTTGGACAAAGTCGTGAACGGCAATTTGACGTTGCGCGTGATTTTCAAAACCTTGCCCGCGAAGCAGTCCGAGCTTGCGCGCGAATTGCGGCGACGGGTGAAAAATGCTTTCGATCAGGCGGGCATTAAAGGGCCAGTGAAAGTTTAGGACACCGGAAAGTAAGTTTTCGGGTCTTGATTTTTCTGTCTTACATTTTTCTGTCGTGGTAAAAAGCGCGCGGCCAAACCGCCGGACAGAAAAATGTAAGACAGAAAAATCAAACCCGTAAGAAGGCCAGAAAACTTACTTTCCAGAGTATTTAGCTGCGCGCCAAAAGATCTCGCACCAGTTTCAAATCCTCCCACGCCTCACGCTTCTTCTCCGCCACGCGCAGCAAATACGCGGGATTAAACGTTGGAATCAACGTGGTTTCCAGTTCGTTCAGCTTGTACGTGAATTGTTGCCCGCGCAATTCGGAAATCGTTTTCTTCGTGCGCAGCAATGTTTGCGCGGCGAGCGCGCCGAACGCGAGAATCACTTGCGGCTGCACAGCCAGAATTTGTCGCAGCAAGATGGGACGACAGTCTTCGATTTCTTCCACCGAAAATTTGCGCTCGCCGGGCGGAATACATTTGATGACGTTGCAAATGTAGACGCTCGTCCGCGCTTGATTGATGGCGGCGAGCATGCGATTCAGCAGCACGCCCGCCTGTCCACAAAATGGTTGTTGCGCCTCGATGTCATCGAGTCCTGGCCCTTCGCCAATCAACATCAACGGCGTGGGCGCAGGCCCGATGCCAAAGACAATCGGCATACCGGGTTGGCAGACGCCGCACGTGTGCGAGTGCTGCACATCGGTTTGAATTTGCGCAATCGAGTCGTTGGCCGCAACGACAGTTTGTTCGCTGTATTCGAGCGATTGCGAGAGATCGTCAAAGAGAAAATTCTCCGCGGGTTGTGGTTTGCGCGTAGCCATCGGCGTTAGTTGGGTTCGGCGATTTCCGACTTGGTTTCGGAGCGCGGACTTTCATTGCCGGCGTTGTCTACCGCCGCGATTTGGTAGAAGTAGCGTTTGCCGATTTGCACTTGTCGGTCGGCAAACGTGATGGTTGTGATCGGGCGCGGCGTAATCTTCGCCCAGGTTTGCTCGTCTTCCGAACGATAGATGTTGTAGCCGATCACATCCGGCTCAGCGTTCGGCGGCCAGAACAGGCTGATGATGCCGCCGCGCGAGGCAATCGAGATTGACGTCGGCGCGGTCGGCGGGAACGTATCTTTCGGCGTGACGGCGAGCGGCAGGCTCTCGTTGCTTTCGATGACTTCACTCAGCGGCGCACCCGCACGCGGCAGCGACAGCGCCCGCACGAGGTAGTCGTATCGTGTGCCGAATTGAAATTGCTTCTCGACGTAGCGCGGTTCCTTCAGCGGCGTTTTGTTGATGAGCGTGAGTTGTTGCCCGTCGCGGCGATAGAGGTTGTAGCCTAAAACATTCGCCGGTTGCGAGCCGTTCAAATTCGCTGCCGGGGGCTGCCACGTAATCTCGACTTGCGTTTGCGTGATGGTCGCCTGCAAACCGAGCGGCGGTTCGGCGACGGTGCTGAGCGGCGTGAGCGAGGCGTAGTTCGACAAATCCGCCGGGCGATCATCCAAATTGATTAAGCGCACAGCATACCGGTAGCGCATTTGATCGTTGGCGACTTTGAAATCAATTGGGTCCACGTAGGTGATGACGGAAACGTTGGTCGGCAATTGTTCTTCGGGCAGGGAAGCGATCAACGCGGCGCGCGTGGCGTAGTCTTCCGCCGTGATCCCGGCGGGCGCGTTGTCCGGTTCGATCAACCGATAAATATCTACGCGCTTGAGCTTGTCGGTGCGAGTTTGTTTGGCAACGGGAAAGCTGATGATGATGCTCGTGCCTTGTTGCGTGGCGGCGAGTTCGTTGACGATGAGCGGCGCTTTGGGAATCGGCGGCAACGGATCGCCGACTTTGCCGCAAGCCGAAAAGAACAAAAGGCAAATGACGAGGGCTATGGAATTCCGTGTAACTGATAGGTATTTCCGCACGGTTGCCTTTTGCTACAAAATATACCGCGACAAATCTTCGTTCTTGACAATGTCGGTCAGCGTTTTGTTCACGTATTCGGCGTCAATCGTCTGGTTCTTTTCGGCCAAATCCGGGCCTTCAAACGAAATTTCGTCGAGCACTTTTTCGAGGATCGTGTGCAGGCGGCGCGCGCCGATGTCTTCGGTGGTTTCGTTGACCTTAAAGGCAAAATCCGCAATGGCTTCAATGGCATCTTCTTGAAAATCCAGATTGATGCCCTCCGTTTCCATCAACGCTTTGTATTGTTTGAGGAGGGCGTTTTTCGGCTCGGTCAGAATGCGTTTGAAATCATCTTTGGTGAGCGGTTGCAATTCAACGCGGATCGGGAAGCGGCCTTGCAGTTCGGGAATCAGGTCGGACGGCTTGGCGACGTGAAAGGCTCCGGCGGCGATGAACAGAATATGGTCGGTGCGCACCATCCCGTATTTCGTGTTGACGGTCGTGCCTTCGACAATCGGCAGGATGTCGCGTTGCACGCCTTCGCGCGAAACGTCCGGGCCGTGCCCGCCTTCGCGTCCGGCGATCTTGTCAATTTCGTCGAGGAAGATGATGCCGTGCGATTCGACGCGGTCAAGCGCGATGCGCGCGACAGTGTCCATATCCACGAGCTTCGATTCTTCTTCGGCAATCAGATACTCCATCGCCTCGTCTACGCGCATTTTGCGATTCTTCGTGCGATTGCCGAACATGCCGGGCAGCATGTCCTTGATGTTGATGTCCATTTCCTCAACACCTTGATTGCTGATGATTTCAAACGATGGCAGGCTTTTGTCGCGGACTTCGATTTCAACGATGCGGGCGTCCAGACGGCCTTCGCGCAGTTGTTGGCGCAACTTTTCGCGCGTGCGATTTTGCGCTTCGACCATCGCGGCTTCGCTGTTGTCAATCTGGTCAATCGTCGTCGCGCGCGCACTGGGCAACAACAAATCCAGCAAACGTTCTTCGGCGTTGACTTCGGCTTTGTCCGCGATTTCTTCCGCTTTTTCTTCGCGCACCAGGTCAATCGCAATCTCGACCAGATCGCGGATCATGGATTCGACGTCACGTCCGACATAACCGACCTCAGTGAATTTGGAAGCCTCGACTTTGAGAAACGGCGAAGAAGACAAGCGCGCCAAGCGGCGCGCGATTTCGGTTTTCCCGATGCCGGTCGAACCGATCATGATGATGTTCTTCGGCATCACGTCCATCGCCATATCGGGCGGCAGTTTTTGTCGCCGGATGCGATTGCGCAGCGCGACCGCGACCGCACGCTTCGCCGCATTTTGCCCGACCACATGTTTGTTCAGTTCATTGACAATCTGGCGCGGCGACAATTCGTCCAGCTTCAAGTCTTCTTCGATTTCGCCTGAGAGATAAATAACCATATTCGGAATTCGGAGTTCAGAATTCGGAATTCGGAATGTCAGGCCTTTTGCTCCGCACTCCACACTCCGCATTCCGCACTCCACTAGATTTCTTCAATCACTAAATTCAAATTGCTGTAGATACAAATATGCCCCGCGATTTGCATAGATTCTTCGGCGATTTGGCGGGCGGACATTTCCGTATGTTTGAGCAAGGCGCGTGCGGCAGACAACGCATACGGCCCGCCGGAACCAATCGCCGCAATGCCATCGTCGGGTTCAATCACGTCACCTGTGCCGGAAATAATCAACGTCGAAGTCGTGTCCGCGACGAGCAACAACGCTTCCAGGCTGCGCATGGTTTTGTCGGTGCGCCAATCTTTGGCCAGTTCGACCGCCGCGCGATTGAGTTGCCCGTGATACTGTTCGAGCTTGGTTTCAAAGCGCTGGAAAAGGGCAAAGGCATCAGCGGTGGCCCCGGCAAATCCGGCGATCACTTTTTCGTTGTACAACCGTCGCACTTTGCGCGCCGACGATTTCATGACGGTATCGCCCATCGTGACCTGCCCGTCGCCTGCAATGACGGCTTTGCCTTGGCGGCGGACGGCGAGAATCGTGGTACTGCGAATGCGGGGAGCGTTGCTTCGTTTGGAGTTCATTGGAAAAGGCATGGCGGGCACTATAGCGATGCGGCTTCCGCATTGTCAAGAAAGCGGTCAGACGCGCGAAAATTCCAACTTTGACATCATCTAGCGAACCGCATACACTCCGAATTTATTTCATGTTTCCCCGTGAAACCGTTCTAAGGAGTTTTGCTTGTCACGTCCCCTCATTGGCATTACCACACGTCTCGACCTGGCGCAGCATACGTTTTACCTGCGCCGTTTCTACAGCGAAGCCGTTGCGGCAGCGGGCGGCGATCCCGTCTTGATTCCGCTCATCGCCGACGAAGCCTATTTGCATTCGCTCGCCGCGCGCTGTGACGGGTTATTGTTCTCCGGCAGCAATAGCGACATTGACCCCAAACATTACCACGAAGAGCCGCATCTGCATTTAGGTCACGTCATCGAAGAGCGCGACCAAACCGATTTGTTATTGTTGCAATTTGCTGAAGCCAACAACATCCCTGTGCTGGCGATATGTTTCGGCGCGCAATCGTTGGCGGTGTCGCGCGGCGGTTCGTTGATTCAGGATTTGCCGTCGCAACTGGACAATGTCTTGAAGCACGACCAGGGCGAGCCGTACGCGCGGCCTTCACATTCCATCACCATCGAAGTGAATTCGCTGCTCGCCCAACTCGCAGGCGGCATCACGGCGCGCGTCAATTCCAGCCATCATCAAGCCATCAAAGACCCCGGCGAAAACCTGCGCATCACGGCCACGACACAGGACGGCGTCATCGAATGCGTGGAAGACACGCGCTCGGAGCGGTTTGTGCTCGGCGTGCAATGGCATCCCGAATGGGGGTGGGACAAAGACGAATTGTCGCAGGCGATCTTCAAGCGTTTTGTTGCGGAAGCGGGCAAACAGAGGTTATGAACTCACAAAGTAAAACCACGATCACAATGCTTTCGTTCGGGCATCTGGTGCTTGATTCGTATTCCAGCTTCCTTGTGCCGATTCTACCGCTGCTGGCCGTCAAACTCGGCATCACGCCCGCGCAAGCCGGGTTTCTGATTCCCGTGATGATGATTTCGTCCTCGCTGATGCAGCCCGTCTACGGCATCATTTCGGATCGTTATTTCAAACGCGCGTTCGCCGTCGCCGGGCCGCTGATCGCTGCCGTGTTTATTTCGAGCATCGGTTTGGCGAACAGCTTGCCGACGCTGCTGGCGTTGACGATTGCGGGCGGCATCGGCATCGGCGCGTTTCACCCGCAAAGCGCCGCGCTCGCGCATCGTGCCGCGACCGATTACAACCCCGCGCGACAAGGCACGGTGATGTCTATTTTTTCGTCGGCAGGCACAGTCGGCTACGCGCTGGGGCCGCTGATTATTTCGACCTGCGTGGCGTGGTTCGGCTTGGAGCACAGTTATTACACCGTTGTCTTCGGCATCGTTGCGACCGCGTTGTTGTGGTTTTATTGCCCACCGCTCGAACCGCGTAAGCACGCCGATGATGCGCCGCCGTTGAGCCAATTGCTCAAAGCCGCGTGGGTTCCGCTGACGATTTTATATTTCGCCGTCGTGCTGCGTTCGGCGGCTTCGGTCAGCATTCAAAGTTACCTGCCGTTCTGGCTGCAAGAGCACGGGTTGGATTTGCAGGCGAGCAGTTTGATTATCACCGGCTTTATTTTCTTCGGCGGCATCGGCGGCTTCTTCGGCGGTGCCTTGGCCGACCGCTTCGGCGCGCGGCGCGTTTCGATGATTTCAGTGCTGGTGGCGACGCCGATTTTGATAGCCGGATTCCTGACGCACGGCGCGTTGAGTTATGCGCTCGTGATGCTCGGCGGCTTGTGCTTGAACTTACCGCTGCCGATTTCGGTCGTGATGGCGCAACGTTTAGTGCCCGGCGGCGCGAGCACAGTGTCGGCGTTAGTGATGGGCTTCGCGTGGGGCTTAGGCGCAATGTTGACGCCCGTCACGGGCAAGCTGAGCGAAGGTTTAGGCTTGACCAAAGCTTTGTTGATCGTCGCACTCTGGTCGCTCGCTTCGGCGTTCCTCTTCTGGCGCTATCCGAAAGATGAAATCGTCGCGCGCAAAGCCGTTGAGGCTGCTCCACAAGAAGCGTATGCCTCCGGCGACTGACCAATCTCAAATTTCAAATCTCAAATCTCAAATCATCTATGGCGTTTTGGAATCGTAAAAAACACAGTGACTTTATTTCCTTGAACCTCACCGGCCCCGCCGAACCCGCGCCGGAGCCGCAAGCTGAATCTGCGCCCGTTGTCGAAACAACAACGCCCGCTGTTGCAACTCCAGTTCCGCCTGAACCTGTCGCGCTAGTCAGCACGCCCGCTGTCCCTGCCGCCGCGCCGCTGCCCGTTGTCGCGCCGCCCACTCCAGTGAATGAAGAAGAAGAACGGCAAGGCTTCTTTGTGCGCTTCAAAACCGCTGTGGCCAAGACGCGCGAGAACCTGACCGAACGCATCGAAGACGTTTTCAAAGGCAAGAAGCAAATTGACGCCGACACGCTCGATGAACTCGAAGAAATCCTGATCGGCGCAGACATCGGCGTCAACACCACGATGGCCATCATCGAAGACGTCCGCAAACAAGTAGATCGCCAAACCTTGAAAGAAGTCGGCGAACTCAAGCGCGTCATCAAACAACACCTGATTGACATTCTGGAAAAAGCCGCGCACGCCCGCGGCATCGCCTCCGAAACCGCGATTCCAGACGACGTGCAGCCATACGTGATGATGGTCGTCGGCGTCAACGGCGTCGGCAAAACCACCACGATTGGCAAGCTCGCGCAACGCATCAAAGCTGAAGGCAACGACGTGATGATTTGCGCCGCCGACACTTTCCGCGCCGCCGCGTCCGATCAATTGGCGATTTGGGCCGAACGCGCAGGCGTGCCGCTGATCCAGCAAAAGCAAGGCACTGACCCCGCTGCTGTTTTGTTTGATTCACTCAAAGCCGCCAAAGCGCGCAACGCCGACGTGCTGATCGTAGACACTGCCGGACGCCTCCACAACAAACAAAACCTGATGGCCGAACTGGAAAAAATGAAGCGCGTCGCCAGCAAAGAAGTCCCGCACGCCCCGCACGAAGTGTTATTGGTGGTGGATGCTGTCACCGGCCAAAACGGCTTGAGTCAGGCACGCGAATTTCTGAAAGCCGCGCCCGTGACCGGCCTGGTGTTGACGAAACTCGACGGCACAGCGAAAGGCGGGATTGCGGTGGCGATTGCGAAGGAATTGAACTTGCCGATTCGCTACTGCGGCATCGGCGAGAAGGCGGACGATTTGATTGTGTTCGATCCGCAGGTGTATGTGGACGGGTTGTTTGAGTAAATGTATTCACGAGTAAGAACCAACTCATACGTTTTATTTATTGTGCTGATTCTTTGCAGCGTGCAGGCGAGTTGTTCCCGAAAAAAATCGTTAGAAGGTTCGTCAAATCCAGTGGCTCTAAATAACATTGCGCCAGCTAAAGAGTTCACCCCATCCCCTTTAACCCCTACGCCTACCCCCAATAGCCCAATTAGAAAAGTAGATTTTCGTAACTTTACTTACCCTGAGCCAAAGTATGGATACTTATACGAACGTGTGTATACAGAGAAAGGAGTTGGAGCCTATCCTAAGCGCACAAAGGACACGTACAAGTTAGTTGATGGAGTAGTCCCTTTGATTGTAGACAGAGAAGGATTATGGGTGAACACCCCTGTCAGGTTGGCCTCGCTTCAATACGAAGATGTGACAAAGGATGGCGAGGAAGAGGCATTGATTACAATGGCGGTAGGCAGTAGAGGAACGGCGATCCCGACATATCTGTATGTTTATACGTGGGAGAAAAACAAACCCAAAATGTTGTTTGATTTTGGGGCCGGAGATCGAGCGGACGGTGGATTCCGTCGCATCTATGCTAGCAATGGCGAGTTGATCATTGAACTTGATGCCGGAGACGAAGAAGCCCCGAGTTGCGACGGATGTCAACCAACAAGATTTTCACGCCTCAGATACGAATGGAATGGTAGCAAATTTGTTATTTTGAATAGTGAAATGCTACCGATTGCAAGTAAGGTGTCACGATGAACTACAAGCAAATCGTCAACCAAATCAGCCAAATTCATCTCGCCTTGCAAGCTACGGCGGCGCGCTCTATAAATTATTTGCTCACGATGCGAAACTGGTTGATTGGTGCATACATCGTCGAGTATGAACAAGGTGGAGAAGATAGAGCTAAATACGGTGCGCGGTTGTTTGAGAATCTGGCACACGATTTTGCACAAAAGGGAATGCAGGGCTTGGGGATTTCAGCACTGAAGAATTACCGACAATTTGCGCTCGCCTATCCGCAACCCGCAATTCGCCAACCAGTGGTTGGCGAATTCGGAGTCTCGGCCCAAACACCCAAGAGCAAAGCAAAGAAGTTCAGCAAATCAGAGCCTGATTCCGCTTTTCCTTCTTTGCTGGAACATCAGGCCAAGCGCCCTGCGTTGCGGTGGCAAAACGACGAATACTATACCGACCTCTTTCACGTCTTGTCCTGGACGCATCTGCTCGAACTATCGCGCATAGATGATCCACTCAAGCGCGCCTTTTACGAGATCGAATGCCAAAAAAGTCGTTGGTCACGTCGTGAACTCAAACGCCAAATCAACAGTATGCTCTATGAACGAATCGGCCTCTCAAAGGACAAAGAAGCCGTACTGAAATTGGCGCAGGAAGGGCAAGTGGGGGAAAGTCCAAACCGCATGATCCGCGACCCTTATGTGCTGGAATTTCTTGGTCTCGAAGAAGACTCCAAATACTCCGAAGCAAAATTGGAACAGGCGCTCATAGATCAGCTACAGAAGTTTTTGCTGGAGTTAGGACGAGAATTCTGTTTTGTGGGACGACAAGTGCGCATCACCGT
>CAZWAK010000093.1:19685-28635 GCA_964631865.1 uncultured Heliobacteriaceae bacterium | reverse complement strand
ACTTCCTTGCGCCCGCAGCCTTGCGCGTGCAACCGGTCGCGGCGTGTCGGATGCAGTTGGATGAAGCGGCGCGCGTGTTGTACGAGCCGCGTGCGATGGCGCGGAGTTTGTCGCCCGTGATGAAAGGCTACCTGCGTGCCGGAGCGATGATCTGCGGTGCGCCGGCGTTCGACGCGGCGTTTGGGACGGCGGATGTGTTGGTGCTGCTGGAAATGGACAAGCTCGCGGCGCGCTATAAAAATCATTACGTGGAGCGGGCCGCCTGATGATGCGCTGGGTGAAGCTGACAACCTGCGGCTTGGTGTTCGGCGGCTTTATTGGCGCGTCGTTGCTGGCGAAAGTCATTTTTCTTTTTGCGTCTTCAGCCATACGAAAGCGAGCGGTCATCGGCCTCACGCAAGTGAGCGCACGTGCGTTGTTGCGCGTGCTGGGTATCAGGATACACGCGCCCAAACCCTTTCCGGCGTTGCCGACACAAGGTTGTTTGGTGGTCAGCAATCATCAAAGCTACCTGGACATTTTGCTTTTGTCCGCGCATTTCCCCGTGCAATTTGTGGCGAAGAAAGAAGTCGCTTCGTGGCCGCTCATCGGCGCGATGGCGCAGCTTGGCAATACGATATTTATTGATCGCGGCAGCACCCGGCAAAGTTGGCAATGCGCCCACGAAATCATCGCTTCGTTGCAGCAAGGCATTCACGTTCTGGTCTTTCCCGAAGGCACTTCGACGAATGGAACGAAGGTACTCCCGTTCAAATCCCTGTTGTTTTGTGCGGCGCTCAAAACCGGTTCCCCCGTACTCCCACTCACCCTGAATTACGTGGCAATCAATGAACAACCGCTCGATGAACAAACCCGCGATCTTTGCTGCTGGCACGGCCCCATGGAATTCGTCGGCCATTTCTGGCAGGTGTTGGCCTTGCGCCGCATCGCAGTATTTTTGGAGGCTCACGACATGCTCATCCCACCCCACCCGCTCACAGCCCCGGAACTGGCACAACGCGCACACGAAAAAGTGGCGCAGCGTTTTGCTCCCGCAGCGGCACCAGCATCAACGACAGCGGAACCCTTAGACGCGCCCAGCGAATTCCTGCTCGGCGCGGTGTTGATGTCGCTGGTCAATCACGAATCGTACAGTTTTGAGGAGGGCGACTATGGCGAGGCATAGCGAAGAGGAATGTGCGTATTGCGAGGGCGATATTCTCCCCTTGAGTTACATCGTCGGCGCGGACGATCAATTGTATTGCAGCGTGAAATGCGCTGACCTCGGTGAACGAGGAAGGGGCGTCAACCAGGCCGCAGCGGCGCAGGCGGCTGGGACTGGCGAAAGCGAAGCGGCTCACGCTTGAGAACGTTCGTTGCGGCGGTGCGTGGGAACTGTCTCGGTTTCATCCAACACCGGCAGCAAATCCGTCGTGCCTTCGGTGATGGAACGATACGCGGTTTGGGGCGGCAATTCGTTGGTGATCGGCGTTGGGATCGTCGTGGGTGAATAGGTCGGCAAGCGCCCCTCTTCTTTCTCATGTTTCGGATTGAGCGTGAGATGGGTGCGCCGCAATCCGGCCCCCAAAGCCCACGCCCCAAAAGCACTAACAAGCGCCCAGACCACCATCATCTTCATCGGTTTATTGACCACTGCTGCCAGCAAGGGAAAGACCGCTCCAAACAACAAAATTCCGACGCCAATCCACGTCCATTGATACCCCGCGCGCGTCCCAGCCGTCAGGCGCATGACTTCAAGTTCCGCCGGAGCCGTCACGTTCACGGGGGCACCACACTTGCGACAGAAGCGCGAATCCGCCGCCGTTTCTGCGCCACATCCCGCACAACTCATCGCTTGCGCGCGCTGCGCGGCGAGCGCCACAATCGCTTCGGCTTCGCGCGTCAACGTCTGGCGGTCGCCCTTGCCGAAGGCCCCGTGTTGCACCTGATAATCAAAGGTGACTTGCGTTGCGCCCTGTCCCTGCGGCTTCAAATTGATTTCCAGCCGGGTCGGATATTCGAGGGCGTTGGCTGACAGGTAATACGCCGCGCCACCGCGCGCGCTGTGGCGGGCGCGCAACGGATTTTCGCTTGTCACGCGATAGCCCAGTTGCTCCAACGCGATGAGGAGCCGTTGGCGGACGCTTTCGACCTGACCCGCCATCACGCGCGTCACATCGTGTTCGCTGATCATCGCCATTGCGTTATTGCCGCTGCAGAAACCATCGGTCATAAGTACCTCGTGTGTCGTAAAGAATTCTCATGAGATGCCCGCATTATACGCTAAGGGCAAAGCGAAAGTTCTCGGCCTAAGATTTTCTTAGCGTTAATTTGAGTGCGAATTAACGCGGGGCTGAGTCGCGTCTAACATCCGCGCCGTACCATCACGCTTCACTTACAAACCTATTTCCAAATCTCTCGCAAACGATCTTTATGACGACTTGGTTAGCCTTGCTGTTGGCGCTGGCAGGAGCCGCGCCGCAATCTGTCGCAACGACGAAGGCAGGCGAGCGCATCGCCTTTCGGGAATTTCTCGCGCCTTCCACCACCGAACTCAAACCTTCTGACAAACTGCGCCGCCTGCACGGCAAGCGCGTGCGCATCGTTGGGTTCATGGCCGAAATGGAACACGCACCGGACGGCTATTTTTATCTTTGCCCGCGTCCTGTCTTGTGTGATGAAAGCGGCGGTGGCATCGGTGAATTGCCGATTGATGCGGTGCGCGTCGTAGTGCGCTCGCAGAAAGGACAGCCCATCAAATTCATCGCGCCGCCGATTGAAGTCACAGGCCTTCTCGAACTCGGCGGACAAAGCGAGATGGAACAGGATTCGTGGGCGGTGCGCGTGCTGGTAGACAAACTCAGCGACGCCACCCGCCCCTTCAACCCGCAAACAACTCGTAAGAAAACCAAACGATAAACCCGATTCACGAAAGGAACTATCTATGAACACCCTCATTCGACGGAGTCTCTGGCTTTGTCTGTCCATCGCCGCGTGCGGTGTAACGACACTTGCTTTGCCAACGAACGTCACCATCACGCCACCGAACGGCGCACGCTTTTTGCCCGGACAACGCTTTGATTTGCGTGTCGAAGGCCGCGGCGCGGGGCCGTTTTCCGCCACGATTTTTATTGACGGCGCGCAAAAGCAATTCACTTCCGGCGCGCAAAACACGACCACGACCGACGGCATCACGGCGACGGGTTGGGGCGGTTTCAATCTGCGCGGCTACACGTCCGAAGCCGTCGGGCTGCATCGCATTCGCGCGACGTTCACCGATGCCACCGGAACTGTGACCGTCTTTGCCAACTTTGAAATCGTCCATCCGCTCTGGACAGATCGTTTCACGCGGCAATTGGAGAAGGCGCAGGATCGGGATCAGCGCCCCGAACAAACGAGTGAAGCCACACCAAGCTCTGGGCGACGTGCTGCCGCCAGCCGACACGTTGAAGCCGGGCTGGATCTGCCTGCGCTCAGTCAGGAAGGCATCAAGAACGTCATCATTATGGTTGGCGATGGCATGGGCGTGGCGCATCGCACCGCCGCGCGGTTGGTGCGGCACGGCGTCACGGGCGGCACGTCGAACGGTTATTTGGCCATGGATGCGTTTCCAGGCACGGGCTTGTTAACGACACATTCGCTCAACAGCATCATCACGGATTCAGCGCCGGGCATGGCCTGCTACACGACGGGCAACCACTTCAACAACAATCAGGAGGGCGTCTTTCCGGCAAACGTGACGAATCCGTTTTTTGCGCCGCGCGTCGAATATCTCGCCGAATATTTGCATCGCACGTTGGGGCGCTCGCTCGGCATCGTGACCACCTCGGACGTCGAAGATGCCACGCCCGCCTCCAACGCCGCCCACACGCTGCTGCGCAGCAACGGCACGGGCATTGTGGATCAATATTTGGACGAAGCTGACGCTGCGAACACGGGCAAATTCGGCACGGGCCTGCGTGTGTTGCTGGGTGGTGGTCGTCGCTGGTTTGTGCCTGCGGGACAATTCGGTTCGAGCCGCAGCGCAAGCAACGACTACCCGGCTGTGCCTGCGGATTTGGCAACGGCTTGGGGCTTGACCGGGACGGCGCGCGGCGCGTCTGATCCGAGCCGCGATTTGATTCAGGACTTCAAAACCGCAGGCTTCGCGTATGCCGACAGCTTGAGCAGCCTCAATGCCGCTGGTGCGCCGGACAAGCTGCTGGGCTTGTTTGCGTGGGGCAATATGAACACCTCGATTGACAAGATCGCCAAGCGGCGCAATCAACTCGTGCCCGGTCAAACCAGCTTCGTCGTGGACGATTACCGCGCGCCGGATCAACCGATGTTGGAAGAGATGACCGCCGCGGCCTTGCGCGTGCTGAGCAAAAATCAAAACGGCTTTGTGCTGATGGTCGAAGCCGCGCACATTGACAAGCAATCGCATTCAATGGATTCCGAGCGCGCGATTTGGGAAACGCTGGAATTCGATAATGCGGTCAACGTCGCGCGCAACTTTGCGGATGTACACGGCGACACGCTGGTGCTCGTGCTGGCCGATCACGAATGCGCGGGCTTCTCGATTCTCGGCGCGTTGTCGGGCAAAATTGATGCGCTGAAGGCGATGTCTTCCGATGCCGCGAAGCTTGATCCGGCGACGCAACCCGAACGGCAACGAATGATCGGCGTGTACGAAGCGGCGGGCTTTCCGAAATATACGATTGCTGCCGACGGCTATCCGCAGACGCTCGACGTGGACGGCAAGATATTGATTGGCTATGGCGCGAGCGGCGACCGCTTTGAAACGTGGACGACGCATCCGTTGCCCTCGCCGAGCGTGGACAGTTTGCCGACCAGCATCGCAGGCGAATTGGGGGCGAAAGGCTATCCGGCGTTGCCGGTAGATCGTGCCAAGGAAATGGGGTACTACCTGCGCGGACAGGCGGGCGGCAGAACATTTGCGGTTCACACGGCCTCGGACATTCCGGTGTCGGCCTACAGCACCAGCCGCACGGGCCGCGAGCCGTGGCGTTCGTTCGGCGGCGTACAGGAAAACACGGATATTTTCTTCAAAATCATGCGTGCAGTTCTGGGCGGCTACTAACCACGCCCAGTCCGTTTGTAGTGTTGTGGAGAGGGCTTGGCAACAAGCTCTCTCCTTTTTCCTTTCCCACGGTTGTGCTTTTCAGTTCGCAAGAAGTATTGTCTTTACGGATGAGGCAACGAGAACCTATCAGCAATCGCCTACAACAATTCGCGCTGGCGCAACTGGATTTGGCGCTGACCTACCTGACTGATCCTAAGCGCAATCCTGATGCAGCGATTCACGAAACGCGGCGCTGTGTGAAGCGTGTGCGTGCGTTGTTGCGGCTCGTCAAAGCACAACTGCCCGCCATAAACTATGACCGCGAGAATCTGTACCTGCGCAATGTAGGGCGGCAATTGACAACGCTGCGCGATGCCGCCGTCAGAGTAGAAACGTTGGCGGCTTTGCAAAAAGAATACGCCCCACAATTGCCCCGCAGTGCCTGGCGCACGCTGAAAAAAGAACTCGGAACAACTCTGCTTCAGCCCAAGCTCTCTAAGACAAAACGGATGGCCGCCGTTGCGACGCGGCTGCACACCGCGCGGACGCGCGTGGAAAAATGGGCGCTGGAGTTTGACGACCAAGCCGTATTGCAACAAGGCGTCCGCCAAGCCTACCGACGGGGGGGCCGTGCGATGGCGCGCGCGCTGGCGGAGCCAACGGCAGAAAACTTTCACGAATGGCGCAAACAGGTCAATCACCTGCGTCATCAATTGCAAATCTTACAGGCGCTGCAACTCGGCAAGGTCAAGGCCACGTTGCGCGACTTCAAAGCGCTGGCGGAACTTCTGGGACGCAAGAACGACTTGGATGTGTTGGCGCGGTATTTCCAGCGCCACCCACCAACCGCCGGGAAACCCGTCAGCGAAGCTTTACAGGCATTGCTTCACACCCGCGATGCCGCTTTTGCCAGCGCCGCCAGCCAACTCGGCCAACGACTCTATGCCCACAAAGCCAAAGCCTATACCCAGCAAATCTGGCCTTGAGATTTAAGGTGAATTTAAGGCACATTTTGCCGGAATTTTAGGTTCATCTCACCTCTATTTAACGCCCCGCCTGTAGTCTCACTTCTCATTGCGGTCTTACCTATTTTGAAATCGAGAAGCAAGTCAAGTGCATCGAGAGAATGTACATCATCTATAGTCTAGCTGGGACGAAATCAACCATACCATCCTGCACATTTGTGCGGTCATGTTGTTTTATCAGGAGAAATCAAAGGAGAGCTTATGCTAAGTCCTCGTAAGAAATTCGCTACCCTGTTCTTGGCTTTATGGACAGTGTTATTGAGCGTTTCCGCGCTCGCACAATCGGCTACGACAGGCTCGTTGTCTGGAATCGTGACGGATGTCTCTGGGGCAGTCATTCCGGGCGCAACCATCACGTTAACGAACACGGGCACGGGGGCCTCACGCACGGTCAATTCCGATGCGGAAGGCCGCTGGAAAGCGCCCGCGCTCGACATTGCTATTTATCGCCTGACGGTGGAAGCCAACGGCTTTAAGAAAGGCAATCTGGAAAATATTGCTGTCGAAGCAGCGGTGCCGCGCACGCTGGACCTCAAGCTGGAAGCGGGCGGCGTCAACGAATCGGTGAACATCACCGCCACGACCGAAACCATCCAAACCGAAACCGCCACCAACTATCGCCAGATCAATGCCGAAGAGTTGACCAAAGTGCCGACCTCGACGCGCAGTTTCACGCACCTGCTTTCGGCAGAAGCCGGGGTCAGTTCCGACCTGCCGCCCGTGCTGACGAACGGCACGGGCAACATCTCGCCCTCCGTGAACGGCACGCGCACGACTTCGACTTCGCTGACCTTCAATGGCATTGACGCGACAAATTTGACGAGCAATGAAGGCTCGCTCACCGACAACGTTTCGCCCGCGCCGGAAACGCTCGAAGAAGTCAAACTGCAAACCAGTTTGTACGACGCTTCCACGGGTCGTTCGGGCGGCGGCAACTTCCAATTGATTACCAAGAGCGGCGGCAATCGCTGGGCTGGCTCGGCGTATCATTACCTGCAACACGATAAGCTCAATGCCAACGATTTTTTCTTCAACAAAGACGGCATTGACCGCCCGAAAGCGCGCCGTAACGAAGGTGGCTTCACCATTGGCGGCCCGTTGGCGCAAGATCGCTTGTTCTTCTTCGGCGGCTATCAATACACCCGCGCCAACACCGGCTTTGTGCCGACCGCCAGCAGCATCACGGTGTTGCCCGAAGCACTCGGTTTGATTCCCGGCGAGCGCACGGCAGCAAATATTGTCGCGGCCTTCAAATCACTCAATCCCAACTTCACGTTGACCGAAGCACAGATTGCACCGGTCGCACTGAGGTTGCTGAACATCCGCAACCCGGAAACCGGCGGCTTCATGTTGGCTTCGCCGCGCGCGAATGCCGAAAAACTTTTCTCCGGCACAAGCCGCGTGCTGGACGCCGCGAACGGCAATCCGCTTGTGCGCCAACGCAACGTCTTCCCGGCGAGCTTTGAGCAGGATCAATTCACGACCCGTATGGATTGGCAGGTCACAGGCAACAATCGCCTGAGCGGGGTTTTCTTCTTTGCCAATTTCCCCGGCTTTGATCCGTTCCCTGATCCTTCCAGCCTCGCTTCGCCCGTCACGCTGCAACGCGATGATCGCAACCGCACGTTTTCGCTCTCCGATGTGCAAACGTTTGGTTCGGGCTTGGTCAACGAAGCACGTTTTGGCTACTTTGAATTGAACAACACGCGCTCTTTGTCGGAGCCGTTCCTGGCGATCACGAACGACAGCGTGGGCATTCCGAATCCGGCGAATTTCTTTGACAGCAGCGCCGGGACGAAGCGACTCGGTCACTATGTCTGGCGCAACAATTTATCGAACTTGTCGTTCGGCGGCCCGAACGATTCGTTCAATCGCCGCTTCCAACGCAGCCTGAGTTTTTCGGATCATGTGACGATGGTCAAAGGCGCGCAGACGCTGAAATTCGGCGCGGAATTCAAGCAGCATAAATTCGACACCAACCTGCCCGAAGAGCAGGCGACTGAATTCGAGAAATTCAACGACTTCACGCAATTCCTGCGCGGGTTGGCGACCGAAGCCGACACGCAATTCGGCATCACCGACAAGAGCTTCCGCATGCGCGACCTGAGCTGGTATGCGGCGACCGATTGGAAGGTCAATAACAAACTCACGATGAACCTCGGTGTGCGGCACGAATGGTTTGGCTGGCCGGAAGAAAAAGACGGGCGCATCGGCAACGTGGACTTTTCGCTCATCAACAACATCGAGAATCCGACGAACGCCTTCATCGTGCCGAGCAATGTGAAGACGACGGGCTTCGCCGCGATTGACGGCGCGATTGCGGCTTCGACCAAAGTGAATAACAAGCACACGCTGCGCGGACAGGATTGGAACAACATCGCACCGCGTTTCGGCTTTGCCTGGACGCCGTTCGACAATCGCAAGCTCGTGCTGCGTGGCGGCTACGGCATCTTCTATGATCGTCCGTCGGCGGCGTTCATCAACACGGTCTTCAGTAACTATCCGTTCCTGCGCGAGATTGAAGTGACTGCGCCCGCGAATGCGCTGCCGATTGCCACCGCGTACTCGCAACAAGACCCGACGTTGCCGTTCAATCGTTGGCTACCGTTCCGGGTCGTGTACCAAAGCAACGGCACGTTTGTGATCCGCGATGGCACACCGGTCACGAGAGATGCCGCGGGGGGCAACAATCCGATTGAATTGGCCACCGGACAAATTGCCACCGGCAACGTGGCGGAAACCTTTGAATTCCGCGCCGTAGATCGCAATTTGCGCACGCCGTACATCCAGCAATGGAACTTCGGCTTCCAATACGAAGTCACGAACAACATGCTCTTTGAAGCCCGCTACGTCGGCACGAAAGGCACGAAGTTGCTGCAAG
>CAZWAK010000093.1:0-19675 GCA_964631865.1 uncultured Heliobacteriaceae bacterium | reverse complement strand
GATCCGAACACACCGGAAGCCATCTTCAAGCGGTTCAATGATTCCTATAATGCGGCGTATCAAGCCGAATTGCGGCGGACGGGGAACGCGAACGTGTTGCGCGGCCCCTTGAATTCCGGCACGACGGAGCGCGCACGTGGTTTGGGTAAGGCGTTCGGCTTTGCGAATCCGTATCGCGTGGGCGGTTCGGCAAGCTGCACTGGCGCAACGCTCAATCTGCCGACCAATGCGCCGATTGATTACAACTTGAGCCAGCCTTTGACCTGTAGTTCTGCTGGCGTTCTCGGCGGTGGTGTATTGCTGCCGTTTGAGGCACGCGTGCCGATTCTCGGCTTCAACATGCCAGAAGCAGTTTTGCTGCAATCGTCGGCGAATTCGATCTACCACGCGCTGCAATTGAGCTTGAATCAACGGCTCGTCAAAGGCTTGCAATACAACTTGGCGTACACCTGGTCGAAGTCCATTGACAACAACTCATCCGATCCGGGCAGCACGGCGGGCGGCGGCAAACCGGATGTGCCGAACGTCGGTTTTGTCGTGCAAGGCGATCAACGTAATCTGCGCCAGAATCGCGGCGTGTCGGACTTTGATCGTTCGCATCGTTTCAGCGCCAGCTTCGTCTACGAATTGCCGGTTGGGCAATCGCGGTGGACGAGAGGCTGGACGGTTTCCGGCTTCACGCAGATTCAAACCGGCGTGCCATTCTCGATCTTTGCGGCAGAACCCGAAGTCGCCAATGCGTTGCAGTACACCAGCCTGACGCGCGGCTCCGGCGGCACACATCGTTTGGGCTTTGGGCGTCCGAATCTGCGGACGACGTTGGATGATTTGCGCCAGAAAGGTTCCGATCCGACCGAGCAATTCTTTAATGCCAGCGCGCTCACCTCAGCATTGGGCGGCTTCGGTAATTTGGGGCGCAACACGCTGCGCGGCTTGAATCAGAAGCGGTTTGACTTCGGCTTTGCGAAGGCCACGATGTTTACTGAACGAGTAGGCTTGGAGTTCCGTTGGGATGTCTTCAACATCTTCAACAATGTGAATTTCGCTTTGCCCGCGAATGATCTGCAAGACGCCTCCGACTTCGGTTCGATCACGAACACAGTCGGCGGCCCGCGTGTGATGCAGTTCGGCTTGAAGCTGAAATTCTAACTGCCGAGTTTTTCGGTATCGTCAGGGCTGGTGAAGGTTCATCTTTGCCAGCCCGTTTTCATCAATCGTATAAGCGATGACATTGACACAGGAAGCGGTTTATGACAATGGGTATTTGCGCGTGGAGTATGACCGCTACTATGTCGCCTGTCGGAACGTGCCGATTTATTCACTCTGCCGCAAAGAGTTTTTTGTCTTGACGGCACTGTTGCGTGGGAACGGTCGCCCCGTGCAGCATCAAGACCTCTGGCATGCGGTATGGGGTGAAACCGAGGAGGTCAACCTGCTGGTTTTGCGCGCGCAGATTGCCAACCTGCGTCGTAAGCTGATGCCCTACGGCATTGAAATCGGTTCTATGATTGGTGTGGGCTACTATTTACAGATTCCTCAAGCCGCTCCGCTTACCTAATATTCTTCCATCTTCTTGCCAAGAATTAACGCCAGACTTAGCCCGCCTTAATACGGGCTTGATTTGTGCGGCATAGACTCCCGCCTTAGTTCATTCACCCGTCATCAAGTAACGTATCTTTTCCTTCATCTCAATAGCCCATTCCCAGTTCCTGTGCCTGGGCCGCCAATTGTTCCAGCACCTGCAACCGTTGCGCGTCGTTTCGTTGTTTGTAGGCCATTATGTCTGCCGACAAGATGCGCCGATGTGAGCCGACTTTGCGATGCGGAATTTCGTTTCGTTCCAACAGCCCAATGAGGAACGGGCGCGACACATGTAGATGATCCGCCGCCTGTTGCGTTGTCATCTCGTATGGCTGGGCTTGCACCGTGACATCTTGGCCAGCGGCGAGATGACCGAGTGCCTCCGCTAACATTTGGACGGCTTGCGGTGGCAAAGCGATCTCCGCCTTGGTACGTCCTTCCAGCACAAGCCGCGCGCCTTTCGCCTTCGGTTTTTGTTTGAGTCGTGCGGTCAGCACTTACAATCAGCCGATTTTATATCTCAGTCTATTTTTCAAACAAAACCGCGCGACATACTATGATCTCTTGCAACGAGTCCGCACCGAGGGAGATTGGGAAACCTGGCTGCGTTTTTTTCTGACGGGCGTGCTGGAAACATCGGAACAGGCCGTGCAAACCGCCAAAGCGATCTTACAACTCTTTGACGCAGATCGTCGCCAGATCGAAACCCTCAAACGCCCGGCAGCTTCGGCGCTGCGTGTACATCAATATTTGCAGACCAAACCGTTGACTTCGATTCAATCCGCCGCGACCGCGCTTGCTCTCACTTTGCCCACTGTAACCAATGCGCTGTTGTTGCACGAGCCGATAGAGCGAACGGCGTTGCACCCGCAGCAAATCGGCGGCTTCCTGGGCGGTGAGAAACACGAGCGCAGGGGCAGAGGGACGAGGAGGATCGTTCATCGTTTCCTTTAAGTCTGTAGAGTCTATGGAGTCTATGGAGTCAGAGAGGTCAGCGACGCTCAAGACTCGAAGGACTCTCAAGACTCGATAGACTGTGTTGGTTGTGACTGCCGGTGTTTGGCTCTTTGCAGTTGGAATGCCAGAGGGCAATGCAAATCAGGAAAAATGCTAAGGCGAGAAAGACGTGCAAGTTACGGCAATGCATCACAAACCGTCCGGGGCTGGGGGGCCACCTGACTGCGTAGCTGCTACGCAGCAAACACGAGGGAAGGTCGGTGACGAACGGTGTGTTTGGGCCAGTGCAGCGGGGTTTTACGGTCAGGTGCGTAGTGAATGGACGCTGCTGCGTAGCTGTTACGCAGCCCTGCAGGCGTAACCACGGGTTAGTGGGCGGTGGGCGGAACTACGATGTGATAGCGTTTGAGTTTGAGTTGCAGCCCTTTGCGCGTCAGGCCCAGGAGCGATGCGGCGTGGGTGATGTTGTTATGCGCTCGTGCCAATGCTTCCCGAATGGCGGTTTGCTCCAATTCTGCGACACGTTCGGTCAGGGAGCGCGCCACAATCGCGGCACCGGGTTGATGAAAATGCCCCTTGCGCGGCGGGCCTGTGGTGGGGCGCAACCGCTCGCTCAAATCGGCGGCCTGAATCATCGCTCCGGCGGGCAGTACCGCGACCAGACGCAGGATTTCGTTGCGCCAGCATGGGGATTTCTTCGCGGCGTTCGCGCAAGGGGGGCACAAACAACAGCATCACATGCAACCGATGATAGAGGTCTTCGCGGAATTTGCCCTGCTCCAGCAACGCTTCCAGCGAGTGATGAGTCGCGGCGATCAATCGCACGTTGACTTTGACGGGTTGCGTGGTGCCGAGGGGATGAATCTCTTTGTTTTGTAAAAACCGCAGCAGTTTCGGTTGAATATCCAACGGCAAATCGCCGATTTCATCCAGAAACATCGTGCCGCCTTCTGCCGCGCGAATCACGCCGGGTTTCGCTTGCAACGCACCTGTGAACGCGCCGCGACGATGCCCGAACAATTGCGATTCGACGAGGGCAGAGGAAAGCGTCACGCAATTGAAGGGCAGAAAAGGCTGGGCCTGTCGTGTGCTCAAGGCGTGAATGGCCTGTGCAATCAATTCCTTCCCCGTGCCCGTTTCGCCGAGTAACAGCAGGGTGATGTCACTGCCCTGAATTTGATGGATGCGGGCGGCGAGGGCGCGCATCGCCTGACTTTGATACAACATGCCGGGCAAGGGACGATCCAGATGTTCGGCTTGTTGTTCCGAGGCGGTGGTGAACGATTCGCGTTCGCGGGCGGCACACACTTCCAGCGCGGTTTGCGCGGCTTGTAACAGGCTTGCGACCTTGGGTGTCAATGTGATCGCCGGACGAATCTCCAGCTTCAGCGCCGGACATTGCCACGGCTCAATCCGCAAACAGGACAGATGGAGGATTTGCAGGGGAGTGGGCCACAAGTTACTGTCATCACCCGCTGTCCACGTTGTCAAACCGACCAATGGTCGCCGCTTCCATTTGTTTCTTCGCAGCAACTCACCCTGACGATTCTGGCGGAAAGTGTGTTGGCGGAGTTGCCCGCATATCCAGCGCAGCACCGGCAATGGTTGCCCGCCGGAGGGCGACGGATGCTGGCGTTCAGCGACAGCCGACAGGAGGCCGCGCGCTTAGGCCCACGCCTGACCTTACAGCACGAAATTCAATTGGTGCGTGCGGCATTGGCTCGCACGGCGGCAAACGGCCCGCCGGTGGATAAAAGCTCCCTCGCATTCCTGCGCGAGGAAATTGCCGGATATGAACAAAAGCTGCAACGCCCAGGCCTCACCCTGCCGATGCGGCAAACCATCGAAGCCAATCTGGAAAACCTGCGACAACAACTGGCGGCGCAAAGGGCGGGTGGTTCGCTGGAAGACTGGCGCAAACGACTGGAAGACGAGCCGTCCCTTCAGCAGTTGATGGATCAGCCGAGTGCGCAGGTGCAGGACGTGGCCGGATGGAGCAAAGATGCGCCGAAAATGTGGGAAGAAAATTATCAGCAAATCAAACCCTATCTGGCGTGGATGATCGGACGCGAACTGGCGAAACCGGTTCGCACCTCGGCCACTGCTGAAACGCTCGGATTGGTGGAAGTCACGTATCCGGGGTTGGAGCAAATCGCGCCGCCGCCGGTTCTGGGCAGCTTGCCATTGGCCGTTTGTCAGGCGCTGGAAGAGTGCTGGGCGGATTATCTGGCGGCGCTTTGTGATTCCCTTCGGCGTGATGGCGGCATTACGCTGGGGTCTGACGAGGCCGATAAAAATTATCCCTTTGGCAACCAGTTAATCGGGCGTTGGTGTACACAGGAAACGACCACGGGCGCACGGTTGATTCGTTTGTCGAGTGAGCGCCGTCATCTTTTTACAGAAGAAGTGTTACGGCGCTGTGGTCTGGTCGAAGAAAAAATCGTACCCACCGCGCGCGAACTGTTGCAACAAACATTTTCTCTTTTGCACGCGGCGGCGGGCGAGCAACTGAAGTGGTTACGCCTAGAGCAACGAAAGTCCAACACCGGAACGGTTCCCGCCGTGCAACTGATTTTCCCGCATCTGGGGCTGCGCACGCCCGGCCAGCTCTTCCGCTGTGAAAATACCGGGCAAGTGTGGCCGCGTTCCGTGCGCGGATGTGCGCCAGAAGCGGGGTGCAATCAACTCGCCCCTGTCTTACCAGAAACGCTGGATCACGTCGGACACGGAGCCAGACAACGACGCGAACTGAAAGCCTCTCCGAATTTTTCAATGGGGTTGTGGGCCGAGGAACATAGCGCCCAATTGAGTCCCAGAGAGAATCGGCGCTTGCAGGATTTATTCAAATTCGGCGCACGCAACATTCTCAGCTCTACGACAACGCTGGAACTGGGCATTGACATTGGCGGCCTGAATGCAGTGCTGATGAGCAATGTGCCACCGGGGAAAGCCAACTATTTACAGCGCGCCGGACGCGCCGGGCGACGTGCGGATGGTTCGTCGGTCGTGATTACTTATGCGCGGCCTCGCCCGTTTGATCGCGAAGTATTTCAGCGCATCGGCGATTATCTGGGCGCAGCGTTGCGTCGCCCGCGTGTTTTGTTGGAGCGCACGCGCGTCGTCAAACGACACGGCCACGCCTTTTTGTTGGGCGAATTTTTCAAGGCCATCTATCCACGCGGCACGAGAGTCGGAGCGATGAATGCCTTTGGAAATATGGGTCGTTTTTGCGGCGAAGTGTTGCCCTCCAAATGGAATAAGGGGGAGGACAAGCCCAGCGTCCCGGTGTTTCTGCCCGACTGGCAAGGCATCGAAAAGCCCTGGTGGAAAGAAATGACTACCGACGCGGGATTACACCTTCGTTTTCTGGATTTTCTGGCTTGGGTTGAGACCGATGGCAGGGCCGATTGGATGGCACGTTTCACGCAGCTTTTTCAGCACACGCCCCTCGCCGCCATTGTCGAAGAATGGGCAGCTTTTTTTGCCGCCGCGCGAACCACTTTCCAGGCCGCCATTCAAAGTTGGAAGGAAGAATATGGGGCGCTCCTGCAAGCGTGGAAATCCATTGATGGAACGATGCCCCAGGCACGCGCAACCGCGAATATGTTGCGGTATCAGATGTCAGCCTTGTTTGAAACCACGGTGATTGAAGCGTTGGCCGATCTGCAATTTCTGCCGCGTTATGGCTTCCCCATTGGCTTACAGAAATTGCGTGTCATCACACCGGATGAAAACGATAAAACAAAAATCCGCGAGGAAGATCAATTCCGGTTGGAGCGCCCCGGCAAGCTCCGCCCCAACCATTGCTGCTGCCCCGTTATGGCTTTAGCAGCGCCGCCTGGGATGCGCCGCGCCAGAGCATTGAAGTCGAGCGCGTCGGGAGCGTCGAACGTGCCACGATTACCTTCGCCGGAAAGAAATCCGGTGCGATTAAAATCCAGCCGGAGTACGCAGGCATACCGGGACTCTCGGCCCAGTACAGCGAAGAAGGTGAGTTACTGGTGTATAACAACGGGGCCGTTTGGCGTGAAGAAGATGGCTCCGCCCCGGCAGTTTCTCCCGGTTATGGATTTGCGATTTGCCTGAAATGTGGCTATGCCGACAGTGAAAGCCATCAAGGCCAGGGAAGGATTGATCTTCCGGCAGGGTTCGCGCAACACGCTCGCTTGACATCTACCAAAAAATATCCGGCTTGCTGGCAGGAAGCAGAAGCCCCTGTCCTGCGCAATCAAACCTTAGCCGCCAGGCAGACGACCGATGTGCTGATGCTGGCGTTTTCCGATTCCTTACTACACTTAGCCAAAGATGAAGCCCTGACGTGGACGATTGCGCACGGACTCCAGATTGCCGGAGCGAAATTGCTGGAACTGGACACTCGTGAACTGGGCGTGATGGTCACCAACACTGCCGATGGCTATGGAGCAATCCTGTACGACAACACGCCCGGCGGGGCGGGACACGTGCGAGAGTTATTGGATTTTGGCCGTTCCTGGATCGAAGAGGCATGTCGTGTGTTATATCTTAACAAAGCGCATGACCAACGTTGCAAAACCGCCTGTCTGGATTGCCTCCTAACCTTCGATGCACAGGAAGCCATGCATGCTGGCCTTCTGAAACGCCGAATGACGCTGGTCACACTTACCAGCTTATTAGCAGGGAACCGTGATGCCTCTATGACCGAGGGCAACTATCCACTAGACTCTTCGCCGCCCGCCTCCGACCGTAACACAAAGGAGCGAATCGCACGCGCACAAATGCGTACCGCACACCGAACAAACAAGCGAAAGTAGTTCTTTTACGTTCACACATTGCGGTCGTTACAATCAAAGCGCCCATTACGTGTTGGCACAAACCGAAATCAACATCGCTATCGGAGCCAAAGCGCCAGAAGTGTACTGGAGGAACTGTTAGAGCAGTGCAATGGAGGGAAAACGCGATACGGCGGGATCAGCAATGTAGCAGGCTTGCAGGAAAACCTGCGGATGAATTGCATTCCCGTCGAATTTTTGGCAGGTGCATCGTTGGATTACGATGGATTTCTGGAACAGCGGCGGCATTTGATGCATCGGATCAAAGCGTATTTTCTCACATTGTAGCGCTGCTCAGGATTCCGAGAAATAGACTTGCCGCTGATGGTGACTGAAAATCTCCACCAGAGCCGAACAGATACACGAGTAAAGGATTGTGCTGGAAAGCAGCCTAAAGCGGCGGGGTTGAAGAAAACACGCCGCAGATTGTCGGCACGGCGCGATCTTTTCAGCCGCTTCGGACACGCGCCATTTTTTTCAGAAAATCCAGAAACGCGCGCGCGCTCCCACGTCTACACGACGCTTGCGCGCGCCCACTCCAACCACGCTATCATCGTTGTCAATGGAACGCTTACAGCCGCTTTGCAAAAAACGCAAACCGCCATTGACAACGATGATGGATCGCTCGGTCGTGCTCGCTCCGAACCAAGGTTGTGGTGGTGAAAGTTGGGAAGAGGAGAAAGGCAGAAAGAGGAGAGGAAAGGGATGGGCGCGGGGTGCAATTTCAATACCAAACCAAACACAGCAAAGCGCAGCCAAATGTACCGAAAAACGGAGCGATGACCCAATTCCAAAACACCATTTCACAAATTAGGAGAAACTTGTATGAACACTGCAACGGTTTTAGACCGTCCGTTTCCTTCCACCGAAGAAAACTTCGAGGCCGAATGCGAGGCCATCCATCGTGATTTATCCGAGCAGGAAAAACGCTACAAAGACGCCGTGTACACGCTGGCGTTGTACTACCTCGCCATCGAAGCGCGGCGCGGCATCACGCCGGACGAATTTCAATCCGACGTGCGCCGATTGATTGAGCCGCTTGACTGGGCCTTGGGCGCAGGTGTGGTCAGCCATCTGCGGTTCTTGGCAGACATGAAATTGCGGCGCTTGCGTGTGCTGCACGAACGGCAACAACAACGGGCTGTCCGGTTGGCGGCGTAACTTCCGGCGGGCGTGGGCCTGATGGTGCGCGCCCGTCTTTTCCGAAAGGAGCGATCACGATGTCGTATTCTGACACAAATACATCAATGGCCGATGCCTTTGATTGGGGTGAACTGATTGACGCTTACACGGATGGCGATGCTTTGCGCGATGGCGTCCTGCTTGACGTTTCCGGCCTGCAAATTAAGGTCGGTGGAATGCTCATCAATCGCGTCACGCAGGCCGTTTGGCAGCAGGAATGCAGCGCGCAGAAAGACCGCTTGTTGGATCGGCTGGTCAATCACTGGCTGCCGACGGCGCGCACAGATCAGGATTGGCTGATTCTGGCCGATAACAAACTCTGGCTGATTCCCAATGAAACGGGCGGGTACACGCTGCTTTACCCGTCTGATTACTAATGGCTGTTTCACTTGGTTCGCAGGTTCGTGCGCTCTTTGCACGAACCTGCGCCAATCAACTCACACACCACCGAAAAGGAGGAACTGAAGATGAATCTGTATGAATACCCCGAACGCATTGAAACGGCATCGTTGTTGTTGCAAGAAGCCCAACGACGCCTGGACAAGCTGCGCGAGCAGCAAGGCTTGATTGAGCAGATTGCCAGCCTCGGCGTGTTGTCCGCGCGCGATGAACATGGCAAGCCAGCCTTTCCGAATGAAACGGCCCGTGCTGCCGAACTCTCGCGCCGCCTGGCTGCGCATCAGGAATATCAATCGCTGAAAGAAATCGTGCGGCAAGCCGAGCAGGAAAAGGCCGTGAAGCTGGCCGTCATTGAACGGCTGCGCAATGAATTCAAAGTGGCACTCTTGGATCGGCAGGAGACGATTGCCGAGAAATGGTTAAGCGTGGATGTCGCGGCAGTGAAGCGTCCGCATCTCACGCTCATCAAATAACGACAAAGCCGATGATCTGAACGTTCGCTCAGGTCATCGGCCTCACAAAACAGGTGGGAATGGGCACCACCCCATTCCCCCAATTCCAACCGCAAGAGTACCGAGGCACAGACAGGCTCGTCAAGAGCAGAGACGAAAGGAACTTTCCTAATGGCATTATTGAAACCACGACAACGCAAAACACCGAGCGAGGCCGACGCAGACACCGATACGATTTATGTCCGCTTCGCCCCGGAAACGATTCAATGGCTGGAAGCCGATGCGCAGGCACGCGGCTTCAAAACCAAACAAGCCTTGTTACGACATCTGGTCAACCAATATCAGCAAGCGCGACAGGCGGGACAATCCGACATGCAGCTTTGAGGCTTGCGC
Source organism: uncultured Heliobacteriaceae bacterium (assembly GCA_964631865.1). Classification (GTDB taxonomy): domain Bacteria; phylum Acidobacteriota; class Blastocatellia; order RBC074; family RBC074; genus JAFDVL01. The sequence goes on along the minus strand of CAZWAK010000093.1, from coordinate 9,903 downwards.
GAAAGATCGGAGAAACAACTATGGCCAAAAAAACGCGCCCCAAGGGCAGCATTGATGAAGTTGCGCCGGGCAAATATCGTGTGCGTATTTGTTTGGGCAAAAATGATGCGACGGGAAAATATGAATACTTTGATCAGACCATTCACGGCCTGAAAAAAGATGCCGAGCGCGTGCGTGCCGGTGTTGTGCGCGATCTACATTTGGGGATTTATCAAGCCCCGACGCGCAAGACGTTGAATGAATATTTGGATGAATGGTTACGCGGGCAGAAAACCAAAGTGGCGGCGCGCACGCTGGATGGGTATGCGGGTTCATTTGATCGCTATTTGCGCCCCACGTTGGGCCAGACCCTGCTGGCCAATCTGAAACCGCCCGCCATTCAGGCCGTGTACAACGATCTGCACGAACGCGGGTTGTCAGCGGTCACGATCCGGCACTTGCACGTGCCTTTGAAATGCGCTTTGAAACGGGCTGTCCAATTGGGCTTGCTGCCACGCAATCCCGCCGAACCAGTCGAAATTCCCAAAGTCGCACCGCAGGAACGCCGTGTCCTGTCGCCCGCAGAAGCCGCGAAATTTTTGCAGGCAGCGGCCACGATGCCGCATGGCCTCATTTTTGAACTCGCCCTGTTGACGGGGATGCGCCCGGAAGAATACCTGGCGCTGCAATGGCCGGATGTAGATTTCGCGCGTCGTTTGGTGATCGTGCAGCGGGTGCTGGTTAGTCATAAAAAGAACCTCAGCTTTGAGAAACCCAAGACGGCGAAAAGCCGCCGTGCGATTCCTTTGCCACAACCCTTGTTGACGAAATTGGCTGCGCATAAAAAACGCCAGGCCGAGCAACGCCTGTTAGCTGGCCCACTGTGGCAAGCCTGGAATCTGGTGTTTTGCTCGGAACGGGGAACGCTTTTGCGCGTGCCGAATCTGACCTATCGGTATTTTCGCCCGTTGTTGGAGAAAGCTGAACTCCCGCAAATTCGTTTGTACGACCTACGCCATAGCCAGGCGACGATTTTGTTGATGGCCGATGAGAACCCGAAAGTCGTATCGGAACAGCTTGGACATTCGACCGTTCGGCTGACACTCGACACCTATTCGCACGTGCTACCAACAATGCAGGAACACGCAACAGAGAAATTAGAGCAACTCTTGTACGGAACAAATTCGTGAGCCGAAACAGGGGGGATTTCACGTCGCCCGAAATTTCGTGTCGTACTCAAGTTGAGCGCAAAAAGGGAAGGGCATCGGAAAGCCGCTAAGTTGTTGAGAGGATTGGAGGCGGCGATCGGAATCGAACCGATGGATAAAGGTTTTGCAGTCTCAAAAGTGGAGTTTGGCTGCTTTTGGTTAATTTTGTATCTCGTTGATTCTGTTTGTTTTATCGAAATGCTTCTGAGCGTTAAGTTTTGCTGGTTGACTCTTCTTTGGCTTAGTTGTCACTCAATTGTCACTCAAAATTCGAAGACAGTAGCGCCTTCTTCACAAGGGATAAGCAAGGGAGTCTTCCTCTTCTGATCCTTGCACACCAGCCTTAGCGTCGCTCGTTCAGGTGGAACAATATTAGCAGATGGACTGCGATTTGGCTTCTTCCCTTGAGGCAGCCTTTCGCTTCCGCTTTCCAAATAGTATGATACCAATAGGCAATTGCCTATTGGTATCATACCGAAAGGAAACTTATGGATAACCCCTTTATTATCGAACGGGCGGTCAAAGGCCGCCATCTGGTAGATCGCCTCTCCGAGGTCGAGAAGGTCAAAACAACGATCAAGCGCGGCGGCAAGCTATTTGTCATTGGCCCGCGCCGCTTTGGCAAAACCTCGATCTTGCAAACCGCCGTCGCGCAGTTGCATGACGAAGGGGCCAGAGTTATCTCGCTCAATGTCGAAGGCTATACCGGTCTGGACTTGCTCATTCGTGCGATAGTCAGCGGCGCGGCGGGTTTCGCCGGGAACCTGAAACAAGCGACGACCAGCCTCAAGAAGTTTTTCGCTCAGCTCAATCCCTCGGTTTCTTATAACCCCCTCGAAGGGACGTTTGACGCCAGCCTGGGACTCAAAGCGACCGAACCTGACCAGCAAGCGCCGCTGCTGATCGAAGCCTTAAACAGTCTGGAGCAATGGGCGACGCATTCGCGGCAAAAGATCGGAGTGGTCTTGGATGAATTTCAGCATTTGCTGACGTTGGGTGGGCCGGGCATTGAAGGACAGTTACGCGCGGCGGTGCAACTCCACGAACAGGTTGGCTATGTGTTCGCCGGTTCGCAGACGTCATTACTGACCGATATGATCAGCAACCCGGCGCGCCCGTTCTATCGCCTGGGCGAGCCGCTATTTATTCGGGAAGTTCCCTGGCCGGATTTTCGGGCCTATTTGCAGCAAGGGTTTGCGCAATTGGATTGCGAGGCCGACGAGGATGCGCTGGCGTATCTCTATCAGTTGGCGGAAGGCGTGCCGTACCACGTGCAACTGCTGGCCAGCACTTGTTGGGATGAAGCGAGCCGTAATCCCAAATCAGAGCTAGGCCGCGCCGACGTCGAGGCGGCACTCCAACAACTCATCCGCTTGTTTGACCCCTATCACGCATCGCTGTGGGCGGGGCTGACGGCCTATCAACAGCGCGCCTTGCGGCTGATCGCCCTGGACGTTACACAGGGCTTGACGGCGCGGCAGTCGCTCAAGCAAGCCGATCTGACCGCCGGAACCATGCGCAAATCGTTGCTGGCGCTCGAACAACGCAACCTCATTCGGAAAGAATATGTGCAAGCGACACAGCACTACCGCTTTGAAGACCCGTTCTTCAAACAATGGATTCGGACAATTATCAAAGGGTGAGCACAAAGAATGACTCCTTGTAGATATTTCACTCATTTCAGTTATTGCAGATAGAATATGGCTCCGCTATACTGACATTTGTGTGTGCGAGACTCCGCATTCCACTTGTGGCAGAAAGGACTTATCATGAATTCCACCGCAGAAATCAGTTTTAGTCTCAGCGACTTATCGCCCGAACTCCTCGCGCAATTCCAGCAGCGGTTGCAACAACTGCAAGGCGCGGCAGTACAGCGACCGGCTGTTGCGTTGAAGATTGGGCAAGAACCGGAATTGGTGCTGCCGGATGCGTTGGTCAAGTTTCTCTTGCAAGCCTTACAGCAGGCGGCGGTAGGGAAAAAGGTTGTCCTGGCCGACGCCGACGCCGAAATCTCGCCGGAAAAAGCGGCAGCCCTATTGCACGTTTCGCGGCCTTTTTTGGTGAAGCAGTTGGACAGCGGGGCGATCCCCTTCCATTGGGTCGGCACGCATCGTCGCCTGCGCTTGGCGGATGTGCTGGCCTACAAGCAACAGCGGCAGGCACAGAGCCGAGAACTACTGCGGCAGATGCGCGAGGAAGCCGAGGATTTGGGGCTGTATAAGTGATCTCGTGCCTATGTCTGAAGCTCCACTGGTGATCTGTAATGCGAATGTTTTCTATTCCATCGTGCTGACCGATTTGCTGTTGTCACTCAGCGTTGCGGAATTACTGCGCCCACGCTGGACAGCGCAAATTCACGAAGAATGGATGCGCAACCTGCTCGCCGACAGACCGGAACTGGAACGCGCCAAGATTGAGCGCCGCCGGGAGATGATGGATCGGGCGATTGATGATTGTTTGATTATGGGCTACGAGCCGTTGATTCCGACGTTGCAATTGCCTGATGCCGATGATCGCCAGGTCTTGGCGGCAGCCATTCACAGCCAGGCGCAAATCATTCTGACCAGCAATCTGCGGGATTTTCCGGCGACGGCATTAGCGCCGCACGGCCTCGTCGCACAAGGCCCGGATGAATTTCTGACCCAACTCGTGGAGCAACATCCCGCCGAAGTCCAAGCCGTGATCGAAGAGATGCGCGGGGCGCAAAACGCGCCCGCCCGTTACGCTAACCGAGTTGCTGCAAAAGTTGGCGCAGCAAAACCTCCCGCAATTCGTTGCGCGCTTGCGGTTGCTGTTCGCGGTGTGAATCCATCGCCCTTTCTTACTTCTTGGCGTGCTGCTCCCGCTCAAAGAATTCGCGCGCGATCTGCTTTACCAATTCGGGCTTCGAGGTGAAATCGTAGGCCTCGACCTCGGCGGCCAGAAACTCTTCCAGATCGGCGGCGGGCTTATAATTGATGCGGCGGGATTTTGCTTTGGCGGGCTGTTTGATAGTTGGCTTCGTCGCTTGTTCGCGGGCGTATTGGCGCACCAGCATTGATAAGAGTTCTTGCAACGAGCGGAATTGATGTTGTTCCGCATACGCGGACAGAAACTCTTCCAGTGCGCCATTGAATTTGAGAATCATGCCGGTTTTGCTGACTTCGTTGTCGGATGGCGGTCGGCCCATAGTATGATTTTCTCTGTGATCGTTGTTGGTCAGGTGTAATCAGCTACCATCATATCATTCCCGGCGACAATCATCGCTAGACTTGTGACGGCTCGCTTGTTAGACTTCAGGTATCGTACATTTTGTCCTTTCGACAAAATCAGACCCGGAAAAGACGCCTGATAAACGTCGTTTCCGGGTTTTGCGTTTTGCGGTTAATTGTTCACCGGCGCAAGTTGCCCGGCGCGCAAAATCACATCCGCCGCGTGCAAAATCTTCCGGGCGGATTCGTCAGGGATTGCCTGCCCGTCGCGCAGCCAATGCTGAATATACCCGCAACAAAACGGCGCGCCCGGCAATTCCAGCGATTCACACAAGATCATTGCAACGGCCTCGGCCTCGACTTCGCGCAGATTGCAAGGCGTGCGGTCGTCATCGGCAAAATTCATTTCTTCGGTATGCCCCAAGACCACATGCGCCAGTTCGTGAAAAAGCGTTTTATGCGGCAGTTCCGCAACTGGATTGATGGCGATGCTGCGCCCTTTGGCGTAGCCCTGTGCGTTGCCGTCCATTGTTTGAAATTCGCTGCGTGCGATGTCCAATTGCGCCAGCGCGTGTTCGGCCTTCCATTCTGGCAGCGCAATCAATTCGATGTCTGCGCCTTCGGTCTGCGCCAGCACAAACCAAAATGGTTTCCAGTTGAAGGATACAACAACGGTTTCGTCGGCTTCGTTCTTGCGTGTGAGCGGGCGGCAGAGCCAAATCGCTTTCTCGCCTTTGCGCACATAGCGATTGAGTTCTTTCCAACCCTGAAATGTTTTCATCGGCCCCGGCGTGATGTCGCGCGCCGCGCATTGCGCCATTGCTGCCCATTGGTTGAGCAATGAGTATTGATGAAAGGCCGTGTATGCCTTCAGGATTGAGCCTGGCGTTGTTACGGCAGTTTCTAAAAGTTGTGCCCATTTGTTTTCGTACATTTGATTTGCTCCTTTCGAGGAAAGGCACGCGGGAGGCCGTGCCAAGTGGTTATCGGATCGCCACTAAATCGGCAGTTTGTTTGGCTTGATAAATGCCTTCCTGCCGTTCGATCAATTCGACTTTGAAAAGGCCGCGCAAGCGTTCCAGACCGGCTTGCAGCCGCGCGCGTTCCTGCTCCGTCGCGCGAAGGTTGGTCAACCGGAATTGATAATCCGTGTGCTGGCGCAGTTGCAGCGTCAAGGCATTGGCGCGCGCCGTTTCGTTGCTGTACAGCGGCTTGCCGGCGTCGGTTTTGGCGTCGAGGATTTGCAAGCTGATTTCGGCCTCCAGCGCGGCCAATGCTTCGCGGTCGAGTTGCAGTTGATAGTTGAGTCCGGCGAGATCGTTCGCCGCCAATTCGATTTGGTTCAGAATGTCGAGCATAGAAAGTTCCTTTCGTTGAGAAGAGAAGACAGGGCGAGCGGGCGACAGGGAGACAGGGCGATAAGTACATCAGATCGCTGTTTCGCCCCGTCGCTTCGTCGCCCCGTCCCAATCAGATATCCCAGCCGTCGCGCGTGACTGCATTGCGGCGTGTTTCGGCGTTTTGGCGACAGCGTTGGAGCCATTGCCGTTCCGCCGCGCGTTCGTAGGCTTCGGTTAGCGTGGATTGAATCGCCCGCAAACAATCGGGGCAGGTGTTGTGCGAAGGTTCAGCGCAGTCACAGCCGCCGTGAAAAATCACGGCACAGCAAGAGCGGCAACGATGCGCATGCGGCAACAAAGCCAACCGCAAACGGCTGTTTTCCAGCCCCCAATGAAACAGTTCCTTGCCCGTCAACGCGGCAATGCGTTGGCCTTCGGCCTTTTCTGCTTCATAGCGGGCTTCGAGTTCATTCAGCCAGGCATCGGTTTCCGCTTCTTCGATTTCGCGGATGTATTCAGCCGACGGAATATCGTAGGGGTATTCTTCGCAAGACAGTTTATAAGCAGACTCCAGACAGGAGTTAGAAGGTAGGTCGTACATTCGTTTTGTCCTTTCAGTGAAAACGCAGGGTGATAAGTCCTGCGTGAGTTATTGTTTTACCCTGTAAGAGTACACCTTTTTACTTAAAAAAACAAGTAAATACTTGAAAATAAATTATTTATGGGAACCAAGCTGCGTCGCAAGTGTGGCACGCAAACTGCACCCCGCGCCCATCCCTTTCCTCTCCTTTTCTGCCTTTCTCCTCTTCCCAGTCTTCACCACCACAACCTTGGTTCGGAGCGAGCACGACCACCCAAGCAAAGCGATCCATCATCGTTGTCAAGGGCAGTTTGCGTATTTTGCAAAGCGGCGCAGCGAACCCTTGACAACGATGATAGCGGGGTTGGAGTGGGCGCGCGCAAGCGTCGTGTAGAAGTGTGAGCGCGATAGCGTTTCTGCATTTTCTGCAAAAAAATTGCGCGCGTCCGTTGCTGCTGAAAAATTGCGCCGCGCCGATGATCTGCGGCGTGTTTTCTGCAACGCCGCTGCCTCAGTAGCGAACGCGCCATCGACGAGAGGCGGAAAGTTCTCCTCGTTTTCTTCTCGAATTTCTCCAGCTTGTTATCACCGCACAGGCTTTGTTGGCGATCTTGCGTAGGGTAGGTAAACACATTTTGGTGACTGAAGAGTTTGCGAGCCACTCTATGAAAATCTCTTTCGGGTTGGTGGCAGTTCTGCTTCAGGAGCGGGGTGGCTTCGGCGATGGATCGGGCGATAACTTTCGGAGTTTTTCTACCGTCTGCGGCAGGCCATTCACGGCTAACGTTTGCCAATATTCTTCCTGCGATTTAGGCGGGTTCTTCAGCATGTTTCGTTGTCGTTCCGCAGCCTGCTGTACACGCTGTGCGTCCATCTCAAACAGTGTCAGCAAAAATTCGTCTGGATGAATCGCGGTGATGGTGTGCGGATTCAATGCTGAGGATGGGAAGTCGCGCAAGTTGAAGGTCACGATCAAATCCGCCTCGGTGTGAATGGCAGCCGCCAAAACGTGGCGATCATCGGGATCAGGCAAGATGAGCGTTTCGATTAGCGGCTCATAGCCCTCGACCAAAGCATCGCGGGCATGTGTGTTCATCAATTCTTTCGTGCGCGCGAGTTGATCAGGGCGTAAGTCCGGGCGCTGCGCTAGCACGTTCCGCATCCATTCTGCGTGGATCGCTTCTGTCCACCGCGCACGAAACAAATCCAACAGCGTCAGGTGCATCAGAAAATCACGCAGTGGGGCTGGATACAACACGCACGCATCCAGAACAGCGGTCTTTTCTTTCATCTCAATAGCCCATTCCCAGTTCCTGTGCCTGGGCTGCTAATTGTTCCAAGACCTGCAATCGTTGCGCGTCGTCACGTTGTTTGTAGGCCATTACGTCTGCTGACAAGATGCGCCGATGCGAGCCGACTTTGCGATGCGGAATTTCGTTTCGTTCCAACAGCCCAATGAGGAACGGGCGCGACACATGCAAGAAATCCGCTGCCTGTTGCGTTGTCATCTCGTGTGGCTGCGCCTGGACGGTAACATCTTTGCCGGCGGCAAGATGACCGAGTGCCTCCGCTAACACCTGGACGGCTTGCGGTGGTAAGGCAATCTCCGCCTTCGTGCGTGCTTCCAGCACGAGTCGAGCGCCTTTCGCCTTCGGTTTTTGTTTGAGTCGTGTGGTCAGCGCCTTCAAGCTTTCCTGTGCTAACAAAACATCTTCCTGCGTTAATACCATGGGAGCGATTCCTTTCTCTGCCATCTTACTTTCCGCACTGTAGCACGAAAGTGTAATCGCAATAAACGAAATAATCGCAGGCAATGCAACGCGCACTTGTAATATCAGGAGGCAAGGGCAGGGATACGACCACGCTTTGACGAATCTATCTCAATCCGTTCGTCCGAGGTCGTCGTTGTTGTTTGCATTTGTTCCGCAATCCAGCGTTGCACCGAAGACTGCGGGATGCGAATGCGGCGACCGATATGCAGCGCCGGAAATTGCTTCGCGCGGATCGCGGCATACAAGCCCTGTTGGCTCATATTCACGAGCGGGGCGGCTTCGGCGACGGTGAGTAGTTTTTCCATAGTCAGGAGTCCTTTCCTTGGGTTTTTGGTTGCGTCCAGGCTAACAGTTCGTTGCGCTCAAAGCGGATCGCGCGTCCGACGCGGCGATACGGGATGCGTTGTTGTTGCACAAACCGATAGAGCGAGCGGCGTTGTACACGCAGCAAATCGGCGGCTTCCTGTGCCGTCAGCAACACGAGTGGACTGTCAGCCGGGCGAGGCGGATCATCGTTCATCGCTTCCTTTCGCAGAACAGATGGTGACGGTTTGGTTGTGACTGCCGGTGGTTGGGTCTTTGCAGTTCGGATGCCAGAGCAGGAAACAAACGAGCAAAAGCCGCTAAGGTAAGAAATTCTTGTGGGTTACAAGGATGGAGGGCAAAGCGTCCGAGGCTGGTTTGCCAGTTGGCCGCGTAGTTGCTACGCAGCCAAGCCCCGATGTGAACGGTGGCGAACGGTGTGTTTCAGCAATAGAAACGGAGATTTACGGTCAGGTGCGTAGCGAATGGACGCTGCTGCGTAGCTGCTACGCACCCCTGTCATTAGGAAGTCCAGGAAAGTCGAAAGTGGAAAGTTAAAAGCGGAAAGCCAAAAATAGGAAAGTGCCACTTTTGACTTTGCACTTTGCACTTTCGACTTTCCTAGACTTTTCCAGACTTCAATGAGCGGAAGGCGAGACTTCGATATGGTAGCGTTTGAGTTTGAGTTGCAGCCCTTTGCGCGTCAGTCCCAGCAGCGGCGCGGCTTGCGTGATGTTGTTGTGGGCCCGGGCTAACGCTTCCCGAATTGCGGTTTGCTCCAATTCCGCGACGCGGTCGGTGAGCGGGCGGAACACAATCGCCGAGCCGGGCTGAGGGGAATGACCATTGTGCGACGACCGTGCGATGGGGCGCAACCGTTCACTCAAATCGGCAGCGCGGATCATCGCTCCGGCGGGCAGCACGGCCACCAGTCGCAGCAGTTCGTTTTCCAACTCGCGCACATTGCCCGGCCAATCCGCCACCATCAGCGCGTCCAACGCATCGGGCGCTAAACGAATTTTCGGCTTGTTCATTTCGGCACAGTAGCGCGTCAGAAAATGTTGCGCCAGTAACGGAATTTCTTCGCGGCGCTCGCGCAGAGGCGGCACAAACAATGGCATCACATGCAGCCGATGATAGAGGTCTTCACGGAAGCGTCCTTGCTCGATCAATGTTTCCAGCGAAAGATGCCTGGCCGCGATCAACCGCACATTGACTTTGACAGGGTGCGTCGCGCCAAGCGGATGGATTTCTTTGTTTTGCAGAAAGCGCAGCAATTTTGGTTGCGTGTCCAACGGCAAATCGCCGATTTCGTCCAGAAACAGCGTGCCCCCTTCTGCCGCGCGAATCAGGCCCGGTTCGGCTTGTAATGCACCCGTGAACGCGCCGCGACGATGCCCGAACAATTGCGATTCGACGAGGGCGGAAGAAAGCGTCGCGCAATTGAAGGGCAGAAAAGGCTGGGCCCGTCGTGTGCTTAGTCAGGCCCGCAGAATAACTTGAGCGATTTATTCTGCGGGCGAGATAGTG
>CAZWAK010000092.1:0-28649 GCA_964631865.1 uncultured Heliobacteriaceae bacterium | reverse complement strand
GGTGGAACTGGGCCAACACGAGTACCGATCTTCCTGGATTTAGAGCTTGGTTGCACGATCATCGCAGCGCCTTAAAGCATAATGGCACTCCTAGCGGCTTCGGCAATCATCGTAAGTACGAAAGCCTCGACGCGTATTCCCCTAATGGAACAGGGTCTGTCGTGGAAAGCTACATCAATTGGGTTGGTCGAACCCACCAGGAACGCATGGAGCAAGCCTGTCAACATACGGCAGGCGATCCGCGCAAAGCCTTCGATTATTTGTACCACTCAATGGAAGTGAAACGATTTGGCAGAACCGCTCGGTTTGATTATCTCACGATGATTGGGAAGCTTGGTTTAGCTCCACTCGAACCGGGATCAACGTATATGCAAGGTTCGACCGGCCCGGTAACCGGAGCAAGACTATTATTTGGTGGGGAAAAAGAAGCAGCGCTGAGTGCCGCAGAACTTGATTCCTGGCTGATCGAATTGGATACCAAACTCGGCGTCGGAATGCAGGTACTAGAAGATGCACTCTGCAATTGGCAGAAAAGCCCTACCAAGTTCAAACGCTTTCGCGGGTAATCGCTACATCACCCATTCATACCGACGCTTCAGGCTATTCAATTGGTTCCGCTTAAATTTTCCGAGATGCTGCAATTGTCCAACAATAATGCCCGGGGACACACCAACGTTCATTGCAAATCGGATGACCTGCCGCGAATCCACCCGCAGCGCTAACATTTCGGACTGTAGTGCCGATGGAACGAGAGTCTGAGCAGCAAATTCGTTGGCTTCTTCCTCTTGCATTGTCTGCGGCGTATCTTCGCCTTCCAGGAAAAATCCTTTTGCACCGTGTAATAACAAATGGGCGGCCTCGTGAAAGAAACTAAACCAGAAATGATCATCCGTCAGGAAACGAAAGCTAAGTAGCAATAAGGCTTTTTCTTTCGTCAGAAATTGTGTTGCGCCACTCGCTCTACACCCGGCGGGGCAGCGAACGATAGCTACTGCTACACCATACTCAGCACATTGATCCTGTAATTTTGGTAAGAAACGATTCGGGTCTTTTTCTCGCGTCAAAGACCGGATGGAGGAGAGGGATGCACGAAAGCCGTCAGGATTCCAGGGCTTACAGTCAATACGCTGCGCTTCAATCTCCCCTTGGCGCAGCCACGCCGCCACTGCTCCTGGTCGTGAATCCAGAGAAGGAGAGGTTCGGAAAGCGGCCATTTCCTCCAAGTTGCCATACAGTTTGTGCCAAGCCCGCACGCTGGGTACGTCAAAAAAGCGCAGGCACGCCTCTGCTTCGTGAGCAGGATGCGGTACCGGCTTGAGCCACCCAAACCGAATCATATCTCCTACGGGGAGACCGGCCAGCCATTGGTTGTCGGCCACGTGTAACCGCTGAGTGTCCTGTCGATACTGAAAATCACGGGTCATCCAGAATTCCACCGAAGCACCCAGCACGCGCTCAAGCTGGCGCGCAACGGCAAGACTGATAGTGGCATGTCCCTGCAAAAGGTCCTGCACTTCTGCGAGCGAATATCCGATTTGGCGCGCAAACTCACTGGCGGAGCAATCACGCTCTTGCAGGATATCTGCGATCGTATCGCCCGGTGCGGAAACCCAATCAGGAGCAAATTCTTTACTGAACATAGCTTCTCTCTATTCGCAGTATCTTGATACGACTAACCCGTAGCCAATCCACTTTCCCCGACCCATTCCTTGGGTTGTTGACATGATTCGCACAAAAGATGACTTGGTACCCATCATATAGATCAACCGACATCACCTGCTCCTGCGTCTCATCCAACACGCGAGGGTGACCGACAATAAGGTCTTTCACAGTCCTGGCCGCACGCAAATCCGCCAGACGGTGCCGTAGAGCGCCCGCAACTTCTACGCCCAATTCTTCATTCGCCTGGGCTTCGTTTTCGCAAATGGCACGAAGCCGTCGAGAATCAAAAGCAAGTTCCAAGCCAGGCATAGCAGATATTGGCCAGGTCCAGGTTGGGCCAAACCATTACAATAGCAATCAGTAGTACGTTGCCTTACGGCAATAGGAAATGACAATTTGGGCGATACCAGCAAAAATCGCAAGGCATCAGGAAATCATATTTTCAGATATTCGCATTTTCAGACAGATAAGTTTATCCCCCGGCCAACCATTGGTGCAGCAGCGCCTCGACCAAGTTCGCTTAACTCCTACCCCTTGATTGGGGGCGTTTCTTTTAAGTTTCGAGTTGCAGGCGGAGATTTGAAAGTGTCCGTAAGAGTTAAAATTATTTGCACCATTACGGAAAATCAGCAAACTTGCGAAAGTATTAAAAGATCGAAATTGTGCGACATTATCAGACGCTAGTTGTCTCTTCGCTTCCCACCCAGATTATTTTTTCTGTGGCGACTCTGGTAAACGGGGGCAGCCCGGTTTGCCCCCCGGTCGTACATTGGTGTCAGTGCTTCCTGAAGGTCTACGGCTTCCGCCCTCGCGAGCGGCAAGGTTGTGACCGTCAACGCGACCCATATCGGCTTTGCTTTCGCCTCTGTCGGCTCGGCAATTAAGCGACTGGAAGCTTGTGGTTGACCGGCTATGGTCGAGAGCCAGATGCAGGTGGATGTAGCCCTGCGTGCAAAATAACCACCGTTGTAATTCCTTTCCACTTAGGGCGCTGCAAGCCCGGCCTTCGGCTTCGCCCATAAAAACCGATTAAGCAACCAAAACACCAGCCACGATGCCAAGCCCGCCAGAAGAAAACAAAAGAGGGCTCGCGCCAGATTGCCATGCGGACTGAGCCAAAAGCCTGGCCACGAGCGTTGCAGATACTCCTTGAGATAGTTCGGGTCAATCAGTTGCCCCAAACCCAGAAAGATACCAAAGCCGGCTCCCAGAGAGGCCAGGGCATTGGCAAACCGGACGCGCAGCATTTCGGTGCGGAGCTTGAGCAACTCCAGCGTTTGTTGCACACCATCCAGCGTGAGGCGGAAATACTCCATGTCTTTTTCGGCTTGTTCCACATAGAGCTTGAGCGGGCGGAGCAACAAGTAGGGCACGGCGCTTCCCTGCCCTGGCGGCGCAGGCGAAAGATGGCGTTGTAACAAACGTTCCGCATTTTCATAATCAATGCGCGCGGTATGTAAATCAATGGTCATCGCGGCCAACACGGTGCGGAACTCTCCCAGTTGCGTGGCCATCTGCGCCAGGAACGATTCGGCCCCGCGCAAATTCAAATTCCCCTCCATCTGATTTACCGCCTCAAGCAACCGCGCCAGCTTCGTATCCAGCGTGCGCGCTTGCGGGGCTTGCGTCCGGCGGTAGCGTGGAGTCAGCAATTGCGTCACTTTCAGATAGAAGATCAATAATTCGGGGAGGGACTGAAAGATAAACTCCTCTGCTCGTTTGTGTTTCTCTGGGGATGCCAGAACGTGCGCTTCCCAGACCGGCTGTTCCGCCAGGGACTGCGGTGCAGTTCCGAGTATCCCCCAATCAAAGACCTGCCAAGCTCCGCGTTGAAACCGTGCCTGTCCCAAGACCTCCCAATCGGGTTCTGTCATCCACTCATAAAGACAGAGCCAGGCTACCCCGGTCGCCCGCAATTGCGAAGCCTGCGGTGCTTCGGCAGTGGGGCCGACCACGCTTTCCGCCAACACTTGCCGGAATGGCGAAGTGCGCGCTTGCCATTGCGCGTAGAGTCGAGCGCGTGCGTCATCCAGCCAAGCGTTCCACTCCGGTGGCAGCGCTGTCCTTGCTGCTGGTAATTCCGGCAATTCCTGTTGCGTCTCAATTCCGCACAATAGACACAAGTCATCTCCAAATGTATCCGCGCGCACACGCCAACGCGAATCAGCGATCCCCTTGACTTGCTCCATGTCCCCACTCTTTGACCAGAGCGTCCAACCACCACCGCGGTCGAGCCGTTGTTGCGCCTCCGTTGGCGAAACCTCTTCCGACAACCCCGTCAGCGATTGCCACGCCGCAAAGACGCGATAGAGTGGTGTCAAGCGAAAGCCAGTCTCCCGCGCCGGGCGCAACAACAGGGTTTGGATGAAGTAAAGGGCAGGGTCTCGGACGATGTGGTTCACGGCTGGCTGGCCCCTCCGTCAGCCGTTCCCGTTTCGCTTGTTCCTGCAGACGCGTCGGGTTGCATCGTAGCATCACTGCCGGATGCGCCACTTCCCTGCGAACTCGTTCCGGGCGCGCTCGGATCAAGCGTTACGTTCGTTGGGTAGTGTTGTTCCCCGGTACGCGGTTCCGGCGCAGCACCCATCATCTTGATATGTGTCGGGTCGCTGGTCGCGGGCAAATCCGGGAAATCAATGGGGGTTGAGGCAGGCGTTTTTTTGCTCATGGTTTCCTCCTGGAAATGGGTCGGTTGGTTTCTCGGTTCCTCGGTCGGCGCGGAAAGATCACGTTCGCAGCCGCGCCTACGGCTTGAAATGCGGCCCAGGCAGCGGGATGGCTGAACCGGTTTTCCGAAGCGGTTAAGGCATTCTCCAATGTTTGCTGACTCCGCTCACTCACGGGCGGATTGAGATGATTGACCGCTCGCAAAAACGCGCGTTTTTCTTCCAGCGGCGCACGGATGATCCACTGTTGTGCCTGTTGCAGAGCCTCGCTCAGGCTCACGCCGCCCAAGAGGTGATGATAGAGACGCACCATCAAAAACGAGGACGGAAATTCCGGGACAGCCCACAGTGAGCCGACGATACTGCGCGCCCCTGCCGCCAGAAAGCCTATCGGGAGTCCGAGGTACTCCTCGACGGGCAAATCACGCTGCAAACCCAAACTTGATTCACAGGCCGAAAGCGCGACAAAGTGCGCGCGCGACAAGCGGGCTTCGCGGAGCAACTGGCGGAGCGTCAGCGGTTGTTCGCCGACAAGCTGCAAGCCTGAATCCAGGTACTCTTTCGCATCCCATTTGCCGTGACAGGTCAGATGGCAGAGGGTCTGTTGCGGCAGCGTTTCAAGCAACACCTTCGGCTCCGCCACAGTCTCGCACAATCCGCGTGTCACGTATTCCGGTTCTCCGAACCAACGGACATTGGCCACATCCAATCTCGTGCGCAGCAAGCTGGCAATCCGGTTCGCCTCCCACCCAGCATAGCCGCCGCGCGAAGGTTGATTGCCACTGACCGAGGCGACCAGTGCCGCATCAACACGCGGGCGGCGACGATCCAGACAACGCCGCAAAACCGCGATGGACGGCGCGTAGCTCACCTCTATTTCCTCCACCAAGTATCGCAGCGTTCCATCGGCATCTTCCCAAGCCGCTGCGTGCAACGGCAAAACGCCCAGCAGCCCGCCTGCGATGAAAACTACGCGCGACTCGCCGCGCTGTCGTAGCTCTTGGTGCAAAGGGCCGATCAATTCGCGGTAGAGCGTATGGAGCGTGGCCATCATTTGGTCTTGCCAACGCTGCTGCACTTGCGCGATTTGTCCTATTTGGAAAGCATCCACGTAATGCTGATATTCGCCGACCCAACCTGCTTTCTCGTTCGCGCCAAAGACCAGTTCTCGCAGCCGCTCGACCGTGAATTCCCGTGAGCGCAAACAAAGTGGACGACGCCCCGGCCCCAGCAGGAAAAGCGCCGTTCCCAGTTCGCCGACGTGGAACGAAACGAGAGTCCGCTGCAAACGCTCGGCGGTTTCCTGCATCGCCTCCAGTTCCAGCCCCGCCGCTGCAAAACGATAGTCCGGGTCTTTCGTGCGAATCTCCGCTTCCAGCAGGTCAAGCCGCGCCTCCATTTGATGCCGCTCCTTGAGCAAAGCGGTCCGCTGTCGTCCTGTGGGTTTGTCCTCGTCTGACAAATTGTTCGGCGAAGAAACAAGCGAGGGTTGTAATGCTGCATCTACTTCCGCCAGGCGGGCCATCAGGTGTTGCCACTCGCTCCATTTTTCGGCGGCGACTTTGCGGGGCGGGCGATCTCGCTCAGATAACAAATCGGATAACGTCCGGCTGCGCAGTCGCTCAATGTCGCTGAGGGCTACCCCATACGATTCGGTGCGTAGGCTGATTTCAATCGCCGCTTGATAGATGCCCAGATTGCGTGCCTGCACGCGCTGACGCTGGTGTGGTTGGGTTTCGTAGCGCAACCGCTCCGCTTGCGCAATGGCTGTCGTAAAGGCATCGTGCGCTTCCTCCCATTGACCAAGCGCGGTTGCCACCGTTCCCAGCAACTGCGTGGCAATCAACGCTTCATGCTTGACGCCTGCCTGGGTCAGAGTGGCGGCGCTTTGTTGCAGCAAGCGTCGCGCCCGATGCAGTGGCGTCCGTTGTCCTGACCCCTCTGCCAGGGCATACAACGCGCGCGCTTCATTCACCTGACAAGAAGCGACGTTCAGGCGGTCGGCGGCCAGGCTCTTT
Source organism: uncultured Heliobacteriaceae bacterium (assembly GCA_964631865.1). Classification (GTDB taxonomy): domain Bacteria; phylum Acidobacteriota; class Blastocatellia; order RBC074; family RBC074; genus JAFDVL01. Next base: position 22,303 of record CAZWAK010000092.1, on the reverse strand, counting down.
TGCGCGGCACGAGCCAGCCGCAACGCCGCGCGCAAATTCAAATCGGGCTGAACTCCTGCTTCTGCCAGCAGCGTGCGCGCATTACACTCGCTCAACTGGCAACGCGCCCAACTCAGGCTCGTGCGTGGCAGGGCAGCGGCAGCGGACTGATAGAGCGTGACGGCTTGGCGCAGATTCCTATGCGGATCAATTCCCCATTCCGCCATGCTCAGCCGCGTCGTCGCTTCATTCATCAACGAACGGGCGTGGGAAACGCTGCCGGGCTGAAAACTCTTGCGGGCCGCGCGATAGAGCGTGACGGCTTGTGCGAGGTTCGCCGCAGGATGAATCCCCAGATCGGCGAGATTGCGGCGGGCCGCGCCTTCATTCATCCGGCAACGCCCGGCATTCAGACTTCCTTTGGGAAACAATTCGCGCGCGGTTTCATAGAGCGTCGCGGCTCGTTCCCAATTGGCTTGAGACTCGCTGCCTAACTCCGCCAACTGTGTGCGCGCCGCCCCTTCATTCATCAAGCACAGCGCGTAATCAGGATGGTCGGCCTCTATTTGTTGCTGGACGGAAAGGTACAGTTCGATGGCTTGGCGTAAGTTCTCCTCGGCGTCCGAGCCTTGCTCAGCCAGCCCGCACCGCGCATTGCCCTCGTTGATGCGCGCGCGCAGATGGTCGGCGTCGTAATCCTTCAATACAGAACGTGCGCTGACCAACAACGCGACGGCCTGTTGATAGTTTTCCCGCGCCGCCGCGCCACGCTCCGCCAGTGCAATCCGCGCCACGCCTTCGTTGATCAGACTGCGCGCATCAGTTATATCCGTCGGCGTTGCGCCGTTGCGCGCTGCCGCAAATCGGTCTATCGCCTTTTTCAGATTCGGTTTTGGAGCGACACCGATTTCCGCGAGCGTCGTATAAGCGTTGCCCTCTCCCAGCAGGCAGATGCGCTGATGCTCCGGGCTGTCTTTGAGTCGCGGGCGCGCCTGCCGATACAACCCAATGGCCTGCTGCAATTCCTGCGCTGTCCCATATTGCTCCGCGATACTCAGGCGCAGATTCGCCTCATTCACCAGACAAGCAGCATAATCCAGGCTTTGGCGACCGATTCCTTTTCGGGCTGCCGCGTAAAGCTCCAGCGCCAACGCCCAATTCCGTTCCTGCATCAGGCCACGTTCGCCCAATTCCTGCCGGGCTAACGCCTCCTGCATTTGACAACGCGCAAAGGCAATCTCGCCCGCTGGAAACTGCTGCTGGGCCTCCCTCAGCAACAGGACGGCGACTTGCAGGTTGAGCAGCTTCACCCCCTGCGACTCTTCCGTCAAGTCAAAGGCAAGACTGGCCCACGCCCCGGCTAACTCCTCAGCCCGCTGCTCGGCGAACATCTGCTGGACTTGCCGCAGGAAGTCGGCACGCGCTTGTATTTCTTTCCGCCCGGCTGCGGTTGGCTGGCTCTTCCTGAGATGTTCTAAGCTCGTGGGGAGGGTCGCCAGCAACAGGATCGGAAATCGCTCCATCAGTGCCAGCAATTCATCTATCGTATCCACAACCAGGAAATGTTCTATCGCTGTACCTCCCTGACAAACTTGCAGCCAATACCCCGGCGGCACGGCCTCCAAATCTCGCCAGCCAAAGTCAGAAGGATTGCTTTGTTTTGCGCTTCCCTTGCCCATTGTGGTTGTTTACGTGATCTCTGCCCTAGCTCTCAGAGTCGAGACCGTGATTGCTCTCGTTCGATCCCACGCACCAACAGGCGCTGCTGTTCCCATTTGGTGAGACAGGCAGTGCCTCTCACAACGCTGCCGGCCTCCTCGGTGCCCTGAGTAGATGAGAGATTGCGCTTGATAGAATCAAAAACCCCCGCGCACTATACGAGCTTTTTTGGTCTCCTGCAATGCGTTGAAAAGGAACCGCAAATGCAGATCATGACCTACTATCAAAGTAAGATTTATATGAGGAAAACCGAAGCGGTGGGACGTTGCTGGCCGAAGGCAGGTTCTCTCTCACGCTACGACATATTCGGTGAAGGCGTGTAGTTCCAAGACCCGAAAGCAGGGAGTTGATGTCTTCCTGCGCCCCTAATGATTGGACGGAGAAGACCGTTGCCACGGTTTGTTTTGCCTTCTCCCGCAAACCTTTGCTAAGGTGCGCGCACACAAAATCGTTTGTTCACGAAAAGGAGTAACCCGATGCAAAGCAAACTCGAAAAGATTTCCCCCAAAAAAGCCGAAGAATTCCTCTCACAGAATTTTTGCAATCGCCCCATCTCCCCGCTGACAGTCCAGAAGTATGTGCGCCTCATCAAGGCGGGCAAGTTCTATGTGACGCATCAGGGCATTGCCTTCGATGAACAGGGTCGCCTGCGCGATGGACAACATCGGTTGCGTGCCATTCTTGAGACGAGGACTACTGTGTCTATGATGGTGTCGCGCGGTCTGACCGAAGAAGCCGCGCTTGCCATTGACGATGGACGCAAGCGCACCGATGCCCAGGCTTTGAGTATGGCTCATGGCGGGCCGATCAGCGGTTTCGTTGCGGCCATCGCCAAAGAAATATTCATCGGCGGTCTTCACTTTGGGACGGCTACAAAACCGGTCGCGCCGGATCGGTTGGATTTGGTAGATTTCTACAGGGAACACACCGAGGCGATTCAATTCGTGTGGGAGGCGTTTCGAGATAACACGGCGGGCGTCGGGGCATCGTATATCCTCGCCGCACTCGTTCGTGCCAGTTATCATGTGCCGGCCAAAAAGCTGAAACGCTTCGCCGAAGTGCTGGCCTCGGGCTACTCCAAAGAAGGCGAAGAATTCATCATTACCTTACGCAATCACATCTTGCTCAAACGGAAGGAGCCGAAAAACCGTGCTCTGCGTGATGACCTCTATGCGAAAACCGAACAAGCGGTGGCGGACTGGCATGCGAATAAAGGCGTCAATCGAATTGCCAAAGCCAAGAAGGAGTTGTTTCCGTTGCCATCGGATCGTGTTGTCGAGGTAGGTGAGTAGTAGGCTCGTTTTTTGGATTTTAGATTTTGGATGGGGAGGAGTTGAGTTGAGGTAAATCGTAGAAGTTAGCAGGAGAAGCCCTGCGATGCCAATCGCTGTTATACCTCGTGCGGGCACAATTTGAGCTTTTTTCCTGCTACAGAAAGATGGTGGTCAGAAAAATAACCCCCGCTCTTGGGTCTTGGTTTTATTTTTCTGTCTCACATTTTTCTGTAGCGAATGCACACTCTGTTCCCGTTCGCAGTATAGCGCCCATATATTTGATTCCTGCCATTGCCACTGTCAACTCGCAAATTGTAGCCTCCTCTCTCGCGGCTCTGGTAGGGTCAAGCAAGCGGGCGCAGTTCGCGGTAGAGCCAGGCTTTGGCCGCAGTCCAATCCCGCTTGATGGTGATGGGCGCGACTTCCAGCAGCAGCGCGATTTCCTCCACCGTCAGCCCCCCGAAGAATCGTAGCTCGACAATTTGATTTTGGCGCGGACTGAACTTCGCCAAAGCGTTCAAAGCATCATCCAACGCCAGCAAATTGACGTCCGTTTTTTGTACCCAACCATTGGCTTTATCCAGCGTCACCTGGGTGGCATTTTCGCCGCGCTTCAGGCGTCTGCGCCGACGCGCGTGCTCGACCAGAATCTGCCGCATCAGGCGGGCTGCGATGCCGAAAAAATGGGCGCGATTGCTCCATTCCACTTTGCTTTCGCCCCCTGTGTCAACCAAACGCAACCACGCTTCATTGACCAGCGCAGTAGCTTGCAACGTGTGATTGGGGCGCTCGTTCATCAGATGAAATTGCGCTAAGCGACGCAATTCAGCGTAGACCGCCTGTATCAACGGTTCTTTTACACTTTGATCCCCTTGCCCCCAGGCAATCAACAGCGCGGTAATATTCGATGATGCAGATTCCATTTGGCCTCAACTAGCCGTTGTTGTTTTCCCCAATTTGACTGCCCGGTTGATAAGCCTACGCCAGAATCGAAACCATGCAAGTCCAGAGTAATGGCCATCGCAATTTTTTGTGCGCTGGCATGATCCTTTTGCCGCCGCGTTGACGCATTTCCAGATAGCGAGATGTTTTCGTCACGAAGATCACGAAGGAAAGACCGGGTGAGCAGAGGCCCATTTTTCCTCCTCGCTGTCGCTCCTTCGCTCCGTCTTTTTTTGGGCGGCAATTGATCTTGTGTGATGAAGCGGCTATCTTGGCGATGGCCAACACCAACTGAAAACCAGGAACTTTTCTGAGAGGTGCCAGCATGTCTGTTCCCCAGCAAGACGTCACACAATTACTGCACAATTGGCAGAAGGGTGATGAAGCGGCCATGAATCAACTAATGCCGTTGGTGTATGACGAACTGCGCAAGATTGCCGCTGCCTATCTGCACCGCGAAGGAGCAGCCCACACATTGCAAACGGTGGAACTCGTCAACGAGGCGTATCTGAGATTGATAGATCAATCGCGCGTGAATTGGCAAAGCCGCTCGCATTTTTATGGCATCGCCGCCCAGATGATGCGCCGCATCCTGGTGGATCACGCGCGCGAAAAACAGGCGGCCAAACGCGGCAGCGGCGCGGCCCCGGTCACGCTCGACGATGCGCTCAATGTGTCGGCGCGGCGCGACGTAGACATTCTCGCGCTCGACGATGCGCTGCAAACCCTGGCGCAATTCGATCCGCGCCAAAGCCGGGTCGTGGAGTTGCGCTATTTCGGGGGGCTGGAATTGACCGAGGTCGCTGAAGTAATGGGCATCGCCGTCTCGACCGTCAAGCGCGATTGGAATTTGGCCAAAGCCTGGCTCTACCACCAACTCAGCCGGAGATAACCCAATGCCTGAACAACCGACGCAAAATGAACCGCCCGTCATGACCCCCGAACGCTGGCAACAGATTAAGCCGCTTTTCGAGCAGGCGCTGGAACGCCCGGCGGGGCAACGGGAACAGTTTCTGGCGCAAGCCTGCGCGGGCGATGCCATCTTGCGCGCGCAACTCGAAACCTTGCTCCAAAGCCACGAAGAAGCCAGCACCTTCATTGAACGACCGGCCCTCGCGCAAACCCCGCACTTGTTCGACATGCCCTCCGAAGATTCGCTCATCGGGCAGACGGTGGGCCCGTACAAACCCCTACGCGAAATCGGGCAGGGCGGAATGGGGCGCGTGTATCTTGGCGTGCGGGCCGACGACGAATACAAAAAACGGGTCGCGCTCAAGATCATCAAGCGCGGGATGGACTCGAAAGACATCGTGCGCCGCTTTCGTCACGAGCGCCAAATCCTCGCCAGCCTCGACCATCCCAACGTCGGCAAATTGCTCGACGGCGGCACGACCCCGGACGGCCTGCCCTATTTTGCGATGGAATATGTCGAAGGCCAGCCGATTACGGATTACTGCGACACGCACAAGCTTTCGACCGTCGAACGATTGCACCTCTTTCGGCAAGTCTGCGCCGCCGTGCAATTCGCGCATCAAAATCTGGTCGTCCATCGGGACATTAAACCCAGCAACATCCTCGTCACCGAAGACGGCACGCCGAAGCTGTTGGATTTCGGCATCGCCAAAGTGCTGAACCCGGAATTGTCCGGCCAAACGATTGACCCCACGGCGACCGCAATGCGCCTAATGACGCCCGAATACGCCAGCCCCGAACAAGTGCGTGGCGAAACGATCACGACCGCCAGCGATGTGTACAGTCTGGGCGTTGTGTTGTATGAATTGTTGACCGGCCATCGTCCCTATCACGTCAAGAGCCGTGCGCCCCACGACATCTTGCGCGTCGTGTGCGAAGAAGAACCCGAACGCCCCAGCACCGCCGTCAACCGCATTGAAACGATTCCCAACGCCGACGGCTCGACCCGCGCCATCACCCCCGAAACGGTCAGTCGGGCGCGCGACGGCGAACCGGAAAAATTGCGGCGGCGATTGCGCGGCGATTTGGACAACATCGTGTTGATGGCCATGCGCAAGGAGCCGCAGCGGCGCTACACGACGGTGAATCAATTGTCGGAAGATATTCGGCGGCATTTGGAAGGAATGCCGGTCATTGCCCGTCAAGATACGCTGGTTTACCGGCTCGAAAAGTTCGCACAACGAAATCGCGGCGTGGCCGTCGCCTCCATCGTGGTGTTCCTGACGCTGCTCGGCGGAATCGCCGCTACGACCTGGCAGGCAAGCGTTGCCAGCCGCGAGCGCAGCCGCGCCGAGCGCCGCTTCCAGGATGTGCGGCAACTGGCCAACGCTTTGATGTTTGAGTTGCACGACGACATTGCCAAATTGGCAGGCTCTACTCCGGTGCGAGAGAAACTGGTGAAGCAAGCGTTGCAATACCTCGATAGTTTGGCCAGCGAGGGCGGCGGCGACCCCTCGCTACAGATGGAATTGGCCGCAGCTTATAACCAGATGGGCGATGTGCTGGGGAATCCAAATGTCGCGAACCTGGGCAACACCAACGGCGCGTTTGAGAGCTATCGGAAGGCCATCGCAATCTGTGAAAACCTGATGAAGCATCAGGCGGCGAATCCCAACGTGCAACGTGGTTTTGCAGCAGCGAATCAAGGGTTGGCAGATATATTGGCCATGACCGGGAACGCTGCCGAGGCGGTAGATCGCTACCGCCGCTCGAACGAAATCTACGCAGCACTTTATGCGGCAGATACAAAAGATGCGGCGCTAGGCGTGAAGCTGGCCCGCGGTTATTTGAAATTGGGCGATACGCTGGGCAATTCCATCTTTCCCAATCTCAACGATCAGGCCGGGGCGCTGGAAAACTTCCGCCAATGCTTTGCCATTGCTCAGGCGGTCACCGCCGTCGCTCCCACTCATGCAGGGGCGCGCCAATATCTTTATCTGAGCCACGAAAGGATCGGAGATATTCATTGGCAGCGGAGCGAATTCGAGGCGGCTTTAGCGGGGTACCAGCAATCGGCAGCAATTACCGAACAGTTGCTCCGTGTTAATCAGGACAATTCTATTTACCGTCGTCATCTGGCGGTATTGGCGCAAAAGAGCAGTGCCATTTGGTTGGATAAAAAACAGGGCGCCGCCGCGCAAAAAGAATTGGATAAAGCCTGGGAGATTACCCGCGAGCTAGTCAACGTTGATCCGCGCAACGTTGAGACGCGTGGGGTGCTGGCATATAGCCACAATCTGCAAGCCGCGATTATGGCCCTCCAGGGCAACACAGCGGGCGCGCTTGAGCATTACCGCCAGCAACTCGAAATCTATCGGGATTTGCGGGTGCGCGATCCGCTGAATGTAAAATGGCGTTCGTCCTTCCTCGGCACGGCGCAAACCCTCGCCGGACAACTCGACAAAGCGGGGCGCAAAGAGGAGGCGGGGCGAATAAAAGTAGATGTTCTCGCGACCCGCAAAGAGCTGGCCGATCAGCCCGGCGCGACCGCTGATGATCTCAACGGCTACGCTTGGGACTTGTTGACGCTGGAACCGCCCAGCCTGCGCAACCCAGTGACAGCTCTTGCCTATGCCGAACGTGCCGTTGAGCGGTCTGGCGGAAAGAGTGCCGACATTTTGGATACGCTGGCCAAGGCGTATTTCCTAACCGGCGATCCGGTGAAAGCTGTGGAGACGGAAACAAAAGCCCTGTCGTTAGCGCCAAAACGCAAGGAGTTCGAAGACGCCTTGACCGAATACAAAACGGCACTCCAGAGCAAAGGGAAATAAACGTCTTTTCCCGCCGCGACCGCCAGACGCCGTTCCTTCCGCCGCAAAAAATAATTGTCACTATTTTTCTTCCGCCTGGACTTTTTCGTTGCGTCTCTCCGCGTGTCTGAGTGAGAGCAGCAATCAGGTCGCTCTCGGAGCAACGATTACATCCACAGGAGGAAGATATGAAAAAAGCGTTTTTGAGTCCGTTCATCGGCGCAGCCGTTCTGTGTCTGACCTTGTTGTCCAACCCAGCGTCAGCCCAATACAGAAACCAGATCAATGCGATGGCGGCGTGGTTGCAAGGCGTGGCCTATACGCAACAAGGCGATTGGGCGCGCGCCGCGCAAGCGTTTGATTTGGCAACACGGCTCAAGCCGGATTACGCCGAAGCGCACGGACAGAAGGGGTTTTCGCTCGCCATGCTGGGGCAGTTTCAAGAGGCCCTGGAATCGTTCGATCAGGCCATTCGGCTGCGTCCTTACGAAGGATTCTATTGGCTGGGCAAAGGCGTGGTTCTAGCGGCAGTCGGACGACAGGCGCAGGCCGAGCAACATGTGGGACGGGCTTTCCAACTCAGCCCGCAACTGGCAATGGATACCAATGTCATCGGGATGCTGCGCCAGGCTGGTATCTCGGTTGGTGGCAGCACGCCACGTTCTTCCACCAATGGCTATTACAACGGGCGTTCCTCGTCAGAACAACGAATGCTGCAATGGGAAAACCAGATGTTTCTGCGGCGGGCCGATCAGGAGTATATGAGCAAGATGCGGCAGATTGACGACGAAGAGCGGAAATGGAATAACGCCAAGCGCCAGATGGATTCCCGCACGCGAGGCAATCCGTATCAATAAAACAGCGGCGCGCAATGACAGGGCAACTTGTCGCCGCGCACAAAAAGGAGCTTTGAGTTATGCAGCGCAAATTACTATTGACGCAACCCTTCATTTGCCGCACCGTCAAGCTGATGTTGCTGAGCGGGGTTTTCATGTTGTCGCAACTCTCGACCATTTCTGCACAAGAGCGTGCGACACCTCCCTTGCCAGCCAACGCGCGGGAAACCAATCGACGGGAGCCTTCCCGCACGCGAGAGGTTTCCGCCGCTGCCGCCGACACGTGTACACCGGCCAAACTAGAGCGGCGCACATATTGTCGCAAAGTCGTCTTGGATGGCAACCAAGACCCGGCCCTCAAACAAGGACTGACCCGCAATATCACGTCCACGATCCTTGAAGTTCGCAACATCAATGGCGATGTGACGGTGACGGGAGCAAACAATTACAGCGTGGTGCAAAATGTGGGAGGCTACGCCAGTCAGGATCAGTACAATAGCCTCCAGCATGCCTTTGCGAATGGCGATGTCGAGCAGCGTGGCAATTACACCAGCAGCACCGCACGCCACAACTTCGGCGTGCGACAAATCGTCTCCAACGGGTATCAGGTCGCCGATGACAACGTCTTTGTGACACAAACCGGTTATCGCAGCCATCAGTTCGCGGGTGCGGGGAATGGAGCCGTGACGCAAGCGGGCGATTTCTGTACGAACTTTGCCGCTGGTGTACAAATGCTAACGCAAGGCGGCCACAACTCCGTGGGTTACTACAGCGGCTCGGAGGCAGAGGATTTTGTGATCTTGGAGGCGAATCCGAACGGGAGTGGTTATACTGGAAACCGCTTTATCACGCACCTGCGCCAGGGCGATGATTACGTCCTTGTGCAGGGCACGAAAATCACCGCAAACATTGATGGCGGAGACGGCGCGGACGCGGTGCAGCTTGAGGGCGTGCCCGGCGATTACACCGTCACCGAGAATCACGACGGCTCGAAAACCTACGTGAACGAAAAGCGGGACAACCTCATCACCGTGCGCAATGTCGAGACCGTGATTATCGGCGACAATTTCCCAGCGGCGCTTGCTGCGCGGAAAGAACAATCGCTCGACAAACTGCAAAGCAAATTGGCGCAACAGGGCCAATGGATAAACGTGCGTAGCGCCTATCAGCAGATGGAACAACGCCGGAAAGAACGCGCGCCATAACAACGGCAAGCAAGACCAGGAACGGCACAAGGCGACGACAGCAACCAGACTGTCGCCGCCTTTTTCGCTGGTTGCTTCATCGTCAGGATGGCCCACAAACGAAGCGCAAAAATAATTTCTCTTTTTTTCAATCTGTGTGGACTTTTTGCACCTCCGTCTGCGCGTGTCTTTAGTGAAGGCAGTACCGATGATGTTTGCAGAACCGAGAATGCAGGAGTGAAAAGTTCGGGTCGAGCCACGAAGCCCCTGCCGTTTATTTACCGAAAGGAAAAAGACGATGAAACACCTTTACGCAATCACGATCTTCGCCGTTCTTGCTACCGCGCTCAGTGCTTGTGGCAGCAACAGGAAACACCCGCAGGTGCAATATCGCCCGCAAACCAGAGCCGCCGCCCAACCCGTTGATGCCGAGCAAAGGCGGAGAGAGCAGCAGTATCAACAGTTCATGCAGCAAGTAGAGCAAGAGCATCGGGAAAACCTGCGGAGGATCAACAGAGAAGAACAAGAGTGGAATGATAGAAAACGCCAGATGGATGCACAATTTCAAGGGAACCCTTATCAGTAAAACCCACCGCAACTCGATGGGGAAGACAGTACAGAGCAACGCAAGGAGGTAAAACGTATGTTGGCGAAAATCACATTATTGTTTGCGCTGGTCTTGGCTACGACAGTCATTGGTTGCCGGAGCCGCACGATCACTTCTTCTACTTCCCTGCCGGAAGCCAACAGCCCAACAGAAACCCTGTCAACCGCCACCGCGCCGCGCCATTATCAACTCCTTTCGACGCGCGACGTGGCGCGCAGAATTGAGCAAGGAGTGCTCGGCGGACACGGCAAAAATTATCGTGCGGATGACGGCACAGAAGCCCAAATGCTCCAACTCTTTTTCCTGGGAGCCGGGCAGGCGGCGGCGCAACTCCAGGCTGATGTCAGCCAGGCGCTGGCATCAGGTTACACCAAGATCGCCGATAAGCCCTGGCAAGACGCCCGACACGGTCAGGTTGGACGTGTCGTGCTGGTGCGCAACGAAAAAGCCGAGGTAGCTTTCCTGGCGCACGAGAAGCTGTATGTCAGCGTGATCTCGTCTCCAGGCTATGCGTCAGAAGTCATGGAAATTTATCTGGACTCACCGGCCTTCTCGCAATCCTTGCCTCTTCGCCCCGTCGCTCCGCAAATGACGGAAGAGGACGCCGATCTACACGACTCGGAGCCGGATGAGCGAATGTGCTATCAGTGCAACGGGACGGGACAGATTGGCCCGTTCGGCAACCCTTATGGCGACTACGGTTACAAGCCCGCCGAAACCTGTCCAAACTGTCACGGAACGGGACGTGTGCGGCAATAAGCCAAGTGGGTGAGAATAACGGCTGAGCCAAGTTTTAAGGCAATGAACAGGAGGAAATATGCGCTATTTACGATGGACATTATGCATCATTATCGGGGCGGTAGTGCTGATTGTGGCTGGTGTGGCGTGGGCTATTCTGCAGAATGAAATTTTTGTCGGGAGAGTAGATGGTTTAGTCTGTGCCGTCGCTTTTTCGCCCGACGGCAAATTTCTGATCTCTGGCGGCGATGACGCCTCAGAAGGGGAGTACAATGGCATTCGCCTCTGGGATTATCAAACTGGCACAATCAATGTCTTAGGCAGTTGCAAGAAGATGATTAACTCAGTTGCCTTTTCACCCGATGGCAAGACACTCGTAACAGGATGTGATGATATCCTGCGCTTCTGGAATGTGGATACCGGTGAGATGCGGACATTGGGTAAGTTTGAGAAGGATATCCAGTCTGTCGTCTTTTCGCCTGATGGCAAGCACATTGCTTTTGAGTCTGCCGGTACTCTTCACATCTTAGACACTCAGACTGACGCAGTGCGTACTCTGGGGAACGTTGATTCCGGTTTTTTGAGGCAGTCGCTTGCCTTTTCACCTGACGGGAAGACCCTTGCTTCGGAAGGCGGGGATATTCGCCTCTGGAATGTTCAGACGGGCGAGACACGTGTGCTTGGCAAAGGTCGCGCTCCGATAGCCTTCTCACCTGATGGAAAAACTCTCGCGTCGAGTGGCGCTTACGATCATTCAGAGCGAAAGATCCGCCTTTGGGACATTCAGTCCGGGGCCTCACGGACGCTAGGCCAAGCCGTCTCAACGGTTACCAATCTTGCTTTCTCCCCGAACGGAAAAAGTATTGTTTCGGGAGACGGCGAAGGCTTGGTTTGCCTCTGGGATGTTCAATCCGGTACGAGGCAACCGCTGAACTGGAGCAAGCTCCTCTTCCGTGATCTCAGTTATTCTGGTTGTCAGTCTGTCGCCTTCTCACCCGACGGAACAAAGGTTGTAGGGGGAAGTTTTAATGGGACAGTTCGCGTCTGGGACGCGCGGCCAGCTAGATGGGCCGTAATTGAGCGGTATTTTTAAGGAGGTAACCGATGAAACTCAGTTTGCTGCTAATCATATTGATCGTTCTTTCGTCACTGGCGTTCGCGCGGAACAGTGAAGCAACCGACTTGGCCAAGCTACAAGGCGAATGGCGAATCGTGGCGGCTTTTGATAGAGAGGGGAGAAGGATCGCTGTCGAAGATGACAAAGAACTGAAGGAGTTTGCATCCAGCAAAATCATCTTCGTTGATAACAAACTCATCTTTCTGCACCCAGAAGGGATTGATATTAGTTCCTTCAAGCTTGATCCGAGCAGAAGCCCGAAATGGATTGATCATACCGCGCTGACGAGTGGCGACAGTGGCAGGACCTTTCCCGGCATTTATGAGTTGGCGGGAGATTGTCTCAGGCTTAGTTTAGCCAAGCCGGATGAGGCTCGCCCTACCCACTTCAAAATGATGGGGGAGATTGCGCTGGAACTGGAGCGGGAAGCAACGCTCAAGACATCTGCCCTCGACTCAAGCGTACGCAAGCGAGAGGCCGAAAAGTTATGCGGTACATGGATTCTGTCCGCCATCGTCAATCAGGATGGGCAGCGATTTACGCTCGACAAACCCTGGCGACCGTCCGAAAACGACCGATGGATAGTTGCCGCCCTCCCTTTTCATTTGGCGATTTTCCTGGGAGACCGACTCATCATCCAGGACGGACGCAAAGGCGGTCAATGCGCGACCCAACTTGATCCCACTCAAGCTCTGAAACAGATTGATTTTCTTGGTATCGAAAGTGGCCTCGACTCGCACAGCCTCTATGAACTGAACGGGAACAAACTCCGGCTTTGTTTTGCCAGACCGGGCGGCAACCGTCCCACACAATTCAAGACTGTGAAAGAAGAAGCCATCGTACTGGAACTGGAACGAGAAAAGCACTAAGCCCGGCTCATAATTTGAGAGGAAGGACTATGATCTGGAAATATTTCATCCCCCACACTTGGCGCAGTGACCGCGCGCTTTGGGAAGATGTTTACTTGCTCCCCGTTGACTCTGGTCACGAGGGCGCGGCGCTGTGGCTCACGATTGATGCCTACGGCGACCCGACGGACCCGGAACTGAGCGAAGGCCGCGCGCGGTTCCAAGCCTACGCGGATGGGCAGTTAGGTGACAGAGACTTTTGTATTGAGGGCACGGATATGATTGTCAAGCAGCGCGACTTCACGAAGGAAGAGTTGCTCGCCTGGGTGCGCGTCTGGCTCCGCGAAAATCAATTGCCGGTGACTGACCTGCGGGAAGGCACCGCTCGGGAATTTGCGGGCAAGGCTTGGCACGCCACTTTGGTAGCAGGCTATGAGGCAGAGAACGACGTAACGGTGGAAGTAGCGTCACACGAAGTATTGTGACAACGATGTCCTGCTATAACGGGTGCGGCGGTTTACGATATTGTGTAGCCAACCCGCCAACCAAGCGGGGGAAAGCAATACCGGTCAACATTTGACCCAGGCAATCTGTCATTACCCAACGCAACGATCTGAAGCCAAGCCGCCTGCTCGCACGGAGAGCAGACGGCTTGGCTATTGGCCGTTTCTGCCAAACCGCCCGGTTTGCCAATCGTTGCGCACATCTTGCAACCTAACTCAACCGGAGGCACCGCCATGTCTGACACCAAAACCACGATGACGCCCGCACGCTGGGAACAGATCAAACGTATCTTTGACGAGGCCATCGAATGCGCACCGGAACAGCGCGCGCAATTTGTCGCAGATGCTTGCGCGGGCGATGAAGCCTTGCGTGCGGACGTCGAAGCCTTGCTGGTCGCGCACGAGGAGGCCAGCAGCTTTATCGAACATCCCGCTGCCGACGAAGCGACACGTTTGTTTGCGCCGCCGCCGAATGACGCGCTGCTGGGGCAACAGATTGGGCCGTACAAATTGGTGCGCGAAATCGGGCGTGGCGGGATGGGGCGCGTGTATCTGGCGGTGCGGGACGATGGGCAATTTCAGCAACGCGTAGCGCTCAAGCTGATTGCCAGCGGGTTGGATTCGGACGAGATTGGGCGGCGCTTTCGGCAGGAGCGGCAAATCCTCGCCGCGCTCAATCATCCGAACATTGCGCGGCTGCTCGATGGCGGGGCCATTGAAGACGGGAGGCCTTATTTCGTGATGGAGTACATCGAAGGCGAACCGCTGGATCAGTATTGCGACCGCGTGCGACTGAACACGGTCGAGCGGTTGCAACTCTTTCGCACCGTATGCGCGGCGGTCGAACACGCGCACGGCTATATGATCGTGCATCGTGATCTGAAGCCCGGCAACATTCTGGTCACCCAAGACGGTACGCCGAAACTGCTCGACTTCGGCATCGCCAAATTGCTCAACCCGGAATTCACAAACCTCACATTGGTTCCGACCGATGCCGAAGCGCGCTTGATGACGCCCGAATATGCCAGCCCGGAACAGATGCGCGGCGAAACCATTACGCGCTCGAGCGATGTCTACAGTTTGGGCGTTATTCTTTATGAACTGCTGACCGGGCATCGGCCTTATCGGTTGAAGAGTCGTGTATTGCAGGAAGTCGTGCGCGTCATTTGCGAAGAAGAGCCAGAGCGACCGAGTACGGCCATCAATCGCACCGAGACGATCCCCAATGCCGACGGCTCCACGCGCGCGATTACGCCGGAAACCGTGAGTCGCACGCGCGAAGGGCAGATCGAAAAACTCCGCCGCCGTTTGCGCGGCGATCTCGACAACATCGTGCTGATGGCGCTGCGCAAAGAGCCGCACCGACGCTATGGTTCCGCCGCGCAACTGGCGGAAGACCTGCGGCGCAGTTTGGAAGGCGAGCCGGTGCTGGCACGCAAAGATACCTTCGCCTATCGCGGTGCGAAGTTTGTGCGACGCCATAAAATTGGTGTTGCGGCGGCGGCGGCGCTTGTGCTCACGCTGCTGGCGGGCATCGTGGCCACCACGCGGCAGGCGCGTATTGCGGAGCGACGGTTCGGCGAAGTGCGTCAGTTGGCGAATACTTTTCTTTTCACGTTCGACAGCGCGATTGAACGGCTGCCCGGGGCGACGCCCGCACGACAGTTGATTGTCAACACGGCGCTGGAGTACCTGGATCGGCTGGCGCACGAATCCGCTGGTGACGTATCGCTCACCCGCGAGTTGGCGGCGGCATATATCAAAGTCGGCGATTTGCAGGGCAATCCCAACTTCGCCAACCTCGGCGATCTCACCGGCGCGGAGCAAAGTTATCGCAAAGCCCTGACGCTGCGGGAAACGCTGGCGCAACGCGCAGGGTACGACTTGCCCGCGCGCCGCGATCTGGCCGAAAGCTTCGAACGTCTGGGCGACATTCTCTACAACCGCAACGAACTGATCGAAGCCGAGAAGTTATATCGCCAGGCGCTCGACATCCGCGCAGCCTGGGTGGCAGCAGGCCATTACGACAAGGAGGCGCGCAACGATTGGGCCAAGAGTTACGACCGGCTGGGCCAAACCAGATTCTGGCTGGGCGATGTCAACGGCGCGCGCGACCTGTATCAGCAAGCGTTGAAGATGCGCGAAGCCTTAGCGACGGAGTTTCCTCAAGAATATATTTTCAGCCGCGCGCGTTGCGCCAGTCACATCAACATCGGCGACTCATACGTGCAGCAGGATGATTACGGACGCGCTATTGCCAGCTACGAACAGGTGCGCCAAATCGCTGAGCAGGCTGTCAACACCAACGCGAACAATGCGCAGGCACAACGCGATTTAGGGATGAGTCACAGCAAGCTGGGCGAAGCGCTGGCCTGGGCGGAAAAGTTGGAGGAATCACTCGCGCACCATCGCACCGCGCTTACCATCCGCCAACAACTCGCGCTGTCTGATCCTACTAACAAACAGGCGCAACGCGATCTGGCCGTCACGCATACATTGCTCGGCGTTTTGCTGGCAGCGAACAAGCGGCTCGCGGAAGGCCAGGAACACGTCCGGCAATCGGTCAAGGTGTTTGCGGACATTCGCCGGAATGATCCGACCAATGCCACTGCCATTGACGATCTGTCGCTAGCCCACAATCGGTTGGGGCGATTATTGATGGACACTGACCCCAACGCCGGGTTGGAACACTTACGCCAATCGCTGGCGCTGGCGGAAGAACGCGCCGCCAAAGATCAGCAGGACACTGCCCCACTGCGCGCCATCGCCAGTGCTACGCAACACCTCGGCGAGAATTCCGCGCGGCTGGCAGCAGACAAAACCGCAACCGTTACGCAACGCATCGAACGCTGGCAACAAGCCCGCTCCGCTTTTCAGCGTCATTTGCAAGTCGCGCTGGTGTTGCAACAACGCGGCGCACTGAGCGAAGCCGAAGTGGCTTCGCTGGAAAAGGTGCGCGGGCAGTTGGCGGAGGCGGAAACTGCATTAGCTAAAGGAGGAGCGGTGGTGAAGTGAAAGCGGGGCGAACTGCCTCTCAACCAACTCGCCCTCGACTTTTGAGGAATACCTTCCTGGGTTATCGCCAGCCAATCCCCTTTACCTCTCAAACGCTCGGATTCCCAAACGAACTGCTCAATTAAAGGCCCCAAGGTAACCTACACGGACAACCCCTTGCTTACTGCCCAATGCGTTGCTGCCAAAAAGGGCCGTTGGGCCACCAATTCCGCCCAGATCGGAAAGGGCACCAGCACCGAGGCTGCTTGCCGTCCAGTTCATTGTGGCCTGAAGTGGGTTCAAATCCAGTGTCCCTTGAAGTTGGCCAGAGGCGCTACTGGCTTTAGTCTGGAGATTGTAGGCCGCTTGAAATATCACGCGCGTGTTTTCAACCTTGTACGCGCCAATATACGGCGGCAGCCCAAGCTGAAAATAGCCAGGTGGGTAGTAAAGAAAAGTTTTTCGGTCTGCGGTGTTGAAAGCAAAGATGCCCCCTTGCAAAAACTGTACTGCCGTTTGAGTAGCAGGTTGTACTTGCAATACTTGCTCTCCTCTGAAAACCGCCCAGGTTTGCGCTTGCGCTTGCGCCGTGACCAAAATCATTACTACGGCGGCAAATGTGCCGAGCAAGCCGGTTTGAATCATTCTTTTCAACATAATCGTGCGCTCCTTTTCAAAGCTATAAGGTTGAAGTTCTTTTTACCTTGAGTTTGCGAAATCGTTTTTCGCTCTCACCCCAACACGCGGAAAACAAAACGCACAAAGTTCACGCTCGGAAAAAAATCTTTGGCGAAATTTTGCGACACGTGATTTATGCGCGAAAAAGGTTGACGCGATGAACCTTCTTTCTTCGCGTTTCCGCGTGTATTGATGCAGAAGAAAGAATGGGAATGGTGAAAGGGCAAATACCGAACGGAAAGCTTCTGCGCAAAGACGATTGCAAGGAGACAACACCATGCGTACTCAATGGATATGCAAACTATGCGCGTTTTGCCTACTTGGTTCCGTTGTGTGGGGACAAGTTACAGAGCAGGCAACCCGCAACCGACAAACGGCACTACTATCCTTACAGCAACTCCGTGCTTCCCTCAATGAAATTGAACCTGAAGACCAGAGAATTCAGGCGCAAATGCAATTGGCGGATTTGCTCTGGACGCACGATGAGCGGCAAGCGCGACAGTTATTCGCGGACGCGTTCCAACAAGCCTTTGCGATCCCGCCCAAAGCCAGTGCGAAGCAAGACGCAACGCAAGGCAGAGTCGCGCTGGGATTTGCCCTGTTAGCACGATTGGCACGCCATGATGCAACGTGGGCCGCACAATTGGTCGAATCCCTGCCAGAAGCGACAGCCCTTTCGCCCAATTTGGGACTCCCCGATTTGAAGGCACGTTTGCAGGGCGCTCTGACCTTACAACGTCAAGCGGCGCTGACCAAAGAAATGATGGATTCACCGCCCAACAACAATCGAATACCATTCCTGCAGGCGGAGCTGGGAGGACAAACAACAATAGGAATCGATTCTTCGTTCGAGCTTGGCGCACCGACGGAGTTGGCCTCTTTAAGCTTGCTCTCTACTACAAGCTCTACTGCTCAACCATCAGCGAATCCACAACTCGACGCTGTGCAGTCCATCTTTAATGGCGACTTCAAGCAGGCGCGTAACCTCGCTGAAAAAATCAATGATCCGGAAATACGACGGCAATTCGAGGGAATGATTGGCAGCAGCGAGATCAGCGCCTTTATCGCAGCAAGCAAATATGACGAAGCTTTGTCACGTGTACAGGAACTGGCTGCGCCGCTGGAACGCATCGCGGCTTTCGTACAGGTTGCCAATGCCGTGCGAGGCAAGAAAGGCGCGCTACGAGCAGGGGAAATCTTGTCGCTGGCGCAGCAATCGCTCAGTGCCGAGAAAGAGAGCCTCGCAAAAGCGCAAGCCTTCATTGTCCTCGCCGCGACTACGGCAGAATTGGAGGTCGAACGCGGATTCGAACTGACACAAACAGCGATAACAACGCTTAATGCCCTTCACAAGGAAGCGGTGCCGCCACCATTAGCATTGAGCGAAGAGAGCGGGCTTGAGCAATTGCTGGGGCGGCTCTCTTCCGCCGATTTTTCGCGCACCTGGGGCTTGGCCATGAACATCAATGACCGCGAACTTGCCTGGTTTACCAAGCTCATGATCTGCCGGGCGATCTTGGCAGAAACAGAAGACCGTCAAGGGTGAACCACGAGGAAGATTTTTTTCGCGGGGATGAACTTTTTCGGTGCATCCTGCCGCGTGTGTTTGATGAACGCGGTGGAATTGCTACCGCGCAAACAATTAACCCGACAGCAAAGGAGAGGGAAACACTATGAAACCATCAATACACAACCAAGGGCTACAACTGTTGGCAACCATTATCACGCTCTGCTGCACCCACGCCATTTCATTTTCGCAAGCAACGCAGGTCAAGCTCACTGAAGGCACGGAAGTGCGTTTGAAACTGATGGAGGCAATGAATTCCGGCGCGGCGCAGAACGGACAGACCGTCAGCTTCCAGGTGCTGGATGAGGTCAGAGTGGACGGCGCTGTCGTCATCACTGAAGGCGCTGCCGCTTGGGGTACGGTCGTTGAAGCCGAAGAAAAGAAGAGGATGGGACGGAGTGGTAAGCTAGCGATCCGCGTGGATTATGTCAAAGCCGTAGATGGCACCAAAATTCCGCTCCGTGCGACTTCGGTGAATCAGGCCAAGGGGCGAGGGACAGCGGTTGGCATTGCGACGGGCGCGACGGCACTGGTCTTTTGGCCTGCCGCCCCGTTTTTCTTGCTGATGAAGGGCAAGAATGTCGAACTCCCGCGCGGCCAGCATTTGCCCGCCTTTGTAGATGGCGACCGCATCGTCAAGGTGCTAGCGGCAGAACCAACGCTGACGAGTCCACCAGAAGCAGGACGTCGTTATGATGCCAGCGGCACATCGGGTTTGACGCAAGTGTCGTTGCCTCTGACACCTGTTGCACGTAACGCTGGGACCACGACCGCCGACATTGGCACTATCAATGTGATTTCCGATCCGGGCGGGGCAGAGATTGAAATTGATGGCACGTATTATGGCAATACGCCGAGTTTGATCAAATTGCCTGGAGGGTTGCACACCATCTCCATTCGTTCCGCTGGATATGATGCTTGGAAGAGAACCCTGAATATTGGACCGGGCAGCAATCTGACCGTGAAAGCGGACTGCTGAAAATGGGCGGGCCAACCGTACGGCGCGGAGAGAAATGAGGCAGGCAGGGTCTGCCAGGGCAAGGGCCGGGGAGGAAGCGGGAAGTAACGTTGGGAGGTGTTCAGGCTGGAGGGGTCGCCTTTTCGTGGTGTGGCAGCACAAGCGGGACGGGACAATCCTGATCTGCCCCTAACCAATTTCCAGTCTGTTCCTGCATCACCGCACGGCAGCCTTTGCAAAACGGATTGTGCTGACAGCTTCCGCATTTGCCTTCGACTTGCTCCAATCACGCCGGAGATTCGTAAACACACCGCTACGTTCCCAAATCGCGCGGAACGATTCCTCCACAACATTCCCCGCTTTGAATTCTTCGCCATGCAAATGCGAACAAGGTGAGGCCGCAATATCGCTGTTTTTTCGACATGCTGCGCGCGAAGAGTCCGACGTGGAATTACTCAAAGGTGAACGCGAAAGGATAGTTGACATCCTCCCCGCATTAGAAATGCGAGGATTCCTTTCCTCAGGAAAGGGCGGTTCGTAGTTCACACGGAGCAGTACCCTGCTCCATCCCTACCGGCAGTACCCCTGCCTTCTGTTTGATATTTCGTGCCGCGTTATGGTCACGATGAATCTGCAAGCCACAATTCACGCAACGATGCTCGCGCGTCGCCAACCTTTTGCGCACTCGCGCACCGCACACACTGCAATCCTGAGAAGTATATGCTGCCGGAACTTTCACCACTCGCTTGCCAGCTTCTGCCGCTTTGCAGTCGAGTATTTGCAGGAAGGTTCCCCAGCTTGCGTCACTAATACTTTTGGCCAGATGATGGTTTTTCACCATCCTTTTGATGTTCAGGTCTTCCACGGCAACGACATCGAATTGCCGCAGCAAGGACAGTGCCGTCTTGTGGCAAAAGTCTAGGCGTTGCCGTTTCACCTTGAGATGTTGTTTCGCCAGCAATTTGACCGCCTTACGACGGTTTTTGCTGCCACGCTTCTTCCGCGACACGCTGCGCTGGGCTGTTTTCAAGCGTTGCTCGGCGTGGCGCAAGTGTTGCGGGTTCGCAATCGTCGCTCCGGTGCTGAGCGTGGCGAAGTTTTCCAGACCCACATCCAAACCGACGCTCTGATTGGTTTGCGGGATGTCGGTGCGCCCTTCGCACTCGACACTGAAACTGACATACCAGCCATCGGCTTCCCGCTTGATCGTGACGGTTTTGATGGTTCCTGCCAGCGGACGGCTCAAGATGAGCAGGCAGCTTCCGAGTTTGGAGAGCGTCAGTTTCTTACCGTCCAGCTTCCAACCACCTTGCGGAAAGGTGAAGGAATCGTATCGGTCACGACCTTGAAATCTTGAGTAGCCCGGCTTCTCGCCCGCCTTCACACGGCGAAAGAAGTTGTCAAAGGCTTTTTGCACCCGGCGCAACGTGTCTTGCAGCACCTGGCTATGCACGCCCGCGACATCTCGGCGAGCCTGTTTGATGTCCGGCAATTGGTTGGCTTGGTCGTAGTAATTGAGCGTGTCGCCGCTCTGTCGGTATGCGTCCCGGCGTTCCTGCAACGCGGTATTGTACAACTCGCGGCACACGTCCAACGTCGCCGTCAGCTTTTCCTGCACGGCTGGGGAGACTTTGAGTTTGTACTTAAAGGCTTTGCGCATCGTTTGGCTATTTATACGCCGATTGTTACGGTATGCAATCGGTCAGTTGACAACCAGGCAACTATTTATGGAGAGATGATTGCCCCTGCGTTCCAAGACTGAAGTCCTTCCCCTGCGGCCCAAGGACAAATTCATGCGCGCGTCTTGGAAATGCGGGGTTTTCTTTGCCGGGTTCTTATAAAAGTGCCATCCCCACGACTAAGCGAAATGGATGCGAGGGGATTGTGAGTTGGTGAAATTGTCATGAGAGGCGATTTTTAGTGACGCTTTTCCTCTAAGATCGCGGACGTCACGTTGCTACGCAAGTTGAAGACCAAACAAGCCTACTTAACGAGTTCGTATTCGGCATGCGACCCATCGGTGTGCCGGAGGGCTGGCGGGAAGATGCCAACTGCATTCTGAGCAGCTATAACGACCTTCGTACTCCTTGCCGTCCAGAGACGGCTTGTTCCATTCAGGCTCAAACCAGATGAAGTTGGACTCGCACTCCGGGCAATGGCAGGCTATCAGTTCATTTTGCATTCGTTAGTCACCATGCGTACGGTCAGACTGATTCGTCCGCCTTGCCTGAGTAATTGTGGAGTTGTTGGGAATAATTTGCTGACCCCATGCCAAGCCATCCGCGCCACGCCGTGCATGATGCAAACGTCGCCAGAATGCAGTTTCACATTGAAACCACCGGCTTCGGACATGGTAGTTCCGACCCGAAACACGCACGAATCACCCAGCGAATACGTGATAATCGCATTCCTCAGATTCTGCTCCGTTCTGTCTTGGTGCATTCCCAGTTTTCCGTTTGGGAAGGGGTAATAGTTGATCAGGCAAGACTGCGACTGATATTCCGTCTCGCCAAGAGTCTGTGCAATCGCCCGCGCATCGCTTGCCAATGCAGGAGGAATGGCAGGCCAGGGTTTCCCTGTCACAGGATGAATGCGCTGATACCGATAGCCGTGCTTCTCGCCGATGAATTCCGTTCC
>CAZWAK010000091.1:0-28656 GCA_964631865.1 uncultured Heliobacteriaceae bacterium | reverse complement strand
CGAAGAACTCAGGACTTACGGCGCTTTAGCCGCCTGATTTCTGGCTACAGTATTGATCTATAGGTCACACGCCATAATGCAAATAATTGAGGGATTTTTCTCAGCGCATGAAATTCCAATGAGCGATTGTTGCTAAATCACTACCTCGCTCGATAAGTTTCCCACTGCTCTTTCAACTTCGCTATCAGCGCAATAAAGCGCGCATCTTTTCTGACGGCATCCAGATAGGGATTATTCTCAAACCAGGGACAACAGGGAAAGTCATCGTCTGCCGCCGCCGCTTCCGTCAGATTGCCTGTGCGGAGCCGCTTCAACTCGGCACTCAATTCCGCTGCCAACTGCTAGCGCACTTCACGATCCTTCGCCAGACACTACCCGCCGCTACGCTCAACTCGACTTGGCGCAATGCTTCGGAGATGCGACAGCCAAGCTCAAAGTTTGGCGACGATGCGGTAATGCAAGAGCGTGGGGTAGGCTGATAGTGCCATTTTCCTTACGATCAAAACGTATGGCTATAAGCCGATCCGCCGGATGAGGTCGGTGAAGCGCGGGTCAGAGTGGAGGTTGTCGAAGAACGGGTCAACTTTCAGAGCGGTCAGGTCGAACGCGCGATCTTGATAGCTCCGTTCGAGCCATTGAAATGCCTGCTCTTTCTCGCCGAGTTTCGCGTAGACACTGGCAAAGCTATAGGCTGGAACGTAGCGGTGCTGAGCCATCTCCTTCATTTGGTCGAGTATTTTCAAACTTTCCTCTCGTTTGCCTAACGCCGCATAAACGTGACCGAGGTATCCGAGTATATACGGATCATCATTCAATGCTCTTGCCTTCTGATATTCGGCAGTTGCCTCCGCAAGAAGACCTTTCAACTCATACGCCCAGCCCAATTGCTCGTGCGCAAGGTAAAAGTTCTGATCCAGTTCGATGGTCTTGCGGTATTGTTCGATGGCTTGATCGTATTGCCGCGCGTAAACGTAAGTTGCTCCTAAATCAGTATTGATAATGAGCGAGAATGGATCAAGTTCTTGAGCCCGTTTCCCTGCCGCGATAGCTTGATCGAAGCGTTGCATGGCCACTAGGTTTCCGCACCCATACCAGTGATGAGCCGTCGCATAATTCGGATTCAACTCAATGGCCCGTTGAAATTCCCGGTTTGATTCCGCCAGGTTCCAATCATAGGAAAAGAGGATAACTGCCAACGAGGTGTGTGCTTCGGCGAGCGTCTCATCCAACTCTAGCGCGCGCCTGGCCGCCACTTTCGCTTGCGGGTAAGACTTCTGTGGCGAGTCGGCAGAAAAAGTGGGAAGCAAGACATACGCCTCGGCCAAACCAGCATAGGCCAGCGCATAGCCCGGGTCTTTTTCAAGTGCCTGCTGGAAATATTCGATGGCTTTCCTGAGTGCCTCACCCGTCCGCTTGTTCCACCAGAAGCGCCCTTTCAAGTAAAGCTGATAGGCTTCAAGGTTCGCCGTGTAATGCTTTGTTACCTTTGCCTCATCCGTACCCGCAAGCCTAGTTTTAAGTTTGCTCGACACATCGCGGGCGAGATCGCTTTGGAGTAAGACGAGGTCGGTTTGTTGGCGATTGTATTGCTCAGTCCAAAGCACGTTTTCCGTCTGCGCGTCAATCAACTCCAGACCCAGCGTTAATTGGTCACCATGTTGGACGACCCGCCCGTTCAAGATGGCTTGGGCGTTCAACTCTTTACCTATGGTCTGCGGATGCGTGTCCTTGCCTTTGTAGCGAAACACTGACGCCCGCGCTTTGACATTCAGCTTCGGCAGTTGCGACAAACTGCGGATGAGGGCTTCCGTCATTCCGTCCGAGAGGTATTCAATCTCGGCATTGCCGCTGGCATTAACAAACGGCAGCACCGCAATGGATTCGATCTGTTTGTTACTTGGCGAGAAAGTGCGATAGCCGTACCATCCACCAACCAACATCAGGAGACTTAACAAAGCTATCAACCACTGCTTTTGTTTTGCCCACGGTTTGTTTGTTTGCCGCCCGCTGCCAGCCGCCGTATCCATCGCTTTCGGCGCGGCGGTAGTCGTTTGCTTCAGCATTGAAGTCTGTGCGGTAGCTGACTCATCTTCTAGTTCATTGGGGGATGAGTTGCGTTCTTGTTTGGATTCCATCAGCAAACGCATTTGCAGCTTCTTCAAATCCGCCAGCAACACCTGCGAGCTTGCATATCGGTCAGCCACAGACTTCGCCAACGCCTGTTTGAGAATGCCCACGAGTTCGGCGGGAAGATGCTGTGGGAGTGGCGGCGGTTCTTGCTCCAGAATGGCGACGAGGATGTGACTGATCGTCTCACCCGTGAAGGGTTGGCGGCCCATGAGCATTTCGTAGAGCATCACGCCGAGGCTGAAGATGTCAGTCCGCTGATCCACTTTCAGTCCACGCGCCTGCTCAGGGGACATGTAATTGACCGTCCCTAAGACTACGCCCGCCGCGGTGCTGATCGGTGCTTTGTTCCCGCTTCCGCTGTCGGTCACAGTGGCTTGTTCGACCAGCGGCGGCTCGCTCAACTTGGCCAGCCCGAAATCAAGGACTTTGACGATTCCGTCGCGCCGCACCATTACATTTTCCGGCTTGATGTCGCGGTGGACAATTCCGGCTGCGTGCGCAGCGGAGAGCGCGTTGGTGGTTTGGATGGCGAGATCAAGCGCCTCACTCAGTTTCAGCCGCGCGCCGCGCAAACGTTCACGCAGCGTCTGACCGTCAATAAATTCGGTGGCAATGAAGTGGGTGTCGCCAATGATGCCGACTTCGTAAATGGTCAGAATGTTCGGGTGATTGAGCGCGCTCGCCGAGCGGGCTTCCCGCTTAAAGCGGCGCAGGCGTTCCTGATCGCGGGTGAAGGCCGGTGGCAGCAGCTTGAGCGCCACTTTCCGCCCCAGATTCGTATCTTGCGCCAGATAGACTTCGCCCATGCCGCCTTTGCCCAGCAGGGAAAGAATCTGATAGTGGCCCAAGCGCTGCCCGACGGGCGACCAGTGTGGGTCTGCGGCTATCGCTTTGGCTGCGACTTCCAAAGCGGGCTGATCCATCAGGCCATCCCGCTGCATCGCGTAGCCGAGCAGCGATTCGACCTCTTGCCGCAACGCTTCATCATCGCCGCAGGCTCCGACAAGGAAAGCCGTGCGCTGCTCCGGTTCGACCTCGAGCGCGGCGCGATAGAGTTGGCCAACTTCTTGGTATCGTTCCGGCGTCATCTTCTTTTCCTCGGCTCAATACAGACAGCAACAACGTCGGCAGCGGCACGCAGCAGAAGTCCCACGATTGGTTGCCTGTGTTACGGCTCAACTGCGCCGCGCCATTATCCGCTTACGGCGTGAGACCGACACGCCGCAACAACGCCACAAAACGCGGATCACTACGATAGCTGTCCCAGAGAGGCTCGACCTGGAGTGCAGTGACATAGATATTGCGAGCTTCGGCGGCTCTTTCCAACCGAGCGAGCGCCTGCTCCTTGTCGCCCAGCCGCGCATAGTTTAGGGCAATGCCATATTGCGGGACATATAGGCTCTTTTCCCGCTCTAATTGGCGGCCAAGTAATCTTCTCCAATAACCTTTCAATCCACCGGCGGCATAATCCGCCTTCATCCCCGCGATCTCAACCGCCCCATCCCCGCGTGCTTCCGCCTGTTTCAAGTAGGCAGCAAACGCCCCTTGCTCATCACCTTTCATTTCATAAGCTCTCGTCATCCAGTTGTACACCGGCGCAGAGTTCGGGTTCAGTTCAGCCACCCGACGTGACTGCTCAATCGCTTCATCGTAACGGCGCGCGAAGAAAAGCATCTGGGCGACATTCCTGCTGATGAAGAGGGAAGTAGGATCAAGCTCTTCCGCTTTTCTGACCTCCGGGAGGGCTTGCTCAAAGCGCCCCCTATACGTTAGGTAAAATGCATAGTGATGATGCACGTCCGCTGAGTTGGGGTTGAGAGCAAGCGCGCGTTGGTGTAACTGCTCGGCGCTGATGAAATCCCATTCATAGTATTCCTTGTATTGCGCCAGAAAGGTGTGCGCTTCGGCAAGCTGGTTATCGAGTTTCCGCGCCTGATCGTAAGCGGCCTTTGCTTTCGGGATAACTTCCTTCGCTGGAGAATTACCAAGAAAGTTTAGTGAGGTGTAGGCGAATCCCAACATGACATGCGCCAGTGCGAATTCCTGATCCAGCACAATCGCGCGCTCAAAGTAGGTGATTGCTTTTTCGATACTGGGAATCTGGCGCGTATGCACCAATTGACGCCCTCTCGCATAAAGCTGCCAGGCTTCGGCGCTCTTGGTGTAGCGTTTCGCCAGTATTTCCTTTTCGGCCTCGCTGAGCGTCAATTTCAACCCGCCCGTGACTTTGGCGGAAAGGGCGTCTTCGATGGCGAACGGATCGGCGGTTTGCTGATCAAGCGTATCGGCCCACAATGTCGCCCCGTCCACCACGCGCAACAATCGCAACCGGAATCGCAATTTGTCGCCGGAGCGTTGATAACGGCTGTCGAGCACCGCATCCACCTTCTGCTCACGGCCTGCGGCGAGCGGGTCTTGTTCGGGGCTGGTGTACCTCTCGACCGCGCTTTCGGGACGCACAATCAACTGCCGCAGACTGCCGAGCCGCGTGATGAGCGTGCTGGTGGTTCCCAATTCCATTGCCTCATCCCGCTCACCCGCCTTAAGCGGTCGAGGTGGAAGCACGGCAATTGTTTTAATCGGCCCCTCCGCCGTTTCGCGTCCGTTACGGAAAGTGTACACCGCTGCGCTCAAGGCGATGAGCGCAATGATGCTCGCAAGCGCCACCCAGCGCCATCGCTGCTTAGGCAACCTTTCAGTGCCGGGCAGGGTGGCCAGCGCCGCAGCTTGCGCCGATGTGCTGCCCGCTGTCATCTCCCCCCGCACAGATTGCAACGCCGCGACCAATGCACCAGCAGTTTGATACCGCGCTTCAGGCGCTTTGGCGAGACAGCGGGTCACGATTCGTTCCAGTGAGGCTGGACAATTGGGAGCGTGCTGTGCGAGCGGCGGCGGCTCGTCGCGCAGGATGGCGGCAATGATTTCGCTCGTCGTCTCGCCCGCAAACGGTCTGCGTCCGGCCAGCATTTCATAGAGCACTACACCCAAACTGAAGATGTCCGTGCGGGTATCCACCTCACGTCCCATCGCCTGTTCGGGACTCATATACGGCACGGTTCCCATCACGATGCCGGGCGTGGTTGGTTGCATTGTGCTGCTGACACGTTCTGCCGAAGGCGGGTGCGTGATTTTGGCCAGACCGAAGTCCAGCACCTTCACCTGTCCGCGCGACGTCAACATCATGTTCGCCGGTTTGATGTCACGATGTGTGATGCCTTTGCGATGGGCTTCGTCTAACGCATCGGCAATCTGGCTGCCGATTTCGATAATCTCGTCGCGGGCTGGTGACGCACCGTTGAGCCTGTCCGCGAGCGATTGGCCTTCGACATATTCCATCGCCAGGAAGCGCACGTTTTCGGCCTCGCCAATTTCGTAGATGGTGGCGACGTGCGGATGATTCAACGCGCTGGCGGCGCGCGCTTCGCGCACAAATCGCTGTATCCGCTCGGCATTCATTGCCACCTCCGCCGGGAGAATTTTCAACGCAACGATGCGGTCAAGTGTTGTATCGTGCGCTTGATAAACTTCGCCCATCCCACCTTTGCCCAAGAGGGAGAGAAGCTGAAAGTGTCCCAGCTTTTGCCCGACCAGCGACGACGTTTGTTCTACGGCTAATGTCTGAGCCGCGATTTCCAGCGCAGGCTGATCCAGCAGGCCATCGTGTTGTGCTTGATAGCCGAGCAGTGATTCGACCTCTTGCCGCAATGCTTTATCATCGCCGCATGCTCCGACAAGGAAAGCCGCGCGCTGCGCTGGTTCAACTTCGAGTGCCGCGCGGTAAAGCTGGCCGACTTCTTTATACCGTTCAGGTGTCATCGCGCTCCCTTCGGCTTAGTTCGCGCAACAGCCACGCTCGCGCCAGACTCCAGTCGCTGCTTACCGTGCGCGGCGAAACCTGCAACACTTCAGCGATTTCGCTTTCGGTCAACCCGCCGAAGTAACGCAACTCCACCACCTTGCTCTGCCGCTCATCCAGGCGCGCCAGATCGCGGAGCGCGTCGTCGAGCGCAATCAACTCGGCGCTATGACCTGCCGCGACCGTCAAGGCTTCGTCCAGCGAAACCTGCTGCGCGTCGCCCCCGCGTTTGAGGTTGCGGCGCGCGCGCGCAAAATCCACCAGAATGTGGCGCATCAGTTGCGCGGAGACAGCGAAGAAATGCGCCCGGTTTTGCCAGCGCATTTGGTTGGCATCAATCAGGCGCAAGTAGGCTTCGTGCGCCAGATCTGTGGTCTGCAACGTGTGGCCAGCGCGTTCGCCCCGCAGGTAGCCCCGCGCCAGGCGATGCAATTCCTGATAGACCAGCGGCGTCAGCTTTTCCAGTGCTGCCTGATCGCCATCACTCCAAGCCACCAGCAGGTTGGTAATTTCGTGTGCCGAAGGGGTGGCCATTGACCCTCCTTGGCTTCTCTACCGTTTTTGGACTCCAGAAAAAGATATACCGTAGACTGTTTCTGCGATGGCGCGGATTGTAGCATGGCTGGCATCGCTACCCAACCACACACAGGGAGCGGGCGAAAAAAATATTCCTTGCACTGCGGGATTTGTCGCCAGATTACGCTTTACCAGTTGAGAGCGACAAAGACCAAATAGGTGAGGTAAGTTGTGAGCAGAACAGCCCAATACAAATGGACATATATTGCGGTCTTGGCAATTCTCGCTCTTGCAGTCGGCACGGTGACAATGGCTCTGGGCGGCGGCATAGTCACGGTCATCGTGGTAGCACTGTTGCTCCTCGTTCCTGGCCGCATACAAGGCTTCTATTACCGTGACCTCTTCAAGGTCGGCATCTTCTGGATAGAGGGGAACCAGCCAAAGCGATTCCCTTCATTGAGCGGTTTCTCGCATCCATCAAGCGCCATCCGCAACGCAGCAAGCTGCTTTGGCTCTCGTGGAGCATTTACACACCAAGCGTCGTAGCCATGGCCATCAATAATCTCGGAGCGGCGCGACTAGGCCTCGGCCAAGTCAATGAGGCCGAGCAGTCATTCACCGACGCATTGGCCGAAGACCCGCTCTATCCGCTCCCGCATTTCAATCTAGCCATTGTCCACGAGTTGCGCGGCAATCGGGCCGACGCGGCGGAAGCCGTAGAGCGGGCGCGCCAACTTGGCTATACCGGGGGCACGCTTGATACAGTTATCCGCAAGAGTCAATCGCTGTTGGCGAGCGTTGAGGGGCGAGCGGCAAGAGCCTGAACGCGTATCTGCCCAACAGGCGGTTAAATCAACTCTGGTTTCCCGAAAAAGCTGCTGCCTGCCCCCCGAAAAATTTATAGAAGGAAAATTTATACTGAACTGCGTAATTTGTCGCCAGATTACGCCTTACCAAGTGAGGGCAGCAGCGTTGCCGCTCCGGGCAAAAATAATTCCGTCCTGCGTGATAGGATTTTATCCCGCTTCTCGCATATAGAGATGACGGCAACCGAGAACAGGCAGTGGGGAAACGGCAGCGGGCGGCATCCGCCGCTTCACAGAAACCAGACAGCGAAGGAGAAAGTATGACGAATTACACCAATGAGAAATACAACACACTGGCGAATGAACTGGGGCTGAGTGCGAAGGAAGTGACAGCCTTCATGACGCGCAGCGAAACCTGCCACTATGACGAATGGCTCAGCGGGAACGTGGAAGAGTTTGAGTTGAGCGCGGAAGAGCTGGAAGAAGTGATCGCACCAGGCATCCGGCTGAGTAACCATAACGAGACGCTCGTCAGCGATGCCGATTAACTCGCACCTGGAGTCTGAGGAATGGCAATGGTTGAAAGCTTCCAGGAATTGTATGACCAGTGTCAGGAATATACTGGCTACGATTTGTATGGTGATGTACTCAAACCAAACATCGAGGCCGCGTGCAGAATCATGGAGCCATTACAACGTTTTCGCAGCCTCCGGGATGCTCCGCCTATTACGCTAAAAGACTGCGCCAATTCGGGACTTTATGACCTGTTTGCCTTGCAGGTGCTCAATGATTACTTGCTGCTTCCTTTGACCGTTTCGCAACAAGAGTATCGGCAGTTTTTCACGGCGCTCGGATTTGAAGTCTTCACGCCAGATCGCATGTTCAATCCGCTGTATTGCGAAATTGCGGAAGCGAGCAACTGGGGCCAGCCCGAAGAAGGCATTCTGGCGGATGGCTGTTACTGGCCGGGGTTGCGGTTTGGCGAAATGATTTTCTCTCGCTGTGGGGTACACGTTCGCTGTCATCCTTCTCATCAGATTCTGGTCGGCGTGGCGAATCAAAGCAAGCTGTATTTCACCAATCGGCGGCTGAATCGGGAGTGCGAGGACGCTTCGCACGGATGGGGTTCCAGTTCCCGATGGGCGACGGCTTTTCATCGCTACTATGAAACCGGCGACTTTGTGTTTCTCAATGTGGATGGCAGGGCTGACCTGAGCGGTAGCCTGACGCCCGGTCATGGCGGTCCTATGTTTGATGATCTGCCCGTTGAGGCGGCGCGGGAATTACTGTTGCATCGTTGCTTTGTGCAATACAACGAGCCGCACGAAGACCCGTTTCCCTATCATTGGTGTCTGGCGATTCGGAACGATGCGCCGTTGTGGCCGTTGGCCAGCGCGCAGATTGTCCGCTTCAAAGATGCGCTGGATATTGCATTGGAGCGTCCACCGGGCAAATGGCAGCGGTTTTGGAATCAGTTGAAAGGCTGACCTGAGAGACATGCGTTCAGCGCATGGGCATTTTGCAGAAGAAACTGAACGTTGGGGACTTGATCCTCGTCTCGGCTGTTGGTAGGCGCTTACGTGAGGGGTAGCTTTGCCTCCTACCCGGACCGAAAATTTTCATTGGACTGCGAGTTTTGCTGCTGGATTACGCCTTACCAGATGAGTACGGCAAAGAGCGGCTCTCAGTGGTGGCAAAGCAGTTGGTCGCAAGCCAATTCCACTCAAATAAAAAGAAGAAGGAACGGTCGTGACCGACATTGCAACGAGGGTGGAGCGGCTCAAAAGACGAACGAAAAAAAAATTCTGTTAGGGATTAAGAACTTTGGCTCATACATCTGGAGGCACGTCATGTCATTCGAACTTCAGCACACTTTCGTTTCGGAACGCTTTACGCCCATCCTCCAAACATTAGGTGAGGCGACATTTTTCAAGGTCAGCGAGGAAGGGAAATTCGCGGTACACTATCCTGGTCGTATCTTTCGTCGCGCAACAACAACCTTTCGCCATACGTTTCGCGTTGATCCCATCGAAGGCCAGCCGAAGGGAAAACCGTTTGAGACGGTCACGCAGACCATGCCGGTAAAGATCAGCATTTTCACGCCCGATGGGCGCGAATTCACCCGCCCGGAAATTTCCCTAGCCGATTTGCGCAAGTTCCGTGATCTGCGCGGAGTGCCGTTTGGGGAGTGGTCTTACAAGATAACAGGCGAAAGCCAGCATTTTTTTCTTGATTCAGACTTAAGCGAGTCCCTTCACCATGCCCAAGGCACCCTGGGGATCGGCGTAACGGAAACGGTGGCTTCCGAAAGCGCGCCACCGCTCATTGCCAACGTACGGCTGAGCGCCGCGGGACAATCCTTCACCTTCGATCTGTTCCGCGTGGGCCGTTTCGTGGCGGAGATTGAGTCGTTTGTGGGGACGTGGCGCGGCTCTATGCGATTGCTTGATCCAGATGGCGTTGAGGTGGCGCGCACGACAGGACGAAGGTTGCGCTTTGAAGTCAGTTTGCCGACGCTGAACAAGTCGCGTGATGCCGCGGGCCGGGTGCGCAAGTGGACGCTCATCGTGGTGCCACAGGGCGGCGTGTTCACCGGGGAAGCACGAATTTCGGCGACAGTCATCGGTTCGGTGCGGATCAACACAGAGGTGCTTAAAAGCCGGATTGACAGCATTATCGGAAAGCGCGGGAGTTTCCTTGAGGTGTTTGGTGAAAACAAGAATGACGAGGCGCTGGTGCGGTTGAAGATTACGGATAAGTTCGCAGCAGAAAATATTGACAAGTATAAACTGCTCGACATCCCCCTGAGCAAGGCCACACAGGATGAGGGGGTTAATCCCCAGGAGATCAAGAAAGATGTTATCTACACGCTTTTTCGGCACGATGAAAGCTTGGCTCGTGGTATCAAGCTGGAACTCAAGACGCTGAAACTCAGTGCGATTGTGGTAGAGATTGGGCCGGGGGTTCGTCTCGGCGCAGCGGTTCCCGCCGTGCGACTGTCGCTGGAGGTAGCGGGCAAGGCCAAGCTCAAATTGGGGCCGAAAAAGCTTGCCGATGCGAAGGTGCGCGGGGGGAAGCTGGAAGTAGAAGTCGGCCTCAAGCTCAGCCCGGACGGCACACCCCAGATCGTGACTGCGATGTCCGACTCGCCGTTTGATATTGACGTAGACACGGAGGTAGCGATTGTGCTTGGCTTATTTGGTGCCGGGTTGAAAATTGCTACTGAGGTTGCCGAGGATATGTTTAATAAAAAACTCGGCTCTATCTTGCGCGATGTATTCTCTGACCCGATGCTTGTCACATCCCTCCTAATGATGTTCCTGGGCGCACACCTCACCTATACGTCCATTCGGATAGAGGAAAGCGATATTGTGTTCAAGTACATCGCACCGCTGGAACTCGCCCTCACACCGCGCGCGAGCTATGCGGGCGTGATCGGGCGCGGCATCGTTGAATTCGGCCCGGGTGTTACGAAGTTCCAACCGCCGTTTCTCCCGAACACCTGGGCGGCGGACAATTTGTCGAAGGTGGATCATATCGTGGTCGTGATGATGGAGAATCGTTCGTATGACCACGTCCTGGGCTATCGCGCGCAAGGGGCCAAGGGAGACGGCGCAGATGGCCTGACGGAGGAGATGCGTGACGCCATTCAAAAGACGTCCAAGGCCGAGGGCGGCACTTATCAGGTCAGGGAGCTGGGCGAGGCCGGTTTCGATAAAAACGAAGTGAAGCTCATGACCAAACTCCCGAAAAACGTCGGCCATCATTTGGAAGATGTGGCCCAGCAGCTTTCCGAGCGCGTGTCGGGACCGGGCAATCGCCCGATCAACAGCCCCAAGGGCTTCGTAGACAATTTCAAGCCGAAACTTGGCAGCGACGCGCAGGGCGTGGTCGAAGATGATGTGTTGGGGTATTACGTGGCGAAAGACCTGCCCTTCTTCGCCTATCTGGCCGAGCATTATGCTTATTGCGACCGCTATTATTGCTCGCATCCGGGGCCGACGCTGCCCAATCGGATGTACTCGCTGACCGGCGACGTGCAGTATGACCGGTTCGGGGTGCCGATTCTCAACAACAATCACGGCGACAATTTCCTGCTGTCGCGGGCGATGACAATCTATGACTGGCTGACTCGCCAGGGAATTAGTTGGCGCGTCTACGAATCCCATCCCTCGGTTACGATGCTCAGGATGTTTGCGCGTTATGCCGGTGACAACACCAACATCGTGCCGCTGGAGCGATTGGAGGCCGATATGGCCGCAGGGAATCTGCCGTCCTTCACGGCAATTGAGCCAGCCATGCATCATGCGCCGCAGGATGACGATCATCCACCTGCTGACATGTATCGTGGCCAGATATTCCTTCAGCGCGTCTACAATGCGCTCCGGTCGAACTCGGCGCTCTGGCAGAAGACAATGCTCATCATCACGTATGACGAGCATGGAGGGCTTTACGATCACGTCATCCCGCCCATCGCCGACCTGCTGTCCGTGCAGATTGATGTCAAAACTGATAATCCAAATGTTCCTCCCCCACCGCCCGCCCAGGCACCGGCTACACTGAGAGTGCCTTATGGCGTCCGCGTACCAACGTTTGTCGTCTCACCGTGGACGACGCGCGGCAAGGGGCCAAGCCTGACGCTCGACCATTGCTCTATCCTGAAAACGGTGTTGGCGCGTTTTGACGGCGCGAACAAACCTTTTCTCAGCGACCGCGTCCACGCCTCCCAAACCTTCAACGCCTTTCTGACTGAGGCCTCGCCACGCCTGGACGTTCCGCCCCCTACTCCGTTGTCGTCGCTCCCAGCCAAACCCCAGCGCGTAGCAAAGGGAGCCACTGCAATCGTCACTCAGCCTCTGTCGCGTAAGGCAATGCGCGAAGGGCCAGTGGATTATCACGACTTGACGGGGTGGCTGGCGCGCCAACTCGGAAGGTGATCGGAAGGATCGCTGTTTCAAATGTTTTTGTAGTACGGTTTTACCGTCGGTACTGCGGCCATTAACGAGCATCACTACTGTTGGCAACGCGCGCCGAAAACTGCCTGCAGCAATCACGGCGTAGCGCCAAGTTAACCTTTCAACATAACTGTGAGTGAAGCCGCCGGACTTTATCAATGCAGATCATCACAGTGGCGACAGGATGGCAGCTACCTACCCCATAACCGCATGGAGACACTTATGCGCAACAAATCAATGGCCATTTTTTTGCATCACTTTTTGTCAGGTCTATTTTGCCAATGACACTGTGAAGTGTCGGCACTCAGTCCATTGAGGCGATGCACAAAAACAATTATCTGGCGTTACCGTGAAGCCTCGTACTAAGTGACGACCCTGATGTCGGGACATTTCTTGTAAACTACTGAAGATCAAGAGCCTGAGATTGGTTTTGGGCCGTGGCAATTAGGGGCATTTCCTTGAAGGTTTCGAGAAAAAAACTGAGTTTCCGGGGCTTGTCGATATTGTGTCGGAATAACATTCTCGATGATTCGCTTTGAGTCGTGCCGGTCTGGGCAATAAAGCCTCAAATTGCCCAGAGGCAGGTGGAGTGCTGGCATTTGCGCTTGTGGTTATTGAGCGCGGCATAAAGACCTGTACTCAATGAATCCAATATTCGTAGGCAGCGTGAAGTTCGGAGGCCTTCAACACACGGATAGACCCTCAACGTCGGGAATCTGAAAACTGATTACTCGGCAAGCGCCGAAGTATCCGACAAAATTGATAGGAATTCTTTGAAAGGAAAGGAAATCGAAATGAAACGAATTATGATTCTTGCAACGCTAGTCGTCTTCGCTCAGATAACGGCAGGCTTTTCGATGCCGGCGCCCCAAACATTTCCTAGAGCGACTAAACATACGCTTCGGCGCATCGATGTAAATGCTAAAACCATCACGGCGCTCCCCTCTGGCAAGTACTACATTGTAGACTTAACTCAACGTGGCGTGGTTTATGAGTTCAGCCACCAAACCGGTCAAATAGACTTGCGCCGAGTGAGGGTGCGCACGGCTAAGGGGGAAGTAGCGATTGGATCCTTCCTGAAGACCACATTTCTCAAGGGCAATCTGTCGGGGTTCAAATACAAATCTCAGGCTTTTAGCCTTGCGACCACTCAGCCGGGAACCCTTCAAAACCCTACCAGGGGCGCAAAGGATTTCAAATGCGATTCCGAAATTTGTACATGTGCTGGATTTGCGGATTGCATTGATCTGATTTTCAATACAGGACTCTGTGGTGGTGGGATGATCTGCACTAAAAACCCCGTTACGGGGCAAGAATATTGTGGTTGTCGGCGATCCTAATTGGTTAGTTATTGCCCTTTGAGTTTATTTAGTCTGATGACATTGATCGTGCCATTCACGCTGATTGGGACGAGCGCTCGCGTGTTCGTCCCTTCGTCGCAATGGTTCGCGGTTCAGAGAACGTCGCCTGATTTGACAGCATCGCAATATGTGTTTGGGAATAGTTTCAGTCTGGCCTGTCCCCGTTGCCTGATTCCTGCAGGAGGCAATGCGAACGGCTTCCAATTCACCATTTTGCTTTGCTAATGACTCACGACAAACTCATCGCCCGGTGGCTGATTCCATCGTGAGTGTGGCGCAGAAAACGTTCGAGGTGTGATCGTGTTCGCCCCTGTTTTCAATCCGCTGTATTGCGAAATCGTCGAAGCGAGCAACTGGGGACAACCCGAAGAAGGTATTCTGTCGGATGGCTGTTACTGGCCGGGGCTGCGATGGGGCGAAATGATCTTCTCTCGCTGTGGCGTGCATGTGCGCTGTCATCCCTCACATCAGATTCTTGTCGGAATTGCCAATACAAGCAGGTTGTATTTTGCCAACCGGCGGCTGAATCGAGATTGCGAAGACGCTTCGCACGGCTGGGGTTCGAGTTCCCGCTGGGCGACCTCGTTTCATCGCTATTACGAAACTGGCGATTATGTGTTTTTGAATGTGGATGGCGACGCTGACCTGAGCAACAGTTGGACGCCCGGCCACGGCGGCCCTCCATTTGATGAGCTGCCGGTGGAGGCGGCGCGGGAATTACTGCTGCATCGTTGCTTTGTGCAATACAACGAGCCGCACGAAGACCCGTTCCCCTATCACTGGTGTCTGGCGCTGCGCAACGATGCGCCCTTGTGGCCTTTTTGTCGGTTTCAAAGCCGCGCTGGATACCGTCATTGAGCGCCCGCCGAGCGCCTGGCAGCGGTTTAAGCAGCGGTTGCAAGGCTGACTTGGGAGGTATTGAACGGCTTTTCAGAGATTTTTTTGCAGGACTGCGAGTTTTGCCGTTGGATTTCGCCTTACTCAATGAGGGGGGGCGATGTGTTTACCCGCGCCGCCTCATAGCAACCAGACCCGTTCAGTGAAGGAGAAATTATGGCGATGCCAAGCAATGAAACCATGCCAGAAACAGAAGTGTTGTTGATCAACATGCCGTTCAGCAATCTGTATACCCCGGCGCTGGGACTCAGCCTGCTCAAAGCATCGCTGGCACCACTGAACATCTCGTCGAAGGTGCAATACTTCACGCTCCAGTTTGCGGAACGCATTGGCTCCTCACTGCACTTGATTCTGGGAGTGGGGCTGCCGTATCCCGGCTTTTCTTTTGATTTTTGTGAGAACCTGATTGGGGAATGGCTCTTTGCCGAAGCCTTGTTTGGCCGCGACCAGCTCGACACCATCGGATATTTGGAGCATCTGCGTGGCAAATTACAAATTCAGGAATCCAATAACGCCCAGACTTCGAGTAAAAAACTAAGTCCAGAAACGTATCTGCAACATCTCCTGCGGGCGCGCAGTAAGGTGGACGGCTTTCTTGATGAGTGCGTCGAAACAACGCTCAGCCAGCGCCCGGAAATTATCGGCTTCACCAGCCTCTACCAACAACACGTCGCCTCGCTCGCGTTGGCCAAGCGCATCAAAGCGCAATCGCCGGAAACCTTTATCGTGTTCGGCGGCCCGAACTGTGAAGGCGTGATGGGAGTCGAAATGCTGCGGCAATTTCCTTTCGTTGATGCGGTCGTTTCGGGCGAAGGCGATTTGATCTTTCCCGAACTTGTCCAGCGTGTATTGGCGAATCGCTCGCTGGCCGGACTGCAAGGCGTCTATACCCGCACGGACAACGGCCTCCAGATTCTTGAGGGGCGGTACGCCAATGCGCCGTCGGTACAGAAAATGGACGGTCTGCCCTTTCCAGATTATGGAGATTACTTTGAGCAATGGGAAAAGAGCAGCATTGATAAACGCCTTTCCCCGGCGCTGCTGTTCGAGACATCGCGGGGATGTTGGTGGGGTGAAAGAAACCATTGCACGTTCTGCGGCATGAACGGCGGGACGATGGCCTATCGCAGCAAGTCCGGCGCGCGCGCGATTGATGAATTGGTCTATCTCATTGACAAGTTTCCAACCCGCAATGTTTCGGTTGTGGACAATATTCTGGAGATGAAATACTTCAAGGATTTCGTGCCGGAACTGACCAAACGCGAGTTGGGTATCGAACTGTTTTATGAAGTCAAAGCCAATCTCAAAAAAGAGCAGGTGCGCCAACTACGCGATGCGGGCATTACCGGGATTCAGCCGGGCATCGAAAGCCTGAGCAGCCGCGTACTCGACCTGATGCGCAAAGGCGTCCGCTGTCTGCAAAACATCCAGCTTCTCAAATGGTGCAAAGAGTACGGCCTCCACCCTTGCTGGAATATGCTCTGGGGGTTCCCTGGTGAACCGACTGAAGAGTACGCGCGGATAGCAGAGATCATTCCGTTGCTGACACATTTGTCGCCGCCCGGCGGGCACGGAGCGATTCGTCTGGATCGCTTTAGCCCGAACTTTGAAAAGGCGGAGCAGTTTGGTCTGGTGAATGTGACGCCCGCCCCGGCCTATGGCTACATTTATCCGCTGGCCCCCGAAGCGGTCGCCAATTTGGCGTATCATTTTACGTTTGACTATGGCGTGCCGCAGGATGTCGAGAGTTACACCCAACCCGTGGCCGAGCAGATTGAAGCCTGGAAGTCCGCCTATCCGCAAAGTACGCTGTTCTCGCTGGACACGGGCGACGCGCTTTTGATTTGTGACCTGCGACCGGTGGCGCGTGAGAGCCTGACGGTATTGACCGAGCAGCAACGAGTTCTCTATCTGGCCTGTGATAGCGCGCAAAATGTGGGGCAGTTACAGCAATGGCTCAAAGAACCAGTCGGAGAAACAATTGAAGAACTGCTCCAACCCTTGCTGGACGGCGGCCTGATGATCCGAGAAGACAATTCATACCTCAGTTTGGCGGTTCCCTTGGGCGAATATGCGCCGGGCAAAGCCGCGCTAGAACGCTTCAACGAGTTAATCAAACCGCTCGGCTACGATTTGGTGAATGCCGATGTCGCTGCCTTGCCCCACATCGCCAAGTGCAGAAGTATTTTGTGTTTGGCGGACGACGAGGCGTTATGATTTCGCAAGAACTGATTGCCGTCATCAAACAAGGTTTCACGCTGGATTGGCGCGGCATCCACGGCGTGCCGCATTGGGCGCGCGTGCGCGAAAACGGCTTGCGCATTGGCAAGCTGGTCGGAGCCAATCTCGCAGTCGTCGAGTTATTCGCGTTCCTGCACGATTCTCAGCGATGGAATGACGGCTCTGATCCTGAACACGGCCACCGCGCCGCAGAATTTGCGCGCGCCTTGCGTGGCTCGCTCATCCATCTACCCGATCAGGAATTCGCGCTCTTAACGCAGGCGTGTCGGCAACATAGCGATGGACTCACCGAGGCGGATGTCACGGTGCAGACCTGTTGGGACGCCGACCGCCTTGACCTCGGACGGGTGGGAAAAAAGCCGAAAGCCGCGTATTTATGCACTTCGGCTGCCAAAGACCCCGCATTCATCGCGTGGGCGTACAACCGCAGTTTGGGACGTCGGCCACCAGCAAACGAGCCGCGCACGATTTACCAGACGAATCCCAACCTGCAACCAGACGCAGACTTCGAGGCGGGGGAATTGCGGCACCTTGTCGTGGGCAATACCGGACGTTTGATGGACGCCCGCCGCACACCCGTAAAAATCACGGACATCAAACCGGAA
Organism: uncultured Heliobacteriaceae bacterium; assembly: GCA_964631865.1. Taxonomy (GTDB): domain Bacteria; phylum Acidobacteriota; class Blastocatellia; order RBC074; family RBC074; genus JAFDVL01. The sequence continues at coordinate 11,289 of CAZWAK010000091.1, read as the reverse complement.
ACGGGAACATTCCTGATTGAAATTCTGGACTTTGAAGACCGGGGCGCGCAGTGGGAAGAGGCGTTTGAGAATGCCCGGTATTTTCAATTCGCACGCGGCAGCCGCGCTGCCAGTGTTGCGGACATCGCGCAATTTCAAATTGCCGTCGCGCAATTCAATCGAACCTTTTCCATTGTCTGTGACCCCGCTGCAAAACAAGCAACGATTGAACGGCTGATCGCCGCACGCCAACTCGCCGGAGCGTGGCTCGCGAAAAAATCGCGCTTCTTTGCGGGTGGCGGGCAGCTTCCGCCGCTGGAAAGCCGCGCCGGGGAACCGCTGCTTTATGAAGACCTGCGCGACTTCATGAATTCATTTGGCCTCTGGGAAATCGAAGAGACCTTTGCCCGCCAGTTCGTGAGTTATCCGCACTCCGGCGATCTCGTCAAAGGGCATCGGATTGTGCTGGCGGAGTTGGGGCTAGTTCCCTACGAAGGAAAAATCATCCGCGATCCGTCCCTGTTCGATGGGGATTGGAGCAAAGAACGGCGCGCACAACATATTCTTTCCCGCCTGGGATTTGTGCATGAGATGTTGGCGCGGCTGGGGCTGACGCGACTTACCCTCTATCGCGCGATTGCGCACCGAGACCGCTTGGTGCCGCATCCCAATCATAGCTTCGTCTCAGCAACCTTCAGCCGTGAAGTGGCCGAAGCGCACTTCGATGGGTATCCACAAGGGACAAGCGCGCTCTATCGCCAAAATGTTCCCGTGCAGCGAGTGTTTATGACCTATCTCGAAACGGCGCAGATGAATCGCCAAATGAAGGAGGCGGAGGCAACGCTGTTCTACGAGAAAGGCAATCTTGCGTTCTAAGGAACGAATCCCTTTTACCCCAAAAATCTACAGCCACAAATTTTTTTCTGCGCACTGCGAGATTCGCTGCTGGATTCCGCCTTACCAAATGAGGGCAGCAGCGTTGCCGCTCCGGGCAAAAATAAATCCGTCCTGCGTGATAGGATTTTATCCCGCTTCTCGCATATGGAGATGACGGCAACCGAGGGCGCGCGGCGTCCTGGCATCGTTGCTTCACAGAGACCAGTAAAGGTCAGCGAAAGGGAAATTATGACGAATTACACGAATGAGAAGTACAACACACTGGCGCATGAGTTGGGGCTGAGTACGAAGGAAGTGGCAGCCTTCATGGCGCGCAGCAAAACCTGCAACTATGACGAATGGCTCAGCGGAAACATGGAAGAGTTTGAGTTGAGCGCGGAAGAGTTGGAAGAAGTGATCGCGCCCGGCATCCGGCTGAGTAACCATAACGAAACGTTGGTCAGCGAAGAGATCGAACTCGAAGCCGAAGACTTGGAAGAGATAATTGCTCCTAAGCTGTCCTTAAACTACAACACAACGCTCGTGAGCGACGAGATCAAACTTGAGGCCGAAGACCTGGAAGAAGTGATCGCTCCCGGCACTAGCTACCAACATAACGAAACACTGGTGAGCGATTAACGCAGACCGCATCGAACGGAGATCGCATGGTCACCGCTGTGGACACAACGCCAGTTGCGCAGAAAAAGCGGATGTACGCTTTGTGCCAGCGCGCTGATCGGCTCCGCGTGCAAGGTCAATACGACCAGGCCGAAACGCTCTTCAAAAAAGCGTTGGCACTGGCTGAAGCGGTTTTTGTGCCGGATGTCCTGGAGGATGCGTTGGCGCTGGTGACGGTGTTGAATAATCACGCGGTGCTCTACAAATACTCCGGGCAATTTGACGCCGCCGAGCAACTGTACCGCCGCGCGCTCCACCTCGCCGTCCGACATTTGGGCGAAGAACATTCGGAAATTGCTACGCTCTATCACAACCTCGGCGGCTTGGAACATGCGCGAGGGCGTTTTGCTACGGGCGAACCATTCGCGCGGCGGTCGGTGGAAATCAGAGAGCGAGCACTTGGGCTGGATCATCCACACGTCGCAGCGGATCTGGCGGCGCTGGCTGGCATCCTGGACGGGCAAGAAAAATACGCCGAGTCGGAGCCAATCTACGAGCGAGTACTGGCGCTCTTTGAGGCGCAGTGGCAGGCGGGCGAACAAGACGCCGAGTACGAAATCGCTGTCAACCTGAACAACTTGGCGGCGCTTTACGCACGCACTGGACGCGCGGCAGAGGCCGAACCGCTCTACCTGCGCGCGCTCGCACTCAAAGAGAAGTTGCTGGGAGCGCAGCATCCTGATGTGGCAATGACGCTCAACAACCTGGCGATGCTTTACAAAGCTCAGGGAAGATACGCCGAGGCGGAAGCGATGTTCGACCGCGCGCTCGCTATCTTCGAGCAATCGCTTGAGCCGGAACACCCGAAGGTCGTTACTTGCCGGAAAAACCGCGCGGCATTGGCGGTGTCGCAACAGGTGTTGCGATGAAAACAGATTGCACAGTGTATCCGCCGCGACTCGCCGCCGATGTCGAAATCGCGGAACAGCCGGATGGCGAGCGCACCGCCTTCATCATCGGTTCGGCAAGCGTAGGGCGTTACCTGCTGCTGCGGGTGATCGAACGTCAGGTAGTGGCGCTGCTCGACGGGACGCGCACGGCGACTGAGGTTTGCGATAAGCTCCGGCAATTGACGGGCGCGCCGCTCAGCGTAGCAGGGTTGGCCAAATTCCTCGCTAAGCTCGATAGCTATGGCATTCTGGCTGGTGAGCGTGTGCAAGGTGTGGATGCGCCTGAAGTCCTGCTGAGCCAGATGCATTACGTGCGCATCCGGCTCTTTAATCCCAACCTGCTTTTTTCGCGTCTCGTGCCAAAGCTGCGATGGATTTGGACAACGGGCTTCTTCTTTTTTACCTCATTGGCGATGCTAGCGGCGATGATGTTGGCGCTCTTGCATTGGGGTGAAGTGGCAAACTACGGTTGGTACGTCGCGCGCGAGCATTACGTTGCTGTCTTCATCGCCATGTGGCTGATCAGCATTTCGCATGAGTTCGCGCACGGACTGACCTGCAAGGCTTTCGGTGGGCGCGCGACGGAGGTCGGCGTGCTACTGGTCTATTACTTCCTGCCCGCGCTTTACTGCAATGTATCAGGCATGCATCTGATTCCTGTACGCAGTCGGCGATTGTGGGTAATCGCAGCGGGTGTCTGGTGGCAATTGATCATCGGCGCATTTGCATTTTTCTCGTGGTTTATCCTTGCCCCTCACACTCCGCTTTCTGACATCGCCTTCATTTTTCTGTTCGCTGACTTGGTGGATGTGATCTTCAACGCCAACCCGCTGATCAAACTCGATGGTTATTATTTTCTGAGCCAGTGGTTGGGGCTGCCGAATCTGATGGATCGGTCGAGGGCTTACTGGCGTGGCGTGTTGCGGCGAATCCTGTTGGGCGAGCAAAATCGGGAAGCGGCGCGCTACAGTCGGCGCGAGCGGGTGATTTATCTGGTCTTCGGGCTGCTGTCATTCACGTACAACATCGCGTTCGCCTCGCTCATCTTGACTTACGTCGGCGCTTGGCTGATCGAGCAGTTTTACCTGTTGGGGCTGGTGTTGACATTTGGCTTGGCGTTGCTTTTCCTACGGCGACCAATCAAACAGTTGCTCGATGCAATCGCAACGATATGCAAAACAAAGGAGCGCAAGATGGCTGACAACAATCAAACGCAGGTTGCAAACAAAGAAACCAGTCCGCCGTTCTGGCGGCGGCGTCTGGTGCCGCTGGCGCTGGCGTTGGTCGCCATCCTTCTCTTGCTGCTGCCGTGGACAGCGTCGGTTGGTAATTACGGCACGCTCGTCGCCTTACCGGGACAGGAAGCCATCATTCACGCGCCCGAAAGCGCCACGCTCGCCGCGTTGCGCGTACAACCGGGCGATCAGGTCGCGGCAGGCGCGATCATTGGGCAACTGGGCAATTTCGATTTGGACGAACAGATCGTGCAGGCACAAGCCGAGTTAGCCCGCGCCCAGGCCGATTATGATCGCTTGCGCGGCGAACAGCGCACCCAACAGGAAGCCATGGCGCGCACCGAATGGCAGTTGCGACAGCGCCAACACGACTACCATGAAATCCAGACCGAACAAGAGCAGATCAAGGCGCGGCAACAAACGCAGCCAGCGGCAGAATCATTGAAAATTCTGGCCGTTTCTGCCACGCCCCATTGGACAGCAGAAAAAGCGAGAGCCGCGTATCCGCCCGCGCTCGCCGCCTTGCAGGCCGAAGTGGATTTGCGCCGCGCACAGCTTGAAGAAGCCCAGACCCAGCGTACCCGCGCACGCCAACTCGCCGCCCAGGGCATCACGCCACGCAGCGAATTAGACTTGATTGAGACGCGCGCCCGTACCCTGGCTCTCGAAATGGAAGCAGCGCGCGAACGACTGGATGCCGCGCTGATTGACCATCAACGCAAACATACCAACACGGCTACAGAAATGAACCTAGCCCGTTCGGATAGGGACGCCGCGACAGCGCAAACGGAGCGACTCGCCGGGGAGTTACGCGCGGCTCGCACGCTGATTACTACCCTGGAGCAACGACGCGATTTGCTACAGCGCAAACACGCTCAATTCGCCCTTACAACTCCTCGCAGTGGAGCTATCTTCGGCGCAGAATTGCCGCGCATGACCGGACGTTTTTTCCAGAAAGGCGAAGAGATTTGCCGCGTTGCCGACACCCGCCAATTATTGCTGCGCATTCAGGTGCCGGAGCGCGAAATCGGCGACGTGCGTGTTGGGCATCCGGTGCGGATGAAAGTGCGTTCTTTCCCCGACCGTCGCTTTTCTGGCGTAGTCTCCAAGATTGGCGGTGAGAGTGAATTGGATGAGAATCAGCAGGCCACGTATCGCGTAGAACTAACGATTGAAAACCAGGATGGTGCATTGCGCCCCGGCATGACAGCCTTTGCGCGCATTGAATTCAGTCATCAAATGATTGGCCTTATCTTATGGCACAAAATCAAACAAGTGTTGCGGCCTGAGTTGTGGATTCTTTAGCACGATCGGTTCGCTGACCTAACCTTTCCTTAAGTCGTTAATCAAGAACCCATTATTGGATTGCAAGTACGCCAGACGTATTTTCCTGACAACAATTTGTTCCGGGTCACAAAATGGAGGAAAATTCGACTCCTTGTAAGCAATAGCTGGGGAAGGGCTTAGAGGAAATCGGGTCACATATATGTCACACGACCCGGATTTTACACCCCCTTGGTCTCGCTGAGTCTTGCTAAGTTGTTGATTCTAAAGAGTGGCGGCGCGTGGAATCGAACCACGGACCTAGGGGTTATGAATCCCTCGCTCTAACCATCTGAGCTACGCCGCCGTAGGCAGTGGGTGGGATAGAGTTACCGACCCCAGCCAAAACAGGCAGAGAAGATACGTTAAGAGGTAGGTAAAAAGCAACTGCGAGACGAGCGCAAGGGCGATCCGCTTCGAGATAATTTATCTCCGCTCAGCGGTTGTCAGCGAGACGCGGCGCAATTCGATGCGTTGCATGCTGCGCGCACGCAACGGCTGCACGCCTTTGACCGCAGGCTGGTCGTCCATCGTGAGCAGCTCCTGTTCCAGCACATCGCGGCGCAAGCGGTTCGTGGTAATCAGCAACAGGTTGTCATACTTGAACGGCGTCACCAGCACATCGCCGAGCCAGCGCGCCGTGAGCTTGATGCCGTTGCCTTCATCCACGAACAAATCCTCCGCGCCCGTCCCACGACACAATTTGTAAGCTTTGACGCCCTTCACCGCGCCGCCTGTGTATAGCTCGCACGCCAGCCGAGCGTGCAACAAAGGAAAAGTAAAAGCGTGTTTTCATCACATGATTTCTCCTGCGGCGAAGGTACACGAAGACGCGCGTTGAGGGAACCCGTTTCGCGGCTGCAACCTTTTCAGGATTGGATTGACGGCTGTGCCGGTGCGATGTGCGGGCAGGCTGAGGTGTCGAGTGACCCGTAGTTGTGCCCCTGCGGCGACAAGTAAATGAGTCTCCGATGACCCAACTTCCCCCGACAATCGCATCGGCACAGCCAAATCTTTGGAGCTACTGCGATTACTCACCTTGCGTTACAATGCCGCCCACTTCCATCAACTTCGGAGAGGATTATGACCGACCATCTATTCAGCTACGTCAGCGGCACCAGCGACAAACCGCTGCTCGGCATCACCATCGGCGCTCTGTTCGATCAAACGGTCGCGCAATTCCCCAACAACGAAGCATTAGTTTCGCGCCACCAAAACCTGCGCCTGACGTATCGAGAGTTACGAGCACAAGTCAATCAATGCGCACGCGGCCTAATGAAATTGGGCTTACAGAAAGGTGAGCGCGTCGGCATCTGGTCGCCGAACTGTGCCGAATGGACGATCACGCAATTTGCCACGAGCAAACTCGGCATCATCCTCGTCAACCTGAATCCTAACTATCGCACGCACGAACTGGCATACGCGCTCGAACAATCCGGCTGTCGCGCCGTGATCGTGTCCGCGCCATTCAAGACTTCCGATTATCCCGCGATGCTCGCCGAAGTCGCGCCGAACTTACCTGATTTGCAATTCATCATCGGCCTCGGCTCCGAACGTTTCCATGATTTTCAAACGTGGGACGAACTGCTCGCTTTGGGCAACGACATCAGCGATGACGAATTGGCTGCGCGGCAAAGCGTGTTGCAATTCGATGACCCGATCAACATTCAATACACCAGCGGCACGACAGGCCGTCCGAAAGGCGCGACGCTCAGCCATCACAACATTCTGAACAACGGCTATTTCGTCGCCGAACTGATGCGCTTCACGGACAAAGATCGGCTGGTGATTCCCGTCCCGCTCTATCATTGCTTCGGGATGGTGATGGCGAATCTCGGTTGTGTGACGCACGGCGCGACGATGATTTATCCGAGTCCGATCTTTGATCCACAAGCCGTGCTCGAAGCCGTCGAAGCCGAACGCGCAACCGCTCTCTACGGCGTGCCGACGATGTTTATTGCCGAACTCTCGCACCCTGATTTTAAGCAGTACGATTTGACCAGTTTGCGCACGGGCATTATGGCGGGTGCGCCGTGTCCCGTCGAAGTCATGAAAAAAGTGAACTCGCTGATGCACATGCGCGAAGTCGAAATTTGTTATGGCATGACCGAAACCAGCCCCGTCAGTTTTCAAACGCGCGCCGATGCGCCCTTCGACAAACGGGTCAGCACCGTCGGCCAAATTCATCCGCACGTCGAAGTCAAAATCATTGACCCCCACACGAACCAAATCGTCCCCATTGGCGAGAAGGGCGAGCTTTGCACACGCGGTTACAGCGTGATGCTCGGCTATTGGAATAACGAAGACGCCACGCGCACGAGCATTGACGCCGCACGCTGGATGCACACGGGCGATTTAGCCGTGATGGACGCCGAAGGCTATGTCAACATCGTAGGCCGCATCAAAGACCTGATTATTCGCGGCGGCGAAAACATTTACCCGCGCGAAATCGAAGAATTCCTCTACACACACTCCGCCATCGTAGACGCTCAAATCATCGGCGTCCCCGACAGCAAATACGGCGAAGAAGTCATGGCGTGGATCAAGCTGCAAGCAGGCGAAACGCTGACCGCCGAAGAACTCCAAGCCTTCTGTCGCGGCAAAATCGCGCACCACAAAATCCCGCGCTACGTGAAATTTGTCGAAGCGTTTCCGATGACCGTGACGGGCAAGATTCAGAAATTTGTGATGCGCGAAGAGAGTGTGAAAGAGTTGGGATTGGAAGACGCGCAGGCCATCAAGATGGCGTGAGCGCGTCTGTAGGTGCGCGATAAAAAAATGAAACGAACCCGTAAAAGTAGCCTGTTTCCGACAAAAGCACGTGGCGCTGGATTTTTCAGCGCGGCGGACACGCGACCTTATTTACCACGCGGCGTGTTGTTCGGTCAGAGCAATGAATATGCCTGCGTTCCGGCCTGCGCACGGATGGTGATTCTGGATCACGTTCCCGAAGCAATGCACGATCCGAATTTGTCCGAAGCATTTCTGCGCACGCAATTTCAGACCGATAAAGAAGGCTCCGTGATTGCGCGCATCCCTGCGATACTTCGTGCGAATGGAGTGGAAGCGCCGTATGCCTACGCAAGCGATTTGACGCTTGCACAATTGCAGCACGCGCTCACCTACGGCGATGCGATGGCGGTTTTGCGGGATGTGCAAAACATTCACGTCGTCATCGTCGAACAGATTACGGAGGACGCCGTCACCCTGCGTGACCCGCTGCCGCCGGGAACCGGTTCCGCCTATTGGGTGGACTTGGAAGTGTTCTTGACGGCCTGGCAAAGAACTGGTTTGGGGAGCGCTATCGTGCTAGAATCCGCGCTATGAAAATCACCTTCTCACAAGCACAGGAAATCGCCGAGCAGGAACTTCGCCGCCTTGTGGCTGCGTCTCCCAAACTCTCGCAATATGAATTTGGTGCGATGTACTTGCGGCGTGATGAGCAGCCCTTTTGGACATTTGGCGCGGCGTCCGAGCAACTGATGGGCGCGGGCATTGCACCGGGCGCGATCTTCGTTTCGATAGACAAGAAAGATGGTCACATTTGGGGTGATGAAGAAGTTACCAATTACTACGAACAAATCGCCCTTGCCGCCCAGCAACGCCAAGCGGCCTAGCAGCTTCAGCCCAACTCCAAGTCTTCTGTCGCGGCAAAATCGCGCACCACAAAATCCCCCGCTACCTGAAATTCGTCGCAGCGTTTCCGATGACCGTGACAGGCAAGATTCAGAAATTCGTGATGCGCGAAGAGAGTGTGAAGGAATTGGGATTAGAAGATGCACAGGCAATCAAGATGGCGTGAGCGAAAAGCGGCGAAGGCACTTTAAGAAATAGAACGTAAAACTTTCGGTACATTTTGTTTCATCGGCTGGATCATTTCTGCTACGCTCTCAGGGGATTCTTCAAGGTATCTAAAGTATGAGCGAGCATCAAGACTTTGAGAATTTGGGTCCTTTACCGAAGGCAGACCGCAACGCCGAGCTACAGCAGCGTAGTATTGCTGCGTTTCAATCCTCAATTCCATCAGATAGGTTTTTATTTCGCGATGAGCGAAGCGACGATGCGGGGGTAGACGGCTCTCTGGAACTTAAAGCATATGGGCGCTATACAAACCTACGTTCTCAGGTTCAGCTCAAAAGCACTGACTCCACTGTTACCAATGACGATGGAAGCATCTCAGTTCAAGTTAAGGTTAGCAATTTAAATTACCTTCTAAATGGCCCAAGTCCAATTTATGTCCTTTATATTGCGCATCGAGAAGAATTGCGATTTGCCTGGGCGCGTGATGAGCGGAAGCGCCTTGATGAATCAAATCCCGATTGGTTAGGACAAGAAACTATAGCGATCAAATTCTATTCATCTCTAACGCCCGAAGCCCTGGAATATATATACCAACGAATCAGCCAAGAAGCTCAATTCCAACGGAAAATTAACAACACTTTGGATATTGCTAGTAGTACAGAGCCAATTGTCGTAAGCATTGATCCTGAAACATTGGACATAACTGATCCAGAAGAGGCCAAAAGAATTTTGATCAGCAGCGGCACTGCTATTGTCTCAGCAGGGTATGTGGATCAAGTTAAAAACCTAATTAGGGTGTTGAATTCAAGCGATGCTCAATTGCCACGCATTTTACTTGTTAATGCGCACGCTGAGTATAATCAAGGGCGTTATAAAACTGCTGACGCTTTATTATCGGAGGCCGCACTGCGATTGGATGAGCTTTCTGCTGAAGATCAACTATTCTTAGAAACCCTTCAAGATGGATGCAATTATCAAACGGGGCAAATTAGCATATCGGAATTTTCACAACGGCTAACTGAAAGAACCCAAAATGATAATAGTAGTTTTTCATTATCGAATCGCTTAGATCAGCTTCGTTATACTCTCTTCTTAGAAAGAGACTTTCCCCGCCGAATCCCTGTTTTTGAAGAACTAAAACTTTTAGTTAATGAGATTACCAATTCACCTGATAGAGCTGATGCTCTGAAAATCCACGCACGAATTTGCTGGGCCGAGGCTGAAGGGTATCAGATTACCTTGAATTTTCTTCAGATCGCCGCAGAAATGCGCGTGAAATTTGCCTCTGGAAGCGTCAACTGGCAAGAAGTTTTTCAAGCCGAAGAAACGATGGGTATTCTATCGGCAAAATTTACAGCTTGGGATAGAGATACAATCAAAGTTATTCAAGATGCAACGAGCGTGGGAAATCCTTTTTTAGTGGCAAATGCCTTGGTTATTAGAGGCAATGTTTATTTTCTCTCACTGACAACTCAGAAAATGTCTTCTCGACTGTACAATATTCCCTTCATTCTTTCTAAGCCCCTCGTTGATGACCTTATTAAAAGTGCCGAACAGGCAAGTCAAATATTCAAGCAGTCAAAAAACCTTGAGGCAGAACTTCGCGCGAATGTTTTGATGGCTGATCTTTATGAGCTAATTGGTAATCAAACCGAGGCCCAAAAAATTGCGAGAGCAATCCTGCCAAAGGCAAAAGTTATGGGCTACGCAAACTCAGTTTTGCGAGCGGAAGAGCATTTATCTGGGCAATCTCCGCAGAACAAAATGGAAGAGGCATTTCGCCCACGTACAGAAATAGAGAAGGCTAGATATATGGCCCAAATGAGCGATGAAGAGTTGAAGCAAAATGCAGCCCAGACACTTAGAACTTTTGGATTGCCAGAAGAGCGACTTCCAATTATGGAAAGGGAGTATTCTTATCGTCGTGATATTGCCCGTGAAAAGTTAGATGGTTGTCGGCATATAGAGCTTCTTGAAGACAAACAACATCAGGCATCCCCGATAACGCACTATAGGACAGATCCTCTTCGCTTTTGCCGTTGTCGTTTTCATGGTTATTTCACTAATATTGGGTACCCCGATGGTAGAAGAGTGATAGCTGCTTTCAAAAAGTCCTATTGTGAAGAATGTATAGATAAAAATCCTCTGAAGGAGGCTTCTGAATAAAGCTCTGAAGGAGCGAAAGAAAATAGCCTAAGGCGTTTAGCCTTGGACTATTTTCTTGGCATCCCTTCGCGGTTGTGTTCAGACTTTTTCTCTAAAACCCCTTACAGCAGCCTGCTCGAACGCGGTATGATTAGGCGGAAGAACTATAGAGGTACTTATGAGTTTAACTATTACGCTCCCCGCAGAGCTTGAAGCAAAAGTGACAGAGGCCGCTGCACGCGATGGGCGGCAACCGTTTGACTATATCCTTGACGCCATCAATCACGCAGTGCAAGCGAATCACGGCGCAAGCTTAGACGAGATGCTCGACTGGGATTGCATCCAGGAAGCGCAAGCGGTCG
>CAZWAK010000090.1:23263-28793 GCA_964631865.1 uncultured Heliobacteriaceae bacterium | reverse complement strand
ATTGGGTATTCGTGGATTCGGCGACATGCGGCGATGGCAACAAAGAACCGGAATGGTTTCGCCAATCGCGTGGCTTGCACAATTGCGCTGGAGCGGGGGCGCTGTACAATTTGAAAACTGATCCGGCAGAGGCGAAGAATTTGTATGACGCACAACCCGACAAAGTGCGCGAGATGAAAGCGCGGCTCGATCAAATCCGTCAGCAAGAACATCGCGTCTCGCGCCTTGAATCGCGGTAGGACGCGGCGTGGTTGCACGGCTCTCGTTCCTGTGCCATCATCACGCGCGTAGCGGCTTCATCATTTGTGAGCAGAGTATTTCCACCATTTTCACAAGGAGACCCCATGAAACAGAGAATCCAATTACTGCGATATTTTATGAGTACGTTGGCCGTGAGCGTGGCCTGCTCGATGGTCAGCTTTGCGCAAGTGACCGCGCCTGCCATCAATAAAGCCATCGCTGCGCCAACGCAAAGCAAAGCGACGGAAGAGTGGCGTGCCAAGATGATTGCTGACTGGACGCGCGCCCGCGATTACACGAAAGAATATCTCGACGCGATGCCCGAAGACGGCACGAATTACAAACCTCACGCCCAGGTGCGCACGTTTGCTGAGCAAATGTTGCATTTATCTGCCAATCTGTTTGGGCTGGCCTCGATAGCGACAGGCGCAACCAATCCGTATCAAGGCAAGAATCTCGAAAAGATGGACGAACACAAAACCAAAGCGGCGCTCAGCAAGATCGTGTTGGAAAGTTACGACTTTATGATTGCGGCAGTGAAAGGCTTTGACTTGGCGAAAGGTGGCGACGCGCTGAAGCTCTTCAATCGCTTCGACACCACGCGCGCCGGAGCCATCGCGGCAGCGTTCGAGCATCAAACCCATCATCGCGGCCAAACGACCATTTACTTGCGAATGAAAGGCGTCACGCCGCCGCAGGAAAAGCTGTTTTAAAGCAAAAGGCAAATATCAAAAAGCAAAAGGCAAAAGTGAAATTCGGAAGAAGGGTTTCAAATCTGAAAAAATAAAGTGCCGCCCTTTTAACTTTTGATATTTGCCTTTTGCCTTTTGATTTGTTGTGCGAATCACCGAAATTTTTTACTCCATCCAAGGCGAGTCCAGTTACGCGGGCTTGCCTTGTGTGTTTGTGCGGCTGACGTGGTGCAATTTGCGTTGCACGTGGTGCGACAGCGAATACACGTTCAAAGGCGGCACAGAAATGACCATCGCCGAAGTGATGGAGCAGGTGCGCAGCTATAATTGTCAGCTTGTCGAAATCACAGGAGGCGAACCGCTCGTGCAAAAACAACCGTGCGGTGAACTGGTCACACAACTTTGCGACGAAGGCTACACCGTGCTGATCGAAACGGGCGGCAGTTTGGACACAAGCGTGCTGGACAATCGCGCCATCAAAATTCTCGACGTGAAATGTCCCGGCAGCGGTGAGGCCGAGCGAAATTATTGGGCAAATCTCGAACGCTTGAATCCAAACGATGAAATCAAATTCGTCATTGCTGAACGCGCGGATTTTGACTTTGCGCTCGGCGTGATTGAAAAATACGCGCTCGACAACCGCGAACCGTTCGTGCTGATGTCGCCCGTGTGGGGCGCGGTCGAATGGAAGGATTTAGCCGCGTGGATTTTGGTCTCGGGCGTGCGTGCGCGGATGCAATTGCAAATGCACAAACTGATTTGGGGGCCAGACACCATCGGAGTTTGAGAGAGAAATGCTTTCCGTAGTTTTAGCCAGTGGCGGCATGGACAGTTGTGTGACAACCGCAATCGCGGCGCGTGAATCAAGCGAGCTTGCGATGTTGCACGTGAGCTATGGGCAACGCACCGAAGCACGTGAAGACAGGGCGTTCAGTGACATCGCGGACTTTTACGGCGTGGCGAAACGTCTGACCGCGAGTATTGATTACCTGACGAAAATCGGCGGTTCCTCGCTCACAGATCGCAACATTGAAGTCAGTCAAGCAAATCTTGTATCCACTGAAATCCCCACTTCGTATGTGCCATTTCGCAATGCGCATTTGCTCTCGATTGCGACGAGTTGGGCAGAGGTCATCGGCGCGCGGCGCATATACATTGGCGCGGTCGCCGAAGACAGTTCGGGCTATCCTGATTGTCGGCCTGCATATTACGAAGCCTTCAATCGCTTGATCGAAGTCGGCACAAAGCCGGAGACGCACATCGAAATCGTCACGCCGGTCATCACGCTGCGCAAAAGTGAAATCATTCGACGCGGCGTCGAACTGAATGCGCCGCTCTATTTGACGTGGTCGTGTTACCAGGCCGAGGATAAAGCGTGCGGCGAATGTGATAGTTGCGCATTGCGGTTGCGGGGCTTTCGAGAAGCGGGGCTGCGCGATCCAATTGTGTATGCGACGGAGATGATTTGAAATCTGCTTTCCGGCTGCATTACAATTCGCCTTGCCTTTCGCGCAACCAATTTTATTCAGGCTTAATCTAAGGCGGCGCACTTAGCAGAGATGAGCGTGATGCGCCAAGAAATACAGTTTTGCAATTTCCACCATTCAACGGAGGACATCTATGAAGATCAAACTTTTTGCTGTAGCTGTGCTGCTCACGGCTGCCTCAGCCCTAAGCGCGTTCGCGCAGGTCGGACGCATGGAAGGCGAAGTCAAGAAAGCAGGTTCAGGCGAACCTATCCAAAACGCCGAAGTGCAAATTCACCGCAACGACATCAAATGGAGCGCGACGCTCAAAACCGATAAGAAAGGCAAATTCATTCACGCCGGCATTCAGTATGGCGGAACCTACACGATCATCGTCAGCGCCGATGGTTTTGCGCCCACGTTCACGACTGGACACAAACCGGATCAACCGATCCCCGCGTACGAACTGATGGTTGGTGATGGCAAGAAGCCGACCTTTGAAGAAGTGAAAGCTATGGGCAAAGGCCCTGGCGGCCCGGCCCCAGGCACAGCGGCTGGCGGGAACAAAGCGGCTGCCACTGGCCCCTCGAAGAAAGAGATTGAGGAATACAACAAGAAAGTCGAAGAGGTCAAAAAGAAGAACGAAAGCATTGAAGCCGCCAACAAGGCGATGAACGCCGCACTCGAAGCTGGCAAGACCGCCTTCAATAACAAAGATTACAACACGGCCATCGGCGAATTTGACAAAGGCATTGCGCTGGATGCCGAGCAGAACGTGTTTTGGTACTTCAAAGGTTTGTCGCTCTACAATCGCGGCGTCACGCATCTGAACGCCAGTTTACAAGACCCGTCCAAGCGTGATCCCGCGAAAGCTGATTTCACCGACGCGGTCACGAATGCGACCAAGGCGATTGCGTTGTTGGACGCGCAGCAAGCAGCCGGTGCCGCAGGCCCAGCCGACGCGACCAAAGCGGCGCAAAACAAAACCAACAAAGCAGCCTACATCAAAGTCCGCGCTGACGCCGCTTCGTTGCTCGGCAGGCGCTTCAGCGATCAGGCGATGGCGGAAGCCGCCAACAAGGATTATGTGGCCGTCGCCGAATTAACGGATGACCCCGCGCAGAAGAAGAAGTACCTGTTCTCCGGGGCGGAAACACTGCGCGATTCCGGCAACGTAGATGCTTCCGTCGCGGCCTACAAAGCGATCATTGACGTTGATCCCAATTACGCCGACGCATACTACGGCATTGGTCTCGCCTACTTCGGCAATGAGAAGACCTTCCAGGACGGTGCCAACTATCTCCAGTTCTTCATTGACAAAGCTCCCGCCACCGACCCGCGTGTGGCGGAAGCCAAAGGCGTGATTGACGCGATGAAGATTAAGCCGTCAAAAGACGCGCTCAACGCGCTGAAAAAAGACGCTGATACGAAAGCCAAAGCGGCTCCGGCACGAAGGAAAAACTAAGCTGAGCATAGCTTTTGATAAATTTGCGGAGGCGACGTCCCTCGCGGCACTTCGCCTCCGCTTCGTTTTCAGGCATAATGCCTTTGCCCCTGGGGCTTCTGAAGCCCATTGCCACAGACGAGACGGGAGCCGATGTTTGGTGACGGCAAATAATCCCCCAAATTAGAAGGAACAATATGCGTCCCAACTATCGTCCCCCACGTGGTTTTGTCGTTTTTCTTTTGCTTGTTTTATTCACCTCCCTGACCCTGGCTGCGGATAAGAAACGCAAAGCTGCTGCGTCGGAAACCGCTGCCAAAGCCAAAGCTAAACCAACGCAAAAAGTTGATCCCAAAGCGAAGGCTTCGCGTGATCGTGGGCGTGCGTCTGACCAGAAAAAGAAAGCGGAACCTCGCAACCAGCAACTCGCTCGTCAGAAAAAGAACGATGATGATGACAAGCGAGACAAGCGACGCGGGAAAGAAGCCAGTAAATTGGCCGCCAACCAGCGCGAAGAAAAGGCGACCAGCAAAAAGCAGACCAAAACTGCGCAACGCGAAGCTGACCGGAAAGACGAAAAGTCAAAATTAGCGAAGCACACGGCAGAGAAGAACGCGGAAAAAGCGGCCAAGAAGGAAGTCGCGACCAAAAAACAGCCGACGGAAAAAGCCGCGAAAGCCTCTGGCAAAGCGGACAAATCGGAACCCAAAGCGGAACTCGCCAAAGCCAATCACGATGCCAAAGCAAGTCTTCGTTCTCCGGTAAAAGAGGAAAAGAGCAAGGAATTGCCCGCCGTCAAATTCACCCTCCGCCCGATTGCCAAAATCGTGCCCAAAGTCGAACTGAACTTCAGCCTGGCGCGTGCGATGGCGAGCCAGGATGCGCCGCCGCCGCAAGACCTGGGGCCGGACGTGATTGATGTAATTGAGCACGACTCGCCGGAAGTTGGACGCTTGGATGAGTTGTTGCGAGCCGATGTGAAGACGCTGCAATTTTCCAGCGTGCCCAACATTTCGCGCAAAAAGATAGACATCGGGAAAATGGATGCGGAACGCATCAGGCAGATTCAAGAGGCGCTGGCGAAAAAAGGATTTTACTCCGGCGAAATCAGCGGGCAATACGACGACGCCACCCTCGCAGCGATGCGTCGGTTTCAGGAAGCGCACAAAGTTGACGTGACTGGCTATGCGACAGCACAGTCGTTGCGCTTGTTAGGTCTGACGGATTGGGAATGAATTATTGCGGCGTCGCGTAATAGCCTTCTTTTGACCGCACATTCAACCGCGGCAAGCCACGCGGCGGATTCACCTTCACACTGATCTTGCGCCATTTGCCGTCGCGCTTGACGTTCGTTGGTTCATAGCCAATGCTGTATTGATGCCGCAATTCCAGCGCGATGCGGGTAATCGCATCTTCCAATTCCGCACCGGAGCGCGGGAAGAACGCTTTGCCGCCGGTCGTCTGCGAAACCTCTTCCAGAATGCCTTGTCCCTGCAAATCCAGCGTGCCGCCCGCGCCGCCGCCCATTTCGACAATGCCGATGCTGTAAATTTGCACGTTGGCTTCTTTCAACCGTTTGCGCAATTCGCCGTAGGTGTAACGCGAGGAATTGTCCTGTCCGTCGGAAATCAACAGGATCGCATTTTTTTGATGACGACCTTGCTTGACCTTTTCAATGCCTAAATAAG
>CAZWAK010000090.1:0-23253 GCA_964631865.1 uncultured Heliobacteriaceae bacterium | reverse complement strand
AGTGCTGTTTGACCTTTGGGGTCAATGAACTGGAGTTTATTGATGAGGGTGTCGCCATCGGTAAATTCTGCGACCAGATTGGCACGTTGATTGAAGCCGACCAGAAAGAAATCGTCCTGATCGTGCGAGGTTTGAATAAAGGCTTTGAGCGCATCACGGGCGCGTTCGAGTTTGCCTTTCATACTGCCGGACACGTCAAAGATGATGCCCACACTGACGGGCGCGTCTTCGTCCCGGAAGAATACAATGTTCTGTTTGACCTTATCTTCAAACACCTCGAAATGTTGACGATCCAGCCCTGTGACCAAGCGGCTGTAAGGATCGGTGACCGTGACTGAGAGCGAGACGACTTCGGTCGAAATCTTGATACCGCGCTCGTCTTGCTGCTTGCCAGGCGGCTGTTGTGATGAAGTGGCTTCATCAGATTTTTTAGCTGGTGGTTGCGTTTGTGCCGTAGAGGTACTTTGCTGGGCATAGAGTCCCGCTACGCAAAGCAACAACCCTAAACAAAAGACAAAACGGGAAAAGGTGTTCTTCAGCATATTAACCCCCAAAGAAAAACGCTGCGCCGATGAGCAAACGGCTTTTTCAGGCAATTGTGTTTCAGAGTCGGAGCAGAAAACCTATCGCAACTGGTGCGAGGATTGTAGCACGAATTTTCTCAGAGGCGAACGGCAGAATCTAAAAACTTAGGCACGGATGTCACAGAAGAGTTGCATTTTTAAACGAATTCAGTTAGTTACTATGCCGCCCCTCCCGACGATTCGTGCCCCACGACCCAAAGGAACTCACTTGGTCCCACAAATTGACTCGCAGCTACATCCAATTATGGCAATTGAACCGATTGAAAGAAGAGGCGAACACCGTGTCCAGTTGGACATCCCGGCCAAAATCCGGTGGAAGGATTCGCTCGGCGGCATCATCGAACGCGATGCTCGGTTGTGGAATTTAAGCGGGGGCGGCGCGTATGTGCTGACGGATGATTTATTGATTCTGGAGCAGAACGTGGAGTTGATCGTCATTTTGGAAAGCAACGATCCGTACAAAGGCGTAGCGACCTATTTTCGCGGCAGAGTTGTGCGGACAGAAACCGTTCATCACGCGGAAGGCAATACCGGGGCCGCGATTGCCTTCGAGCGGAAAAACGCCATCCCCCACGTCCCAACCGCTTAAACCCACCAACCCCGCAGTCCCGGCTTCACAATTTGTTCTCAACTGGGCTGCGCGGTTGCCATTTCGGCTGCGTTCCCTCGGCGAGCGCCTTCAATTGCCCTTGCGTGTCTGAAATCACGACTTGCCCGTTATCGTCGTACACCAGCAAGCTTTTTTCGTGATTCCACTCCTGCGACAGATTGGTCGTCAGCGCGGTGGCCAATTGCAGTTGCGCGCCGCCCCAGGCATCTACCAAATACATTTTGCCGGAGCAAAGCCCGAACTCCGAGCAGGATTGCGCCGGCACGAACACAATGTGATGTCCGTCCGGCGACCACGTCGCTTCGATCACGCGACGGCTGCCATCCGGCATCGCCGTCGGATCGAAGCCTTCCAGCAGGCTCAGGTCGGTGACTTGATGGCGATTGCCGGTTTCGATGTCCGCGACAAAAAGCTGCATGTCTTGCGCGGTTGCTTCGGCAAACAACACGAAGCGTCCATCGGGCGAAACGGACAGATCGCCGACCTTCGCAATCGTCACGGATTGCGACGGCGCAAGCGCGCGATATTCATCCACGCTGAGTTCGCGCGAGGTCATCGGATTCAAACTTACTGAATAGATTTTGGGCACTGAGTTGAGGGCGTCATTGGTGTCAATCAATTGCGCCAGAAGCGTTTTGGAATCGCTGCTGAGTTCAATTCGATCCAGCGCATAGCCCGTCGGCACAGGCAGCTTGCCGAGGCTCTCAACTTTTTGTTCCAGCACCACATAAGCGTGCAAGTTCAAGTCAATATTGAAATAAATTCGGCTTCCGTCCTGTGCCCAAAGCGCATTGGCAATGGCGGCTTCTTCCGGGGCCGGAACGACTTGACGGTTGTCGCTGCCGTCCTCTTTCATCAGCCACAGCCCGCCGTCTTTGAGATACGAAATCATCTGCAACGGCTTGGCAGGCGGCGCGGTCGGCGCGGAGTTGTTGGTTGGAGAAATGGTTGGTGTCGGGGAGGTGGTTTGCGCCAACAACTGCGCCACGCAAAGACATACGATCCCGGCAACAATGAGTGTGGTGGTGGTTCTTACAGCTTTCATATTTTTCAGACTCCCATCATCAGGCTTAGTTTCATCCCCAGTTCCTCGGGGAAGGAACGTCTGATTCATTGATAGATTGGTCGGTTGCTCGTCCGCCAGCCCCCTATCTTGGCGGACAAGGCGTAAAATTTCAAGTTAAGTTTTCGCCCAAAGTGCGCTACACTAGCGCCGTTGAATTCAACCGAATCCAATCGCAAAATTACTGCAAAGGGATAACATAACTTATGAAAACGATTCGTACTCTTGTGAGCTTGGGCGTGCTGGCCTTGCCGCTGCTCCTAAGCACATCTTGTGCGACCTCGACGCAATCGGCGGCGAAAGCGCAAGACTCCCTCGCGTTGCCTGATCCTGCCCAAGTAGCTTCTCCCACGCCACCGCCTGCAGATCACGCGACGCAACACGCGGCGGAAGACAAAGTGCCGCGCATCAAGCCCGCCGACGCCATCAAATTGGTAAAAGACAGCGGCGCGATTTTGGTGGATGTGCGCGACCTGAATAGCTACGAAACAATGCATGCCAAAGGTGCTTTGCACGTTGCTTATCAGGATATTCAGTCCGGGAAAATCGAGAAGCTGCCCAAAAACAAACACTTGATTTTTTACTGTACCTGAGGGAACGAACATACGTCCGCCGGTGCGGCGGCCATTTTGATGGGACAAGGCTACGACAAAGTGAGCGCCTTGTTGGGCGGGTTGTACAGCTACAAAGACGCGGGTGGTGAGGTCGAAGCGAAACAATAAGCAGAGATTCGTCTTGCGATAAGAAAAAGCCTTGATGAGTGATGATTCATCAAGGCTTTTTCGTCTCAAAAGTTGGTGCCGAGGGCGGGACTCGAACCCGCACGGAGCGTAGCTCCAACGGATTTTCTTACCACTTCGACTTTCGCCGCCTGACTCTTGTCAGTTCGTGGTCTGGACTATACCTTCACCTTTTACTACGTTCGTAGCAGTCAGGTGGGAGCCGTCTAGTCTCTACACTTTTTTGGAGGATCAATGAAGTTGCGACATTACACCGAATCCCAACTCAAAGAGGCGATCAAAGCCTCAACCTCATTCGCCCAAGTTTTGCAAAAACTGGGACTGGTTCCCTGTGGTGGAAACTATCAAGGTTTGAAGAAAGCTGTTCAGCATTTCGCTCTTGATGTTTCACATTTCGCAGGAAAAGCTTGGAATAAGGGAAAAAAAAACTGGTGCGAAACACCCCTTGCAGGTTTATCTAACAAATGCAAAGGGAATTTCAACCTTCAAACTCAAAAAGAAATTATTGGCAGAGAGAGTGTTCATCCATCAATGCGCTAATTGCAAAAGGACGACTTGGCTATCGCAGCCAATACCCCTTGAATTAGATCACATCAACGGTAACTCGCTCGACAATCGGCTTCCCAATTTGAGATTGCTTTGTCCCAATTGTCATGCCCTTACACCAACTTATCGTGGAAAGAACAAGGCCTCCAAACTTAGCTCGGTGTTGCCAAATGAAAGGGTTCACCGAATTTGACTCCATTCACGCGGGAGATTTCGCTCCCGGTGCTCAAATAACTAAGTCCGTTGCGTCTACCAATTCCGCCACCCCGGCAGAACGGCTCGGAGTGTAAAGCTTCCCATCACAGGTTTGCAAGCGCACTATGAAAATTCTCTCCATCTTCGGCACACGTCCCGAAGCCATCAAACTGGCTCCCGTATTGGCGGAACTCAAGCAACACGACGTCACGTCCGTCGTTTGCGTCACGGCGCAGCATCGTGAAATGCTGGATCAAGTTCTGGCGTTATTTTCAATTCAGCCCGATTACGATTTGGCGCTGATGCAGCCGAATCAATCGCTCGCCAAACTCACCGCGCGGGCACTGACGAAGCTGGACGAAGTGCTGCGCCTCGAACAGCCCGATTGGGTGTTGGTGCAGGGCGACACGACAACGGTAATGGTTGCCGCGCTCGCCGCGTTTTATCATCGTGTCAAAGTTGGTCACATCGAAGCAGGCTTGCGTTCGTTCGACAAATATCAGCCGTTTCCCGAAGAGATCAATCGCAAGATTGCGACCAGCGTTAGCGACCTGCATTTCGCGCCGACCGAATGGTCGAAGCAAAATCTCCTGCGCGAAGGCGTGCTCGAAACAAACATCGTCGTCACCGGCAACACTGTGATTGATGCGCTGTTGCAAGTCGCCGAAAAACCGTACGATTGGGACGCTTCGCCACTCGCCACGATTCCGCGCGACAAACGGATCATTCTCGTCACTGCGCATCGCCGCGAAAACTTCGGAGCGCCGCTCGAAAACATTTGTGCCGCGCTGCGAACCATTGCCGAACGCTATTCTGACGTTCATATCGTCTATCCCGTCCACCTCAACCCCAACGTCCAAACCGTAGTCCAGCAAACACTCGCCAACATCGCCAACATCACGTTGCTCGCGCCGCTCGAATATTTGCCGCTCGTGCAGTTGCTGAAGCGGTCGTATCTGGTCGTCACCGATTCCGGCGGTATTCAGGAAGAAGCGCCGGGCCTCGGCAAACCTGTGCTCGTGTTGCGCGAAGTTACGGAACGTCCCGAAGGCGTCAGCGCCGGAACGGTCAAGCTCGTCGGCACAGAGCGAGACAACATCATTCGTGAAATCGAATTGCTGCTCCACGATCAAGCCGCATACGACCGTATGGCGCGCGCCGTGAATCCGTACGGTGACGGCCACGCGAGCCAACGCATCGTGACCAAACTGCTATCGTGAAGTCAGAGCTTTGTGACCAAGCAAATTGGGACTCCTCGCACATTCGCGCTTTCCTCACAGCGTCCCGCTCACTTCAGGAAGGTGCAATATGTTCAATCTCTTCATTTTATTTTTCACGGGCAGCCTGTTGTTGATGCTCACTTCACTGCCCGCAATGTTGTGTCTCGTGCGTCCGAATTCGTGGTACGGCATCTGCGCGAGCACGGCGCTGAAAAGCCCTGGCCATTGGTACGAAATCAATATGTGCGCGGGCTGGCGGATGTTCAAGGTCGGCGCGGGCACGATGGTCACGGCGAGCGCGTTATATTTCTTTCCAGGCTTGAGCGTCGGCGCATATTATTTCAGTTGCTCGGTGATGATGATTAGCCTGCTGTTGATTGGTTTGCATCGCACCGCGCGGCATCTTCAGTATTACAACCGCTAAGTTTTCTATTCTTCCTTCTTCATTTTTCCTTCCTTCATTCTTTCCGAGATAAGTTTCTCTCCCTCGTTCTCTCGAAAAAGAATGAAGAAGGAAGAATTCCATGTTCCCTCGCCGTCTTTTCTCTCCATCTCTGCATTGCACGCATCTCGCTTCGTAGACTATCCTTGCTGGCATCAAGCATTTTGTATCCATTGTTTATCGAAGGAGATTGCCCATGACCCGTCTGAAGAATTGTCTGCTCGTTGCTGTTGTTCTCTGCTGTTTCTCGTTCACCGCCGCCGCGCAAACCATCGCTGCCAAAACTGCGAACCTGCAAAAAATTGACGGCTACGTGCCGCTCTATTGGGACGCAGCGAACGGCAAGATGTGGATGGAGATTGCGCGGCTCAATACGGAAATCCTCTATCAAACGTCGCTGCCTGCGGGCGTTGGCTCGAACCCGATTGGCTTGGATCGCGGCCAACTTGGCGGCACCTACGTCGTGCAATTCGAGCGCGTCGGGCCGAAGGTCTTGATGATCCAGCCGAACTATCGCTATCGCGCGCTGAGCAACGATGAAGCCGAACGCCGCGCCGTCGCGGATTCGTTTGCGCGCTCCGTAATTTGGGGCTTCAAGGTCGAGGCGAGCGAAGGCGACAAAGTGTTGGTGGACGCGACAAGCTTTTTCCTGCGCGATGCACACGGCGTGGCCGAGAGATTGCGCGGCGCACGGCAGGGCAACTTCCGCTTTGACGAGTCGCGCAGCACGTTTTATCTGCCGCGCACGAAAGGCTTCCCGAAAAATTCTGAAATCGAAACGATCATCACGCTCGCGGGCGAAGACGCGGGCGGACTGCTCCGCAGCGTGACGCCGACCGCGAGCGCCGTGACTGTGCGCCAGCATCATTCGTTCGTCGAATTGCCCGACAACAATTACCAGCCGCGTGTGTATGATCCGCGTGTCAGCGCGATGCCGATGATGTTTTATGACTACGCTTCGCCGTTCGACACGCCGATTGAAAAACGCTGGATCCGCCGCCATCGTTTGCAGAAAAAAGACCCGACCGCAGCGGTCAGCGAAGTCGTCAAACCGATTGTCTATTACGTGGACAACGGCGTGCCCGAACCGATTCGCAGCGCGTTGGTCGAAGGCGCGGCGTGGTGGGCGCAAGCTTACGAAGCCGCCGGCTTCAAGAATGCGTTTCAGGTGAAAGTGCTGCCGCCTGACGCCGACCCGATGGACATTCGCTACAACATGATCAACTGGGTGCATCGTTCGACGCGCGGCTGGTCGTACGGCGCATCGGTCAGCGATCCGCGCACGGGCGAAATTATCAAAGGCAATGTGTCGCTCGGTTCTTTGCGCATTCGGCAGGACGTGTTGCTTGGCACAGGAATGATTCCGCCGAACACTGCGTCAACATTGGGGATGGGCGAGGTTGAGCGTCAATGCGAAGCGGCGTATTCGCCCGATGTAGATTATTTGGCGACCGCGACCGCAGGCGATCCGGCCACCGATTCTGCCGCGATGTCGCTCGCGCGCATTCGCCAATTGTCAGCGCACGAGGTCGGTCACACGATTGGTTTCGCGCACAACTTCGCGGCGAGTTCATACAATCGCGGCTCGGTGATGGATTACCCCGCGCCGATGGTCGAAATCAAAAACGGCAAACTCGATTTGTCCAATGCGTACGCCGTCGGCATCGGCGAGTTCGACAAGTTTTCCGTGAAGTTTGCCTACACCGAATTTGCGCCGGGCGCGAACGAAAAAGCGGAACTCGAAAAGATCATTCAGAAAGGCCTCGCGGACGGCATGCTGTTCATTGACGACGGCGACGCACGCAGCGTCAGCACGGCGCATCCGCTCGCCAGCGTGTGGGACAACGGCGCGGATGCTGTCGCGACGCTCAAACACGAAATGGCAGTGCGCCGCATCGGGCTGAAAGATTTCGGCTTGAAGAGCATTGCCGTCGGACAGCCGCTCTCGGCGCTCGATGCCAAATTGCTGCCGCTCTATCTGCATCATCGCTATCAACTCATCGCGGCGGCGAAGTCGGTCGGCGGTTTGTATTTCACCTACGCGGTGAAAACTGCCAACGGCCCCAGCCCCACGAAGTTCCGCGAGATCGTCGCGCCGCAGCGTCAGCGCGAAGCTTTGCAGGCAATTCTCGTCACGCTCAAAGTCGAAGAGTTGGTCATTCCGCAAAATATTCTCGACTTGATTCCGCCGATTGCGACGGGCTATGAAGGCGGCACGGCGGAATATTTCAGTCGTCGCACCGAGCAATCGTTTGACCCGCTGGCAGCGGCTTCCATCGCGGCGGACTTGACGTTGACGACCTTGCTCGACGCCAATCGCGCCGCGCGTCTGATAGATTTTCACGCGCAAAATCCCGCCCAGCCGGATTTCAAGGAAGTGCTCGACGCGATCATCGGCGCGACGTGGAAAGCACCGCTCGCCGCGAGCGAATATCACAAGGCGCTGCAACGCACCGTGCAAAATGTGACGGCGAAAAAGCTGATGGATTTGGCGAGCGAGGAAACAGCCTCGCCGCTCGTGCGCGCCGAAGCTTCCGGGGCGTTGCGTACGTTGCACGCTATGCTCAAAGCCACTGCGGGAACCGACGCGCATCGCCGTCAAGCCCTCGAAGACATCGAACGTTTTCTGAATCGCCCGGATGCGGTGCGCCAACTCCCGCGACCGTTGCCCACGCCGCCCGGTGATCCGATTGGCGGCAGATAATGGAACGGCAAAGCACGGCTGATCGCCTACCGGCAACAGCGCAAGTTTGACGCAAAATATTGCTTGACATTTTTTGAGCCTGCGCCGAAATTACGCTCGCCCCACGAGGAAACGTCCCTGCCCTTAGCCGCATATATGCACGATGTTGTTATGAGCGAAACTCCCAGAAACCTCCACGTTCTGATTGCCGAAGACAATCCCGTCAATCAAAAGCTCGCCGTGCGCCTGTTGCAAAAACAAGGCCACACTACTACGGTTGCCAACAATGGACGGGAAGCGGTTGAGACCTGGGCGGGCCAGCCGTTCGATGCGATTTTGATGGATGTGATGATGCCGGAGATGGACGGTTTGGAAGCCACGTTGGCCATCCGCGAGCGCGAGAAAACCACCGGGCAGCATATCCCGATCATCGCCGTCACGGCCAACGCGATGGTGGGAGATCGAGAAAAATGTCTGGCGGTCGGAATGGACGACTATATTCCCAAGCCCGTAGATGTCACGCAGCTCTACGAGGTGTTGAGCCGCCTCACTGCACAGTAAAAAAATATCCGTAAAAAGCAAAAGGCCAGGCGATAAAGCCTGACCTTTTGTGATAGCACCTTGCGGTAAAACGAAACAAGGTATTAGTTGTTGACGCGCGGCACGGCGACTGGCAACGTGATGTCGCAGACAGGCATGAAGACCGGGACTGTCAAGGTCGAGTTCTTCGTGCGGGTCTTGTGCAGCGTGCGGATGCCGCTCCAGGCCGCTGATTTCGGCGTCAGCAACAGTCCGACTGAACCCACGTTCGTCGCGTATGTCAACGTGCCGATGCTGCCTTTGGGCAGGAACACGCCGAGCGTCGAAGGAACGCGCGGGGAGGTGGCGGTGATGGCGTTATCCGAGAGACAGCTACCGCTGATGAAGCGGACGAAGCTGCCTTGTTTCTCGTCACCGCGCCACAGCAAGCCCGTGCCGGCTTGGCTGACGGACGCGATGCTGGCGGTCGCCACGTTGCCATCCAGGCTGGCGTGAATGATGCGCTGACCGGCGGCATCGTTCGGGCTTTGAATTTCCACCGCGAACTGATCCGCACCACGATCATAGTAGATACCATCGAAGGTGAGGAACGCCAACGTGCCATCGTTGCTCAACTCGACTGCCGGTTGACCCGCGCCACGATAGGCGGCGAACGCTTCCGCGCCGTAGTTGCCCACGTAGCCGCCATCATTGACGAAGGCGTTGCCAATCAGAGCATTGTACGAAATCGGGCGACCCATCGCGTCCACGGCGACGGCCAGGATGTAGCCCGTCATTTCCGGGTCTTGATCCAAAGTGCGGAACGAAATCGAAGCGCCTTTGGTCAAGCAGATGAATTGATCCGCTTGTTGGCAGGAGCCGCCCGCGATGAAGAACACGTGAACGCCAATGTTCCAGGCCCCCAGGTTCGACAACGTGATGCGCGTGTCTGATTTGGTTTGGGCTTTGCTGGTGTAGTAGGGGTAGACCAGTACGGAGCCGGGTTTCTGATCGCTGACTTCGATCTGATTTACTGCGATGCCGCCCGCGCCCTGGGTCGGAACCTGTCCGAAAGACATCGTGGCCAACGTCACGAGCGCGGCCAATGCTAAGAACAATCGTGTGAGTTTGTGTGAGGTTTGCATGAGAATTTACTCCTTAGAAAAAGTAGCGCGATTTGACCAATCGCATTACGTCACATTTTCATCATTGCGGGGCTTGTAGATTAAGAAAAAGGCCAGGCGATGAAGCCTGGCCTTTTGTGCTTGCCTTGCGGCAAGGTTAGGGGTTATTAGCAGACGGGCATGAAGACCGGGATCGTCAAGGACGAGTTCCGCGTGCGCGTTTTGTGCAGCGTGCGGATACCGCTCCAGGTGTTCGTGTTCGGCGTCATCAACAGACCAACCGAACCCACGTTCGTCGCGTAGACCAGCGTGCCGATGCTGCCTTTGGGCAGGAACACGCCGAGCGTCGTGGGAACGCGAGGAGCCGTGCCGGTCACAACGTTGATGGATTGGCAACGACCACCGATGAAGTTGACGAAGCTGCCTTGACGCTCATCACCGCGCCACACCAGGCCCGTGCCGGCTTGCGCAATGCTCGTCACGCTGCCGCTGGCAATGTCGCCTTGGAGGCTGGCGTGGACAATCGCTTGACCCGCCGCATCGTTCGGGCTTTGGATTTCCACCGCGAACTGATCCGCACCACGATCATAGGCTTGACCGTTGAAGTCGAGACGCGCCAGGCCATCCGCTCCGGTGCCATCCGTCAATTCACCTTCCTTGTAGGAAGAGGCAAAGGCTTCTGCGCCATAGTTGCCAACATACGGACCCGTGCTGACGAAAGCGTTACCAATCAGGGCGTTGTACGAAATCGGACGACCCATGCCATCCACCGCGACGGCCAAGACGTAGCCATTCATTTCCGGGTCTTGATCCGACGTTTTGAAGGCAATCGAAGCGCCTTTGGTCAAGCAGACATATTGGTCAGCTTGTTGGCAGTTGCTGCCCGCCAGGAAGAACAGGTGAACGATGGCATAACGCGCGCCCAGGTTCGACAACGTGATGCGCGTGTCCGCTTTGGTTTGGGCATTGCTGATGTAGTAGGGGTAGACCAGCACGGAGCCGGGTTTCTGATCGCTGACTTCGATCTGGTTCACGGGAACATTGCTTGCGCCCTGCGTCGGAACTTGACCGAAAGACATCGCCGCCAACGTCACGAGCGACGCCAATGCTAAGAACAACCGTGTGAGTTTGTGTGAGGTTTGCATGTGAGTTTACTCCTTAAAAAAGTAGAAGGTTTGTAGATTTAGGTCTGTTGAAAAGACCTCTGCTTCCTTTCAAAAAGTGGGTTGAATTTAATGGCCGTATGCGAGACGCACGGACATCGGCCCCGGCCAATAGACCGACGGTCATTAAATTCAACCCCAGGATTGATTCGAAACTTTTCAACTAACCTCTCAAGTCCGATGCTGTCGGACGCCCTATGGAAAGCGGCAATGCGCCTTCCCTTCCAGAAAAGTTCCAAAAGATTTTGGCGAAAAGTTTGTCTATAGATATTGAAGAGAAGGAAAACGGGGGGAGAACGGCAAATGGCTGAGTCACGAACGCGACAATACACAGACGAAGAATCCTTCGCAGCCCTGTCGTGACGGCAAGGTACGCGCGCCGAACGAGGGCGTCAGGAACGGCGTCGGGTCAAGGCCCAGCGCCAGCAGGCGTTCGCGCGTGACATCGCGGAAGGCCGGATGCGTCGCGCGAAACGCCGCGATCACTGCTTCGCCTTCTTCCGGCTCCGTCGAGCAAACGGAGTAGGTGAGCAATCCGCCCGGCTGCACTTGCGGGGCGGCGTTGGCCAGCAAACGTTTTTGCAGCGCCGCCAATTCGTTGAGCTTCGATTCCGTCGTGCGCCATTTGATTTCGGGATGCCGTTGCAGCGTGCCCAACCCGGAACACGGCGCATCGAGCAAGACCAGATCGAAGTGCGCTTCGGCGGCAAACGGCAAGGGCTGCGTCGCGTCGAGTTGCAGCAAGTTGAGATTAGCCACCCGCGCCCGCGCCGCCAAGGCCTGCATCGTTTGCAAGCGCGACAGATGCAGATCGCAGGCAATCAGGCACGATTCTTCCGGCAATAATGAAGCGAGCAATGACGTCTTGCTGCCCGGCGCGGCACACAAGTCGAGGAGCCGATAATCGGTTGTCGGTCGTCGTCGGTCAGCAGTCAAATGCGCGACCAATTGCGAGGCTTCATCTTGCAAGTAAATCCAACCTTGTTGAATTGGCTCGGCGTGCGCCGCCAAACTTCCGCTCTCGAACACCGCCGCGTCTGGCACAAGCGCAGCGGCGCGAAACGCAAGGTTGTGCTCGGTCAGCCACGCGCGCGTCACCGCTTCGGCTTGCACGCGCGGATTGAAGCGAAACGCTGTCATCGGCGCACGATTATTGGCGAGCGCACGTTGGCGCGCTTCATCTTCACCGAAGCGATTGCACCAGCGTTGCAAGAGCCAGCTTGGATGTGATGTTTCGACGCTGAGCTTTTCAAGCGGATCACGAATCGCGCTGATGAGTTGCGCGAGTTCGTCTTTGCCTGCGCGCTGCGCTGCCCGCAACACGGCATTCACCATCGGCGCGGCGCTGAATTTCTTGTGCAGCTTGACCAGATTGACGGATTCATTGATCGCCGCGTGTGGCGGAATGCGCGTGAGAAATTGCAGTTGATAGAGGCCGAGACGCAGGGCCAGAATGACTTCCAAATCAAGCTTCGCGAGTTTGCGTTTGGTGAGATGTTCGATGAAGAAATCCAACTGCCCTTGCCAGCGCAACACACCGAGCGTCAATTCCTGCGCCAGCGCGTGATCGGCGGAAGAAAGCTGTTCGTAGCGCGCTGAGGCTAATAAATTGCTGGCGTACGCCTCTTCGCTGGCGACGCGCGTAAGAACTTCAAACGCCGCAATTCTGGCCGGAGCAACTTTCATCCGAGCCTCGTTCCCGCCTGTAACTTTGCGCCGTTCAGCCAATCCCGCGCAGGCATCACGCGCTTGCCCGCTGGCAACACTTCCGTCACGCGCAATTGCGATTGCCCACCGCAAGCAACGACAAAGCTGTCTTTCAGCACTTCGATGACTGTGCCTGCCGCGACATTTTGCGCGCCCGCTTCCGCCACACAATTCGTGATCTCCAATTTCTGTCCTTGCACAAAACTGTAGCAGCCCGGAAACGGCGTGAATCCGCGCATCCGATTGCGAATCTGCGTTGCCGTCAACGACCAATCAATCAACCCGTCTTCGCGCTTGAGAATCGGCGCGTATGTCGCCTCATCATTGTTTTGCGGGATCGGTTGCAATTCGCCGCATTCGAGTTTGGCAAGCGTTTCAATCAATAGCGACGCGCCTAACGTTGCCAGGCGCGCGGTTAATTCTGGTGTGCGTTCATCTGCGCCAATCGGCGTGCGCCCTTGCCGCAACATCGCGCCCGTGTCCAGGCCTTCGTCCATTTGCATAATCGTCACGCCGGTTTCCGTTTCGCCATTCGCAATCGCCCAATTGATCGGAGCCGCACCGCGCAGTTTCGGCAATAACGACGAATGCACATTGATGCAGCCAAACTTCGGCGCACTCAACATCCAGCCGGGCAGGATGCGTCCATAGGCAGCAACGATGCCCGCATCTACGCTTTTGAATAAAAGCTCAAACTCGGCGCGCGCATCATCATTACGGATTTTAGTTGGCTGATAAATCGGAATGTTATGTTCCTGAGCGATAACTTTGATTGGCGGTGGCGTGATGATTTGCTTGCGCCCGACAGGCTTGTCCGGTTGCGTGAAGACCGCATGAATATTGTGTCCGGCGGCGAGCAAAGCTTTGAGCGAAGGCACAGCAAAGTCAGGCGTACCCATAAAAATCAGGTTCATAATTCAGGATGAAGTTTGGCCAAGTTCTTCCAGTTTGGTGAGCCAATCATTGAAATGCGGACATTCGGTGCGAATCTGCTCAAGCCCAATTTCCAGGGCAATAAGTGATCCGAGAATCGGCTTATTGTATTTCTTCCCATATAATTTACGGAGGCGGTTTGAAGGCGAGGTTTCGGGATCGTCATTGATCTCTTCTGGGCAAGAAAATGACGCTTTGATTTGGGCAAGTGCTTGGGAGAAATCTTGGCCAGGAACATTTCTGGCAATAATTTCTGGCGCGACAAAAAGTATGGCTTCAAATTCGTGAAGAGAAAAATAGGCTAAGAATTTAGGATGTGCTATGGCGTTTTGTAGCTCCTGTTCAAGATGCTGAACACGGATATTCCCAGTACCGATAGGAAGATTGGCTTTGCCGGGGAAATCGTCAGCTAATCCATAATAATCAAGCATCGTTGTTACCAGCGAGGCCTGACTATTAGCCAGTAAATTTAATATTTGCCTTTTTGTCTTAGCATAAGTGGTATATCCCCCTTTCTGCTTTACCCCTTCAGGTGTCCGTTTAGTTTCAATCAAGACAGGCTCAAGATAAACTTCAAAGGTTGCAAGGTGCAGGTTTAGTACCTCGTTGACAAAGGTTTCTTCTGTTTCGCCTTCAACTAGGACATACACCCACTTCATCGGCGCGGCCTCCCGCCAATCAGATTCTTTTGCCAAATTTCACCGATACTATAATCTTCTAGCCACACGGCAAGGTCTTGCGAGCTATATTTCTTGAAGACGGATTGATCATTTTCTCGATCTACAACAATAATTTCTTCTGGCTCAAACTGATTGACTATTTCGACCGATTGCGTCGAGATAATAATCTGTGAATGTTCTGAAGCACTGCGCAGCATCGCACCCAATAGATTTATGGCATAGGGATGGAGGCCAAGTTCAGGTTCATCAATAATAATCAGATCAGGGGAGTTAGGCTGCAATAAGAGCGTGATCAAACAAATAAATCTCAGTGTGCCATCTGACAGTTGCGAGATGTCCCAGTTATCATCAGATTTTTTATGTCGCCAACGCAATCGAATACGATCAGGATTATCGGGTTCGGGATATAACAAAAAATCCTCAAAAAATGGGGCGGCTAATTGAACCGTTTTGACGATTCGATTGTAAATAGAAACCTGATGATTCCTTAATCTGTAGAGTAACGCGGCGAGATTGTTCGCGTCTGGGCTAAGATACCGGTTGTTGAGAACATGGGAGTGTTGCTTCACCGGGGCGGTATCGCTGGTATCCTGAAATTGATATACCTCGACAAAATCAAATATGTCACCAAGAAACGTGGAACCGATACCTTCTAGCTCAGGCAATATGGATTCTTCCCTGTTTCTTCCATATTCATCTAATTCTTCGGCACTTAAAAGATTACTAGCTCGTTCGCTTGCGATAAGTAAAGTATTTCTTCTCAAAGGAACAAGTGTTATTTGATATTTCTTGAATGGCTGCCCATTCACCTCAAATTCTATTTTTAGTTCTTTCGTTACCTTTCGACCAAAATACAAGACGGCATCTGCATATCCCTCATTTGCGATGAACTGTTGAAGCCTTTGTCGCGGGAGTTGTTTTAGTAATTTGATTACAGAAAGAAAGTTTGACTTGCCCGCGCCATTCGCCCCAATCAACACATTAAGATCACCAAGCTCAAAGTCTCGCAATTCTCGAATTGATTTGTAACCGGTGACGGTGATGCGTTCCAGTGTGCGCATAAACTACTCCCACTCGCCTAACTTAATTTTCTTTTTGATCTTCCGCTTGATTAAATCGCGTCTGAGCGGGCTGAGATGTTCGATGAAGACGTGGCCGTCAATATGTTCTTTCTCGTGCAGCACGCAGCGCGCGGCCAAGCCGCTGACTTCAAACGTATACTCTTTGCCATTGATGTCTATGGCTTGGACGGTGACGATTTCCGGGCGCTCGACTTCAAAGTAAATGCCGGGAAAGCTCAGGCAGCCCTCTTCGCTGACGATGCTGCCTTTGCTGTCTACGATCTGCGGATTGATGACGACGAGCTTGTCTTTGGCGTCTTTGCCGCTGCTCACGTCCATCACGAAGAGCTTTTTCGAGAGCGCCACTTGCGGCGCGGCTAAGCCCACGCCTTTGGCCTGATACATCGTAGCGAACATCTCGGAAACAAATTGGGCCAATTCGCCGTCAATGTTGGTGACCGCTTCGCCTTCTTTTTGCAGCACGGGGTCACCGTATTTCACAATCTTTAAGCTCATAAACCTCTTTCTCAATACGCGGCTATTTGTTGCTTGTAGGCGTTAAAATTCCGCCGCATTTCCTTGAGCGAATCGCCCCCGAATTTTTCACGCATCGCCCGCGCCAACACAATCGCCACCATCGCTTCGCCGATCACGCCTGCCGCTGGAACTGCGGTGACATCGGATCGCTCAAAGTCGGATTCTTCCGGCTGCTTGGTTTCGATGTTGACGCTCTTCAAGCGTTTGCGCAGCGTCGCAATCGGCTTCAGGTAGCCGCGCACGCGCAGTTCCTCGCCGTTGGTCATGCCGCCTTCCAAGCCGCCCGCGCGATTCGAGGTGCGACCAAAGCCGTCTGCGTCGTAATCAATTTCGTCGTGGACTTGCGAACCGGGTAACGTCGCGTTCGCTACGCCGTCGCCGATTTCGACGGCTTTGACGGCGTGAATGGACATCACGGCTTGCGCGAGTTGGCCATCCAATTTCACCGCCCAACTCGTGTGCGAACCGAGTCCGGGAATCAAGCCTTTCGCCACAACTTCAAAGATGCCGCCGAGCGTGTCGCCTTCTTTTTGCGCCTCGTCAATGCGCGCGACCATTTGGGCTTCGACCGCTTTGTCCGTCACGCGTAGCACATCGTTGTCGTAAATGGCTTTGATTGTTTCCCAGTTGACAGTTTCCTGGGCAACGGAAAGTTCACCAAGCGCGATGACGTGGCTGGCGAGTTCGACACCGAATTCCAGCAGCAGCGATTTTGCCAACGCGCCGACCGCGACGCGCATCGTGGTTTCGCGCGCGCTCGCCCGTTCAAGGATGTCCCGTAAATCGCGGCGGTCATATTTCATTCCGCCGACCAAATCCGCATGACCGGGACGTGGGCGCGTGACGGTGCGCGGTCGTTCCAGCGGGCCATCGGGCTTTTCCGCCGCCATCACATCGAGCCAGTTTTTGAAGTCGCGGTTTTCAACCATCAGCGCGATGGGCGAGCCTAACGTTTCGCCGTGCCGCACGCCCGACAAAATCTGTACCGTGTCGGTTTCAATCTTCATCCGCCCGCCGCGCCCGTAGCCTTGCTGCCGTCGCCACAATTCGTGATTGATGAAGTCTTGATTGATCGGCAAACCGGCGGGCAAGCCTTCAATCGTTGCAATCAATGCGCGCCCGTGCGATTCGCCTGTGGTAGTAAAAGTAAAATGCATTTTAATTAGTACGAATTCAAAGTTTTACGTTAATTACTGCTGGTGTCATCAGGAGTAAAATCTTCCCCCATTTTGTTCAATGCCTCATCTAAATAGGAGTTGTAGAATTCTGGTGTGTATGCAAAATCGTAGAGCCTAAAAAAGTTTGGATATTGATGTTGAAGCTGTTTATCAGATTGCCTAATCACTGCAACTTCTTTCTTGACGTTCTTCGAGCAAAACAAGCAGTAAAATGAAATCCGATCCGCATCAACAAGAGATTCCATAAATTGGTCATATGTTTGAAGCGGTACATTATTAGCAAAAGGTGCCAGCGCATACAGCATTTTTCTGGTATAGGTCAACCGAATGTTCTCAATAAACGTACGTTCTACAGAATTAGGATTATCATTTAAATAATCCTCTAAGATTTCAGTGCCTTCTGCAAAATATTTACTTCGTTCAGCTAAATTGCTAATCACCTCCGCTTTTTCCAAAAGCCTCACTGCCTCCACAATCTCTACGGGTTTATCGTTAATCATAAAGCTTTTAACTAGCACCTTATTATAGCGGTTTCCAGTCGAATGAAGAGAAACTTCACCACAGAGACACAGAGATCGCACAGAGGCGCACAGAGAATTCCTCTGTGAAGCTCTGTGTTTCCTCTGTGTCTCTGTGGTGAAAGATTCTTTTCATCTCTACTCGTCTGTGTGGAAACTGCTATAGATTGCCAATTTCGATTTTTCGATACCCATCCTGATTTCTAAATCACTAATCTGTCTCATTAAAGCTGTTCCATTATCGCTCGGATCAGGAATTGATATTCGACCGGATGCCGCATCGTGTTCTTTTGTGACCATTTGCTGTGTCATTGAGTTCACTTTAGTTCTCAATGCTCCTAATTTGCCAAGATATTCTTCTAACGCACGATGATATGCCCTAAAAGCTTGAAGCTTATCTTGCGAATTTTTATTTGAGTTCACTTGATATTCCCTCTCTATTTCAGAGAAGCCTAAGGCGATTGATTCAAATTCTTTCTTTAAGAATTCAAGTTGTTCGTTCCTCCGTTCATTCATAATCATTTCCTCCGTAAATTTCACGCTATAAATGTACTGCCACAGAATTGCTGTAATGAGGCCTGCTATCAGTCCCGCTCCTCAATGATCATTTCCGAAATGGGTTTACCCGGTGTGGCCTTGATACGCTTAAACTCCATGACCGGGGACTGCTCGCGCGGCGCGAGAATGCCTTTGGCGCGCATCCGTTCGATGGCGCTCGCCAAATGGGCCGCTTTAACCTCTTGCGTCATCTTTTCGATGATGGCTTCGATAGTCGTGTTTTCTGCGCGCGCTAATTGCTCCAGCTTTTCGTACAACTCATCGCGCAACCCAACTGTTTTGCTCATAATGGTTCTCCTTCGCAAAACGGAAGTATAGAGACTTTTGCAACGATCCGGCAACCAACATTGCATCATTCGCGGCTTGGGGGGCATAATCCCAGCTTCAAATTCATCTGAAACCACGAAGGAAGTCACGAATGTCTACATCACCGTTTCATCATATCGAACTCGCGCCGCCTGATCCGATCATCGGGCAGACCGAGGCTTTCAATAACGATCCGAACCCCGCGAAAGTCAATCTCGGCGTCGGTGTCTATCAGGACGCGCAGGGCAAAGTGCCCGTGCTGAAAGTCGTGCGCGAAGCCGAAGCGCGTTATTACGCGAGCGAAACTACGAAAAGCTACCTCGGCATTGATGGCTTTCCGGCCTACAACCAAGCCGTGCAAAAGCTGCTGTTCGGCGCGGATTCGCAAGTCATCGCGGAAGGCCGCGCCGTCACTGTGCAAGCGGTCGGCGGCACGGGAGCTTTGAAAGTCGGCGCGGATTTTCTGAAACGCTTTTTGCCCGCTGCGGAAATCTGGATCAGCAATCCGAGTTGGGAAAATCATCAGCAGTTGTTTGAAGCCGCTGGATTCAAGGTCAACAGCTATCCGTATTACGACGCAGAAACGCACGGCTTGAATTTCAACGCGATGCTCGAAACGCTGAAAACATTGCCTGCGAAGAGCATCGTCGTACTGCACGCTTGCTGTCACAATCCGACGGGCGTGGATTTGAACGAAGAGCAATGGCGGTTGGTGATTGATGTCGTGCAGGGCAAGGGCTTGGTTCCGTTTCTCGATTTCGCGTATCAAGGGTTTGGTGATGGCTTGGAAGCGGATGCGTTTGCGGTGCGCGCGTTTGCCGAAGCGGGCATTCCGTGCGTGATTGCCAGTTCGTTCTCGAAGTCGTTTGCGATCTACCGTGAACGGCTCGGCGCGCTGACGGTGTTGACGGCGAGCGCGGAAGAATCCAAGCGCGTCTTGAGCCAAGTCAAGCGTGTGATTCGCGCGAATTATTCCAGTCCGCCGTCGCATCCGGCGCAGATCGTGACGCTCGTGCTGAACGATCCCGAATTGCGCGCGCAATGGGAAGCCGAACTCGGCGAAATGCGCGAGCGGATCAAAGAGATGCGCGACAAGTTCGTCGCAATGTTGCGCGAACAGGGTGTCGAGCAGGATTTCAGTTTTATTAAAGAACAGCGCGGGATGTTTTCGTATTCGGGCTTGTCGCCAGAAATGGTGAAACGGCTGCGCGAAGAAAACAGTCTTTACATTGTCGGCAGCGGGCGCATCTGCGTGGCCGCGATGAACGACGACAATATCGGCGCAATCTGCGCTGCAATTGCGAATGTTTTGTAGAGCGAGCTTATCTTTCTGTCTCACATTTTTCTGTCCGAGCCTTCTTTTCGACAGAAAAATGTGAGACAGAAAAATAAACGGCTCAGTCAGAAGGTTCACCTCTCTCACAAAAATCTATGACTACGAATCCTATCAATCGTCGCACGTTTCTTTCTTCGTCAATCGCTTCGCTGATTGCGATTTCGACCAGTAAAACCAGGGTTCTCGGCGCGAATAATCGCTTGCGCATCGGCATCATCGGCTGCGGCGGCTTGGCGACGGGCGCGCACCTGCCAACGCTGATGCGGATGAAAGAATCCGACAACTGCGAAATCGTTGCGGCTTGTGACGTCTATCAACCGCGCCTCGACAATATGGTCAAAGAGACGGGCGCGACGCCGTTCAAGGATTATCGCAAGCTGCTCGAACAAAAAGACATTGATTACGTGACCATCGTGACGCCGGAGCATTGGCACGCGCAGATGACATTGGATGCGCTTGATGCGGGCAAGCACGTGTATTGCGAGAAGCCGATGACGTGGTCGGTTGACCAGGCGAAAAAAGTTGTCGCCAAAGTCAGAAGCACGAACCTGAAAATGCAAGTCGGCGTGCAAGGCATGTCGGACGATTCGTATGAAACGGCGCAGCGGTACATCAAGGAAGGCGCGCTTGGCAAAGTCGTTGCGGCGCAGATTGATTATTCGCGCAATTACAAAAAAGACTTCTGGTCAGGCGAATACGATCCTGATTGCAAGCCCGGCGTGAATCTGGATTGGGAAGCTTTTTTAGGCCCCGCGCCGAAGCGTCCGTTTGAGCCGGATCGGTTTTTCTACTGGCGACGGTACTGGGATTATTCCGGCGGCATTGCGACCGATTTGTTCGTGCATCGCATCACGCGGCTGATTCGCGCGCTGGATTTGAAATTCCCGGATAAAGTCGTCGGCACAGGCGGCAAGAATTTCTGGACAACGAGCAAAGCCGAGATTCCCGACACGTTCAATATGATGTGCGATTATCCGGGCGGCGTGAACGTGACGGTGATGTCTTCGATGGCGAATGACACGCCGATTCCGCACGTCATTCGCGGGCACGAAGGCACGTTGGAATTCACGCGCGACGGCTTCATTATTCGCCCGCAACGCATTGGTCGTGACGAAGGCCCCGCCAAGCCCGACATCATCCACAAGAAAACCGGCGGCGAAGACATCACGCTGCATCAACGCAATCTGATGAATGCGATTCGCAACAACGAAGCGTTGAAGTGTGACGTGATGACGGGCTATTACGGCGTTGTGGCGGTGCGGCTCGCAGTGGATTCGTACCGCAAGCGCAAGTACATGGCGTGGGACGCACAACGTGAAAAAGGCGTCGAAGCCAAAGCATAATGATTGGCCAAGCCGCAAGTCACGGAATAAAATATCGCTATGCCCGCAAAAGATCACTTCCACAATCACGTGCGCACGGCCTTGGAAAAGGATGGCTGGACGATCACCGATGATCCGCTGCCGGTCAAGTGGCTGGGCACAACGCTGCAAATTGATGTTGGCGCGGAAAAAATCGTCGCGGCAGAAAAAGAGGGACGCAAGATCGCCGTCGAGATCAAAAGCTTTCTCAGCGCCTCCAAGCTGGAAGACCTGAAGGATGCGATTGGGCAATTCATCATTTATCGTTCGGCCTTGAAAAAAGCATTCCCGGATCGTGAATTGTTTTTGGCCTTGCGTGATACGGCATTTGCGAATACGTTCGAGCATCCGGAAGGCGAAACCTTGCGCGAAGAAGAAAACATCAAGATCATCGTCTTTAATGCCGAGCGAAAGGAGATCGTCAAATGGATAAGTTAGAGCAGTATCGTGAAATCATTGAGACGGCGCTGCGCCGGATTGTCAGCGTGACGGAAAATGCGTTTACGAAAGTTGCTGACCTGCGCGATAAAGCGATCCTGGATCGGCAGACGGACAGCTACTTGATCGTGCGCGAAGGGTGGGACGGGCCGCGCCACATTGACCGCATCGTCGTGCATCTGGAAATTCTCAACGACAAAATTTGGATTCAGGAAGACTGGCTCGAATACGGCATCGCCACCGAGTTGGAAGCCGCAGGCATTCCCAAAAGCGACATCGTGCTGGGCTTCCAACCACCCGACATCAGATCGTTAACGGAGTATGCCGCCGCTTGAGTTGTTGCCATTCGCAACATCGAAGCCAAGGCCTGACATTCATGCACAATCGCAGTAACTATTTTTTTGGAGGACAATCACTATGAACCACTCTCTTTCCCGACGGGAATTACTCAAGGCGTCCGCGTTGACCGTCGGCGCGTTGCCGTTTCTCAACTACGAAACCGCCGCCGCGCAAAACGGCGCAGCCAACGATCCCTGGCGCGGTCTGAAAATCGGCGTGGCCACCTACACCGTGCGCGAATTCCCGATTGAAGAAGCCATCAAAGGTGTGCAGCGCGTGGGCTTGAAATACGTCTCGATCAAAAACGTCAAGAATCACGTTGATCTCTCGCACACGACCGAAGAGCGCAAACAACGCGCGCAGATGTTTCGCGCGGCGGGCTTGACGCCGCTGAGTGTCGGCAACGTCTCAATGAAAAATGACGAAGCCGACATTCGCCGCGCCTTTGAATACGCCCGCGATGTGGGCGTCACGACGATGGTGTGCGCGCCGGACAAAAATTCTGTGCCGCTGCTCGACAAGTTCGTCAAGGAGTTCAATATTCGATTGGCGATTCACAATCACGGGCCGGAAGACAAAAACTTCCCCTCGCCCTACGATGTCTGGAGCGCGGTCGAAAAATACGACAAGCGCATCGGCCTGTGCATTGATGTCGGTCACACGGCGCGCGCCAAAGTTGATCCGGCGGAATCCATCCTCAAATGCAAAGATCGCTTGTATGACATTCATCTGAAGGACATTGTCAGCACGGAACCGAATGGTCGCCCGCTCGAAGTCGGGCGTGGTGTGCTGAATCTGAAAGCGATTATGGCCTCCTTGCTCAAGATCAATTATCAAGGGCTGGTGGGCTTTGAATACGAGAAAGATTCCAAAGACCCCGTGCCCGGTTTGGCCGAATCGGTGGGTTATATCAAAGGTGTGCTGGCGGGCTTGAAATAATTGGGTGCGCCAGCCGCTGGCTGGCTTGGTCTGGTTGTGCGCCAGCCCTCTGGTGATTTTGTGTTGTAACGACAAACCAGCCAGCGGCTGGCGCACCAAAAGTATAAAGGCGGCCTGCTGTAACACAGGCCGCCTGCGGTCAATGGAGCAGCGCTCGGAAAGTTAGCGCATGGCGGGCTGAGGACGCTCCCTTGCTGTCAAATCGTAAAATCATTACGGGCTGAGGGAATGCCGCACACGGCGGCCCCCGATGTACCCCTGGCGATGAAAAATCCGTCCTATGGCTGAGGACGCTGCGCTGGCTTTCGCTTTCACTCAAAATGTTAAGTTGTTCACCGTCTCGGAATTCTTCGCCTTCCACTCCTATAAGCGCGAAGCACACGGCAAAAACGGACACGCCCCCAAAATATTTTTTGACTTCGCGCTTGCAATTCCAAAATCAATGCTATAATGCGCCCCGCTTTCACTCAGCC
>CAZWAK010000089.1:0-28986 GCA_964631865.1 uncultured Heliobacteriaceae bacterium | reverse complement strand
CGCGCTGGAACTGCGCCGCCAATATTCTATCGGCTACACTCCTTCAAATCCGACCGCTGATGGAAAATGGCATCGCCTCAAAGTCGAAGTCGAGCCGTCTTTAACTGCCAGGCGCACTATCGTGCGCACTCGCGCAGGCTATTATGCCGGGAACTCTTCAAGCCAGAATCTCTCAGTTGTTGCGGCGAATAGATCGCCCACAATAGGACAGGAGACAGTTATTGATTGCTGTGCCGACGAAGACCCGATGGCAGACTGTCGCAAGAACGAGTTTTCGTCAAGGAGTTATGCCGATAACGAATTCCTGCGCCCGTGAATCGCAAGAGTCCATTTACGTGCTGCACGGGGCAGTTGGCTGTATTGCCGATTACAGAAGGGGGCATGATGAGGGCGGATTGATTCTGCATCACATTTTATGGAACGGAGAAGAATCCCGCTATTCTGGTGGCAAGCGTCTGGCTACGCGTAAAGATCAAGCCGTGATCAGTGTCCCATTCGATCAGTTTCGAAGTGCGTGTTAAGCCAAGATTATTACCCAATGATTCGGCAACGGACACTTTACACTCAAGCTTGCCAAGCGAGGCATAGTGCGGGCGGAAAAGCGCATCTCAATGTTTCCACATATATTGCAATGTGCTGAACGACCAATGAAACCGTTACTTCGTCAGTCTACGCACGGTGCCGGGCCTTCGGCAACGATGTGGTTGACTAATTGCGGATTCACCTGATGCTTTTGCTCATTGATGAGAATGTCGCCGGCACATTTTCACGATTGAGAATATCAAGAACCTGCGGCGTCCATTGTTTGTCAGGGTCGTCATCGAAGGTCGGCACCACTTTGCTCGGATGTCATAGGTCTCTGTTGGGACTTTACTTTTGGCTTAGATAACAACTGTTCCAACAGGAAAATTTGCTGTTGTTGTGTTTCAACGAGCGCAGTCCAATCCTGTTCTCGCAGTTCATTAAGTTTTTCGTGGAGCCGCATGATTTCCAACTCGGCTTTGACGTTCACTTGATAATCGTTCTCGGCGTGCAAGCGGTCTTTTTCCGCCGCGCGATTTTGACTCATCATAATGACCGGAGCCTGTAACGCAGCAAGGCAAGAGAGCAAGAGATTAAGTAGGATATACGGATAAGGATCAAAGGCATGTTGGCGCAGCAGCCAAGTATTAACCAGCATCCACACCGCCATTAGTCCGGTAAACAGAAATATAAATCGCCAACTTCCACCAAAAGCCGCGACCTGATCGGCCACGCGCTCACCAAGGGTCAATTGCTCTTCAAACTCGCGCTCGATATTGCGCGCAACACGATGACGGCTAATAAAACGCTCGACGACTTCCCGTTCTTCGACGGGCAACTTTTCCATCTCGCTTTGGAGTAGTTGTCGGGCGGTTTCACGGCGGCTGGTTCGCAGGGCGCGCATGGTCATCATCGGTCTGTCCTCCCAGAAAAATGTCTATCGCAACTTCCATACACCCTCTTCAGTACAACCAACGTGCCAGAGGCGAGAGGGCGCAGCAGATGCTAAATACAGAGCTTTTTACTGGTCAGCCAAAAAAGTGGGAAGTAAGAGGCGAGGCAGATTGGTCACATCAAAACAGAGGAACGCATGATTGTCACAGCACGGTGGTGTAGGAAATAGGCATCGCAAGGTTTGCCGCTTGGTCTGCTCCTTCTGAGCAAAGATTTTACATAGACCTTAACTGTAATTCATCTTCGCTTAATACAAGCCTGCTAGAGTCCGCGTTTGCTTACATCAATTTTCTCTTCTTCTGAAGATGTAAAACTTTCCGTGTAAGGGTTTCTCGCCAACACGTAGCAAGCTGAAACTATGCGGTTCTGCCAGCGGCAACAATTTGTCTTTCACATCACCTGCTTCGGAGTCTTGTTTATTTTTGGGGCAATGTTGCTGTCTGTCTCTGCAAGATCAGTACAGCAGGATGATCGCGCACATCTTGTCGAATCCGCGTCGCTTAACCACAAGTCAGGTTTCAGTCTCACTAGCCCGCCAGTTCAAATAGTGAAAGATGCGGATATAAAAGCTGAAGTAGAAGATAGTACTGACGACCGCATCTGTTCTGAACCTGCGCACCAACACGTCTCCTTTGTCACTCAACCATCCGTATTAGTTCTCTCGTCCGTTCTTAGGTCAAGCACACTGTTGAGAAGTAGTGTCGC
The DNA here is from genome assembly GCA_964631865.1 of uncultured Heliobacteriaceae bacterium. Taxonomy (GTDB): domain Bacteria; phylum Acidobacteriota; class Blastocatellia; order RBC074; family RBC074; genus JAFDVL01. The sequence goes on along the minus strand of CAZWAK010000089.1, from coordinate 26,805 downwards.
TGATCGCGGCCCGCCGTTGTTCCTCGCTTAATTCTCTTCGCCCATCACAGCAAAACACCTCTCTCGACTTCGCGCACAAGAGGAGTTGATTTGTCGTTGGCAATCCGCGACGAGATGATCTCCTTGCACGCGAACAATGAGAGCCATGATCAAGGAGTTATATGCGCTCAGAAATCAATCTGTCACAGGAAGACCTATCAAATAAGGCTGCTCTCTCGTGCGAAACCTACGATGACGGATACTTGCACATCGAACATACTAATTACTTTGTCACCTGCGGCGGCAAGCCACTTTATCACTTGACGCGCAAAGAATTTCTACTGCTTTCACGATTGGCACGAGATACCAAACGTCCTGTGTCGAAGCAAACGCTTTGGCAATGCGCCTGGGGCGTTAATACGGCACTTAATGCCAAAACCTTTCACGTTCATATTGCCAGTCTGCGCCGCAAGCTTCTGCCCTATGGCCTCGACGTTGTAGTGGCAGTTCACATTGGCTACCGCCTCGCACGAACGGCAAACACAAATCCCGAAACGTCTACAACGCATAACTCTACCAATTCACAGGAGAATTTATGTTAACCAAACCCAACCAGAGTTTTATCTGTCAATTCCTAATTCTTTTTGCCGGGCTATGGGGAATGATGTCCAGCCTCACGGCACAAACAGAAAATGCGCGCATCGCGGGTGTCGTGCGCGATCAAGCCAATGCCATCATCCCCAATGCGACGGTACTGGTGAAAAACGAACGCACAGGCGAAGAACGAACTGTGACCTCGAATGCAGATGGCGTCTTTGTAGTCACTAATTTGAAGCCTTCTTCATACAAAATTACCGCCAGCGCCACGAATTTTGCAGCGAGCAACTATACCAACATTGAATTGGTCGCGGGACAGGCGCTTGACCTGGAGGTGGAACTCAAACCCGCGGGGACAACGGAAACCGTGAACATCGTAGGAAGTATAGAAGCTGCGCTGGACACCTCTTCCGCACGTATGGGCGCGAACGTGAACGAGAAAGAAGTGCATTCGCTGCCGCTCAATGGGCGGCAGATTTCGCAACTTTATTTACAGGCTCCCGGTGCGCTGAACAGCGGTTCGGGTACGTTCGGCGACATCCGCTTTTCGGGTCGCGCCGTACAGCAAAATGCGATCCGCTACGATGGCGTCGAAGGCACGGCCATCATTGATGCATCACCCGGCAACATTAATGGCGAAATCCCTTCGCCCTTCCGCTTACAGGCCAGTTTGGAAAACGTGCAAGAATTCCGCGTGGATTCCAACAGCTATCCTGCCGAATACGGCACAGGCACGGGCGGCCAAATCAGCGTCGTTACCAAATCGGGCGGCAATCAATTCCACGGTTCGGCCTTTGAATATTTGCGTAACGACAAGCTCGACGCGCGCAACTGGTTCGACCGGAACTCAAAATCGCCATTGAAATTGAATCAATTCGGGGCCTCGTTTGGGGGGCCAATCGTGAAAGACAAGTTCTTTTTCTTTGGCAGTTATGAAGGCTATCGCCTGCGTTCGGGCATTAACTTCCTGGAAGCTGTGCCGAGCGCCACCGCCTGCGCGCGCGCCGTCGCCGCCGTCAAAGCAATCTGTGAACAAGGTTTCAGGGGCGGCGGGGCGGTCATCATACCAGGCACTTCAACCAACCCCGATTTCGATATTGCGTTGCTCAATGCCAGCAATCCGGTTAACGAGAACTCATACGGTCTGCGGCTGGATTACAAAATCAGCGACACCAATTCGTTTTATCTACGCTTCTTCCGTGATCAGGGCGACAACAATCAACCGCAAAACGTTTCGGGCAGCCGCGCCATCATCAAGGCAGTTCCGCAAAACGGCGTTTTTGCCTGGCAGAGTCTCTTTGGGCAGAAGGTCAATGAATTCAAGTTGGGTTACAACGGGGCGTTGACGCGCGTTAATGGTATCGCGCCGACCATCAACGGCATTGATCTGTCAGCGGTGACGATCAACCTCAGCGGCAGCGTGGCGAATAGCGGTATCGCGGGACAAAGTGCCTCGTCGGGCATTTCGGTGCCGGGCGGTTTGGTGCGTGCCAACAGCGCCACCAACGGACGCGGTCAACCCTATACACCTTACACCATCGGCTTGATTGACAGCCTCGCCTGGCTGCGTGGCAATCACAATCTTAAATTCGGCGGCGAAGTGCGCTTCGTCCGCGCTTACACGGATCGTCTGGGTGGCACGACTTATAGCTACTCGAACATCGCCAGCTTTCTCGCTAACACTGCCACTACTGTGCAATATTTGGGCGATATGAGTGCGGCGAGTCCGTTCAACAACGGCGCAACCGGCGAACGTTTTGCCAAGCAGGAGTTTTACATTGGCTACGCGCAGGATGAGTGGAAGCTTCGGCCTAACCTGACCATCAATTATGGCCTGCGATACGAATATTTCTCGCCCCTGCGCGAAGACAAAGATCGGCAGGTTGTTTTTGACATCTACAAGGGAACGATTCTGCCTTCCAACATTCTTCCGCTGAAGGCGAATAAGAATAACTTTGGGCCGCGTTTATCTGTCGCCTGGTCACCGAACGCGAGCGGCTCAGGAAGATTCGGCGGTGGCAGAACCGTTGTCCGTGCTGGGTTCGGTATCAATTATGGGCCAGGCCAGATGGAAGATCAGATTCAGCCGATTGAATCCGACCGCATTAGCACGACGCTCAGCAACGTAGCGAATGCCTTCCCGGCCAATCAGGCGACGTTGATCGCCAATTTCACCAGCAATCCCAACAACCGCTCGTTTCAACCACGTGCCTATGACCTTCAGGAATACAGCTTTCCTGAACGCATCTTCTCCTATACGGTTTCGCTCCAACAGGAATTGCCGGGTCAGCTTGGCTTAACGGTGGCTTATGTTGGTAGTCAGGGACGCAATCTCTTCCTGCGCAGCGTAGCCAACAACATCACGCAGGTTTTGACCAATGTCAATCCAGCCAACAACGCGATCATCATCCGTGAGTTCTCCATCGTGACACCGGGAGCGGCGGGACAGAACCCAACAGTACTCAATCCGTTTGCCGAGGTGGACTACAAACGCAGTGGCGGCCACGACAGCTACAACGCCTTACAGATGACGCTCGCGCGACGCTTCAACTCAGGCGTTACACTCAATGCGCAATACACGTTCGGAAAAAGCTACGGCAACACGGCTGGCTCGAACGAGGCGTCAACCGTCGGCAACAATGCGCGGACAACGGCGGAATTCGATTATGACACTGGATATAACAACTTCGACGTCCGCCAGACCTTCAATGTCAGTGCCGTCTACTCACTGCCGTGGGGCAAGAATCTGACCGGTGTTAGCAAAACCCTGCTTGGCGGTTGGGAAGTTGGGACGATTCTTAACGCCCGCAGTGGACTCCCGATTCCGGTGCAAATTGTGCGCCCCGATGTCGTGTATGTAGATGCGGCAGGTGTCGTCTTCCAAACTCCGGCAGTAGGACGAACAGCAGTCATTAATACGCCACGCGGCGGTGCTTCGCGCAATGTTCGGAGACCGGATTTGATCTCTGGGGTTGATCCCTTCCTAAATAAGGATCGAACCCTTTTGAATCCGGCTGCCTTTGCTGCGCCGAAGCCGGGTACGTTTGGCAATCTGGTGCGTAACCAACTGCACGGCCCGAAATTCGTGCAGCAGGATTTGATTCTGGCCAAGAAATTTGCCATCACAGAATCCGCCAACGTTGAGTTCCGCACAGAGATTTTCAATCTCTTCAATGTGACGAACTTTGCGAACCCTCCAGCCGCGTTGCCGAACGTGTTAGGAGCAGGCACTAACCAGCTACAACCAGGTCAGCCATACACAGCAGCGGCGGCAGGCACTTTTGGTATCCTCAACCGCACCGTGGAACGCACGGTTGGACTGGGAACAAACCGCCAGGTGCAGTTTGCCTTGCGGCTCAATTTCTAACGAACGACTCGCACCCTTAAGTGAAGAGGCTGGCGAAACACAAGCAGTGTTCGTCAGCCTCTCTCAGTCGAGATTTCTCGCCCTTGCACGATTACCGCCGCGCTCGCTGCCAGAGCTTCCGCAATTTCGCAGTCGCCATGCCTGTCAGTCCGTTGGGATCAAGCACATTGATGCCCGCACTCACCATGCGCCAATGAACGTGGGGCGGCCACACCGCAACATATTCCGCCTCTACGAAAGAGGGGGCGAATTTCGCTTTGAAGCGATGCAGTTGCTTGAAGTGATAGAACGCATCGAAATGCTCATAGAGCAAGCACAGCAGCCGCGCCAACCAGTTAAATTGCCCTTCCGGTTTTACTCCCGCCAGTGGAGACGTGCCGAGAGTAGCCAATGCTGCCCCTTCTGCGGCTAAATGGTGAAGCGCCTCGACCACTAACAATTCGCTCACGCCGCGCGGCGCATCCTGACAGCGCAGCAAATCTTCCAGATACCAGCCGCGTCGTGCGGCAAACGGGCTGCATGCCAACAGACCTTCCAATCGCCCGTTGGCATTACGTGCCAGAAAATAGCGTTTGTGTTCTGCCAGTGCGAATGGCTTCAATTCCAGCAACCAGCCGAGTGCGTTGATTTCGCGCGATGCGAGCCATTGCTGGCAAAGCTGCTCTATTTCGGCGCGCGTGCGCGACTCCATTTCGTACTTGGGATAAAAAGGCTTGACGGTAATGCCCGCACCGCGCGCCTGATTCACGCCCGCGCGCACTTTTTTCGCCCAGTCACCCGCAGGTTTCCACTGCGGCAATTGAAAGTATCCACACGTTCCCACGCGCAAGAGACCCATCCCACAGACTTGCGCGACCGCTGCAAATTCACTGCCGACAGGAAGCATCAGGCAATCCAGCTTTTGCACCGCACAAAACTCTAAAAACTCGCGTGTTGCTTGCTCCCAATTTTCCCGCGCAGCCAATGGTGCAGCAGTCACGAGCGCGACGTTGCCAAGGCGACGATAGACCACTGCCGCTTCGGGTTCCGCGAGAAACCACACTTGTCCCCCGTCATACAGTGAGAGAAACGATTGATGCTCGTAACCATAGGTCTGTACGAGTTGCAGCAAGCGTTCATGCCGGAAAACACAGAATCCCTGCCACGCCCGCTGGATACGTTGCACCGTCTCCCAATCGGCTTCTACTGCCACCGCATAACGACCCGCTTCCGGTTTGTGTGGGAAGACAGTCTTTTGTAGCAGCAATTCTATCGCGCCACCCGTCGCGGCTCCGGTCAACAGGCGTACTCCTACGAACCCCACCAAATGCAAGCCAACGGTCAGATGCGCCAGGTAATGATTCGGAATGAGCAGCGTCATCAAAACCCCTGCCAGCATCGCAAAAGTGACCTCCGGCCATTGTATAGGCCGCGCACCGTCGTGCGCATCGTTGATGGAGAACTCTTCACGCGCGAAGCCTGCCGCAGTCAATTGCGTGACTAGCTGTTGGGCCTCTTGATAACTCGCAAAGGTGGTGAGGAGGTGGATCATTGTCAGTTCTTTCTCAGCTTTTCCGTGGAGCGTCGCTTTTGTGTTCCAACTTGTCCGGCGCATTTTCTGGTTCGTTGTTCTCTTGAATAGCGTGCTTGAATCCGCGAATGGCCTCGCCTAACCCTTTGCCGAGTTCTGGTAGCTTTTGTGGCCCAAAGAACAGCAACAAAGCTCCGGCAATGATGAGCAAATGTATCGGCTGAAATAATCCTTCAAACATACAATCCTCTCGTTTTAGTGTGTCACCAACTTTGCTAGCTTGCGGTCAATTTCGATTTGCAATTGCGGCACAGTACCGTAGCGATCAATGCCAAAATTTTATTTGGCCACAACGATAAGGCTCTGAAGCATTTTCACCTGGGTTTAGAGTTCATTGCTCAGGGTTGACTTCATCCGATTCCTGCGGTCACAAAGAGCGCAGCAAACGTGGCGCGAGCGTTATTAGTTTTTGCGGTCTGATATTGCTTCACCCATTCCTGCACTGTCGCGTGCGATGTTGCCGTTTTAGGTGGAGACGGTTTTTCCTGCCTCGTTCCTTCCTCACGTTTGATTAGTTTGACTTGTGTCATGGTGATGTCCTCTGAATCAATGTCGCATTGCCTTTGGCAACCGATGTGCCACGGCATAAAGTGTCCGTTTTTTGGGCTTTTCCTTACGCAGAAAGAGTGCGTCGAAGGACAGCCATAAATTCTCTGTGGGGCAATGTGGTCAATGCAGCAGGCACAGGAACCGGAGTGCCACAGTTGACATTACCTACTATTCGTCCAAAGCCCCATAAATTGAAGGAAACTGTGATGATGCTATGTGGTACGGCGCTTGCGCCTATCACTAACGTGCCTGGCAGGATACTCCGGCACAGCGCAGTGCGCGCTGAAACAACGCAAGATACAATTTTGAGGATGAAAATTATGAACCGACTGAAAACAATTATTGTTAGTGGAACGTTGGTTGGGGCGCTGGCTTTCGCGGTGGTCGCGCAGACGCCATCACAAGCCAAACCGATGCACGCCCCGAAACAGGCCAAAGTCGCCACCGTCAAAAGTGATGCTGATATTCAGGCCGACATTCAAAAACGGCTGGCTGCTGCACCAAAACTCAAATCCGAAAACATCAGTGTAGCCGTCAGTGGAGGCGTAGCAACATTTACCGGTACAGTGAGCAATAGTGGCAGCAAAGGCGGCGTGAACAGCCTTGCCAAAGCTGCGGGTGCAAAAAGAGTCGTGAATAACATCACGGTGCATAAGGTAGCGCCAGCGGCAAAAAAATAGTTGCCGGATTTTGAACTTCCTGGGAACGCAACGTGACCGCTCTACATCATTGCGGGGATGTATAAACGGTACGAATAGGGGCGTGTTTCCTGGGTGGCCTCAAAACTGGGTGGAGTGAAAAGTGAGATCCACAGTGGTACAGGTCTGAATGGAAACCTCCGCTTGTTCCGCGACAAGGGTTTCACTTTTCCCCCACCCAGTCATTGGCCTTCCGCTGGAAGGTCTGACGATGGTTCCCACCAGGAGAAGCGATGAATTGGCATGACGTAATCGGTGGAGTCGTCAATAAGGCAACGGGGGCAGAAACTTCCTCTGCACAAACTGAACCGCAAGAAGCCAGCGGTCTGGCGTCGAATAGTTTGCTGGGATCAGTAATTGGCACAGCGATCACTTCGTTCAAGGGGACAGGGCTGGCTGAAGAATTGAACGGCGTGACCAGCTTTCTTTCGCCGGAACTGAAAGCTGATTTGGTGGCTTCCGCACTTGATAAAATTGAGGCTTCGGGTACAGATGTGCAAGCGTTACTCAGTCAACTTGGCATCAATCCCGCGATAGCCAACAACCCGGAAGAAGCGACGCCCGATGAGTTGGCGCGATTGTCCGAACATCTCCAACAGAGCGATGGTGACGCAATGGAAGAATCAGCAGAGGTACAAGACTTCTCTGACGAGACAACAGATGTTCACGAGGAGCAGGTGTCGGAAAATAGAGAAGAGGGTTGATCGCAATTACGCATCAATCTATCCCACGCGCAGCGAGGATCTAATTTCTCCCCTTCGCTGCGCGTTCTTTTTTGTCAAGGTTAGTCCGCTTAGAAAGAGCAAGACTTGAAAATATGCTTTGCCACTGCACCAGAATTTAGCCGACAGCCAGCAGAAACAAAGAATTCATGAAGCAGTAGGCTATGCGTCTGCCTCTTGCCATTCCATATAAGACCGCTCAACGGCATGAGAAAGCTGGTTGCCTTTTAGCCATCAATTATACGTCGTAAGACGAACTATCGTAGACCCTGTTTCGTCCCTGCTCTTTGGCTTGGTACAGCACTTCATCTGCGGCGCGAAATAAGGCTTCCCCTTGCGCGAGTATTTCTTCGTTTGTTGTTACCCAAACGGCTGCGACCCCAGCACTGAGCGTCAAGGTACCGCGCGGAAGCGAATGTCCAGCGAGGGTAGGAGCAATTTGCGCCAGAATTACGCGCAACCTTTCCGCCCAGTGCCGCGCACAAGACAAGGAGCAATGCGGCAAGGCAATTACAAATTCATCGCCCCCGTAACGACAGGCAACAGCGTCTGTCGGAAGTTCATCGGCGATCACACGCCCCAACGTCTGAATTGCCTGCGCGCCCGCCAGATGACCAAAGCAGGCATTGAGGTCTTTGAGACGATCCAGATCGAGAATGATGAGCGATACCGGAGTTTGCTTGAGCTGCGCGGCTCGCAACAGGAGCGCGTAGTGGGCTTCAAACGAACGTAAATTATGCAATCCCGTGAGATCATCGGTGTGTGCCAGGACGCGCATTCGTTCGGCATCCTCTACGAGTTTCGCGGTTACCCATCCGACTCCAATAAAAACGCTTAGTTGCAAGACATCGCGTTCAGCATTTGGCCACTGCCACAGATGCGGATTAGCGAACTGATATAACACAATGGAAGCACAGGCGACTCCCAGTCCACCTGTCATCCTGAAATGTATAGCGGCGAGAATAATTGGCAGGTAATAGAAATGGTGAACCGGGAGTGAGCCGGTCAGATGATCCAGCGCGGCGATCAGCACTAAGATACCACCAATAATGCTAAGCCAGAGCGCGCGCTGTCGTGTAACAGATGACAAGGGAAGAGGTGTCTTGCTGGTTAGCTGCATGAATCCTTTCACCCATAATTTGCATAGTTATAGATTGAGAAAATGTGATTGGTGCGATTTCACATCAGAGGCCAGACGCAAATGAATAAGCTTTGTGAGTTCATATATATTGCAAGGCATCGCTCGAAACCGGGGCAAGACGCCCGCCAATTGTGACGCTTCATAAAGGCGACTGTTTTCAACCCATACCGAAACTTCTGCACAAGCGGCACTCGCACGCAGCGTCGTTAAGATGCCCACCAGGAATTTCGGCTCTACATCCACAATCGCTAAATCATACGCCTGCTCACAAGCTTCGCAGACCTCGAATGGTGAGGCGCAATAGGTTGTCCTGACGCCGAGTTGGTCAAGGGAGGATCGCAACCGTTGTAAGTGTTCAGGGCAACGCCAGACAATCAGCAAACAACGCAACCTTTGCGCGATAGCTGGTGTTATTGCTGAGGACGAGGTTGGATGGTTGACTACAAGACTGCTCATTGTAATTCTCCGTAATGCAAAGTTACCAATCGCACCATGTCATCAAAAACTGAACTAAGGACGCAACGTCTGCCTTTATACCTTTATAGTTTTCTTTTGCTGAAGGGTGAGAGACGAAAGCAGACCAAGCTATCTTGCCAGTATTTTTACCTCTCTCCTTACCTCTGTCGTTATTAATGACGGCGGAATGTGAAGTCCTGTGCTGTAATAGTATTTGACCACAGATTTAGCTTTCCATTCCGCCGTTATTCTACCTGTTCATGATCTCAAATAAACAAAGGGGTTAATGCAATCCCATTGCTTCGTTCGTTGTCAGGAACAGTTAGCCTCAATAATCGCATGCAACGAATTGAGGCGTGCTTTTTTCTTGGCGAAAACATTCGTTTGCTGGCTCTTCTTTCCCCTTAGAATAAGTCAGCATTGCGTATTGCTTTCACTTTTGAAAAGCAAATAAGGTTGAGCAAAGACTGTGCCACGTAAGCCATACAAGGGTTCTTAGTGTTTTGGAAAGAAACCGGAAACGTAGAGACAGCTAACGGATATAAGGCTAACATCAAGGGGAATAAATTACTTTAGCCTACTTTAATTCCGAGCTTTTAGACTTAATGACAGCTATTTCTTGTAAGGCAAAGCAGGGCGATTTAGTACCGAAAGAGTTATCCTCGCGGGGCAGATTGGTCAGTCGTTTTTCGCGGCTGACTAGAACGCCTCATCTTTGCTTTGACAGAGGTATAAAAGCGTTTCAGAGCCAGTATTGACAAGGGAATGATGCTTGGAAAAGGTAAATCATATTACAAACTTTTACTCTTTCTATAAGATTGCAGAATTGCTATTTTTGCACAGCAGCCGCCCAACAGTATTCACCTGATGAACAATCACTAAGCTTAAGTAAGAAAAGTTAAGCAAGTAAGTCGGCGTATTATTGACTGATCTTTGCTGGCAAAGGGGCTGAATGTAAAATCCATCGCAGCCCCTGTTGGAGTGCCACAAAGAATCCTTCCCGGTTGCCAGCGAAGCTATGACTATTGGCGTGAATCAGGCGGAAACGTTTTGGCCTTTTCGTGCGCACGAACAAATATGCGGCCTCAGCATTTGGAATGAATTCATCGCGGCTGGATTGAATGATCAATACCGGGAGCGGGGCGATTTGGGGAACAAATTCTTCACTCTGAAACGTGGGTTCGTGCGGTAGCTTTCCGAACCACGTGACAAGCGAGTCAATACAATGCCAACCGAGAATATTTGTCTTGCCCAGCGAGATGGCTAGTACCCCGTCATAGTTGGCTTTGTTCACTGCTGCCGCCCCCAGTACGGCCAGCCCTGCGCCCGTTGACCAGCCGGCCAGCGTAATTCGCTCGCCATCTTTACTCCTGATTTTTTCTGCGAGGGTATGGAAGTCCGTCATAACATCCATTGGAGTGAGAGCGGTTTTGCCTTTGAAGCTCGCCAGGTAATGACGGGTGTCGAGCGCATACACGTCGTAGCCGAAAGCAGACAATTGACTCGCAATCGTGATGGCAAAGCCACGATGTCCGCCGTCCCCCGGCACAAAAAGAATTTTGTGATGAAGATTCGTTCCTGTCGCAGGATAGAACCAGACTTTCTGCGCTTGCCCTCGTAGCGTGACCAGATTTTTTCCGGCCTTGAAATGAATTGTTTCCGCAGTTGGATTCTGCGCTGGAATGGCAGGCGATAGGCTGAGCAGTAAGAGCAATCCCCCAAGCAGCCTGTTCATATTGACCGCCTCCAGCGAAGCAAGAGCAAGAGTCCCCCCAAAACCAGATTGCCAATTGAAAGCGGGACAATAAACCCGATTCCGCGCAGATCAAAAAAGAGTTTCTCAATCAAGGAGAAGAGCAAGACCGCTCCGCCCAACGAGAGGAAAAAGGCCCCCAGCGTTAGTAAAACAAATCGGGTTGTATCACTCAACCGCATACGTTCCTCAATTTGTGCGCACTCGTTGGAGTTCACGGCGGACCCGCAACAAAGAGGTTCCGCTGGTACTGATAGCGATAAACCCAAGCAAGAGCAAAGGCAAGGTCAGCATCAAAAACACAACAATAGAAAAGCTCGCCGCCGTCGCTTTCTCTACGCCAAAGAGCGTCAAGCCCAGCACCGTGAAAAACTGAAATGCACCGATGTTCGCTGGAGCATTTGGAATCGCCGTACCCAAATGCACGATCAGAAAGACTGCAAGTCCACTGGCAAACGAAAGCTGCAATCCGCAAGCTACTATCACGAACCAGAAGGCTAAGGCTTGGCAGACCAACAGCATCAGCGACCACACAAGCGAAACATAAAAGGCGCGCGTTCGCCCCATTCCGCGCACGCCTTCTGATAATCGCGACAACAACCTCGTCACCAATTGCACTACACGATGTTGGGATTGTTGACCTTGCTCAATGCACGTGGCATGGCGTGGACGCACCGCGACAAAGAATAACAAGGCGGCTGCAAACAGGACGGCTACCCCCAACACATCCGCCGCGTGCAGCAGGTCTTGCGGCAACGGCACAACGAACGCGATCAAGCCGATGGCAACAACCATCCACAACGTATCGAAGAAACGCTCGACGATCATGGCCGGAATTACGGCCACGAATTTGACCGCCATCCAGCGCGACACCAAATACGCCCGCACCAATTCGCCAACGCGCATCGGCAATAGCTCATTCGTGAATAAGCCCGCATAAATTGCCTGCGTGGCGCGCATCGTGGAAATCTCCCCGACCGGCTTCAGCAACAATCGCCAACGCAGGCCCTGGCTTACATAACTCAGCACGTCACAGGCAATCGCTAACAATATCCAGCGCCATTGGATGTTCGCCAATTGCTCAGTGAGTTGACGGAGTTCGAGATCGTGCAAAACCCACGCTAACCCTGCCGCCGCCAGCAACCATCCCAAGAACGAAGGCGAAAGGCGGACCGCAAATTTCTTCTTGCGGACAGGAGCAGGAATCGCCAGCAAGGTTTTGTTCATTCCGCTGGCGCTGGCGGACACGGGTTTGACATTTTCCATAGTGCTCTCCGCTTCAGCGCAATCCTTCGCGTAGCGTTTTGTAAAACTCCGCCATGTTGCCGCCAAATTTATGATCGTTTGCTTGAAGTACCGCGAGCCGCTTTTGCCCGCGTGCTGCGCCATAGATTCGGTTGACTTCATCCATTGTGATGTATTCATCTTTGCTGGACTGAATCATCAACAACGACGGCACACGTCCGATGTAATTCATCACATGGAATTTCGGGCCGCTCGGTTTGGATTTAGTCACATAGGTCAAATTATCGCTCCAACTCCAACCCAAGACATTTTCATCTGCGAGGCCAAACGTGATGAGACTGGTGAAAGCTCTGCGCCCCGGATCGCCACCTGCGGCCAGCACTCCCAGCCCTGCGCCTTCTGACCAGCCGACTAACGTGACACGCTCGCCGGAACCTTTCGTCATCCACTTGGCAATTTCTCGGAAGTCTGCCATCACGTCGGAATCTTTCAGCGGCGTGCTGCCCGTAAAACTGCTCAGATACGTTTTCGTGTCGAGACCGTACACGTCATATCCCCACGAAGTCATTTGTTGCGCGACCGTAATCGCCCAGCCGCGCCAGCCCCCATCGCCAGGTGCAAACAGCACTTTGCGATTAAGCTTTATACCCGTTGCCGGGTAGTAGTACAGGTCCTGTTGTTGCCCGCGAATCGTCACAGTATTGCGTCCGGCGGATTGCGCGAAAGCAGCGGCGGAAAGGGCGAGCATGAGGGCCAGCAGCCCCGTACTCCTGAAACCAATGTTGCGAATGTTGTTATTCACTGATCCTCCTGAGAATTGAAAATAATCTTGCTGACGAGCGATTGTGGATGGAACTTGTGTGCCATTTATCGCGCGCCCGCAAAAGCTGTAAAAACGCCTGTTTGTACTTAGAAATAAAAATCGCTTATGAGGCAATTTGGAAACTGCACCTGAGCGATGCGCCATTCAGCCACAGCGCACAGTGCTATCGCAGCAGGCTTTTTCTCAGCCCGCACGGGATTCCGTCTGTGTCAACGCGGCGAAGAGGTCTCCTTCGGTTTCGTGGGGCAAGGTAAAACTGTTCTGCACTGTACGTTCCATTTGCAACAGGCTGCGTTCCGTGACACTCGCCTCTGTGATGCGGCTCAAGGCGAGACCCAGAGTTGGCAAATCCATCACATTGCGAAAGACCACATAACGCGGCTCCCAGGAGTCGGCGAATTTGGCTTTGTATTGCTTAATGCCGCTGAAGCTGAACAGAAAACTGGCACGCTGAAAAAACGCATGCACCAGACGTTCGGCGGCGGCGGCGGCTTCGCGTTCCTGAAAGCCCGCCATCGGAGCCATCCCTAAATTGAAGCGCGTATAGCCTTGCTCTCGGCTCCAGGCAAACAGCTTCACAAACAGGTAATCCATAATCCCGTTCGGCGCTTGCAACCGATGGCGCATCAGATCAATCGTGACTTCCCCCGCGCGATACGAAACCAGCAAATTCACAAATGCCAACACGTTTCCCGCAGCGTCATCCGCCGTAAAAATCACTGTCGAACGCAAATAGTCCGGGACAAAACTGCCAACCGTGAATGATCGTTCGCGGCGATTGGGTAACTGTAGCCATTCATCCGAAACGATGCGCAGTTGCGCGAGCAATTCGTCCGACACAGGCGCAGCATAGTGACGAAATTGCACGCCGTGTTTTTCCAATTGTCCGACGCGCTGGCGAAAGCGTTTCATGCGCTTGCTGGCCAGTGAAAACTGCGTCAAATCCACAATCGCATCATCGCCGAGCTTGAGCTTGCGAAAGCCTAAGGCGCGATAAATTCCCAACCAGATGGGTTGAGTTTGATGCAACGCAACGCTCCAGCCTTGTTCGTCGCAAAACTGCTGGAATTGTCGTAGCGTGTCTTCTACTTTGCTAGGAGCACCAACCGGATCGCCCAATACCACTGCCATATTCGCCGCCACGCGATACGCAATGAAGCAATCGCGCGTCGGGTTGAAGAAATACGATTTGTCCGGCCAGAGCTTGAAGTGATCTAAGGCCGTGCGTCCGTGCCGTTGCAAGATCTGGCGTGCCAGCGCACGCTCCTGCGGCAACGTGTGAAAGCGATACAAGATCGGGCGGAACAACGTCACAAAGCCATAGCCCAAAACCATGACCGTCAACAGCGAGAGCGAATCCAGAAACCACGCCGCATAACGTGTGAGCGGCACGAGCGACGGATCGCCCAGCAAGGACAAACACAAGAGCGTGCGCTGCAACGAATCCAGCCAATTGAAATTGATGCCGAATTGCCGTTCATCCAGTAACCAGAAACCCGCTACGCCATAGCCTAACGCAACGAAAACTGCGACCAGGAGTTTGGCGAACCCGACGCGGAAATCTGGCTGCTGACTTTTAACTGTGAAACTGTCGCGTAAAATCAGTAGCGAGCCGATCAGCAAAAGCGAAACCCAGGTTTGCACCCAATGATGACCGCGCAGCAGTGGAAACAACGCCGAAAGACACGACAACCCCAGCACGATTTCAAACGCGCGGCGTTTTCGCTTCCAGATATTGAGCGCGGAAACAATCAGTGCAAACCCCAATAGCAGCGTCAGGGAGCGCGGCAAAGACAAAAATTCCAGAGGAAACCAATCCGGCGGCAAGGGTTGACGACTGAGCCAGGTAGAATGCAGCGCGGCAGCCAGGTTCAGGAGGCCGCTGACAAAAGTCACTACTGTGACGACGAGCAGAAAGCTCCTTTTCGGCACAGCTTTTGATACACGATGCAGGGCTTTGCAGAAGACGTTCGCGTTGCGGTGATAGATTGAGTTCATTCGCTGCTCCTTGTAAATTAACTCGGCGCTTCTCGCTGGCAATAGCGCAACTGTTGTACCAGTCCAATTGCCACGAGCGCGAGGCGTTGCACTTTAGTGATTGCGCTGGTTTGTTTGGACTTTACGTTTCGGCTCCGAACCACCATCCAACCCCGCGAGAAGGCGTGTACAAGGGGCATTTCTGCCGCGACTGTAAACCCGCTGACGTTTTTGCCCCAATGCCGGGGACGGTTCAGACAAGAGGAATATTTTGAAGCTGCACACCAAAACGACCATTTTAATTTCCGTGATTACTGTCGCTGTGATGCTGGCAACCGTGTTGTTGATCGGTGTACGAATGGTCAGCCTCGTGCAGCGAGACGAACAGGCGCTGGCGCAGTTTCAGGCGCTCAGCTTAGCCGAGCAAATCAGTCTGATGCCGACGCCCCGCGATGAAGCGGATTTGGCCCGCGCGCTTGCCCAGGCACGCGGCGCACGCCCCAACGTCACCGCTGTGCGCATCTGGAATTATTCGGGGGCAGGACTATCTGAATATCTTTCTTCACAAGGAAGCTTGCCTGCCGAACCACTGACGGAGGAATTGATAACGCCCTTCCGTGCCACACCGGCCACCATCGTTGCCGGTTCCCTGCCCGCACAAACTTTTGTGCGCGACGGAGAATCGTTTTATCAGGTGCTGGCTCCGATTCGAGAAAAAGGAAAGTTGGTAGGCGTTGTTTCTATCACGGAGCGATTAAATGATGTGCCTTCCATTGTGCAGCAATACGCCTGGAATGCCCTGTGGCTGGCGTTAGTGGCGGTGGGGCTGATTACGGTGTCAACGTATCTTTCGTTTCGCAATATGGTGTATGCACCGTTGGAACGTTTGTTGCAAAGCATTACTGCCATGAGCACTGGCGATATAACAGAGGACGAAATTGGGCGGGCATCGAAAGAATATGAACGAATGCTCGCGCAGCTTCATACGTTGACCGAAGAGCGTGAGCGACAAAAGGACGTGTTGCACGAGCGCGTGCTGGAAGCGACGCAGGAATTGCAAGATCGCAACGAACAATTGGCCGAAGCGAATCGGGAACTTTGGGAGATATCGCGCCGTCTAACCCAAATGGAACGGCTCGCCGTTGCCGGGCAAACCGCCGCACAATTTGCGCACGAAGTCGGCACGCCACTTAGCACTATCAGTATTCACGCCGAAATGCTGCGCGAAACCGTACAAGCTATGCCGGATGCGCTGCGCCGCACAACCATCATCAGCGAACAGATCGAACGCATTGAGCGCATCGTGCGCGGGATGATGGATCGCACACGCATTGAAAAACCCGAGTTGAAGCCGCTTGATTTGAACGCACTGCTGCAACACATCAGCGAAACAATGGAACCAGCCTTAGTCGCGCGAAACGTGCAGTTCATCACCGAGCTGCTGTCGCAACCGTTGGTGATTGCAGGCGACAGCGACCGTTTGCAACAAGTCTTTATCAACCTTATTAACAATGCGCTGGACGCTATGCCAAATGGTGGTGAGTTACGGTTGTCGGCAGCGTGTGATCACGATGCCGTGTGCGTGACAGTGACAGATACAGGTTGCGGGATGGATGCTGAAACACAAGCCCGCATCTTCGATCCGCTCTACACGACCAAGCAACGCGGGCGCGGAACTGGCTTTGGGCTGGTCGTGGCGAAACAGGTTCTGGAAGAACATCACGGTACGATCTCGGTCGAAAGCAAACTTGGAACAGGCTCGACCTTTCGCCTAACCTTTCCCACACGCAAGGAATCGCTATGAAACGAATTCTGATTGTTGATGATGACCGCCAGGCCGGAGATGCACTGCAAGAAATCCTCGCAGCACAAGGATGGCAAGTGGAAACCGCACAAACGCCTGAGCAAGCCAGCAAACGCTTTGACCGCGAAAACTATGATTTGGTTATCAGCGACATCAATCTGGAGGCGCAGCAGACCGGCTTGGATTTGCTGAAAGAGTTTCGCACGCACTGCCCCGTGATTTTGATTACCGGCTTTGGCACGCTCGACACGGCAGTCAAAGCCTCGCAGGAAGGCGCGTGGGATTTGATCTCCAAGCCCTTCAAAGTGCGCGAAGTGATTGCGGCTATCGAGCGTGCGCTGGCGTCAAAAAACGTCGAAGCTGAAGCCGCACAGAATGCCACGACCATCTCTGCAACGGAGCAAAAAGGAATGGTCGGACGCTCGCCCGCGATGCTAAAGCTATACAAAGAAATCGCACGCGTTGCGCCGTCCAAATCTACAGTGTTGATTATCGGCGAATCAGGCACGGGCAAAGAGTTGGTTGCACGTTCGATTCATCAGCACAGCGACCGCGCCAAAGGGCCGTTCGTGCCTGTCAATTGTGGCGCGCTAACAGAAACGCTGCTCGAAGCCGAATTGTTTGGTTACCTCAAAGGATCGTTTACGGGAGCCGCTGGTGATCGGCGCGGCTTGTGGGAAGAGGCAGAAGGCGGCACGCTCTTTCTGGATGAAATCGGTGAAACCTCGCCTGCGATGCAGGTCAAACTACTGCGCGCTTTGCAGGAAAAAGAAATTCGTCGTGTCGGAGCCACGCGCAACACGTTGGTCAACGCGCGGGTCGTCGCCGCCACGAATCGCAATTTGAAACAGGAAGTCGAAAAAGGCACATTCCGCGAAGACTTGTATTACCGCTTAAGCGTGTTCGCGCTGGCGACGCCCGCCGTGCGCGAACGTCGCAGCGACATTCCCTTGTTGCTGGAGCGGTTTCTGCGCCAAGCCGCCGACAACGCGCGCCGCCGCCATTTGCAATTCGCTGACGATGCGCTACGCACCCTGGTGGCCTACGATTGGCCCGGCAATGTGCGCGAGTTGGAATCCGCGCTTGAGTATGCTGCGCTGCACGCGCGCGGTGAAGAAATTAAGCCGGAAGACCTGCCGCTGGAACTGCAATCGGTCGAGGTGCGCGCAGCCGCCGAACGTTCACCGCTCGCCGCGCTGTTTGACGATTTGCCCACGTTGGATGAACTGGAACGCCGCTATTTGTTGCACGTCCTGAAAGTCGTGGGCGGCAATAAAACCAACACCGCTTCGGTGCTGGGCATAGATCGGCGCACGTTATATCGGATGGCAAGTCGGTTTCAGATCAACCTGGTAGAAAGCGATCATGAAGCAGATAGTAGCAGGTCAGATGAATCTACTTGAGCAGAGTTTCTTACTGTCGCTGTAACAGTGTGGTGAGCAATCCTACCTCACATACGCTTTAGGCAGCGAGACGGTGAAGATACTTCCACGCCCCGGCTCGCTTTGCATAGTGATGCTTCCCCCATGTGCTTCTGCGATCCAGCGTGCGATGGGCAGGCCAAGCCCTGTACTACTTTCTGTGCGCACGCGCGACTGATCCACGCGGAAGAAGCGGTCAAAGATATGCTCGGCGGCATCCGGTGGGATACCAATCCCGGTATCTGCAACCGAAATGATGACCTGCTGTTCGTCATTTTGCAGACTCACTTTTATCTCACCGTCTTCCAAGGTGTACTTCACTGCGTTGTTGAGCAGGTTCATCAGCAAACGGCGCAATAATTCTTCATCCCCCAGATAAACAATGTCGGGCGCGGTTTCGGTCAGAAGATTTATACGCTTCGGGGCTGCCAGTGCGCGCGTCGCACGACAGCACTCCTCCACTAAGTCATTGAGATAAAACTCGGTGCATTGCAGTTGCTGCGCGCCCGCATCAGCACGCGCCAGATCAAGCATATCGTCCACCAGCAGCGAGAGTCGGCGGGTTTCATCTTTGATGAGTTGCAGCGCTTCCTGATATTCCTCCGCCCGGCGCGGTTGCGAAAGCGCCACGTCGGCTTCGCTGAAGATCACGGCGAGCGGCGAGCGGAATTCGTGCGCGGCGTCGGCGGTGAACTGGCGCAGACCGACAAACGCGCGCGCCATCCGCGCCAGCAGGTCATTGAAGGTCGTTGCCAGACGGCCCAGTTCATCGCGCTGATTGCCAATCGGCAATCGCTCGCTCAGGTTACGGGCGCTGATGCATTGTGCCTGTTCCGACATTGCAACGACGGGCGCGAGACTGCGACGCGCCAGCAGATAACCGCCGCCGGCGGCGACGCTCAACGAGAGCAGCGCCACAATGAAGAAGATGCGGCGAATTTGCGCTAACTGCTCTTCCACCGCCTGCACCGGAGTTGCCAGGGCGATCAGATATTCACGATTGCGCGTCCTGACCGGCAGGACAATCATGCGCGCGGTTTCACCGTTTGCCGTTTGTACGGTCGTCAGTCGTGGCTGGCTGACCTGTTGTGCATCGGGGAGAAACGGCTGTGCCCAGATGGCAAACCGCGTGGCTGCCACCAGCTTATCGCCAGACAGAAAGGCGATCTGAAAATTGGTCAGTGTCATTTGCTGAAGCACTTCGGCGGCGCTTTCGGCTTCGGTGTGATTGCCATCATTCATCTCTGTCAGAAAGGCCGCCGCCGCATTGTTGGCGGTAATCGTTAACGCATTGTCGAGCTGCCCGCGCAGGCTGCGCGCGATCAGCACATAAGCGAAGATACTGAAAAACAGGAGCAGCACGGCAAAGATTGCCACGTACCACAACGTCAAGCGCACGCGAATACTGTCAATCATCTTCGCGCTCCTCTGCCTCAAGGTAGTTTTCTGTCAGCACATATCCCGCGCCGCGTTTGGTATGGATCAAGCGCGGCATCCGCCCTGCATCAACCTTGACGCGGAGACGGCGAATATACACTTCGATCAGATTGGAGAAGGGGTCAAAATTCTCATCCCAGACGTGCGCCGCGATCTGCTCACGACTGAGCATCTGTCCCGTGCGTGCCACCAGCAATTCCAGCAGCGCGAATTCTCTGGCCGTCAGTCGGATCGGTGTATCGCCGCGTCTGGCGGTCTGACTCACGGTATCAAGTTCCAGATCAGCGATCTTGAACACCGCCGGTCTGACTTCGTGCGGGCGTCGCAGCAACGCACGGATGCGGGCAAGGAGTTCCCGAAACTCAAATGGCTTCACGAGGTAATCATCTGCGCCGCTGTCGAGTCCCGTCACCCGATCATCAATTTCGCCGCGTGCGGTGAGCATGATGACCGGAGTTTTCACCCCTTGTGCGCGCAACTCACGACAGACGGTGAAACCGTTTTTGTGCGGCAGCATAACATCCAGAATGATGAGATCATATTGGTTGACTTCCGCCTGATAGCTGGCCTCGTCGCCATCGCCTGCGACATCAACGGCGTAGCTCTGTTCGCGTAAGCCCTTCATCACCGATGAAGCCAGTCGCGCATCATCTTCTACTAACAGAATTCTCATTGTCTCAGCCTCTCTTCTTTAGAACAGATTGTAGCAGCGTTTCGTGAATCCCAGATAAATTCAACCGTCCATCATTAAATTCATCCCATTTATCCTGGATTCATCTACGCCGCGTAGGATCATCCTTGCCTGCTGGGTGGAAGCCGAACCGAGTGCTCAGGACTCAAATGTACGAGCCGATTCGCAGACTGAAACCCGCAGGCGCGGAGAACGGGACTTCCGCCAGAATAATTTAGTCCCTCATTCCACGCGCGTCGTCTCGCGGCGGCGCGCGTGCCTAAGGAGCAAACATTATGAAAAGCAAATTGGTAATGACAGGTTTTACGGCGCTGGCTGTGGCGGTTGGTTCCCTGGCAAGTCTGGCTGGGACGAAGAATGCTTTGGCGCTGAAGCCCGAACCGATGGCAACGACATCGCAAAATAATCACGAACATCAACAGAAGAAAACCGAGAAAGAAGCGGCGCTGGCGAAAGAGGCGAAGATCAAACTTGAGGAAGCCCGCGAGATCGCGCTCAAACGCGCTCCTGGCAAAGTCGAAAGCGAAAATCTGGAGCGCGAACACGGCAAGCTCGTCTATTCGTTCGACATTCGCACCGGCAAGGAAATTACCGAAGTCCAGGTCAGCGCGTTGAATGGAAAAATCGTCCGCGTGGATAAGGAGACGCTGGCGCAAGAGGCCGCTGAAAAGCGCAAAGAAGAACGCGCGAAGGCCAGCCATAAGACGAAGTAGTAATGGCAACTATTCGGCCACGCAATTCAGCGGAAGTAAGTCTGGTGACGGTGCGACATTTTCGCGCGGTTGCCAGACAGATTCAAACCCGACGAAACAAGCTGTGCGGGTAGAAAGAGATGAAAGTAAATATGAATAGTCAACAGTCACAATTTCCCAGACGCCGCCTCGTGGCCGTCGGAGCCATCAGTCTGCTGTTATTGGTGGGCGTCATTTTCTCCGCCTTCGCGTTGGAAGGCTTACCACTGCATATTCGTTCCGCCGCTGCTATCACAACCAATGTTGCGCCCGAAGCAGGGGCAGGTCTCGTCACCAGCGCGCCGGTTTCTTACGCTGAACTGGTCAATCGCACTGCGCCCGCCGTCGTGACGATCTATGCCGAGCGGCGTGTGCGCGAACCCCAACAATTTCCGTTCTTCGACAATCCATTCTTTAACGAATTCTTCGGGAAAGATGGAAAGCGGGCGATGCCGCGTCAACCGGATAACGGCGAAGGGCAAAAACAGATGGGGCTTGGCTCCGGCGTGATCGTCACAGGGGACGGGTACATTCTGACCAATCATCACGTTATTGATGGCGCAGACAAGATTAAGGTGGAGTTAACGGATAAGCACACCTACGAAGCGAAAGTCATCGGCTCTGATCCGGCCAGCGATCTGGCGGTGCTGAAAGTAGGCGCGCGTAATCTGCCCACGTTGCCGCTTGGCGATTCCGACAAAGCGCGGGTGGGCGATGTCGTGCTGACTATCGGCAATCCGATGGGCGTGGGGCAGACCGTAACGATGGGCATCGTCAGTGCCAAAGGGCGGGCGACCGGCTTGGGTAACGGCAGCTTCGAGGATTTCATTCAGACCGATGCGCCGATCAATCGTGGGAATTCGGGTGGCGCTTTGATTGATACGCAGGGCGAACTGATTGGCATTAACTCGCAGATTCTTTCGCCTTCGGGCGGTAACATCGGCATCGGCTTCGCCATCCCGTCGAATATGGCGCGCAATGTGATGGATCAACTCATCAAGAGTGGCAAGGTGCATCGCGGTATGCTCGGCGTGACGGTGCAAGCGGTGACTTCTGATCTGGCGGCAACACTGGGGCTGAATGATGTGCGCGGCGCGCTCGTCAATCAGGTCAATGCGGGCAGCGCTGCCGAAAAGGCCGGGATCAAACGCGGCGATGTCATCACCGCGATCAATGGTACTCCGGTCAATGACAGCAACAGTCTGCGCAACCAGATTGCACGCACGCAACCCGGCTCGGAGGTGACGCTGACGATCATCCGCGATAACCGCGAGCAACAGATCAAGGCAACGCTCGCGGAGTTTAAGGCGGACACAGGCAAAGGTGAGGCCATCGGGGCGAACGATGGCCAGGCCAAGGGCAAATTTGGTCTGAGTGTCGAGCCACTGACGCCGGAACTGGCGGGGCAGTTCGGTCTGAAGAGTGACGCGCAAGGGCTGGCGGTGATGAGCGTTGATCCGTCCGGCCCGGCGGCTGAAGCGGGGATTCAATCTGGCGACGTGATTCAGGAAGTCAACCGGCAACCTGTAAAGTCGGTGGCTGAATTAAAGGCCGCGCTGGAACGCAATGGCGACAAGCCTTCGCTCGTGTTGGTGAGCCGCAAGGGAGGAACGATGTATCTGACTTTGCGCCCGCGACAGTAAGGCTGACTTTCGCTGAGGCGCAGCCTGTGCGGCGGAACTTGGGTGGGCTTTCGCCGCACAGGAACGGAGAGCGGCTTTCACAGTGACTCTGTGGAATGCCGCTTGCTCATTACCAGAGGGGAAGAGTTGATCGAACCAAAGAAAGGAATGGCCGTTATGTTTTTCCATCGTTCAGAAATTGTTATTTCAGCAGTTGCACGCACAGATGTCGGAAGGCGGCGTGCGAACAACGAAGATGCTTTTCTGATGGCTGATCTAGGGCAGAATAGTGGCGACTTGCCGGAAAACACTGCCTTGCATCCAGTGAGTAAGGACGGCTTGTTGTTGGCAGTTGCAGACGGTATGGGCGGGGCGGCTGCCGGAGAGATAGCCAGTAGAAGAGCAGTAAGTTCGCTGCGTGAAGAATTGAACACATTACCGAATCAAGGCAGTTGCAGGATGCGATTAATACGGGCAGCAGAACTGGCAAATCAGCGCGTTTGGAACGCGGCGCAACAGCAGCCGGAATATCGTGGCATGGGAACAACGCTGACAGCCGCGTTTATACGAAATGATCATGTGTGCATCGCGCAGGTCGGCGATTCCCGTGCCTATCTCATTCGACACCATCAGGTCATACAACTCACCCGAGATCAGTCGCTGGTGCAAAGCCTGATTGACGCAGGCGACTTAACGGCTGAAGAGGCCAAGCGATTTCCGCAGCGCAATGTGTTGCTTCAGGCGCTAGGCCACGACCCGGAAGTTAGTGTTGCCATGACAGAATTCTCCTTGCGGCAGGGCGATTATCTGCTGCTGTGCAGTGACGGCCTGTCCAATAAAGTTGCGGAACCAGGGATGCTGTTTGCCATCGAAAATACCGCGACGCTCGAAGATGCCTGCCGTTTATTGATTGGCTGGGCAAACGCGCGTGGCGGCGAAGACAATATTACAGTCGTACTGGCGCATTTTGATGACGCAGCGGCGCAACGCCAATATGAGTACCGACCCATGCAAGTACAACTTGCGGCATAAAGTGATAGTCCCTTTCCACACAGACCCAGCGGCGCGCCGGGATGGCAAACGATATTGCCTCCTGCGCGCCGCTTCTGATTCTCAGCATAAGTCTTGACGTAAATCTATTCACTGCCGACTATAGACGAGAGACTATTCGCTCTTCATTTGTTGGGGAGTAACACTAACCAATTTACGCGCATGATGAAACGGAGTGATGCGCGGCACTATCAGGACAAAAATGTGGACTTTTGATGCAACGTTACTGCTGATCGCCGCCCGCACATTGATCGTTTATACGGTGCTGTTGCTGGGCCTTCGTTTGACGGGCAAGCGCGAGGTGGGGCAGATGACACCCTTTGATCTGGTGTTGCTGCTGCTGCTCTCGAATGCCGTGCAAAATGCCATGACCGGGCCGGACACTTCGGTCAGCGGTGGCATCGTCGCCGCAATCACGCTGTTGCTGGTGAATGCGTTCCTGACACGGCTGGTTGGGCAGCACCGACATCTTCGTAAACTGGTCGAAGGCACGCCGCGCCTGCTAATTCATTCTGGTCAGGTGGTGAGCAAAAATCTGGCGAAAGAAAATTTGACGATTGATGAATTGCATCAGGCACTGCGCGAACACGGTGTCGCCAGCATTACAGATGTGGGGATGGCGGTGTTGGAAGTAGACGGCTCAATCAGTGTACTGAAGAAAGATGAACTTCCCAACGCTGTACGTCCGCACCATCGCATCCGGTTCATCCGCCACAAATAGTTTTTCAATGAAGCGCATCCACACCTTTTGCCAGTGCGTCAGGAGTTCTACGGCGAAGCGCCAACAGTATGAGCGCTGCCGTTCCCATTGCGAGCGCGATCAATTGCGAGGTTGAAAGCAGACCGCCAAAGACAAACCCACGATCCGCGTCGCCGCGCACATATTCCAGCAAAAATCGAGCAACGGCATAAAGAAAGGTGTAACTGAGAATGAGTTCGCCATCAAAACCTTTTCTTTTCCTGAGCCAGATCAGAAAGAGAAAAAGTCCCAGACAGACAAGCGATTCGTATAACTGTACCGGATGCAGCGGCACGCCCAGCGGAGCGCCCCCAATGCGCGCGGCATCGGGATCTGTAAAAGTCACCGCCCAGGGCAAACTGCTCGGCGTACCATAATCATCGCCCGCCATCAGACAACCAATCCGCCCAATCGCCTGCCCCAGCGCAATCGCAGGAGCGCAAATGTCTGCCATTTTCCAGAAAGGCAATTCGGGATGCCGGAAAAAGAAGATGCTGCAGGCAATGATCCCACCAATAAAACCACCATAAAAATCACCTGCGCTTTCCAGAAAAGACCGCGACCAGAATTGTGACGGATCCGCCACATATACTGACCACTCACGGATCACCAGCAGCAGCTTTGCGCCAAGCAGTGCGCCGCCAATCGCCCACAGCCCCAGCAACGTGACCTGATTGGGGTCAAGCCCCTCGCGGCGTGCGGCTTTTGCGACCCACCATAAAGCCATCAGGTAAGCCAGCGCCAGCAGCACGCCGAAGGTGTGGAGCGTAAAGTATGGAGTCGTAAATAGGCGCGGATACACGATGTCTCTCCGGGCCATTACCGCCGTCTTGAGGTCAGCAGAAATTGCAGCAGGAAGACGAAGAAATTAGCGAAATCAAGATAGAGTCTCGTCGTCAGGGCGACAGCCTGCGCCCAGGTGTTCTCGCTGTTGTTGACACGGAAAAAATCATACAGGAAATATCCGGCGAAGATGACCATCCCGATGATTGAATAGGTCAGATTCACCGTCCGTGAAAAGCGCACGAAAATCCCTACCAGCCCTGCGACAATCAGCCCCATCAACCCAAAGAATAACAGCGGCAGCAGGAAGCTGAAATCAGCCCCTGTTGCAAAGGCAATCAACCCCATCACCATCATAACCGTCGTCGTGCCGAGCAGCGCCTGAAGCACAATCTGCGGCCCTTCTGCGGCCATCGCAAACGCGACGAGCGGGCCGAGGATCATGCCATTCACCACGCCCCATCCGAGCAGCAATAAAACCGCCAGATCGCTGCCACCAGCGGCGCTGATGATGAACAGGCCAGCGATAGATAATAGCCCCAGCCCGATCACAGGCAGCCAGCCGCGCAGATTTCGTCCGAGATAAGCGCCCACGCCTGCCGCCGCCAGCGTCGGGCTGAGCAAGCCCATGACCTTCGCCATCAGCGGCGTACTTTCAGCGGGCAGAATGCGCAGCCCGATCAACAGGATCGCCATGCCCACCAGCACTGCGATCAGCAGGGGTTTGCTTTGATTGACCTGATATTTGAGTTCGTCAGCAATGAAATTTGCGTTTTGCATGGTTTGCCTCCAATTTAGGAACTGTTCGTCTCACCAACCTGTCACCTTCGTCTCACAAGTCGAATGGGCAAACTTCGTGCCAGCTTGTTCAGGAAGGCCGAGAGGATTTTTTTGCATGAGAAACAGGCTGGAAAAAAGGGCGGAAGGCAACACACGGAGAGAAAGCCTGCACAAGTGGGGCATAAATCCACAGCGATTTGTGGCGGCCTGCTACACTTCGAGTGCGGGATTCTCCGCGCGGTATTCGTCGAGTTTGCGGTAAAGCGTTTTGCGATCCATCCCCAGAATCTCAGCCGCACGAAATTTATTGCCACCCGTTTCGCGCAACGTTTCCAAAATGTAATCGCGCTCGACCTCGCGCAGGGACAAGCGTTTGTTTCCTGCTTGCTGGATGACTCTGGACGCAGTGATGGTACTGCGAATCCGTTCCGGCATGTCGTCAGGGGTGATGCACGTTCCTTTGGTTAACGCCATCGCATACGCCATCGCATTCTCCAGTTCGCGGACATTGCCCGGCCAGCTGTAGGCCGTCAGAATCGCCAGCGCCTCCGGTGTGACATCCAACGGCGGCACGTGTTCCGCTTCTGCAATTTTCGTCACAAAATGGTCAACCAGCAGCGGGACATCCATCGAGCGTTCGCGCAAGGGCGGCAAGCGTAGCGGGATCACATTCAATCGCCAGTACAAGTCTTCCCGAAACCGCCCCGCCTGCGCTTCCGCTTCCAACTCCCGATTCGTCGCCGCTACTACTCGCACATTCACTTCGTGTTCCCGCTCTGCTCCGACACGGCGCACGGTTCCTTCCTGCAACGTCCGCAACAGCTTTGGCTGCAACCCCAGCGGCAACTCGCCCACTTCATCCAGAAATAA
>CAZWAK010000088.1:0-29010 GCA_964631865.1 uncultured Heliobacteriaceae bacterium | reverse complement strand
GTGTCTTCCGTGCCATAAAATCCATCATCACGTATTCGCCCAACCGGTTCGTCGTCGTGAAATAGGCTTTGCCCTGCGCGACTTCGGTCAGCTTCTTGACGAACTCAACCAAGTAATAATCGTCCGTCAGCATAAACGTGTTGATGATGATGCCGGATTTGCGGCAGGCGGCGGCTTCGGCGATGGTCGCGTCAATAATCACCGGATCAAGCCCCATCGAATTTTTGTAGAGCTTGCGGCCTTCGCCTTTTTTGCGGCTCAAGGAAAACGCATCGCCTTCGACAAACAACGCGGACGGCTTGCCGTCGGTAATCATAATGATCTGCTTCATGTCTTTGCGCTGCGCCAGCAGCATCCGGCGCGCGAGCTTCAAACCTTCGCAAGTGTTCGTGTGATACGGGCCAACTTTGACGCTGCCGAGTTTGGCGAGCGGCACTTCTTCCGCCGAATCGTGAAAGAGCAGCAGCTTCAAACTGTCGCCCGGATATTGCGTGCGAATCAGATGTGAAAGCGCCAGTGCCACACGCTTCGCTGGCGTGAAACGATCTTCGCCATACAAAATCATCGAATGCGAACAATCCAGCATCACAACCGTCGCGCACGACGATTGATATTCCGATTGCCGCACCATCAAATCTTTGTATTCCAGATTCAACGGCACGCCCAATCCTTCGCGCCCAATCGCATTCATCAACGTCGCCGTCACATCCAGATTGATCGTGTCGCCGAATTCGTATGGCTTCGACGACTCGTGCGCTTCGACGCCCGTAGCCAAATAGTTCGTGTCGTGTCGTCCAAACGAAGCTTTGCCCAAACTGCCCATCAAATTCTTGAGCGTTTTGTAGCCCAGAAAATCAATGCCTTTTTCCGTGACTTCAAATTTGATGCGGACATTTTTGTAATCTTCGATGTCGCCCTGTTGCTGCTGATTGCGAAAGCGCGCGCGGTCATTTTCGCCCTCGCCATCCTCGCCCATTTCCGCGATGCCTTCTTCCTGCACCTTCAAATAACCTTCGTCAATCAAACGTTGAATCAGCTTGTCAATCAGCTTTTCCAATTGCTCATTGCGCGCATTGCCGTCGGCATCGAACAACTGATCGTATT
The DNA here is from genome assembly GCA_964631865.1 of uncultured Heliobacteriaceae bacterium. Lineage (GTDB taxonomy): Bacteria > Acidobacteriota > Blastocatellia > RBC074 > RBC074 > JAFDVL01. The sequence goes on along the minus strand of CAZWAK010000088.1, from coordinate 27,906 downwards.
GCTCTTTGTCGAGCAAGCCGGAGTTTTTCAGCGCCTCCCGAATCGCATCACGCAACGCTTGCAGCGCGTCTTGCGGGTTCTTGAAATCATTAAAATCATCATCGTCATCCCAGCCGCGCCACCGCCGCATGTTCCGTTGCAGTTGTTCGTTGTAGCCGCTTTCCAACAAAAAGTCGGACAGCGAATTCATTAACTCTTCGAGACTGAGATCGTCCCAATTTTCTGAAGACCATTTGGAATATTTTGTAGACCGCATAAAGTTACTTCTTCAACTTTCTCGTGTAAGTATGAAACACGAAACAAGCCCCGCTTTCTTCTGCTTCGGAGAAATAAACACCATATTCTGGCGAAGGCTCGTAATCTTCTTTTTCAACCCAACGCTCATCTGTTTTGCGAGTGGCAATCCAACCGCGCTTTTCAATGTAATGCTTGGCAAGCAGTTTCGCGCCATCAGCCAAATTAAAATTGATCCAGCAATTGATGTAAGCACCATCGTACAACTTTGCATTGCGTGATTCGGGTTTTGGCTTGGCAGTAAACGTGAAGAAAAACATAGATGATGAACTTTTGAGGTCTTTCGTCGAACAAAACATTAAACTTCGTGGCTGGCGATGTAAGTCAGAATGCCAAGGATTTTCTCAAGCTCAGAAATGTAATAATCGCTCTTGTCTAAAATCACTTGGCTGCCTTCCAGTTTGAGAAAGCGCCAGGCTGTTCCCGTTGTCGAGACGCCATAAATCACGCGCACCGAATTCCCTTCCCGTTCATTGAAGATTTGCGCGGCCACCATTTCGGCCACGCATTGCCCAAAGCCATTCAGCGGATTATCGTTTTTGGCTTCCGCGATGGCGACAATCGGGGCGCTGACAAATTGCTGAATCGGGGATTGCGAAATAATAAAGTCGCAGAATCCTGTCAGTCCACGCGCTTTATCCACGTCAAATTCAATACCGGAAAACAGGCTGATCGAATTGCCCAACTGACGCCGCACCTCAACTAAAATCGGGGCAATCAGCAATTCAGACTTTGCTTTTTCCGTTGCGCTCGCCGTCGCCAGTTCCTGATAGTCCGGCAACATCTCTTGCAGAAATTTGGTCGGCTGCACTTCCGGCACATCCGCAAACAGCCCCTGCACTTCGCGCAAAGACAGATTGAATTCTTTCAGCGCTTTCTTGAACGTGAATTTGTTGTACGCCATATCACTCTTTCTCTTTCGGCGCGCCGCCAATCAACGCGGTCAAGCCGCCGTCCACATCAAACGCCACGCCGTTCACAAAGGATGCGCTATCACTGAGCAGGAAAGCAATCGCTTCGGCAATTTCTTCGGATTGCCCGACACGCCCAATCGGATGCAACGCCACGCAAGCATCAATCATCGCCTGCGGATTCGGATCGCGCGCGACTGACCAGCGCCACATCGGCGTGTCCACTGTGCCGGGGCAAACGCAGTTCGTGCGAATGCCTTCGGCGGCGTAATCAACGGCCAATGCGCGCGACAGACCGAGGAGCGCGTGTTTGCTCGTCACATACGCGATGGCGCCTTGTTGCGAGCCGTGCGATTGCGCGGAGCCAACGTTAACGATAGCGCCGCCGCCGCTCGCGCGAAAATGTGGAATGCAATATTTCGCCATCACAAACGCGGCGTTCAAATTCACAGCAAGCACTTCGTTCCACAATTCCCACGAAGTCTCATCCGCGTTGCCGTAGCGTTGAATGCCTGCGCTGTTGACGAGCGCATTAAGACCGCCAAGCGCGATGGCCGCCTGTGCAACAACGGCTTCGCATTCTTCAGGGACGGCTAGATTGGCGGGCAGAAAAATGGCGCGCTCATCGTTTGGCGCGTCTTCGGCGGGCTTGATATCCACCATCACGACGCTTGCGCCGCGGGCGTGCAACAGGCGGGCGGTGGCTAAGCCGATGCCGCTTGTGCCGCCCGTAACGATTGCTTTCATTGCTTCATAATTGGCCATAGCAGTTCCTCATTTTTCCTTGTTCATTCTTCACTTTTCATTTTCAATCGAGGAGAAACCATTCCATCATCTCCCCCTGCATCAGAAATGAAAAATGCAGAAGGAAGAAGGAAGAATGGGGTGAGGAATCAAGCGTTGCGCCCCAAAAGACGGGCGACTTTCGCATACACTTCGCTGACGATTGTTTGCGCTGCCGCTTCGGTTTCGGCTTCTGCGACAATGCGAATGATCGGTTCGGTATTCGAGCCGCGCACGTGCAGCCAACTGTTCGCAAACAACACTTTCACGCCGTCGCGCAAATCCATTTTGTAATCGGCATAGTCACGCCGAATCATCTTCAACGCTTCACCAATCTTGTCCGACGGGCATTCGAGCTTTTCTTTGATGATGTAATAGCGCGGGAATTCGGTCAGCAACTGCGACAACGGTTTGCCCGTGTCCGCGAGAAGATGCAGGATCAACGCCATGCCGACTTGCGAGTCGCGGCAGAAATTGATGCGCGGATAAATCACACCGCCATTGCCTTCGCCGCCGATGATTGCGTTTACTGCTTGCATCATTTCGGTCACATTCGCTTCGCCGATTTTGGCGCAATGCAACGTGCCGCCGAAATGCGCGACGACGGGATCGAGCGCGTGCGTCGTCGAAAGGTTCGCCACGACTGCGCCCGGTGTTTTGCTCAGGATGTAGCGCGTCGCCAGTACCAACGTGTAATCTTCGCCAATCGGCGTGCCCGTTTCGTCCACGACCGCCAGCCGATCCGCGTCCATATCCTGCGCAAAGCCTACGTCCGCGCCGCTCGCTTTCACCAATTGGCAAAGCTCTGTGATATTTTCGGCCACAGGTTCAGCGCCGCGCGGAAACAAACCATTTGGCGTCGTGTTGATGCTGACGACTTCAGCGCCGAGTGAGGCGAGCAATTTTGGTGCAAGCTGCGACGCCGCGCCATTGACCGAATCCAACGCGACTTTGAGTTTGCGTGATGATTTCGGCAACGCGCCGACCGCTTTCAGAATCGCGTTGATATGCACTTCGCCCGCGCCTGCGAGCGGTTCGACGCTGCGCATATTCGCGCCGGAAACTTTCGTGTAATCGCCCTGATGATAGATGTCCAATAATTCGCGCGCTTGCCCTGGACTCAAAAACAGCCCTTCGGCATTGATGAATTTCAGCGCGTTCCATTCCGCCGGATTGTGGCTCGCGGTAATGCAGATGCCGCCGTGCGCTTTGCGTTCACGAACGAGCAATTGCACGGTCGGCACAGGGCAAATGTCGAGATCAATCACGCGACAACCGCTCGACAACAGCCCTGCAATCACAGCTTGGCGAACCATCTCGCCCGACGTGCGCGTGTCGCGTCCCAAAACAATCGTGCGCGGGCCAATGTACGTGCCAAAGGCTTGCGCAAAACGGGTGAGCAAAGTCGGCGTGAGCGATGCGCCGATGACGCCGCGCACGCCGGAGATGCTGATTTTCAGGCTTGGAATTGCACGCATAACGATTTAGTGAACGCAGCGCAGCCACTTGCGCTGACCACGACCGCGCGTGGGGGAAATGATACATCAACTCCCGGACAAGGAGGGAATGATGCGATAAGTTTCGTAGTGAAAGTTGAGCAGAATGCTGTCGTCTGTTTCGGCGCGCACCACCACTTGATAGGCTGGTGGAAAGGTTTGATGACCGTCTTTTTGCAAATGCTTTTTGAGTTCGAGCAGGTGATCGGGCGAGGTGAAAAATTCGGCAGCGGCTTGTGTCCCCGCAGAATTCACGCCGGAAAAGATGATCGTCCGATGCTGGCTGGAGCTTTCGCTCGGCAGCACGGTAATCAAGCCGAAAAGCTGGGTCATTCGATTCTGCTGATCGCGTTTGACGGCATAACGCGGCTGTGGCGTCTGCCCTGCTTCTGAATGCACGATGGCCGAGAGGAAGTTGACTGTAAGCGGGCAACGCTCCAAAAACCGTGCGACGGCGGGGCTGTATTCGGGGGCACCGAATAACACCACGTTGCGTTTGCGCAGGGTCGGAACGGTGATGACTTTTTCGGGAAACAGTTGCGGCGCGACATTGGCCGCGTGCATGGTTTTGAGCGTCGTCATCGCGCCCAACGAATCACCCCAATACGTCGCATTCGAGGTGATCGTCAAGTAGAGATTTGCGGCAAAGCCTGGATATTTGGCCTTGAACCAATCCCGCAGTTCCAGAGGGAATGGCCGTCCGCCGGGATCATTGACCGGGGGCGAAACTGTACTGACCGATGGAAAAGGCGATTGCGAGGGATGGACAGAAAAGCTCGGCGGGTTCGCCACGCAAATCAGCACATCCGCATTCGCGGTCAGAAGCGGCCCCCAAACCTCCGCCAGAATCGGCGCGACGCCAGGGACTGAAACCGCTGCGTTTCGGCGCGCTCCGCCCAGCCAAAAGAGCAAGCCTGCGGCGATGGCCGTGACCACGACGCCTGCGGCAAAGGCGGGCAGCCAGCGCGCTTTCGTCACCGAAAGGGTCGGCATATTTTTTGCGGCGGGAAGCGTGGGAGCCGCAAGCGGTGCTGGCGCGGGCACGGCTTCTTCATCCGACGGTTTCCGCACCAGCGCCCCCACAACAAAATGCGGACAGTACGACCCTTTCGTCAATTCAATGCGGAGCGGCGCGTCTGGGTCTTCGTGTTCGTAGTATTCGAGCAATTTTTTCCGCAGCGCAAACGCTCGATTGCGCACGGCGGAATCGTCGCCGGGCGAATAATTCGGCGAGCGTCCCAACGCTTCCACGCCGATCAGATATTCGGACAACTCTGCGCCGCGTCCGCTCAATTCCATTTCACAAACGAATTTCAGAAAGCTTTTGAGCTGATCAGCGCGCGCAAAGGTGTGACTGTGCAAGACCGCTTCCAATGCGGCTTGCTTTTGCTCCACGGTAATCTCCGCGCCCATTACGATTGCCGTCTCGTTCATAAATGCTTTAGATTCTGTAAGAGAAAACGTTGCCCACGTATGTTAGCAAACGTTTTGTGACGTTCCAAGACCTACCGAAACCTTGTCAGGGAGTTGGGCTGGATGTATAAGCAGAGTGTACTCCTACCACAAACATAGAATATTGAAGTACCGATTGATTAGCTTTGCTGTTTTCGTTGCGTTTTCTTTGGTCGCCCTGAGTTGCACGGATGAGGGCGGATTGGTGCTCTAATCATTTTTACAGTTCAGGGACTTCTCAGAAATAGAACAGGCTATCGTTGCGCAGCCTTGCCGGTGACAGAGGTGCGTTGTTCGAGTCACCCGGAGGTGCTGCGGCGAAAGCCAGCCGATTGTTCGCCAACATTTCACGGACACAATTCTCGCTAACGTTCAGGAGAGCCATTCAAGGAGAGTTACATGCAAAAGAAAATGTTCCCATTACTCACAGCCGTCCTGGCGGTCACGTTCCTGGCCCTGACGGGCTTCGCACAAGATCGCGGCACGATCACCGGGATTGTCACCGACAGCGCCGGCGCGGCAGTTCCCGGCGCACAAGTGACTGTCACAAACATCGCCACGAATACTACGTCTTCGGCGGTCACGACGGCGGAAGGAATTTACGTCATTCCGCAATTGCCGCCCGGCACGTATAAAGTCCGCGTGGAGAAAAGCGGCTTCAAGGTGGCCGAAATCACCCAGATCACACTGGTCGGCGGAAACACCGCCAACGCCAATGTGTCCTTGACCATCGGGGCGGTCACGGAAACCGTCGAAGTCGTCGGCGGGGGCGGGGCACAAGTGCAAACCGAAAATGCCAAGATCAGTTCGCAGGTCGCAGCCAAGCAGATTGACCAGCTACCGCTGGTCGTTAGCGGCACGATGCGCAGCCCGTTCGACTTGTCACTGCTTACGCCCGAAGCCAAACCGCTCGGACTCGGCGGACAAGCTGGTGTCGGTGGCCCCGGCTATGATTCGACGTTTTCTATCGGTGGCGGACAGGGTGGAACGTGGGGCGTCACGCTCGATGGTGCTTCGTCGGGCACGTCGCGTTTCGGTTCGACCGAATGGGCGAGTTTGAATACGCCTTCGATTGATGCCATCACGGAATTTTCCGTTGACACCAACGGCTTCAAAGCAGAATCCGGGCGCGGCCAAGGCGGCAATTTGAACTTCTCCTCCAAGTCCGGCACGAACGAATATCACGGCACGCTCTTCGAGTATGCGCGCAACGATTACTTAGACGCGCGCAATTACTTTGAAGACAACGGCGGCGATCTGGATGGACAGGGTCGCGTCAAACCGCGCACGAAGAGCGTGCTGAAACAACACGACTTTGGGTTTTCCGTCGGCGGCCCGGTGCGCATCCCCTGGCTCTACAACGGAACAAACAAAACGTTTTTCTTTGCCTCCGGCGAATGGTTTCGCAATCGCGCCGGAGCCGTCGGGTTTATCACCTCCGTGCCCACGCCGGAAATGTATCAGGGCGATTTCAGTCGTTGGGTAGACCCCACCGGCAAACAACAGATCATTTACGATCCGGCCACCACCCGCGCCAATCCGGCCTTTAATTCGGCGCTCCCCGTGACGGAAGCGAACCCGCGTTTTATCCGTGATCCCTTCCCGAATAATCGTATTCCGACCAATCGCATCAGCCCGCTGGCGCAACGCTATTTGCAATACGTCGGGCAAACCGTTCATCCCAATTCCGCTGGTGCGCCGGGAACGTATGCGTATGTGAATCAGAATTACCGCAGTCTGACCGGCAGTACGCAGACGCCCTGGACAAAGTGGAGTGTCAAGCTCGACCACAATTTTTCGGAAAAACACAAAGTCAGCGGCCTGTTCAATTATGGATTGAGCGAAGTCTTGCCCGGCCCCGATGGGCCTCCGGGTCTGCCCTTGACAGTCAGCAATTTCCGGTTCACAGAACAAGACAGCTACACCTATCGCGGCAACTACACCTGGACGATCAGCCCAACCATCGTGAATTACGCTTACGGCGGCATCAATTGGTGGAAGCAATTGAACTATACGCCCAACACGACGGGCGGATGGAAGGCACGCAACATTTGCATGCCGGGTGTCTTTGATTGTGATTTCAACCTGTTGGCGCTGAACTTTCAGAGCGATGGATATGCCGGGTGGGGCGGTTCCGCGGGCGATGGCTCCGAAAATCCGATCTTCACGGTCGGCGATGATCTGACCGTCATCAAAGGTCGCCACACGCTCAAGGGCGGCTATTTGTTCGAGCGGTTGCATTACAACGGCTTCGGACGTCAAACGCTGTCGGGCGAAGCGCGCTTCAATCGCCGCAGCACGAGCATCCCCGAAAGCAGCAACGCGCTGCTCGGCGGCGGCAACTCATTTGCATCGTTCCTGCTCGGCGAAGTCTACAGCGCCCAAACCGAAAACAACCGCTTCGTCCGGCAATACTGGCGCGGTCATGCGGCGTACCTTCAGGATGACTGGAAGGTCAATCAAAAGCTGACGCTCAACTTTGGTCTGCGCTACGAGACCACCTTGCCACCGCTCGAACGCGATGACAAATGGAGCGACTTCGATCCGTTCACGGCCAATCCGCGCACCGGCACGTTGGGCGCGTTGCGCTTCGCGGGCTTTGGGACAGGACGAGTGGGCAAACGCACGCTCGTGCCGGGTTGGTACAACGGCTGGGGGCCGCGCTTCAGCTTTGCCTACAGCCCGAACGAAAAAACCGTTGTGCGCGGCGGCGTAGGCCGCACGTTCGGCCTGGTGCGGACCACCAACGGTTCGACGCACTTTGCTGGTGCGATCCAGATTTACAGCATCACGACGCAAGACGGTATCAATCGGCTCTTCCGCTTGGATGATGGCTTTATCGTCAACGGACAAAACACCGTGCCGCAACCGCCGAGTACGGATCCCGGCTTCAACACGGGCGCGGACGTGGATTGGTGGCAATACGGCGAAGTATCGCGGCTGCCGGAAAACTGGAATTGGACAATGTCGGTGCAACGCGAATTGCCCGGCAAGTTTCTGGTCGAAGCTTCGTACAATGCCAGCATCGGCGTGCATCTGATGGCGGGCTTGCTGAACCCGAATCAAATTCCTTCGCGGTTTGTAACAGACCCGCGCGTGCAGCCGCTGCTGAGCAGTAACATCACAGCTCCAGCCGTCGTGGCAGCGGGCTTCACGCGCCCCTATCCGACCTTCAACGGCCCGTTGAGCCAGGCATTACGACCGTTCCCGCAGTACCAAAATATCAACACCTGGGGCGGCAACGGCGACCGCAGCGGCCATTCGACGTATCACGCGCTGATCCTGAAAATGGAACGCCGCGTGAGCAACGGATTGTATCTGCAAGGCTCGTACGTGTTTTCCAAACTCCTTTCCGACACCGACCGCGTAGATGCTGGGGGCCGCGCGATGGATCACTACAATCGCCATTGGGAAAAATCTGTCGGCGAATTCGATCTGCCGCACAACGCGAAATTTAGCTGGATTTATGATCTTCCCTGGGGACGCGGCCAACGCTTCAATCTCGGCGGCGTGGGCAATGCGTTGTTGGGCGGCTGGCGCTTGTCAGGCATCCACGTTTACACCAGCGGACAAGCGATTCAGTTGTCGGGCGGCGGCATTGGCCTGGGCGGGCGCAGCGCTGCCGTCGTCAAGACGCTGGACAATTGGGTCGTGGGCATTCCTGACAATCCCAATCTCCGCACCGCCAGCGGGTTCACCAGCTACTATGCCTCGCGCTGTGACATTGCCGCCTTCTGCAATGCGAGTGGCCAGGTCGTGGTGCAACCGACCACCTTTGGACAAGCGCCGCGTTACAACGGCAGAGCGCGGCGGATGTCGAACTTGAATGAAAACGTTTCCCTGCAAAAATCCTTCTTCTTCAGCGAACGGGTGAAAATGGATTTCCGCTGGGAACTGTTCAATGTGCTGAATCGCGTCGTGTTCGGCGGGCCCGACAGCAACATCACCAGTGGCAACTTCGGTCGCATCCAAAGTCAGTTCAATAGCCCGCGCCAAATGCAGTTCGGGCTGAAGCTGTACTTCTAAGAACCGTAGTCGGTAGTCGGTAGAATAGCGTTATCCGCGCTTTCTACCGGCGACTGATTATCGTTTGACTTGCTTTTGCGGCGCTGGGTATCATCGCGCTATGAATACTGTCACAATCGAAGAAGGCCCGATGCCGCCGGAGTTGGCGCGTCTGTTTGAGCAGGCACACCGGAACTTGATGTGGTTTAGCGAACACGCCGAAGAGCTTGAAATCTATCGGCGCTATCGTGGTCAATATGTCGCGGCAGTGGGGGGGGAACTGCTGAGCGCCGCGACGCCAGAAGAGATTGATCGCCTCGTACAGGAAAAGCATCCTGACGAGATGCCCCATATCCGCTACATTCCGCGCCACAAACAAAGCCGCATCTATGCGAGTTAACGGAAGCTGGGAGTTTTGTGAGGATAACGCCATCCGCCCCCTAGTGCAGGGGCTGGTGCAGGTGACTGATACGCAGTGGATGGAAGTCACATTCCTGCTCGATGCGGGCGCAGACCGCACGGTATTCAGCGCGCGGCTGCTGCATTTGCTGCGGCCTTTAGAAATCTTTGAGACCGAGCCAACTCTGCTGGCTGGAGTGGGCGGACAAGTCAATCACATCATCATTGAAACTGCACTGGGACTACGGCGGGACGATGAGCAGGTAGTCAAGGTGCGCGGAACGTTCGGCGTTTTTAAGGAAGACGAAACTGCTGATCTGTCCGTGTTGGGCCGCGACGTGACCAACAATTTCGGCGTCATTTACGATTATCCTAACCAGACGGTGGCCTTGCTCGCGCCGCCACATTTTTACGAAATCAAATCCTGACTCCGTCACAAGCACGAATCGTCGAGAGGAGGCGAAATGGTTCGCATCATCACTTCTACCTGCATTGTCCTCAGCGCTGCTGCTGTCGCTTGGTTGCTCTTGCCAGCGGTCAACAGTCAAACGTCCGTGCCGCTCCGCGCGCAAAAAAACACCTACTCGCCGCTCATAGACGTGATGGCCTCCAAACGCACGCGCGTCACCGATGAACAACTCGCCAAGCTTAAAACCATGCAGATTGAAAATCTGTGGAGCGCGGTGCAGAACAAAGGCTATCGGCATTGCTTCATCAATCACTTGAAACTCACAACGCCGGGACTGCAAACCGCCGGGCGCGCGTTGACGATGCGCTATTTGCCCGTGCGACCGGATTTGGAAGAAGGCGTGCAGCAACTCGCGAAAGAAGGCAATTGGGATTACCGCTTCAACACGCGTGCGGGCGAGGACGCGAATCCGGGTGACATTGTCGTGGTCGAACTCGGTGGGATGGTGGATCGCGCGACGTTTATGGGCACGATGACCGGCCTTGCCATCAAGCTGCGCAAAACAAACGGCATCGTCGTGGACGGCGGCATCCGCGACTTGAGCGGTTTCAAAGAGTTCAAGGATTTCCCCGTGTTTTATGCCGGCGCACATGCTTCGGCGATGGCGGATCAAGTCGGTGTCGAATGGAACGTGCCCGTGCGGATTGGCTCTGTCACAGTGATGCCCGGCGATGTGGTGGTCGGCGATGAAGAAGGACTGCTGGTCTTTCCGCCGCAAATCACTGACGACGTCATCAAAGCCGCCGAAGCGCAAACACTTGTCGAAGAGTTCAAAGCCGAAAAGATGAAGGAAGGCAAACATCCGACGCGCGACATTTATCCCCGTTTGAGTCCCGCGCTTGAAAAAGAATTTGAGGAATGGAAGAAGAAACGATCACGGTAAACACATCTGGTCGCAAGGTCTCTTCTCTCCTTTTCCATTTGCGACTGGTCATTTGCTATTGATTCTGTGGCGATCAATAGGGCCGACCAAAATCAGGCGGCAATCGCGCCATAAGTCCTGATTTCTTAGTAGAGAGGGAGGAGGGAAAGAGGGCTAGAGATTGAGACAACAGAGGTGAGGAATTCCCTCCCTCTCTCCCTTGCCCGCTTTCCACCGCGCTCGGCACAGTTGTGGGGACAGTGAATTATTATGTCGCCGGAACAAGCACGGGGAGAACCGCTGGATGGGCGGACGGATGTGTTTTCGCTGGGGCAGATTTTGTTGGAGATGACGACGGGCAAAAGTTTATTCGTGGGCAAAACGCCGCCCGATGTGTTGCAGTTCTTGCGCAGCGCGCAGGAGCCATTCGCAACAGGCGCTCAGTTTGAGGATGCGCCAAGAGCGGTGGAACCTATCATCCGCAAAGCACTCCGGCGGAAGCTATCGGAACGGTCTGAGACAGCACGGGAAATGTTGGATGAGTTGAAAACGTTGCAGCGACGCAGGCAAACCAAATTGCTGCGCTGGATCAGTGCGGTTTGCGCCGTCGGCATCTTGGCCTTGCTCGGTGCATTGTGGTTGGCGGTTAAATGGGCAATAACCGAATCGTGGGAAGCGAAAGTCTTCCGCACCTTAGCAACGGCGGATGCAGAGGTGATCGTCACGTGGGATGCCGCACGGCATACACAACGGACTACCAATAGCGCGCAAGGTCTGCCCGTGTACGCGCTCGCTTTCACACAAAGCGGCCAACAATTGATTGCCGCCCGCCGCGACCGCGCCTTGCAGGCGTATGTGTATTCTCGCACGCGCTGGGGACAGCAAGTGAATTGAAGATTTCTCCCAACGAACGTCGTTCAGGCAGCGATGGACGCGAGGTGCGAGAGATGGTTGAGATCGTGCCCCGCCATAATTTCCAGCAACAGGTTGACGGTTTGCGGCCCCATCGCCGGATTCGATAATGCGGTGGCACGTTGGGCTTCGCTCAAGCTACGAAACAGCAGCAAATCGAAGCTCCGTAAACTGCAAAAGGCTTCCAGCGCCAGCGCCCCATCAATGACCGATTCTGAGTTCATCCAATCGTCCTGATCGAATGGTTGCGCCACGTAGTCTTTGACCGTCAGCGCCTGCCGTATGCGTTGGCTGAAGCCGATTTCGCCTTGCACCAGATGCGTGAGAATTTGCGCGACGTTCCACTTCCCTGCTTCGTACGTGCACGTGAAAGCGTCCGCGCCAATGCGTTCGATTTCAGCGCGAATGCGCGCGGGAGTTTCTGATAAAACCGCGAGCGGATCGCGGTCGCCTAAATATTTGGCATAAGGATTCATTCGTTAACTCCAATCAATTGGTTCAGGCTGACGCGCAGCGCACGCGCGTCGAGCGAAGTTTTATACACCAGCACATTCGCTGGCAAATTCGTCGGTTCATCGCGACTGCCGCGCCATTCTTCCGACACCGCGAGCAAATAATTGCGCATCCCGCCGCGCGCGAATTCAAGCAGCCGTTGCTGCAAATAACGCGGCGTCCAGAAGCCGAACAATTCGATGTAGACGGCTTGCCCACCGCGCACCGCTTTCAAATCGGGCGCAAACGCTGACTCGCCCAAATCAATCACTTCCGCACAAGGTTCGAGCGCCCATTCGCTGTCTGCCCATTTGCCGAGCAGTTTTTCCAGCAGCGGATTCTCTTCGGTCATACTGTCAAACTGCGCCGCGTACAATTGCTTTTGCTGGCTGTTGAGTTCGTAAAAAATCGGTTTGCTTTTGCTTTCGATTTCCGCCCGCAGTCGCCAGCCCTGACACGCCAACAGCGCAGGCAAAAACACCGCCATTTGAATGCCGTATTTCTGCGAGCGATGAAACAACGACACCGGCCCGCTCAAGCGAATTTCATAGCCATACTGCGCATTGCCGCGAATCGAATGAATCAGCCGGTAATGCTTGATCGCATCGAACAATTGCCGATAGCCCGATGGCGCTTGCGGTTCAATCCACAACGTCAATTCGACGCAGCGATAAAACAACGCCTGCGCCTGCGCCAAATTGTATTCGTCCAACAAGGCGCGCGCCTCCAAATCGTCAAATGACACGAGCTTTTGATGGTCGTGCAAATCGGCGTACAAGCTGTCGAGAATTTGCTCCGGCGCGATGTTCAATTCCTGCGCCGCGAGTTCTAAAACAATTTCCCGATTCAACACCGGATGATGCTGGAAGGCCCGTAAAAACAAGCGTTGCCGCAACTCCGCTGGTTCCATCGGCGCAACCGTTTCAAATTCACAGCGATCCACGAGCAGCTTAATCAAACCGCGCAGGATGCGATAATCCGTGCCAACGCCGATGTAATCATCCAACGCCTTTTGCAATTCCGCGCGCCGTCGTTGCTGATGCTGCCGCACGAGCAAAATCAAATCATCCGCCGCTTGCAAATATTCTTCGGCGTCGGGATTCAGATAGCGCGGGCGAATTTGATCGCCGCGCGTCCAACTCATGGCAAGGTCGCTGGTTAGCATGGGTGGTTAGGTAGCTAATAGTTAACAGCCTGTAGTTATTAGTTGCGGGTTCCTATTCAATAGACATTATGGGAAATAAAACGAGTCCGCCAGATCAGTCAGCTCAAGCGTTTGCAAGGGGTGACGAAAAATGACGCGCAGGTTGTGCAACCCACACGCAATTTCCATCACCACATCCGACAGCGCCGCCGTCGTGAGCCGGAACGTCTCTTTGACAATGCGACAGCGTTTGATCCCGCACAGCACATTTTCCACCACGATGCGCCCCCCGGAGATGACGCGATTGCAGAACTTCTCCCCGGCGCTCAACGCCTTCCCGCGCGGCTTTTTTTGGGCTGCGCGGTCAACACCCCAGCCGGCTCGTAGCCTTGCAACCCAGTGTCTTTGGTCAAGGTCGCGTGCGCCGGATAGCTGATCGCGCTGGCTGCGGCTAACTTCTTGTCGTGCGCTTTGCCCGCTACCGTTGGGCTGAGATACACGACGCGTTTGGTCTGCTCATTAACCAAGACCAGATTTTTCTCCGTATGCGTTTTCTTCTTGCCACTGTATTTCTCCCGTTGTTGCACCGGATCCACCGGACGTTGCACGCGGCGTTCGGTGCCATCCACACTCAAATGCGCCCCGCCCGCGCTGGTTTCGACCGCCGCGGCGACCGCGCTGCCGTCGCGTTCCGGGGTCAGGTGGAGGAGCGCCAAACTGGCTTGCAACACGGGCAACAGGCGGTGAATCCAATGATTGACCTGGCCTTGACTGAGGCCAAACTGAAGGCCGTGCATCACTTGCAAGGGAAAGGTCTTTTGGTAGACCAGAATGAACAACAATTTGTCGGCGAGGTCTGGCAGTTGTCCGCGTCGTCCGCCCCCGCGCGCCCGTTGTTTTTTCTTCTTCGTGGGTTTGGGTTTGGGCGGTCTCGCCGCTTCATAACACGCGGCAAAGGCCGGGAGCAAGGCCTGAAACTCCTCGTCCGTATGACCGGTGGCGGCCAGAAATTCGCGCGGCTTTTCTCGTAACTCAACATATTTTAGCATTGGCACAGTGTACACGAGTTTTTCTATTTCCAATAATGTCTAATACTTCGGACATTTTTTAGGGTTTATAGCTCTTGGGAAATCAGCAGTTTACAGCGGCGAAAAATAAAAAAATCGTTTCGAGTGCGGGGTATTGACCCCGCACTCGACCAAAGGGAGCCGCGCTCCCTTTGGAATCCCACGTTTGGGATTCGGCGACCCCGCCGCAAGCAGCGGGGCTTTACTTTCAGTCAAACAGAAATAGATTAAACTAGGGCCGCAGACCCGTAGCAACGTGTGAATCCAAACCACACAACGAAAAACCAATCCCACTCAGATTCCAGACATACCAGAACTTATCACGTACCTGTCATTGCTCTGTGAAGAACCTCCGGTAACTTCTCTTTTGTCAGATCACTATAGTTTGCCCCATAAATACGCTCTTTTTATTTGTAGTATACGTCACCGATAAGAGTCCGCTCTTCAGGCGAAAGCCAGAGCGGGCAAGCACTCACCGGCCTACGTCACACGCGCGTGATACGGCAGCGGGAGTCCCCGAAGAGACGACCAGTTAGAGGCCGGTCTTCCCTATTGTAGGTGATGAAGATCGGCCTTTTCTCTTGGGCGCGATCTTCTAAACTCGAAAAGGAAAAGCAGAATATGAAGAAGTCAATTAACGAAATAGTGCGACAATTCTTAGTCGTTTTGCTGGTGTGGGGTACGATTTCCCCCCTCATTTTGGATACCTATTTCCAGCGCACTGCTTACGCGGAGAATAACAAGAAGACAACGACCACCGGCGCGCCCGCCAACACGGGAGCCGCTGTGCAGGCGCAGAACACGGAGTTACCCTATCGCAAAATCTCAACTGAATTGGCTAACGCTCCCTATACCACGAGGGTCGAACTCCGGGTCATTGTCCAATTAAAGGGGCCAGCCGGAGCGGAATTCAAGAATTTTCTCACGCGCAAGGATATAAGCGTTCAGAACCAGTACACCAACTTCCCCTTCTATGCCATGAAGGTCAGTTCAGATTCACTAGCCGCCTTAGTCAGCCTCAATGAAGTTCGCTATATTTCGCTTGGCAAGGTTCTGAAGAAGTTCGGCCACCTCACGGAAACCACCGGCGCTGCGGCTGCCCGCGCGTTACAAAACAATAGCAACTACACGGGCAATGGGGTGGGCGTGGCGGTGATTGACTCAGGGATTGATGAAGGTCATGCCGCTCTCAAAGATGCCAGAGGCAAATCCAAGGTTAAAGCTCGCGTGAATTTTGCGAATGATACGGGCACCCATGATCTGTATGGGCATGGCAGTTTCGTGGCTTCGGAAATTGTCGGCAATGAGACCATCGCCAATGGCGCTTACGCCGGTGTTGCGACGGGAGCGAATCTGATCAGCTTACGAGTGCTTGATGCCAATGGTTATGGGGAAGTCCGCAATTTACTGGCAGCGCTTGATTGGGTGCTGAGCAATCGCGGAGCGAACAATATTCGCGTCGTGAATCTGAGCCTGGGCGCGCTCGCGACGGATTCTTATCAATATGACCCCCTCTGTGTGGCCGCCCGCAAGCTGGTGGATGCAGGCATCGTGGTCGTGGCTGCCGCCGGTAATGAAGGCAAAGACGCCAATGGTCAAAAAGTTTATGGCACGATTCACACGCCGGGGATTGAACCTTCCGTCATTACGGTCGGCGCGACGAATACCTTCGGGACCGATGGGCGGCAGGACGATGGGGTGACAACCTACAGCTCACGCGGTCCGACACGCGGCTATTGGGTGGACAATAGCGGAGTTCGTCATTACGACAACATGATCAAACCCGATCTCGTGGCACCGGGCAACAAACTGGTGGGCGCGCAGGCCAAAGACAATTGGTTAATCACCAACAATCCGCAGCTCAACGTACCTGCGGGTAATGTCAAGATGATGCAGATGAGCGGCACCTCTATGGCTACGCCATTAGTCGCAGGCGCTGCCGCCATTATGTTGCAGGCCAATCCTAACCTAACGCCCAATCTGGTCAAAGCCATCCTGATGTACACCGCACAACCGCTCAAGGGCTTCAATAACTTCGAGCAAGGCACGGGACAACTGAATATCGAAGGCGCGGTGCGGATGGCGCAGGTCGTCCGACAAAACCTGAGTAATGGCACCCAAGTGGGGGCTTCGTTGTTGACGGGTGATCTGCCCACGCAGGAAACCACGCTTGCTACTTACACCTTTCCGTGGGGACAGGGCGTGAATATGGGTTACACGATTGCCCGTGGCCCAGCCTTGATGACGAAATATCACCTGGTCTATAAACCAGGCATCGCGTTGGCGGATGGTTTGATCCTGGCGGATGGCTTGATCCTGGCCGATGGTTTGATCCTAGCCGATGGCTTGCTCTTGGCCGACAATGTCATGACAAGTAATGGTTTGATTCTGGCCGATGGCTTACCTTTCCTCGGTACGGCTCAACTCTTAGGTGACGGCCTGCTGTTAGCCGATGGAATGTTACTGGCCGACGGGTTGCTGCTGGCCGATGGCTTGATTCTCGCTGATGGGTTGATTCTCGCTGATAATGTGTTCTAACGCAGCGACGCCTTCAATCTCAAACATCAAAGAGATGCGCTATGAAAAGTAAAATGGGACAGGAAAAGTTAGCAGAAGCATACGGGCCAGGCTGCTTAGCCGAGCAAGGCGGTGCAAAGGCCAGCAACCTACAACTTCACATCAAGGTGCGCAAGTTGATAGCGGGCGAAGCTGCTTTGGCGTTCGAGTACCTGAACCAGCATCCGCTGGAGAATCTGACGCTGATCGGCTTCATTCGTGATCATGGCTTGGTCAGCGAACGCAATCGCGGCAGCTTTTATGGCTATTTTTGTGATGACCGTCTTAGCGGTATGGCGCTCATCGGTCATCATACACTGCTCAGTTGCGATGCGAATGCAGCCCAGTATTTCGGCCACATCGCAGTTCAATCTTACCGGCAGACAGTGACGAATTTAATGGGCAGTGCCGAAGCCGTTGCGGCTTTTCGTCAGTGCTTCAATGAAATGACAGCAGGGCGACAGATTTTGACGGAAGAGAAAGAATCTCTGTGCGTCGCCCGACAACTCAGCAATCAAGGGGCAGCGATCAGTGGCTTGCGACAGGTGCAAGCAGAAGAATTGGAAGAAGTCTCCCTCCTGCACGCGCGCACTTATCTGGAATGGAATGGGGTAGACCCGTCGGCCAAAGACCCCACCGGATTTCGGGAACGGATGTTGGCACGAATTGAAAAAGGCCGCATCTGGATTGTGCGCGATGAAACAGGTATTGCCTTCAAAACCGACATCGTAAGCGAAAGCGCGGAGGCGGTCTATTTGGAAGGCGTCTGGATACGGGAAGACCTGCGAGACAGTGGGTTTGGCAGTGCGGTGCTTAAGCAGTTAGGAGAAAGATTATTGCATCGGTATCCCGCGATTTGCCTCTATGCCAGTGCTGAAGACAAACGCGCGCTGGCGTTCTACCAGAAGGTGGGCTTTCAGGTGCTATGCGTTTCGCATCTGGTACGCTATCAACCTGTAGGATATTGATGCCTCGTGCTTCCCTTGGAGAACTCACGCCTCAAAAATTTTCTGAAGTATTGATTTGAGTCCTATCATCAATTCGCCACAGTTTAAGAAAAGATTCTCACTACCTTTTGCTGGCCCCTCTACTGCCCCAGCCCCTACCTAACACTCAATGGATAAGGTTGGCAGAATTGGATGATGAGCGACAAAGTCAGAAATTATAAACTCCTGCTCATTGCACTTGGGGCAGGTAGCATTGGCTGTTCTGTTTGGCATTTGTGGCGTGAGCCGTTTGATCCGCAGTGGATCGCGGTTGGCGTCTTTGCCATTCTCATGAGCCAGATTGCCGCCGCGCGCATTCCCAATGCAGGAAATGCAGTTACGGTTTCGGATACCTTTGTTTTTCTCACCGCCCTACTCTTTGGCGTTTATCCTGCGGTCATCGTCGCGGCAGCCGCATCCGTGAGCGATTCCGCGCGTCATGTCAAACGCTGGCTCACACTCGCCACCAATGTGGCGGTGATTTGTTTTTCCCTGTTTCTCGCTTGCTTGCTGGTTAACGGGACATTCGGCGATTTACGCCTGCTCGCGCATCGCCGTGAAACCTTTTTTGTTTATGTCTTGGGCTTGTTCTTGCTGTCCACCGTGCAGGGATTGATCAACACGCTGTTGTTGACCCCAGTGGTAACCCTCAAATCTGGCCAACCCTTTTTTCGTACCTGGTACGAAAACTATGCCTGGGTACTGGTAACACCCATTTCAGGTGCGCTCATGGCTGGCGTGGGCAGCGCCTTAGTTTTCTATTATGGTTTTTGGGCAATCATCCTGACCGTCCCGCTGATGCTGGCCAGTTACCTGGCCATGCGACCTTATCTGAAGAACATTGAAGCCGCCGAAAAGCATGTGGCCGAATTACAGGAAAGCGAGTCGCGCTTCCGCAGTGCCTTTGATCATTCCGCTGTTGGTATGGCACTGGTTGATCCACAAGGTCGCTGGTTACAAGTTAATAAGGCTTTATGTCAGATTACGGGCTATCAAGAGTCAGAACTGGTGGGCAAATACTTCCAGGCAAATGTTCATCCCAAGGAATTGGGAGCGGCGTTAGTGCAGGTGCATCAATTGCTTGAAGGCACCATTCCCGCCTTTCAAATGGAGCAGCAGTATCTGCACCAAAATGGCAACACCATTTGGGTCATTTGGAGTGTTTCGCTCGTGCGTGATCTGGCCACCAAAGAAAATCGCCTGATCTTTCAGTTACAAGATATTACTGAGCGCAAACGCGCCGAAGCACAGTTGCTGCATGACGCATTCCACGATGGATTGACGGGACTTCCCAACCGCGCTTTATTTCTGGATCATTTGAAGCTGGCGATGGAGCGGATGAAACGTTATTCTCATCGTCAGTTCGCCGTTCTTTTTCTGGATTTCGACCGCTTCAAAATCGTCAATGACAGCTTGGGACATTCGGTAGGCGATCAACTCCTGATTGCAATTGCACGCCGCCTGGAAGCTTGTTTGCGTCCGGGAGATACCATCGCCCGTTTGGGGGGGGATGAATTCACCGTCTTGCTGGAAGATATGCGACATTTAGGGGAATCTATCGAAGTCGCCAACAGGATTCAGCAATCGTTGGAAGAGGCGTTTACACTCGACCGCCAGGAGGTGTTCACGAGCGTCAGTATCGGGATTGCCGACAGTTCGATGGAATATGAACAGCCCGAAGATATACTCCGCGATGCAGATACCGCAATGTACCGAGCCAAAGCGCGCGGGGCGAAATGCTATGAAGTCTTTGACAAGAAAATGCACTCCCAGGTGATCAGCCGCTTGCAATTGGAAAGCGACCTGCGCCGTGCGATTGAGCGCCATGAATTCTTTCTCGTCTACCAACCCATCGTTCATTTGCAAACGCGACGCCTTGCCGGGTTTGAAGCATTGGTGCGCTGGAACCATCCTGAGCGCGGATTCGTCTCCCCTGCGCAGTTCATCCCGCTTGCTGAAGAGACCGGGCTGATTATACAACTTGGACATTGGGTATTGCAGGAAGCGTGTTGCCAAACCCGAGTGTGGCAGGAAATGTATCCAGCCAGTTTCCCGCTGCAAATGAGTGTCAATCTTTCCAGCCGACAATTCACTCAGCCGCACCTGATTCAGGAAATCAAGGAGATTTTAACCACGACGGGATTAGACGCACAGTATTTGAAACTGGAACTAACGGAAAGTGCCGTTATGGACCATGTTGAAGCGGCGATTAAGCAATTAGCCGAAATTCGCGCCTTAGGGATTGAATTAAGTGTAGATGATTTTGGCACGGGGTATTCATCGCTCAGCTATTTACACCGGTTCCCGCTTAATACCTTAAAGATTGACCGTTCCTTTGTGATGAGTATGAATGAAAAGGAGAATGTCGAAATTGTCCGCACCATCATTTCGTTGGCCAGAAGTTTAGGCATGAAGGTAATTGCCGAGGGCGTCGAAACCGTAGAGCATTTGAGCCAACTTCATTCTCTAAATTGTGATTACGCACAAGGCTATTATTTCTCGAAACCCGTTGAAAAAGACGCTGCTGCACTTTTCCTGAAAGACAACCAGCGATTGCATCCCTTATTCGCCCCGCTCCTCGCGGAGAGTCAGGCAAGGAGTGCCGAAATGGGTTGATATTCGACCATATAAGTAGTCAGACAGAAATAGATTGAACCAGACCCATGATAGGCAACCTCAAAATGCTTGAACTTACAGCAACGCAGCGCGCGGCGCGCGAACAAGGCTCCCGCGAAAGCTCACACACGCTTTTCGCGCCTCGCTGTTGTAGGATCAAATTTGAAGATCCAGTTCTCAAAATTCAGCCTTGGTTCAACCTGATGCTGTTCGAGTACTTAACTATTAACTATTCGATCAAACTGCCGCGTGTCGCTGCGGCGTTGGCTGATGTGTTCTTCGGTCGTTTCGCTGGTTACGACTTCGTACAACACGGCCTCTTTGTCCGGTTGTTTGCGCAGGATGCGACCGAGTCGTTGAATATGTTCGCGCGTCGAACCCGAGCCGGACAAAATCACTGCGACCGCAGCCGCCGGAATGTTCACGCCTTCATTCAAAACCTTTGACGTAGCGAGCGCCAAGACATCGCCGCGATTGAATGCTTCGAGCCACATTTTCCGTTCTTTGATCGGCGTTTCGTGCGTGATCGCGGGGATCAAAAATTGTTCCGAGATGCGATAGACCATGTCGTTTTCCGCCGTGAAAATCAGCACGCGCTCGCGTTTGTGTCGTTGCAGCAATTCGGTCAAAACTTTGAGCTTCGCTTCTGTTCCGAGCGCGATGCGTTTGGATTCACGATACGCAAACATCGCGGCACGCCCCTGCTCGCTGCGCGCGCTGGCAATCACAAACAACTGCCAGCCTTGCACGCTGCTCAAACGAATGTTTTGTGACGCGATGAATTGCCGATAAATGCTGCGGGCTTTTTCGTAGGCCGCGCGCTCTTCTGCATTCAACTGCACGCGAATGCGCACGATGCTGTAATCCGCCAAGTATTCGCCCGCGAGTTGCTGCGCTTCCAAGCGGTAAATGATCGGCCCCAACAGTTCAGTCAACAACGCTTCGCCGCCGTCCGCTCGTTCGGGTGTTGCGGTCAAACCCAAGCGAAACGGCGCAATCGCCATCTCTGCGGCATAGCGATACACATCGCCGGGCAAGTGATGGCATTCGTCGCAAATCAACAAACCGAATTGATTCCCCAGCCGTTCCATAAAGCGAAACGCCGAAGCGTAGGTCGTAATCGTGATCGCGCCGACTTCAAAGTAACCGCCGCCAATCAAGCCCACTTCGACATTAAAGCTCGACAGCATCAGGTCGTACCACTGATTCATCAAATCCAGGGTCGGCACGATCACAAGCGTTTGCCGTTTGGTGAGTTCAATCGCCATTTGTGCGACGAAGCTTTTGCCTGCGCCGGTCGGCAACACGATGACGCCGCGTCGCCCGGTGGCTTTCCATTGTTCGATGGATTCGATTTGATAGGGGCGCGGTTCGGTAAAGAGTTTGGGTTGGAATTCAAAATCGTTATAGTTGCGCGCTTGATCTTCGTGCGCAATTTGTTGCCGCGTGAGCTGACGAACAACTTCACGATACGCCATCGCAGGCGCGCGCCATCGTCGCACACGCGCGTCCCATTGAAACGCAGACGGCGCATCGAATGTTTCTTCTGCGCCGTCCAGCACGAGCGTGCCGGCGTCGTAGCGAATTGTCAGCGGAGATGAACTCATCGCCGCACAGGAGTATCACATCCCCGCAGCGCCAGCAACTTGCTCCAAGGCTGATTGTCGCGCTCCCAGCCATCTGCTACACTCCACGCGCGTTTCAGCATAAACACTATGAACCCCGAAGCTTCCACGCAAATGCCTGACCTGCTCGACATTGCGCCCTTGCTGCGCACGAGTGAACGTAAGTTGGGTCATTACCGTTTGCAATCGCTGCTCGGCAAAGGCGGAATGGGTGAAGTGTATTTGGCCGAAGACACGCAACTCGAACGCAAAGTCGCGCTCAAAGTGTTGCCCGCCGCGTTCACCGGCGACGCTGACCGCGTGCGCCGCTTTGCCCGTGAAGCCAAAGCTGCAAGTGCGCTGAATCATCCGAACATTCTGACGATTTACGAAATCGGCCACGAACAAAACACACATTTCATTGCCACTGAATTCATCGCAGGCGAAACCTTGCGCCAACGATTGACCGCCTTCAACCATTCGGTCACCGGTTCGCCGCGCTGGTCGCCCGACGGGCGGCAGATCGTTTTCGACGGACGAGCCGAAGGCAGCGCCGACATTTATGTGATTAACGCCGAGGGTGGCAAGCCGCGCCGCCTGACGGGCAGCGGCTGATTTGGGTGCAAGCGGATCAGGCCAGCAGCGATTTGATGTTGATGGAAAATTTCCGCTGAAGTGTCGAGGGACGACCAGCTTGGCGTGTCGTGCGGCGGGGTTACGAGCGATGTCGTGCTCATCAGCGAGGTCAAATAGCACGAACGGTTGCGGGGGTGAAAAGTTGCTCACTGAAAAATCACGGACGCGCAGCAGAGCAGGTGTCATGAGTTCAAGCTTCAGCCTGTTTGCTTCCAAAACAGCGAAACTAAAGTTTGAACTGACGCCTGGTTTCCACGTCTCAGGTTCTTGATGGGGTGTGTGAGAGAAAGGCAATAGCTAAGTGATGGCAGAAAGGAAAAGACGAATGAACTTGTGTAAGAAGGCAATCGGGGTTGCGTTGCTGGTGGCGTTGAGTGGCGGTGCAGGGCTGACGAGCTACGCGCAAACGAAAGCGAAAAAACCGACAGCGAAACCAACCGGCTTCAAGACGATTTTCAATGGCAAAGACCTGACGGATTGGGAGGGCGATCCGAAATACTGGACAGTCGAAGATGGCGCATTGACCGGCACGACGGATGGAACATTGAAAGCCAACAGCTTCATCGTCTGGCGCGGCGGGACGGTCAAAAACTTTGAGATGCGGGTGAAAGTCAAAATCACGCCGGGCGGCAATTCCGGCTTGCAATATCGCAGCGTGCCGTTTCCCGGTGCGGGGCCGTATGTGTTGACGGGCTATCAGTGTGACATCGTGACGACGAACGATGAATACGATGGAATGCTGTATGACGAACGCGGGCGGCGCATTCTGGCACAGTCGGGCACGCGCGTCGTGATTGATCCGAACAATGAAAAATGGATTGTCGGTTCGGTCGGGCCAATCAAACATTTCCCGGCTGGAGAATGGCACGAATACCGCGTCCTGGTGCGCGGCAATCATCATCAGCATTTCATTGACGGGCACAAAACCGTCGAAGTCTTTGACCACGATCCGAAAGGGCGACGGCTGGAAGGTTTGCTCGGCGTGCAAGTGCATGTCGGCCCGGCGATGAAAGTGCAATTCAAGGATTGGCGCTTGAAAGAGTTGCCCGAAGTGCCGCTCATTGCGCCCGAAAAAACACCGATTCCGCCGAATGCTCCGAAAGTGCCCGTGCAAGGCGCACCGCAGAGAAAGCCGTAGCCCGCTTTATTGGAACAGCGAATCTGCTCAAACCATCCAAAACAAAAATGCGGGCTGATCGCGTCCCGTAGCTTGCGCGACGATGCGTTGCCAGAGCTTGTGGCCGTTGGTGCCGTTCGTGAAGACCGCCACGCCGGAGCGCGCCGCTGGGTCGCCAAACATAAACGTCTTCCAGTTGCCGTTGTCGCCCCAATGCCAGAAGCACGCATGCCCGCCTTCGGTCTGCAAGCCTACGCCCAAGCCCCACGCAATCGCGCTGTTGATTTTGACCTGCGGCGTCAGCATTGCCTGGCGCGTGGCTTCGCTCAAGCTCGCGGCATCGCTCGGCGCTTTGTCCAGCAAGCGCAGCATAAATTGCGCGTATTCGGGCGCGGTGGTGATGAGGCTTCCGGCGCTGTTCGGCGTCATGAAATTCGGGAACGGCGGCAAGTCGGGCTGCACTTCCTGCACGGCGCGCAGTTGCTCTTCGTAACGCCACGACGTGATTGGCTTGTTCCACTGCTTGGCCAAATCTTGAAATTTCTGTCGTTGCTGTGCGCCGCTGAATTCGGACGCGAAGCCGCGTGAATTGTGACCGGCGGCAAAGTTCGCGTCGTGTTCCGGCTGCCGAAGGTAGCTGCTACGTTTCATCCCCAACGGATTCAGCACCCGCTCGCGCATCGCGTCTTCAAAACCTTTTCCAGCGATTTGTTCGACGACCCGTTGCAGCAGAAAAAAGCCTTCACCCGAATACTGCCATTTCTCGCCCGGCGTAAACGCGAATTGCAACGTGTTGCCTTTCGCAAAGCGCCAGTTCTGCCAGCCGGTCGAATGCGTCAGGCAGTGGCGCGCGGTGATTTGTTTCGTGCGCGGATCGTCAGGCAAATCCGTTGCATTCAGATAGCTGACCAACGGGCGATCCAGATCAATCAATTTCTCTTCGCGCATCTTCAGCACGGCATACGTGAACACAGGTTTGCTCAGCGAGGCGGCGGGGAAAATCGTGTCCGCGTCCACAAGCGTAGGTTTATTCGCTTCGCGCACGCCGAAGCCGCGTGTCCAAGCCACCTTGCCGTCTTTGATAAGCGCGATAGAAAGCCCCGGCACGTTGGCTAATTCCATCATCTGCGGCAAGCGCGCGAGAAATGCTTCCGACAACGTGCCCGCTGGTGGTTTCGCAGTTTGTGTCGCGCGCACGGGATGCGTCGCGGTGAACAAAGCGAGGCTGGAAGTTTGAAGAAAACGACGACGAGATGCAGTTGTATTCATTTTTCGGAAGTCCTTTCGGTGTTCTGGTGCTTGCCAATTGTTCGCGTGGCCAAACCTGGCGGGAATACATGAGGCATTTTCTGTGCCACAGCCGACCGAAAGATCAATCACATCTTTTTTATTCACAGCGGAGCGCAATCATCGGGTCCACCTTTGTCGCGCGCCGCGCCGGGATGTAACAAGCGATCAACGCGACAACCGTCAATAATACGGCCATCACGCCGTAGGTCATCGGGTCTGACGGCTTGATGCCATACAACATCCGCGAAAGTTGCATCCAGCTTTCCAGATATTTCGTCAGCACATACGCGCCCACTAAGCCCAGCAGAATGCCGATCACCGACAACGTCATGCCCTGCTTGATGACCATTTTCAGCACATCGGATTGTGAAGCGCCGAGTGCCATCCGAATGCCGATTTCGTGCGTGCGTTGCGAAACAGTGTAAGCTAATACGCCGAACAAACCGATGGACGCGAGTTGTTGCGCGAGCAGGCCGAACAGCGTTACGAGCTTGGCAAACAATCGCTCCATCCGCAGCGTTTCGTCGGCTTGTTCGACTTGTGTTTTGATGACGTTGATCGGCAGTTTTTCGTCCACTTCGCGCATCGCTTGGCGTACCGCAGCAACGATTGTCTTAGGATCGCCAACCGTGCGAAGTTCGAGCGTCACGGCTGCCAGTGAACCGAGCGATTGTCGCCAGGGCTGATAATATGTCGGCGGAATCTCGTCGCGTTGACTAGCATATTTGGCATCTTTGACGAGGCCGACAATTTCAATCTCATCCGGTTTCTGCGGGTCATTCGTGAACCGTTTACCAATGGGGTTTTCGTTGGGGAAAAATTTGTTGGCGAAGGTTTGATTGACTATAACAACTTTCGGCGCACGCGCATCGTCCTGCGCGTTCAACACGCGACCGGCAAGCAGCGGAATCCCCATCGTCTCCAAAAAGTTTTCGCGCGTTGCCATCACATTGGTGGAACCGCTGGCCTTGATGCGCCCATCAGCATCAGGCGTAGCCGACAAGGCAGCGCGCAAGTAGACGCCACGCCCGCTGGAGTTGCGCGCCAGCAACGGCGGATTGGAAAACGTCACGTGGCTGACACCGGGAATGGTTTCCAGTCGTTCGGTCATTCGATCATACAGATTCATTAACCGCTCATCTTTGTAACCAATCAAGCTCGGCGTCACGCTGAAGAGCAGCAGGTTGTTCGTATTGAAGCCCACATCCACGCGCTGCAAATTTAAGAGCGTGCGTACGAACAAGCCTGCACCGACCAACAACAGCAACGACAGCGCGACTTGCATCACAACCAGGCCGCGACTGAGCAAGGAACGTGTTGCGGCACTTGAACCACGTCCGGTGTCTTTTAGCGTTGGCGTCAAATCCACGCGCGTCGCACGCCACGCCGGAGCGACGCCAAAGACGATTCCGGTCAATAACGACAGGGTCATCGTGAAGCCCAGCACACGCCAATCCAGCTTCGGTTCAAAGCCGCGCATGAATTCCCCGCCCCAATCACTCGTCACCAGTAAACCGTCTTTGATCCACAGCGCAAACACCAAACCAAGTGCGCCGCCCACTGCCGCCAACAACACGCTTTCGGTCAACAACTGCCGCATCAAGCGCCAACGACTTGCGCCAAGCGCCAAGCGCACACCGATTTCTTTTTGCCGCGAAGCCGCGCGCGACAACAACAAATTCGCTACGTTCGCGCAGGCGATCAGCAACACCAGGCCTACGACACCGAGCAGCAGATACAACGACGGCGCATAATATTCGCGCATATTCATTTCGCCCTGACTGCCGGATGCCAACACCAGACGCGGATAATCTTTCTGCTCCAACGGGCTGATCGCATTGCCGCCAGTGGCTTGGGTTTGCGTGTTGCGCGCGGTGCGATGTTCGATGACGGATTGATGAAACGCGGGTTCCAATTGTGCTTGAGCTTGTTCCGGCGTCGCGCCGGGTTTCAATCGCCCCATAATGCGCAACCACCACACGCCCGCGCCGTACATTCGTGAGCGTTGCGGATCAGCGTTGAGCTGTGGTTCCCACGCAATCGGAATCGTCACATCGCG
The DNA here is from genome assembly GCA_964631865.1 of uncultured Heliobacteriaceae bacterium. GTDB lineage: Bacteria > Acidobacteriota > Blastocatellia > RBC074 > RBC074 > JAFDVL01. The sequence goes on along the minus strand of CAZWAK010000088.1, from coordinate 756 downwards.
CGACTCGCCCACTTGTCCTGTGCCATCAAATCCGAGCGGCGTCACACCGATCACGGTGAACGCGACATTGTTCAGATTGATTTGTTTGCCAACGACGGCGGTGTCGCCGCTGAAACGCTGTTGCCAATAGCGATGACTCAACACCGCGACAGGTGCCGCCGAAGCCTTGTCGTCATCATCTGTCAACAACCGTCCAATCACAGGTTGCACGCCTAACCCAACAAAGTAATTGCCTGTTACAGCCTGTCCGCTGGCAACATTCGATTGTCCATCCGCAAACACATTCAACCCGACGTTGCCAAATGCAAACACATCCGACAGCACACTCTGTTGATGAAGCTGCTCGCGCAATCGTTGATAACTTTGATGCGGAAACGACGTCATCCGCTGTTCTTTGGTCACAGGGTCTTGCTGGGAATTGCCGTTGTAACTGCCCGGGCTGAAGTTCGGCGGCGCGATAGATTTGAACAGCACCAGCCGCTTCGGTTCTTTGACCGGCAGCAATTTGAGCAACATCGCATCCACGATGCTGAACAAAGCGGTGTTCGCGCCGATGCCGAGCGCGAGTGAAAGCACCGCGATCACGGTCACGCTTTTTTGCTTGAGGAGCATGCGCAGGCCATAGCGCAGGTCTTGTAACAGGGTTTGCATAAGTTCTCCTGAAGAGTAGACGGTAGACGGTAGACAGTAGTTGGTAGCCTTCGGTTTCTACCGACTACCGACTACTGTCTACTGTCTACTGTCTACTTGAGGGCT
>CAZWAK010000087.1:0-29432 GCA_964631865.1 uncultured Heliobacteriaceae bacterium | reverse complement strand
GATTCTGACGCACGTCGAAAACAAAGTCGCTACGTTAACGCTCAATCGCCCGGACAAGCTGAACGCGCTGAGCCGCGATTTGCTTGGGCAATCCATCGAACTGCTCAAAGAATGGAGCCGCGATCCCGACATCGGCGCGATTGTGCTGACCGGCACAGGCCGCGCGTTTTGCGCGGGCGGCGATGTCTCGAACATGGCGAAGGAGAATGCGCAGCCGGAATCACTGGAGCAGCAAATTGATGGCTTACGACAGGCACAGGAATTGTCGTGGCAGCTTTACAACAGCCCGAAAGTCACCATCGCCGCTGTCAATGGCTTTGCGATGGGCGCGGGGTTGGGTATTTGTTTGTCGTGTGATTTGCGCATTGCTTCTGAGCAAGCGAAGTTCGGAACGGCGTATGCCAAAGTCGGTTTCGGCGGCGACTTCGGCACGAGTTGGACCTTGGCTCGTTACGTCGGCGCGGCCAAAGCGAAGGAGATGTTCTTTCTCGCGGACATCATTGATGCGGCAGAAGCGCATCGGCTCGGCTTAGTCAACCGTGTTGTTGCGCCCGAAGCGTTGATGACGCAGGTCAACGAAATCGCTACGCGCATCGCACACGGCCCGTTGACGAGTTATCGCTACATGAAAGCCAATGTGAACCTTGCACAAACGACCGACTTTCGCACGATGCTCGACCGTGAAGCCGAAACGCATTTGCGCTGCGGGATGACCGACGACCACAAAGAAGGCGTGCGCGCATTCCTGGAAAAACGTGCGCCGAATTTCACCGGCAGGTAAGGAGCCTCATGGAGTTCCAACAAATCATCTACGCCAAAGACAACCACGTCGCGACGATCACGTTGAATCGCCCGACGAAGCTCAATGCCTATTCGGAAGTGATGGTGCATGAAATCCTCGCGGCGCTCGCCGATGCCCGCGATGACGACAACATTCGCGCGGTGATTTTCACGGGCGCGGGACGCGGCTTTTGTGCGGGCGGCGACATCAGCACGGACTTTCAATACCCGGCGCGCTATCGCGGGCATCGGATGGAATCCATGCTCGAAATGCGCGAGAACATGCATCAACTCGTAACGATGCTGCGGCGGTTTGACAAGCCGACAATTGCGGCGGTCAACGGCCCGGCGGTCGCGGGCGGATTGACGCTCGCGCTGTGTTGTGACTTTCGCATCGCCGCGGAAAGCGCGCGGCTCGGCGACACGAGTTTGAAGTTTGCGTTGATCCCGGACGAAGGCGGCGCGTACTTGTTTCCGAAATTTATGGGCTTGCAAAGCGCGCTGAAGATGTCGCTGTTTTCCGAAGTCTACTCGGCGGCGCAAGCCAAAGAATTAGGTTTGGTCACAGATGTCGTGCCGGATGCAGAATTGATGACGACGGCGCGGGCGTGGGCGGATCGTTTGGCCGAAGGGCCGCCGATTGCGATTCGCTTGACGAAGCGGATGATGTACAAGCAGCAGGCGATGGATTTGGAAAACGCGCTAGAAGATGCCGCGATGGCGACGCTCGTGTCGAATTACTGCGAAGACGTCAAAGAAGGCACGGCGGCGTTTCACGAGAAGCGCAAGCCGAATTTCAAAGGGCGCTAGGAGGTTTGCCTTGAGCGAAATTAGAGGAATGCTCAGCGTGGAGCGATTGCGTGAATTGGTCGCGCAAGAGCAAATCGAAACCGTCATCGTCGGCTTCACCGATCATTACGGACGGCTGTGTGGCAAACGCTACGACGCCGAAATGTTTGTCGCCGATACGATCCAGCACGGCACGCACGGCTGCGATTATTTGCTGACGACCGATATGGAAATGGAACCTGTGCCGGGTTACACGTTTGCGAATTGGGAACGGGGCTACGGCGACTTTCATCTTGTGCCGGATTTGGCGACGTTGCGTGTGGCGAGTTGGTTGGAGAAGACGGCGCTCGTGCTGTGTGATGTCAAAAGCGAAAAGACGCATGACTTGGTTGCCATTGCGCCGCGTTCGATTTTGCGCAAGCAGCTAGAAGGCGCGAAAACATTGGGCTTCGAGAGCTTCGCGGCATCTGAACTTGAGTATTACATCTTCACGAACAGCTATCGTGATGCGCAGCAACAAGGCTTTGCGAAGCTTGATCCCGCCGGGTGGTATCTGGAGGATTATCACATTCTGCAAGGCACGCGCACCGAAGGCTTCAATGCGGCGGCGCGACGGCATCTGAAACTATCGGGCGTCCCGGTCGAAAACTCCAAAGGCGAATGGGGACTCGGTCAGCACGAACTGAACGTGCGTTACGCCGAAGCGTTGGAGATGGCAGATCGCCACGTCGTCTACAAACAATGCCTGAAAGAACTCGCCGAAGCACAAGGTTTGAGCGTCACGTTTATGGCGAAGTTTGCGAGCGACCGCGCCGGTTCGAGTTGTCACATTCATTTCAGTTTGTGGCGCGATGGCAAAAATGCGTTCGCGGGCGACAACGAATTCGGCCCCGTCAAATGCAGCGATGCGTTTCGCTATTTTCTCGGCGGCTGGATGGCGCACGTGCCGGACGTGATGCCGTTGTATGCGCCGACGGTGAATTCGTACAAACGCTACGTGGACGGTTCATGGGCACCGACGCGACTGGCTTGGAGCTACGACAATCGCACAGGCGGTTTTCGCGTCGTCGGGCACGAGCAAAGCTTGCGCATCGAATGCCGCATTCCCGGCGCGGACGCGAATCCGTATCTGGCGTTTGCCGCGTCGTTAGCTTCTGGTTTGGATGGCATTGCGAATAAAATTGAGCCTCCCGCCTGCTTTGCAGGCGACATCTATGCCGCGCAACATTTGCCGCGCGTGCCGTACACATTGGCCGAAGCGACCGACAAATTTGCGAACAGTGAATTTGCGAAACGTGCGTTTGGCGCAGATGTCGTTGAGCATTACACGCATTTCTTTCGCACCGAACAACGCGCGTTCGAGATGTCGGTGACGGATTGGGAACGCAAACGATATTTCGAGCGCATTTGATTTGGACGTAACGCGATTTGCCAAATCGCGCTACCTTTTCCAGGGAGAATCATCTGATGAATACACATCCACTCGCCGGACAACCCGCCCCCGCTGAATTATTGATTGATGTCGCGAAACTCGAACGCGCGTACTATGAACGCCAACCTAATTTGGATGATCCCGCGCAACAAGTCAGCTTCGGCACGAGCGGGCATCGCGGTTCATCGTTGGACGGCGCTTTCAACGAAGCACACATCCTCGCCGTCACGCAGGCGATTTGCGAATATCGAAAAGCACAAGGCATTGACGGGCCTTTATTCATGGGCAAAGACTCGCACGCGCTGTCGTCGCCAGCGCAGCGCAACGCGCTCGAAGTGCTCGCGGCGAACGGCGTCGAAGTGGTGATTCAGCCGAACGACGGTGTGACGCCGACACCTGTGATTTCACGCGCGATTCTGGCCTACAATCGCAACAACACGGCACATCAAGCGGACGGCATTGTCATCACGCCGTCGCACAATCCGCCGCGCGATGGCGGCTTCAAATACAATCCGCCGAATGGCGGCCCAGCGGACACGGACATCACCGGTTGGGTGCAAGACCGCGCGAATCAATTGCTGCGCGACGGCAATCGGGACGTGCAGCGCGTATCGCTCGAAGCCGCGATGCAAGCGGCGACGACGCACGAAAAGGATTTTGTCGCGGCCTATGTGTACGACCTGGCAGAAGTCATTGACTTCGCGGCAATCAAAGCAGCGGGCTTGAAGATCGGCGTGGATCCGCTCGGCGGCGCGGCAGTGCATTACTGGCAACCGATTGCTGAGCGGTATGGCTTGGACATTACGGTCGTGAATCCGAATCTTGATCCGACGTTCGGTTTTATGACCGTGGATCACGACGGCAAGATTCGGATGGATTGTTCGAGTCCGTATGCGATGGCGGGACTCGTGCAGTTGAAAGATCAATTCGACATTGCGTGGGGCAACGACCCGGACACGGATCGGCACGGCATCGTCACGCGCTCGGTCGGGCTGATGAATCCGAATCATTATCTGGCCGTAGCGATTCGCTATCTGCTCACGCATCGCCCCGCTTGGTCGGCGGAATCAGCGGTCGGCAAAACGTTGGTGAGCGGCGGCTTGATTGATCGTGTAGTGAATAGCTTGAATCGTAAACTGGTCGAAGTGCCGGTTGGGTTCAAATGGTTTGTGGCGGGATTGATGGATGGCTCGCTGTGTTTTGGCGGCGAAGAGAGCGCAGGCGCAAGCTTTCTGCGGCGCGATGGCAGCGTGTGGACGACGGACAAAGACGGCCTCATTCTTGGTTTGCTCGCGGCGGAAATTACGGCGGTCACAGGCCAAGACCCCGGCGAACATTATCGAGAATTGACCGCGCAATTTGGCACGCCGTATTACACGCGCATTGACGCGCCGGCCACGCCGGAACAAAAAGCGGCCTTCAAAAAACTTTCGCCCGAAAACGTGACCGCAACGGAACTCGCGGGCGAAGCGATCACGGCGAAATTGACGAAAGCGCCGGGCAACGGGGCAGCGATTGGGGGGCTGAAAGTGGTCACGCAAAACGGTTGGTTTGCAGCGCGGCCTTCGGGTACAGAAAACATTTACAAGCTCTACGCCGAAAGCTTCACGAGCGAAGCACATCTGGCAGAGATTGTCGCGCAGGCGCAGGAACTCGTGAGCCGCACATGGGCTGAATAGGTTCAATAGAGTTGCTGTAATCGCTCCTCAAGATCAGCCAGCAGATAAGTTCCCGTCGAAGGGGTAATCGCGAAGCCTTCCGCGACCAAAGCGCAATTACCTAGTCCGACTTCTGGGCGCGGCAAGCCTGTCACACGCGCCAACTCGCCGGGCACAGTCATTCCCGCACTTTCCAGAAAACATCGCGCAATTTCGCGCATTGCGGTGGCGCGATCCAGTTTGACTTTGAGTTGCTCAGCAAAACGTACTTCCGCCAGCGTCCAGATGTAGGTGAATTTGGGTTGGTAGACAACCTCGCTCGGAATCACGAGCATCGCGGCTTGTAATTCGTCAAGCGCCTGGTTGAATTGCTTGCGGTCGGTGAGGCCGGTGTCGTGACGCAAATCCATGCTGGCGGATTCGTATGCTTGGCGTAAGGCTTTGAGAATGGCTTGGGCTTCTGTGCTGAGACGTTTTTTCTCTTCGCTTTTGCGCACGCCCCAGAGCGCATAAAAGTACGGGAGCATTCGCGGCGCAACGAACATCGTGCGGCCTTTCAGCAGCTTGCCGTAATACATTTTGCCGCGTCGCACGACTTCGTCTTTGAGCGTCCACGTCAGCGATGCTTCCGGGTCTTTTTGCACGTTGTGTGGCATCACAGCCTCGCGGCGACCACAAACGGTGACGAATAACGACGGGCCGGGTTTGCGGGAATCGGTCAACGAATTCGTGAAGCCCACTCGTTCGATAAAAGCTTCGGCTTGTGAGACGGTTTCGACCCGCTGCATGGGATCGCGTTGCCAGCAATGGTCGCGGTAGGCTTCGATATGGGGCGGGAGCATAAACGCGGAACGCTAGATTTTAGGCGGAGGCGCGGTCACGGAGACGAGGATGGAGTTAATCTGGTACTTGCCTTCAACATTTCCGGGCACCAGCGCGTAAGTGTAGGTTTTGTTGTTCTCGCGGACTTTGTACCATTTGAAAATCGAACTCGGCGGCGTGCCTGCGACTTCGACGTATTTCTGCGGGGATTCGTGAATTTCTTTGGCCAATGTGGCGAGTTCCGTATAAGAAGCCGAGGAACTCATGGCTTTGGCCAGCAGGGTGTCATATTGCTGTTTGCGGGCAGCGGCGACCTGGGCGCGGCGCTCCAGTTCGGCTTGTTTTTTCTGCAACTCGTCGCTCGTTTTCTTGAGTTGGCCTTCTAGTTGTGCGATTTTGGTGCGTGAAGCTGTAACCTCGCTCTGATTCGATGCGTACAGGTAAAAGAAGAAGCCGGCAACGAGCAGGCCCACAGCACAGGCAATTGAGGTCCAAGTGGCAACCATCTTGAGCAGCGCGCGTTTTTCGGATTCGATCTGGATAGTTTGCCGACGAACCATCTCAATTTCTTGCTGATTGTACATACGTTCCTTGTGATGGCCAGAAAGAGGCTCCTGCTTGAGAGTCCCTCCTGGTTTTCTTGCTCCTGAAGTACCGCTTGTCTGAGAGAATCTTGCGCCTGTCTCAGCGCACGCTTATCTTACATAGGAGCCGGGCAAGTGCAAGAGCTATTTCGGCGCGGTATAATGCCCGACGGAATTTTGTTCGTCATCATAAATCTAAAACTGACCCTGAACTTGATAACCCCATGTCCCGATTGATTGGAAAACCCGTTGTCTCCTTTTGCCTCATCTTTGTCTTGAGCTGGCTGGCTGGCTGTAAATCCAGCACGCCGCAAAATGCCGTTGCGCAAGGCGCGCAAGGAGCCAGAGGCGGTGGCGCTGGTGGCGGGCGCGGCGGGGAGGCCTTGCCCACAAGAAATGTGCGCCTGGTGCAAGCTACCGAACGCATGTTGACGCACACGGTGGCGGCGACCGGAACCCTGGCGGCGGATGAACAGGCGGCGCTGAGCTTTCGCGTTGCGGGTCGTTTGGCGCAACTTTCGATTGATCTCGGCAGCGTGATCCGCCAGGGGCAGGCCATCGCCAAACTGGAAACCATTGATTTCAAGCAGCGCGTAGACGCGGCGGACGCGGCCTTGCAACAGGCACGCGCGCGGTTGGGACTCACGCCCACTGGCAATGATGATCGCGTCAACGCGGAAAATACCGCCACCGTGCGGCAAGCCAAAGCCGTGCTGGATTCGGCGCGCGCCATTCGCGACCGCTCGCGGCAACTCTACGATCAGGGCATCCAGGCGAAAGCGGAACTCGACCGCGTGGACTCGGAATACAAAGTCGCAGAGAGCCGTTACCAGGACGCGCTCGAAGAAGTGCGCAACCGCGAGGCGGTGCTGTTACAACGGCGGTCGGAACTCGAATTGGCGAAACAGCAATTGGCGTACACCACCTTGTATGCCCCGTTCGATGGAGCGATTCAGGAAAAGCGCGTTTCGGTCGGCGAGTATTTGGCGACGGGTGCGCCGATTGCCACGCTCGTGCGGTTGCATCCGTTGCGACTGCGCGCCGAAGTGCCGGAACGCGAAGCCGTCGGCATTCGCCCCGGCCTCGGTGTGCGAGTGACGCTCGAAGGGGACAGCAATGCCTATTCGGGACGGGTGGCGCGCATCAGCCCGGCGTTTCAGGAACAAAGCCGCACGCTGATTGTCGAAGCCGAAGTGGACAACCAGCACGGACGCCTGCGCCCCGGCGCGTTTGCCAAAGCCGAACTGCAAACCACGTCGAGTCAGGCGGTCGTGACGATTCCCGCCTCGGCGCTTGTGACCTTCGCCGGCATTCAAAAAATCTTTCTCAACAAAGATGGCAAGGCCATCGAACGCACGGTCGTGGTCGGACGCAAAGAAGCCGATTGGGTCGAAATCACGGAAGGTCTTCAAGCGGGCGAAATGATTATTGACGCACCCGGCAATATGGTGGGCGGACAGCCTTTGAATATTCAACCGTAAATCGCTTCATAAAAAAGTTATGCAAAAGCTCGCAGAAGTTTGTATCAAACGTCCGGTCTTCGCAGCGATGATTATTTTGTCGCTCGTCGTCGTCGGCGCGCAGAGTTATTTCAAGCTCGGCGTGGATCGGTTCCCCTCCATTGACATTCCGACGGTGTATGTCAACACCTCGCTGCCGGGCGCTTCAGCAGAAGAGTTGGAGGCCTCGGTCGTCCAACTGATCGAAGAAGCCGTCAACACGGTGGAAGGCATCGAGCAGGTGCGCTCCATTTCGCGCCAGGGCATGTGCTTTACCATTGTGACCTTCGATCTGAACCGCAAGATTGAAGCCGCCACGCAGGACGTTCGGGATCGGCTGGCTTCGATTGTGCGCCAGCTTCCGCCCGGCACTGATCCGCCGACGGTGCGCAAATCCGACAACGATTCGCGCCCGGTCATCACCATCGCCTTGTCCGGGCCACGTTCGTCACGCGAGTTGCGCGAAATCGCCGAGACCCGCGTCAAAATTGAAATCGAACGCGCGTTGGGGGTGGGCGAAGTGTCGGTCTACGGCGGCTTGAAGCGTGCCATCAATGTCTGGATTGATGCCGAGCGATTGGCGGCCTACAAGCTGCCGATTACTCAGGTGCGGCAGGCACTGGTGCGGCAAAATGCCGATATTCCCGGCGGCAACGTGGACGCGGGGCGACGCGAACTCGTGCTCAGGACGATGGGCAAAATTGTTGACCCGCAGGAGTTCAACGATTTGATTGTGGCGAACGTCAACGGCTTCCCGGTGCGCATTCGAGACATTGGGCGCGCCGAAGATGGCACCAAAGAAGAGCGGACGGTTGCGCGCTTGAACGGCGTGCCGTCGGTCACGATTGGCGTCGTGCGGCAATCCGGCTCCAATACTGTGGCGGTCATTGAGGACGTGAAGAAACGGCTGGAGCGTGTGCAGAGCCAACTCCCGATGGATTTGCGGTTGGAGGTCATTCAGGATCAATCGCGCTACATTCACAGCGCGCTGCACGAAATCAACACGCACTTGATTCTGGGCAGCATTCTCGCGTGTCTGGTGGTGTTTCTGTTTATGCGTTCGTGGCGCTCGATGGTCATTGCCGGCATTGCGATTCCGACCTCGGTGATCTCGACGTTTGGGATGATGCGCGCGCTGGATTTCACGCTGAACAGTGTGACGATGCTGGCGCTGGTCTTGATGGTCGGCATCGTGATTGATGACGCCATCGTGGTCTTGGAAAATATCTTCCGCTTCGTTGAGGAAAAGAAGATGAAGCCGATGGATGCGGCGCGCGAGGCCACGCAGGAAATTGGCCTCGCCGTGATGGCCACGACGTTTTCGCTCGTCGTCATCTTTTTGCCCGTCGGCTTTATGTCTTCGATTTCTGGGCGCTTTCTCTATCAATTCGGCCTCACGGCGGCGGTGGCAATTTTAGTGAGCTTGCTGGTTTCGTTTACGCTGACGCCGATGATGAGCGCGCGTTTGTTGCGTGCGGAAGATGCGGCGGCAGGGGGCGAACACAACGCCGCCTCGCGCAAAGGGTTTTATCGGTTTATTGATGATGGCTACACGTGGCTGCTGCGTTTGGTGATGCGACATCGCTTCCTCGTGACGGCGCTGGCGTTGGCCGTGATTTATTCCTCCGGGTATTTCTACCAACAAATCCGGCAGGAGTTTGTGCCGTCCAATGTGGACGAAGGCGAGTTTGACGTGAACCTGAGCGCCCCGGAAGGCACGAGTCTGCTGGCGATGAACGAGGCGCTGCAAGCGGTCGAAGCAGACCTCAAAAGCATGCCGGAAATCAAATTGATGTTGGCCTCGGTTGGTGGCGGGGGCAGCACGAGCGGGTTCGGGTCGGTCAACAACGCCAACATCTACGTGCGCCTCGCGCCCCACGAAGAACGCACGATCAACTTTGCGAAGTTTTGGGCGGGACTCAAGCAGGGCCAGCCGTTGGCCGTGTTTGAGGGCAATTACACGGCGCGTGACGTAATGCAAAAGCTGCGCGCGCGGCTGCGCAAATACACGCATCTGCGCCCCATGATTCGCAACCCGGAATCCATTAACCTCGGCACGGGGCCATCGGAATTTGACTTCAGCCTGAAAGGCCCGGAGTTGATGGTGCTTTACGAAAACGCCAACAAGATGCGCCTCTGGGCGAGCGACAACGGCATCCTTGATCCGAGTGTTTCGTTGGAACTCGACAAGCCGGAATTGCGCGTCAAAGTAGACCGCGCGCGCGCCGCCGATTTGGGCGTGGACACGACCGACATTGCGACGGCATTGCGCTTGATGGTCGGCGGCGATGATCGTGCCTCGCGGTTTTACGACGCCACGACGAACTTCGATTACGACGTGGAAATCCGCTTGCAACAGGGCGACCGCAACGATCAGGCCACCATCGAACGGTTGTTTGTGCCTTCGAGCAAAGTCGGGCTGGTGCGGTTGGACAATCTGGTGCAACTGGAAAAGACAACCGCCCCGTCGCGCATTGATCGGCAAGACCGGCAGCGCGTGGTCAGCGTGCGCGGCTCGGTTGCGCCGGGCTATGGTTTGGCCGACCGCATTGCCGCCTTCCGTGCAGAATTTGCCAATCTCAAATTGCCTTCAAGCTACAGCTACGCGGTCGGCGGACGTGGTCGCGAACTCGAACGCACCTTCAGCGAATTTATCCTCGCGTTTCTGCTGTCGGTGGCGTTCATGTACATGATTCTGGCCTCGCAATTTGAGAGCACGATTCACCCCGTGACGATTTTGCTGAGCCTGCCGCTGTCCGTACCGTTTGCGTTGTTGTCGCTCTGGATAACGGGCAACACACTGAACTTGTATTCCGCCCTCGGCATTCTCGTCTTGTTCGGTGTGGTGAAGAAGAATTCGATTTTGCAGATTGACCACACGCTGAATTTGCGACGACAAGGCATGGAACGTCACGAAGCGATCATTCAGGCCAACCGGGATCGCTTGCGCCCGATTTTGATGACGACACTCGCCCTGGTCGCCGGGATGATGCCGCTCGCGCTCGGCTCCGGCCCCGGCGCGGAAGAACGCCGCTCCATTGCCATCGTCGTGATTGGCGGGCAATCGCTGTCGTTGTTGCTGACATTGCTGATGACGCCCGTTGCCTATTCGATTTTCGATGACATCACGGAAGCGGTGTGGTGGCGCAAGCTGGTCGGACTGTTTCGCCGCAAGAAAGCGAAAGATGAAGCCAGCGAACCCCTGCCCGATGTGCGCGAATCGCAGCTTAAATCCGGCGATTGAGAATTCATTTTGCGTAGGATAAGATCAAAGCTCCTGAGAGAAGTATCGTGAGGAGAAACCTGCTATGTCGTTAACTGCTGAAGCCGAATTGGTGCTTGACCCGGAAAAAGAATACGAGATTGTCAACGGTCAGCCGGAGGAAAAAGAAATGGCCAGTGCCTTTCACGGAGGCGTAGGAGGCCGCCTCATCATTGAATTGGGGTACTATTGCAAAATCCATAAGCTCGGCGCAGTTTATACCCCAGACACAACGTTTCAAATCGGTATCAATGAACGATTGCCTGACGTTTCCTTCATCTCCGCGGCGCGTCTTCCGAAAGATGGAGAACCGACTACGAAATGGATGATCGCCCCTGATCTGGCCATCGAAATCATTTCGCCGAATGATTTGTACGGAAAAGTCAAAAACAAAATCCGTGAGTATCTGACCGCTGGCGTTAAGGAAGTCTGGATCGTCGAACCGGAATTCAAGATGATTACGATTTACCGCTCGCAAACTGATTTCACCGTCTTCGCAGAAGAGGATGAACTGGTCAGTGAAACCCTCCTGCCGGGCTTCCGGCTCAAGCTGAGCGAGCTTTTTCAGTTGCCCGACTTCAACTAATCACCTGCCCCACAAGACCCTCTTGAAGTGCGCCCTACCAATCGCTGATAATGTCCCGCCCTCGGTACTTCGGTTTTGACAAAAAGGAGACACGTGCAAACCAATCGCGCTACGTTTAAATCTGCCGCCCTGCTCATTCTGTTGCTGACGCTGACCGCGCAGGTTCTGGCCAAGCCGGAATGGCAACAAAAAACGCTCAAGAATGGGCTTCAAGTCATCGTCATTGAAAATCATTCCGTGCCGCTCGTGACGGTCGAACTCGCGGTCAAAAACGGTTCGTACACCGAGCCGCCCGAATTCAACGGCCTGTCGCATTTGTACGAACACATGTTCTTTCGCACCAACGAACGTTCGCGCGCCGACGGTTATATGGACGGCGTCGCCGAATTGGGCGCGCAGTACAACGGCACCACGCGCGAGGAGGTCGTCAATTACTATTACATGGCGATCAAAACGGGCTTGCGTCCGGTGATGACGATTATGCGCGACGCGCTGCGCTATCCGCTCTTCGATGAACGCGAACTCAAACAGGAAATCGAAATCGTGCTCGATGAGTTTTCGCGCAATCAGGCCAATCCGTATTACCACTTGAATTACGCCGTTGAGAAAAAGCTCTGGTACAAATTTTATTCGCGCAAAAATCCGCTGGGCGAACGCGATGTGATCTCGACCTGCACGCCTGAAAAGATGCGCACGATTCAGCGCAAATTCTATTTGCCGAACAACACCGCGTTGGTAGTGGCGGGCGATGTCACTGCCGCCGAAATTTTCAAGATGGCCGAAGAATTGTACGGCGATTGGCCTGCGGGCGAAGACCCGTTCCTGAAAAATCCGCTCGTGCAACATCCGGCGCTGACCAAAGATGAACCCGTGATCGTCACGCAACCCGTGAACGCCGCGACAATCAAGATCAATTATCACGGCCCTTCGACCGACACCGATGCAGCCTCAACGTATGCCGCCGATGTGTTTTCGTTCGCGCTGCGGCAGCAGGATTCCAAATTCTACAAAGCTCTGGTGGACACGGGGCTGACGACTTCGGCGACGATGTGGTATTACACGCAGCGCAACGTCGGCCCGATTGAATTCATTGCGCAAACGACGCCTGACAAATTGAAAGCCGCTGTCAGAGCTTTGAGCGCCGAAATCGTGAAGCTGGAAGCGCCCGATTACATCACCGATGAACAACTGGAAAGCGCAAAGACGCTGCTCGAATCCGAAGAAATCTTTCGCCGCGAGAAGCCTTCGGAATACGCGCATTCGGTCAGCTTTTGGTGGGCGAGTTCGGGGTTGGATTACTACGCGAACTACGTCGAAAACTGTCGCAAAGTCACGAAGGCCGACATTCAACGCTACGTGCAAAAATACCTCAAAGGAAAAAATCGCGTCGTTGGCGTAATCCTTTCGGAAGCAGACAAAAAGCGCGTTGGCTTAACGGAACAGGACTTGTTGGTGAAGTAATCTATGAATTTCAAATTGAACATTTCAAATCTCAGATTTCTGATCGTCACGTGCTTTTTGTTTTCGGTTCTTGCGGTCGCGCAAACGCCTGTGCCTGCGCCTGCCAAGAAGCCTGTCGGAACAACCGATTCCACCACCGAATTCATAACGGCCAATGGCTTGAAGGTGATTCATCGCCTGGTCACGAGCAATGAAGTTGTGGCGACGCGCATGTACTTTCGCGGCGGTTCGCGCAACCTCAACGAGAAAAACGCGGGCATCGAAACCCTGATGTGGGAGGTGGCGCAACTCGGCACCAAAAACTTCACCAAGAGTCAGATCAACCGCGAAAAAGATCGCGTCGGCACGGTCATTTCATCGGGCGGCGCGTATGATTTCAGTCTCGTGGCCAGCCTTTGCATCCGCAAACATTTTGATCGTTCGTGGGACTTGCTCACCGATGTGCTGCTCAATCCGGTCTTTGCCGAAAAAGAAGTCACGCTGGAAAAAGACAAGCTCATCAACGCGCTGCGGCAGGAAAACGACGATCCCGAAAATCAAGTCACGTCGCTCAGCGACAAGTTGTTGTACGCCGCGCATCCGTACAGCAATCGCCCGTTCGGCAACCTCGAAACGATCTCGAAACTAACCGCCGCTGATCTCAAGGCGTATCACGCCACGCAACTCATGACCTCGCGGATGTTGCTGGTCGTGGTGGGCAACGTCACGCTGGAAGAAATCAAGCGCAAGATCAACATCAGTTTTGGCAAGCTCCCGCGCGGCAATTACAAACCCGGCCCGGCACCAAGTTTCACGAGCAATGAGAAGGCCGAGTTGCAGATCATAGACAAAGTCGTGCCGACCAATTACATTCGCGGCACGTTCCCCGCGCCTTCGCTTGGCGATCCCGATTATCCGGCCTTGATGGTGGCACAAAATATTCTGGCGCAGTTGTTCAAGCTCGAAGTGCGCGACAAACGCAATCTTTCGTACGCGCCGAACATTGATTTGCTCACGCTCGGCACGAATCTCGGTTTCATCTCCGTCAGCACGCCCAAACCCAACGAAGCGATCAAGGTGATGTTCGATCAAATCGAACTCATCCAACGCAACGTGTTCCCGCCGCAATTGGTGACGGAAGTCGTGGGCGGATTTTTGACAAATTACTATCGCAATCTGGAAACCAACGACTCGCAAGCGGCGCGGCTGGCCGAGTACGAATTGCTCGCGGGCAATTGGCGCAAGGCCGCGACGTGGCTGGACGATGTAGCGAAAGTGACGCCGCTCGACATCAATCGCGTGGCGAACAAATACATTCGGCATTTCCGCTTCGCTGTCGTCGGGCCTGCTGCCGACTTCGACCGCGAATTGTTTTTGTCGCGGTGAGAAAAAAAGCCCCCGTTTATGTTCTGCTTTCTTCCGAAAAGGCTTTGCAACCTACTTCTGTTCGGCTTGCTTGCGTTACCCGCCTTCGCGCAAACCTCTCTTCTGCCCGCCGACCTTTACAGCACGAACGGCGCTGTCGGCGCGGGCGCGACCGCCGAGCCGATCACAATCAGCGGCCAATCGTTCACGCAAGGCTATCGGCTGACTGTGCCCGGAACGTCGTCGAGTCTGAGCGATGCGCAACTCGGGTGGGCGAACGTGCAGGCCGTGAACGCGAACGACAATTTGCAACTCACGTTTTGGGTCAGGAAAATCGCGCCGCTCGATCACCACAACATTCGCGGCGCAGTGAGTTTTGAAACAGCGAACGCCAAGCTGCTGAACACGTCGTTTCCTTGCGACAGCAACGTCTGGACAAAATACGTGATCCCGTTCAAAGCCGCGTCAAATCTGGCGGCGGGCGAAGCGCGATTGAGTTTTCAATTTGCCTTCGGGCCGCAAACCTTTGAACTCGGCGGCCTCAGTTTGCTGAATCTCGGCCCCACACCGCCCCCGCCGACGAACGGCACGTCGGTGCTCCCGGCGAATTATTACAGCTACTTCGACACGGCAGTCGGCGGCGGCTCCGCGACCAACGTGACCGTCACCGGGCAAAGCTTCACGCAAGCCGTTCAGATCAACGTTGCGGGCACATCGAACTTTATTTACAACGCCGGATTGGGTTGGAACACGAGCGCCAACATCAACAAAGACGACGTGTTGCTGCTGACGTTTTGGGCACGCCGTCTCGAATCCACCGCCAGCTACATCCGCGCCCAGGTCGTATTTGAAAAGGCATCGGCTAACTTCAACAAATCGGCAACCGTTGGCATTCCGGTGGACACGAGCGAGTGGCAGCAGTTTCAGGTGGCCTTCAAATCGGTAGACACCTACGCGCCCGGTCAGGCACATCTGGCGTTTCAGTTCGCCTACGGCCCGCAAAAGTTCGAGATTGGCGGCGTCACGCTTTTGAACTTCGGGCCGAATGTGCAACTCAATCAATTTACTCCCCGCAGCTATTACCCGCAGCGCGGCAATCTCAATGCGCCCTGGCGTGCCGAAGCCAACACGCGCATCAATCAACTACGCAAAGGCGATTTGAAAGTGACGGTCGTAGATCGCAACGGCGTGCCCATCAACGGCGCGACCGTGTACGTCCAACAACTCAATCACGCTTATAAATTCGGCTCGGCAGTGACCGCCGCGTTGTTGACAGGCACGAGCGCCGATGCGGAAATTTATCGTTCGCGCGTGACCAGCCATTTCACGACGACCGTGTTCGAGAACGATTTGAAATGGGGGCCGTGGGAATGCACGACCTGTGCGAGCTTCAGGAAAGAAAACACGCGCACGGCGATTCAATGGCTGCTGGATCGCGGCCTCGCGGCGCGCGGTCACAATTTGATCTGGCCGAGTTGGACGTACATGCCGAGCGGTTCGCAATCGCTCAGCGCCAGCGATTTGCAAAACCGCATCACCGCGCGCTTTCAAGACGTGCTCGGCGATGCGGGCGTCAAAGGCAAGCTTTATCAATGGGACGTGCTGAACGAACCCACCACGAATTACGACGTGCAAGGCCGCATCGCAGGCGTGCCCAATGTGACAGCGTCGAACGGCGTGCTCGGCAATCAGGAGATGGTGCGCTGGTTTCAATTGGCGCGGCAGCTTGATCCCAACACAAAGCTGTTCATCAACGACTACGACATTCTGGCGGCGGGTGGCTTGAATGTGAATCAGCAGAATTATTACTTCGCGGTCATCAACTGGTTGCTCGACAACGGAGCACCGCTCGATGGAGCCGGAATGCAAGGCCATTTCGCCGGCCCGACGCCGATTGATCGGATGCAGGAAATCATTGATCGCTTCTCGCAGTTGCGTGTGCCACTGGCGATCACGGAATATGATTTCAATTCGACCGATGAATCGTTGCAGGCCGATTTCACGCGCGATTTTCTGACGTTGATTTTCAGCTCGCCGAAGTTCGACGACTTCCTGATGTGGGGCTTTTGGGAGCGCGCGCATTGGCTGCCTGCCGGAGCGATGTACCGCGCCGATTGGTCATCAAAACCGAATGCGCTCGTGTGGAATGATTTGTGGTTCCGCGAATGGTGGACGAACGAAAGCGGCGCGTCGGATGCTGCGGGCGTGTATCGCGCGCGCGGCTTCAAAGGCGATTACAACGTCACGGTCAATTTTGCCCGGGTCACGAAAACCGTCACGACGAAGCTGGACGCTACCGGCGAAGTGACGATCACGTTGGACGTGGATGCCAAAGCGCGCAACACCCGCCGCCGCGATAGCCCTGGACGCTAAAGCAATTCCAGCAGGCTGCGGCTTTCTCTGGTCGTCAGGTCAATCACATCGAACCGCTGGCACGAATTGAACGACCCCATATCGTGGTCGCCGTTAATCAAAATCCCGCCCATTAAAATCAGGTGTTGGCACGGATAGTTCGTGCGTTCGGCGAGCAAACAGATGCGCTCGTCAATGGCTTCGTACATCACGGCAGTCGCTGCAAGCAACGGCTGCGCGGCTTGTGTGATGCGCGTCTTTTGCCGATGGAAAATCTGCTCGATAGTATTGAATTGATAGTCCAGATCCGTGACGTGACCGGGTTGGATTTCATCGTTCAGCAATTTGCCGAGCGCCGCTTTCGCCGCGCCGCAACAGGCCGAGGGCGCACTTTGCCCGACGCGATTGATCTCGCCCACTGTGCCTGCTTTCGTGATGCCGATGTGCGGCGCATAGTACACAAACACCGCGCCGTCTTCGGGCACGTGTTTCGCAAACGCACCCATCCCGGTCAAACCCGTGAACGGAAAGCCGTTCAGCCCGCCCATATTGAACGGGCCGAGCATCTGATGCGCTTCGGGCGGATATTCCATCGCGTTCACATCATCGCTGCAAATGCTGTCGGCGTGCATCAGTTGGCACGGGTCGAGGTTGTACTCGGCTCTCAGAAGCGCGAGCATGCGGTTGACCGCATCAGTCGTGGTCATCGCGTTCGGGTAATGTTGGCGCACTGTTGCGAGAAAATTTTCCATAGTGTTTCCTATTACAGCAAAAAGTAAGGTCTTTGCGAGGTAGCGCGATTTGGTAAATCGCGGAGCCTCCCTTAGGAATACACGCGATTTACCAAATCGCGTTACGCCAGAGAAAAGAACTTTGTTTTTGCTGTACTACATCAAAATATCGTTCACAGGTTGCAGCGCGGGCGGGACATCGCTTTCATCCAGCATGTCTTTCAAGTCAATTTCAATGTTGCGTGTGAGCGCCGTCATCGGAATATCGTTCGGATTGCCTTCAAACGGGTTCTCGGTCACTTCGCCGATTTTTTCCATCGTGTGAAACACCCAGCAGACCAACGCACTGAACGGGATGTTGAGCCAGACCAGCCGCTCGCCCATTTGGCTGAACTCCTGCAACATGCCGAACGGAACCATGAGGATGAACATACGGACGAAAAACAAATTCAGCGTCGCGTATTGGCGCGGGTACGGCGTGTTCTTGAGGCGTTCGCACACGCCTTGCTGGTTGTAAAATTCGACCAGCAGCCGTTCGAGTTCCATGTGCCGAAAGTCTTCGATCAAGCCTTGTTCGAGGAGCTGGCGCAACTGCTTCGATTGCAGGCCGATGATTTGTGCGGCTTTGTTCTTTTTGCGGTGCAGATACGCACATTCTTCGTCGCTGAGATGTGGCGCAATCACTTCGCCGATGTCGTCCGTGTGTTCAGGAATTGAGTAATGACTGTCGCGGTATTCGGCGTTGTGTCGTTTGCCCATGCCTTCCCAACTGCGCGGCTCGCGCAATTGATAGCGCAGCGCCGTGAGCCACGCCAGATGCCGATAAATCAATTGCCGCTGCGTTTCTTTCAATTCGCTTTCCGCGCGCGGCGTGACCGCGTGTCGGTTCGTCACATAATCCTTGACCATGATGCCCCAGGCGCGGCTCGCGTTGATGATCGCGCCCCACGCCTTGCGCGCTTCCCACATGCGGTCATACGAAGCGTTGTTTTTGAAGCTGATGATGAAGGCGACCGCCGTCCCAATCATCGCAATCGGCAGCCAGGGAATGGCCAGCCAGCGCCAATGCAACACTTGAAACAGCACGGTCGGGATGATGGCGAGTAGCAGCAGCCAAAAAATTTCGCGGCGTGTCCAGAGCAGGACTTCTTTCAGCGGATAGTTTCGACCAGTAAACATAGGGCGTTTCTCACATCGGGTAGTAGCAGTGAGAAAAGCATATAAACGATCTTGCGCCAAATGAAAAGCCGCGTCGGCGCAGGCGCGACTCGGGTGGCGACTTCAGCCGCACCGCGCAGATGTGATATACGTGCGGCGATGACTGTCGAATCCATTCAACTGCATGACGCTTTCGGCTCCGGCCAGCATGTTGCGCCGCGCAAGATCAGCGTGTATTTGCCGCCGGATTATCACCGCGACACAGAGAAGCGGTTCCCCGTGTTGTATCTGCACGACGGGCAAAATCTTTTTGACCCGCAGACTTCGTTTGCGGGCACGGCGTGGCGTGTGGACAAAACCGCGCAACGCTTGATTGTGCAAAAAAAGATTCCGCCGCTCTTGATTGTCGGCGTTGACAACACAGGCGAGCACCGCATTGACGAATACACGCCGACGCGCGCCCGTGGACGCGGTGGCAAAGCAGAAGCTTACGGTCAAATGCTGATCGAAGAATTGAAGCCGTTTGTTGATGCGCACTATCGTACGCGGCCTGAACGCGAATGCACAGGCCTCGGCGGTTCGTCGCTTGGCGGTTTGGTGTCGTTACATCTCGGTCTCAAACGCCACGACGTGTTCAGCCGACTGGCCGTGCTCTCGCCGTCGCTGTGGTGGGGCAATGGTGCTCTGTTGCGCGAGGTGGAAGCCCTGCCGCAACGCTTGCCGCTGCGTATCTGGCTCGACATCGGCGGGCGCGAAGGGCAGCCGCACAAAGCGCACACGCGGCAATTGCAAAACCTGCTCTTGCAAAAAGGCTGGCAGAAACATCGGCAATCCCGGCGCGCGGATTTGCGCTACTGGGAAGCGCCGCAAGCGCGGCACGACGAGGCTTCGTGGGGCGCACGATTCGACAAAGTGCTGCAATTTCTCTTCCCGCATCTGTAACTTCAGCCCGCCGTCATTTAAGGCAAATTTAAGGTCAATTTCAGGTGGATTTAGTCTTTCACTCCTAGAATCCCGGCTTACCGCTCGCATCAATACACACCAATCAATCGCAACAGAAAGAGGTTTTCCGTGCTGAAATCATTCGCCCTTTTGCTTCTGCTGATTCTTTTTTTGCTTCCTGCCTTCGCTCAAGCTGACCGCGCCACCATCAACGGCACCATCAAAGATGCCAGCGGCGCAGTGTTGCCCGGCGCGAAAGTCGTGATTACTTCGCAAGCGACCGGGTTGACCCGCGAAACTGTGACCGAAGGGAACGGCTTCTTCGCTTTGCCGTTGCTGCCCATCGGACAATACAAAGTGACCGCTACGAAAGAGGGCTTCAAAGCCACGATGCTGGACAATCTGATTTTACGCACGGGCGACACGCGCACGATTGATTTGACCTTGCAGGTCGGCGCGGTAGACGCAACGGTCGAAATTATCGAATCCGACGCGCTGCCCGTAGATCGTTCGTCGTTCACCGTGGGTACGGTCATCAAAAACGAACAGGTGCAAAATCTGCCGCTCAACGGTCGGCATTGGGCGAGTTTGATGACGCTTGCGCCCGGCGCAGTCAACACCGGTTCGGGCAGTCAAAACAGCGTGCGCTTCAATGGACGCGGGCGCGACGAAAACAACTTCACGCTCGATGGTCTGGATCAAACCGGCGTCAAAGACCCGCGTCAGGAAGAAAATCTGCGTCTCGTCATCAGCACCGAAGCCGTCGCGGAATTCCGCATCAACACCGCGCTTTATTCTGCCGATCAGGGCGCAGGCGCGGGCGCGCAAGTCAACCTTGTCTCGCGCAGCGGTACGAACGAACTGCGCGGCAGCCTGTTTCACTTCCTGCGCAACGATGCGTTCGACGCGCGCGCATTCAATGACATCGGCGAGCAAGACCCGTTTCGGTTGAATCAATTCGGCGGACGCATCGGCGGCCCGGCGATCAAAGACCGCAGCTTTTTCTTTTTGAGTTATGAAGGCTTGCGGCAGCGACGCGGCGTGACGTTCACGAATCTTGTGCCGAGCGCGGCGTTTCGCACGCAAGTGCTCGCCAGCCCACAGGCCAGCGCGCTGAAACCGATTCTGGATTTGTACCCGCGCGGCACGCTCTCTGTGAACGCGACGACGGACAGCTTGATTTTGCAGAACAAAAACACGCTGGATGAAGACAGTGCGAACTTCCGCTTCGATCATCGCTTCAATCAAAATCATTCGCTGTTCTTCCGCCTCAACGTGGATGTGGCGACCGCGCGACTTTATAACCGCGAAGACTCGCTCAACACGCGCGATTTCAAATTCAAACCCGCCAATCACATCCTGCAATATCAAGCCGTGCTCAGTCCGAATTTTATTAACGAAACGCGCTTTGGCATCAATCGCTCGCCGCTGGATCGCGTGGACGGCAACGGCGCGCTTGTGGACGGGCCGCGCATTGACGGCTTCACGCGCCTGCGTCCGACGGTGACGCAGGAAGAAAAAGGGACGTCGTATTCGCTGCTGAATAATTCAAGCTACGTGCGCGGTCGCCACACCTTGCGCTTCGGCATGGAAGTGCGCCGCATTCACGTCAACGTAGCGGAAAGCACCGTGCTGGAATTGCGTTTCCGCAGCCCGGCAGATTTCCTGGCGAATCGCGTAGACAATTTTGATTTGAACGGTGAGCAGGCCATGCTGGGCGCGCGCCGTTGGTTTTATATGCCGTATGTGCAGGACGATTGGCGCGTGTCGGATAAGCTTACACTGAACCTCGGCGTGCGCTACGATTACTACGGCGTGGTCAAAGAAGCGAAGGATCGTGGGCGCGTGTTTGATCTGGCTTGCAATGGATTCTGTGCGCCGGGTACGCCGTGGTTCGCGGCGGATCGCAACAACGTTTCGCCACGCCTCGGCTTTGCGTATGCGTTGGCCGGGAAAACTTCGCTTCGGGGCGGCTTGGGGATTTTTTACGGTCCTGGTCAGAACGACGACGTGAACGCAGCGATTGACAATGCGCGTGACCGCTTTACGTTGACGCGCTCACAGGTTTCGACGCTTTCGTACCCCGTCACAAACTTCGTCGGACAAGGTCGTCCGGCAGTTCCTTCGCCGCGCGCGATCAATCGGCAGCGCCGCGATTTTTATTCGCAAAACTGGTCGTTGAGCGTTGTGCAGGAACTGCCCTTCAACTTCACGGGCGTCGTCGGCTATGTCGGCAATTCCGCGCACAAGCTGTTCACGCGCAGCAATCTGAACACGATCAATCCCCTCACGCGCACTCGTCCGCTGCCGACCTTCGGCGAAGTGGACACGAAAGAAAATCGCGGCAACAGCAATTTTCACGCCATGCAACTGTCGCTCTATCGCCGCATCAATCGCGGCTTTTCGTTCGGCGCGGAATATATGTGGTCGCACGCCATCAGCGATTTCGGCGGTTCCGGCGAAAGCGAACAGCCGCAGGACGTGAACAATTTTCGCGGCGAACGCGGCAACACCGAATTCGATGTGCGCCACAACTTCACCGCAAATTACATTTGGGAATTGCCCTTCGGCAGCGGGCGGCGCTTTGCGAGTGGTAATCGTGTCACTGAATTTTTGTTCGGCGGCTACAGCCTGAGCGGCATCACCGCGATGCGCACCGGACGTGCTGTCAACGTGACGATCAGCCGCTCCAATACCTTGTTGCCCGATCAAAACAGCCGCAGCATTCAACGTCCGAATTTGCTGTCGGGCGTTTCGGTCATCGGCAAGCAAGACGGCAATCGCGGCTTCATCAATGCGGCAGCGTTTGGGCTTCCGGCTTCCGGCGTCTACGGCAATGCGCCGCGCAATGCCGCGCGTGGGCCGAAGCTGATTCAATTCGACGCGGCGTTGGCCAAACAATTTGCGCTCACCGAACGGCATCGGTTGGATTTCCGCCTGGATGTTTTCAATCTTTTCAATCGCCCGCAATACGGCCAGCCGGACGGCTTGCTCGGCACGGTGACGTACACGAATAATGTTCCGGTGCTGACGCCGAATCCGTTGTTCGGCACGAGCACGGTGCCGCTTTCGGCAGACATCGGCACCGGCACGGCGCGGTCGTTGCAATTTTCGTTGCGGTATCATTTTTAAGTGAGAAGAGAGATGACGAAACACACGAAAATAACGAAACACACGAAATGTCTGAAGTATGAAAGGTTCGCTTTTAGACCCGCGCCAACGCTTTTCGTGTGTTTCGTTGTTTTCGTGTGTTTCGTATTCTCGTTTTCTTCTCTTGCGCAAATCAAACCCGTTGTCACAACGATGCCGGGCACCAACGTGGATTCGCTCGCCATCTGGATTGCGCCGAACAAAGCTGACAGCCTCGTTTTGCTCACGGAAAAAAGCGGCGGGCAAGTGATGGTCTTCAAGGCCGATGCGAACGCAACGTTTGTGCGCCGCTTCGGCCAATTCAAACGCCCGAACGGCATTGCGATTTTGCAGAACACGCAGATTGGAACTGTCCGCAAAGATTTGGTGTTCATCACTGACCGCGACGACAACCGCGTTTCGATCTATTCGCTTCCGCAATTTGAATTGCTCGGCACATTTGGCACTGACCTCGTGCAACCGATGGGCATTGCGTTGTATCAAGCGCCGCGCGAACAAACTGTGTTCGCTTACATCGTGCAAAAGCGCGCGACGGACGAGGCCAAAGTTGTGCGCTATCGCATCGTTGAAACGGAAGGCCGTTTGTCCGCTGAGCGTGAATTGCAATTCGGGCGCGAAGTCAGTGTCGGACAGGAAACCGTGGCGGTGGACGCCGCGCGCCAACAAGTCCTCGTCGCGGATGAAAACGAACGCGACATCAAAGTCTACGATCTTGCAGGCAAGTTTCTGCGCCGCTTCGGCCAGGGCGCATTTGAAGCGCAGGTCGAAGGCATCGTGATTGCCGCGTGCGGCAACGGCGGCTACATCATCGCGTCCGATCAAAAAGACCGCACCGAATTTGAATTCTTCGACCGCACCACCTACAAACATCTCGGCACGGTGCGCGGCACCGCCGTTCACACCGATGGCATCGCGTTGACGCAGACGAAGCTGCCGAGTTTTCCGCACGGCTTGTTCACCGCACAAAGCGATCCCGAAAGCACGGGGGGCCGCCACGCAGAGTTTTATGATTTCGGCGCAATGCTGAAATTGCTCAAGCTGAATCCGCGCGATTGCGCCAAAGCGCGATAGCCTCTTTACTTCCTTCGCGCAAATTCACAAACTGTCGTCATGAACAAAATGCCACCGCGTTTTCTTTTGCTCGTGGCGCTGCTGGCGCTGTTGTTTGTCGCAACCAGCGCGCAGCAACGCCGCATGAATACAGGGCGTTCGTTGTTGGTCATCTCGGTAGATGGTTTGGATTATCGTTACCTGCGCGATGCCGACAAGCTCGGCTTGAAGATTCCGAATCTGCGCCGACTCATGCGCGAAGGTGAAGTGACCGAGGGCATCGAAGGCGTGTTCCCGACGGTCACGTGGCCGTCGCACACGACATTGATTACCGGCCTCGCGCCCACCGCGCACGGCATTCTCGGCAATCGCCGACCGGCGGCGGAAGGCGGCGATTATTATTGGGACGCGAATTTGCTGAAAACCCAAACGCTCTGGCACGCGACGCAAAAAGCGGGCTTGAAGAGCGCGGCGATCACGTGGCCGGTGACGGTCAATGCGGCGATTGATTTCAACCTGCCCGAATACTTTCAGCGGCGCAATGGCGGCGGCATGGATTTGCGCTCCATCGAAGCCAAAGCCACGCCGGGCCTGGTCGAGAAGATCGCGCGCGTGTTTCCGTCGTTTGCGCAGGAGTGGATGGATGATCGCACGCGCACGCTGGCGACGGTGTATTTGCTCAAATATGAAAAGCCTGCGTTGATCCTGCTGCACTTGGTAGATCACGATGCCGAAGCGCATCACAACGGCCCGTTCTCGCGCGAGGCGAATGCGCTGATCGAATACAGCGACGAATTGATCGGCCAGATGCTCGCCGCCGCGCCGAAAGATATGGTCGTCGCGCTGGTCTCCGATCACGGCTTCGAGCGCGCGGACAAAGTCGTGGACGTGAATCAACTGCTCAAGCAGGAAAACGTGCCGGGCAGCGTGGCAATGCGACCCGGCTTTCTGACGGCGAACGACGCGCGCGTGGTCGAATGGTTGCGCAAAGCGTCTGCGACCAATGAGCACGGCATCGGACGCGAAATTCCGAAAGACGAACTGCAACGTTTCGCGCCGGAATTTACGAATGTCGCAGCGGCGTTTGAATCCGCCGAGCATTTTTTATTCGGCACAGCCAAAACGGGCGAAATCTTTTCCGAACCCAGCGAACGCGGCGTGCATGGTTTGTGGCCGGGGCGCAAAGATTATGCGTCGTCGTTCATCTTGTGGGGCAAAGGCATCAAGCCTGCGCGCAAACCGCGCGCTTCGATGCTGACGATTGCGCCGCGCTTGGCCGAGATTCTGGGCGTGGAGTTGGCGCGCTGATGAGTTGAGTTCAAATGGCGCTGAAATGTTGGGCTGTCACGTTGCGCTCGGTCGTGAGAATGTCGCGCGTGGCTTCGATCAGTTGGTCAATGTCCGCGCGGGTATGCGCAATGCTGAGCGCGCCTTGTTTGCACGGCAGCGGGAACAAATAGAGGCCGTGTTCCAGCAACGCGCGCCGATAGCAGCGATCCAGCGCAAAATCGTGGCTCGTCATCAGGTCGTGCCAATCCACCGGCACGTGATCGCAAAAGTATACGCAGAACGCCGCGCCCAAACGACTCACCGTCGCGGTCACATCCAATTCGGCAAACACCAATTCCAAACCCTTTTGCAACCGCGCGCCCAATACTTCGAGCCGTTCGTACACGGCGTCCTGTTCGCGCTGCAAAATCGTCAGCGTAGCCAATGCGGCGGCAATCGTCAGCGGATGCGGATTGAAGGTTCCATTCAACGCCACGCCCCACGACGGGTCGGGCGAATCGAGCAAGGCCATCACGCTGGCACGCCCGCCGATCACACCGAGCGGATAGCCGTTGGCGATGGATTTGCCGAACACGGACAAGTCCGGCTGCACGCCTGCGAGCGATTGATAGCCGCCCCACGAGGTGCGAAAGCCGGAGCGCACTTCATCGAACACCAACAGCGCGCCGTACCGCTCACACAACGCGCGCAAGCCCGTCAAATAGTCCGGTTGCGGCGGAATCACGCCGATGTTTTGCAGCACGGGTTCGGTGATGACGCAGGCAATCGGATGTTGCTGCAAGACATGTTCGACCGAAGCCAGATCGTTGAAGTTGACGATGTGAACGTGGCGTCGCACATCTGCCGGAATGTCAGCGGGCGCGCTGGCAAATTGATATGCGCCGACCTGACGCGGCCCGACCAATTCCACCGCCGGCATGAGCGCGTGCGAGGCGTCGTTGTGCCAGCCGTTGTATCCGCCGAGCATCACCAAAATGTCTTCGCGACACGTCCAGGCGCGGCTCAAACGAATCGCTTGCAGCAGGGCTTCGTTGCCCGTGCTGGTGAACAGCAGGCGTTCCAACGACGGCACCGCCGCGCGCAACAATTCGGCCAACTGGATTTCTTCGGCGCTCACGCCACTGCCCATCACGGAGCATCCGCGCTCCATCGCCGCTCGGACAGCACGATTCACTTCCGGGTGGTTGTGGCCCAGAATCTGCGCGGCAAACGCGGCGTGGTGGTCAATGTATTCATTGCCGTCCACGTCCCACAAACGATTGCCCTGCGCACGCACGAACACGAGCGGCGGATCAGCTTGACGCTGTAACAGACAGGTGGTTCCGGCAATAGATTGAGTGCTTTGTTGCGTGAGCGCGCGGGATTGGGAATAGCGATCAGACATAGAGGTGTTGGTGGAAGGGGCGAGCCATATGGCCTCAAAGTACCTTGATCGCCAGCGGGCGTCAACGGAATTTTTGGTCGTCCCGCGCCGTCACCAGCCGCGTTTCCGTCTTTCTTCATCTCCGCCCAACGGTGTGGTACATTGCTCCACCTTGCTGAGAAATTATTTCGTAGGAGACACCCATGAACTTACCACGCTCCAGCGGCGTTCTGCTTCATCCCACGTCGTTGCCCGGTCGCTTCGGCATCGGCGATTTGGGACAAGCCGCATACAACTTCGTAGATTTTTTGGCCGCGACGCATCAATCGCTGTGGCAAGTCTTGCCGCTCGGCCCAACGGGCTATGGCGATTCGCCGTACCAATGTTTTTCGGCCTTCGCGGGCAATCCGTTGCTGGTGAGTTTGGACGCTCTTGTCACCGATGGGTTGTTGTCGCAAGCCGATTTGGACAGCGCGCCCGCGTTTCCTGAAGATCGCGTGGATTACGGGCCGGTCATTGAATTCAAGAACGCGCTCCTCAAAAAAGCCTACGAGAATTTCAAGGCCGACGCAGCCGCCGAAATACAGACTGAATTTGAAAATTTCTGCGCGCATCAGAGTTCGTGGCTGCACGATTACGCGATCTTTCGTTCGTGCAAAGACGCGCACGGCGGGCAGGAGTGGACGAAGTGGGACGAGCATTTGCGCGCGCACGAAGACAACGCGCTGCATTTCTGGAACGAAAATCACGCGGACGAAATCAACGCGCACAAGTTCTATCAATATGTGTTTTTCAAGCAATGGGTCGCGCTTGCGCATTACGCCAACAGCAAAGGCATCAAGATCATCGGCGACGTCCCGATCTTCGTTGCGCACGACAGCGCCGACGTGTGGGCGAATCCGCAGTTGTTCGATTTGAACGCTGATGGTACGCCGCGCCGCGTGGCTGGTGTGCCGCCCGATTACTTCAGCGAGACCGGCCAACTCTGGGGCAATCCGTTGTATCGCTGGGACGTGATTGCCGAGACCGATTATGAATGGTGGATTGATCGCGTGCGCGCGACGCTCGCGCAAGTGGACATCCTGCGCCTTGATCATTTTCGCGGCTTCGAGAAATATTGGGCGGTGCCTGCTGATGAGACGACCGCGATCAATGGCGCATGGGAAGACGGCCCCGGCGCAGCGTTGTTTACGGCCTTGCAAAAAGCGTTGGGCAAAGAGTTGCCCATCATCGCCGAAGACCTCGGCTTCATCACCAAAGCCGTTCACGCGCTGCGCGATCAGTTTGCATTCCCCGGCATGCGGATTTTGCAATTCGCGTTTGGAACCGACGAACAAGCCGACGACTTCAAGCCGTTCAACTTCCCGCAAAATTGCGTTGTGTACACCGGCACGCACGACAACGACACGACGGTCGGCTGGTTCACTTCGACCAACGAAGGCGACAGCACGCGCTCGCTCGACGAAGTCAACAAAGAGCGCGCGTATGTACTGAAGTACCTCGGCACGGACGGCCAGGAAATTCATTGGGACATGATTCGCCTGGCCTTGAGTTCCGTCGCCCGCATCGCGATTGTGCCGATGCAGGATTTGCTCGGCATCGGCGCAGAAGGCCGCATGAACGTCCCCGCGCGCGAAAGCGGCAACTGGGGCTGGCGCTATCGTGCGGAGGCGTTGACCGAAGCGATTGGCGAACGATTGGCGGAATTGACCGAAGTGTATGGTCGCAAGCCGAAAGCAGAAGTTGCGAATGAAGCGGAAGCCAGCGAATAGGTCAGCAGCTTCTCTCACGCGATACACCAAACACTATTATAGTAATCGCTATAACACCGTTTGGTGTAAAAACCCGCAGACCAGCTTTCAACTCGAACTGCTTAATGACCGAAGATTACATCACCCGCTTAACGCGCAAAATCAACTACACTGCGCCGGTTGCTTCGCATCCGGCGGACGGCATCATTTGCACGCAACCGCTCGGCGCAATCTACACGCCCGAACACACGACGTTCCGCGTCTGGGCCCCGACCGCGAGCCAAATCACATTGCATCTCTACCCCGCGCCGACGGGCGATGAAGCGGGTCACATCAAGCTCAAGAAAAACGAAGACGGCAGTTGGGAAGCGAAAGTGCCGGGCGACATCGCGGGCACGTATTACACCTACACTGCCGAGGGCGAGGATCGGCGCTTTGCTCCTGCGCGCGAATTGCTTGATCCTTACGCCTGCGCCATCACCGCGCACAATGGGCGCAGCATCGTCGTTCACGACACGACGCCGATTGCAGATCGCCCCGCCTTTTCGATGAACGATGCCGTAATCTACGAAATGCACCTGCGCGACTTCACGCTCGATCCTGATTCGGGCATCCAACGGCGCGGCAAGTATCTCGGCTTGACCGAAGCAGGCACGCATTTGACGGGGCGCATTGACATCACGACGGGCTTGGATCATTTGACCGACCTCGGCGTCAACGTTGTGCAAATCATGCCGATCAGCGAGTTTCACACGAACGCGGCGGAAGATTTGTATGGCTGGGGCTACGATGTCGTGCATCACTTTTCGCCAGCGGGTTGGTACGCGACCGAACGCTACGACGCGCGCCGCGTGAGCGAGTGCAAACGGATGATTGATGCGCTGCACAACCGGGGCATTCGCGTGACGCTCGATGTTGTCTTCAATCACACCTTCGAACTCATCAACAAAAATCTCGTCTACAGTTTTGAAGGCCTGGTTCCCGGTTATTACTATCGCTTGAAGCCCGACGGCAGTTATTGGGACGGCTCCGGCACAGGCAATGAATTTCGCAGCGAAGCCCCGATGGCGCGGCGTTACATCGTGGATTGCTGCAAATATTGGGTGACGCAGTACAAAGTGGATGGCTTTCGTTTTGACCTGCTCGGTTTGATAGATCAGGAGACAATGTTGCTGATTGTGGATGAACTGCGCGCGCTCGATCCGCATCTGTTGATTTACGGCGAGCCGTGGGCGGGCGGCACATCGCCGATTGAGTTGACGACGAAAGGCAAGCAATGGGGGCGCGGCTGGGCCGTCTTCAATGACGAGTTTCGTGACGCGCTGAAAGGCAATGTGTTCGATGCGCGCGCGACCGGCTTCATTCAAACCGGAAGCCATATTGGCGCGGTCAAGAAAGGCATTCGCGGTTCGGTAGACAGCTTTGCCG
>CAZWAK010000086.1:0-29493 GCA_964631865.1 uncultured Heliobacteriaceae bacterium | reverse complement strand
CCGCCATTGCGCCGCCGGCATTGCCTGCGGTGGGGATCGCTAATTTTGTGACGCCCAATTCTTTCGCCATCGAAATCGCCGTCGTCTGCCCGCGCGCTTTGAAGGAGCCGGTCGGATTCGGCGATTCGTCTTTGATGAACAGATGGGGCAATGCGACTTGTGCGCCCAAGCGTTTCGCGTGCAGCAGCGGCGTCCAGCCTTCGCCCAAACTCACGATGTTTTCGTCGTGAATTACGGGCAACACTTCGCGGTAACGCCAGAGCGACGACACGCGATGTTGCAGGCTTTCTTTCGTCATTGTCTCGGCCGCCTTCGCCAAATCGTAGCGCACGAGCAATGGCTTGCCCGCTTCGGAGAGGTTGTAGAGTTTGTTGGGTTCGTAAGTTTTGCCCGTCTTCGAGCATTCCAGATGCGTCACGTACATTGAAAAATCAGCCTTTCATTGAGTCTCAAAGTCGTACGAAAAACTGTCATAAGTTTTCCGGCCAGCAATGATACCTCAAGCGGTCTCCGGTCGTAAGCGCAGCAGCGTTTTTCGTATGACGCGGAAACACCGATTACGCCTGCACTCAGGCGCAGGATGGAACGGTGAAAGTGGCAAGGTGGATGTGGCTATGAGATCGCGTTGTTGCCGGATAAGTACCCTTGGCGGGTTCACCACAGCGGCACCAGAACAAAGCCAAAGAGAATACTCCCCCAGTCGTTCTCTCAACTCTGTTCTGTGCCGACTGCAGCAAGAAACATTTCACATTACACCTATTTTGGCAAGAGCGTACCGGTCAAAAATCTCGCTCCAGTTCTATCGCCGCGAAATGCCTTTGCCCACAAGGCAAAAGCATTTCGCGGCGAGCAGGCGGGGACAGGATTGCAGGGTCAAATGTCCTGTCGTTTGAGCAGTTGTTGTGACCATAAAAACGGCGCGACAATCCACACCAGCATTCCAACCACGAGCAGCAAAATGCTGGCCACTTCGCCGCCGAAAAACTTCGTCAACGCCGCGCCCGCAACGCCGAAAATCTCTTTGCCGTTCAGCACCATCAACGAAGCGACGCGCGTCATATCTACGGGATTGCCAAACAACGACGCGAAGAGGAAATGATTGGCGGTGCGTTCCTTGAAGAAAAACGTGCCGCCAATCACCATCAGGTCATAAAACAGCACAAAGAAAAACCACAGAAACATCACCACGCCGAACGCACGGTTTTTACGTTGGCACAGCGCCGCGATCAAGGCTGACAAGCTCAAAAACGCGAGCGCCAACAACAACGCCAAGCCCACAAACAACGGATAGCGCAACGCTCCCGCCGTCCCCGCTTTCGTCGCCATCACAAAGCCGCCCAACCCAAAACCAATCAACGTCGCCGTCAACATTGAAGCGAACAAGCCGAGCAATTTGCCGAGCCAGATTTCGCCGCGCGTCACAGGCTGCGCAAACAACAATTCGCTCGCGCTCTTTTCACTCGTGAAGCTCAGCGTGCCCATCACCAATGCGACGAGCGGCACGATGTACAGCACCAAATTCAGCAAGCTCGCCGACGTGCGCGTGAAGCCTTGAAAGCCAATCGCGCCCGCCGTCAGCATCCCGAAATACGAAATCGCCAGCACCAGTACGCTGAAGACGCCCGCGAAAATCAGCGTCCATTTGTTGCGGATGTTGATGGTCAACTCTTGTTTGGCAATGGTGATGACAGCGTTGGTGTCCATAGTCATTTATCCTGCTGAAAATATCCCGGCAAATTCTTTTTCGTCGCGCGCAAAATCTCTAACACCGCTTTGCGATCTGCGGACGAAAGATTTGCAAATGCTTTGTCCTGCGTTTGTCCTGTCAACACAAGCCACAGCTTGCGATAGAGCAAATCCAAAGCGATGGGCGGCAGCGCATCGAAGGCTTCTGAATAAATCAAATAGCTGCACGGATAGCGAAACATGCGCGTCTGCAAATCGAAGTCACGCAGCGAACGGCCTTGCTTGTCTTTGAGGCCTTGCGCAGCAAACTCCGCAGTGAACTTCGATGTGCCTGCAATCGGTGCAGTCAATTCTACTTCGTCAACAAAGAGCAAGTATTTCAATACTTCGTCTACGGCATTGTTGATGCGGCGTTTGGTGCTGTCGGAGAGTTCGTCTTTCGGACGTTGCAACGCTTCGTTCATCGCCGCGTTGTGATGCAGCGCGAGTTTGGTTTCGTAACTCAGCCGCGTCAGCAGATTGTGCATTTGCGTCTGATGTTCGAGCACCATCAACGCCACGATGTCGCTGTGCGTGGTGGGATAGCCGACAAGATTCACTTTCTTTTCAAGGGACGTAAGGTTCGATCCCAACGTCAAATCCAGCTTCTCCAACTGATCGCGCTCGCTGAACAATTGATTGCCGAGATGTTGTTCTTTGCCATGCGTACCTGTGACATACCAGCCGCCCCAGCGTTCTTTCAGCGGATTTGTATGTCCGATCACGCGCGAGCCGAGTTGCGCAATCGGGTAGCCGCGTTCGTCGGGAAACACCGAACGCACGATGTGCCCCGGCACATTGCGCGTCGTGCCCGAAGCGTGGCATTGCAAACATTCGTTGTTGCGCACGAAGCGTGGTTTGCCCGTCTTGGTTTGTTCGAGCATGTAAAAGAC
This sequence comes from uncultured Heliobacteriaceae bacterium, assembly GCA_964631865.1. Classification (GTDB taxonomy): domain Bacteria; phylum Acidobacteriota; class Blastocatellia; order RBC074; family RBC074; genus JAFDVL01. The sequence goes on along the minus strand of CAZWAK010000086.1, from coordinate 26,875 downwards.
GCCGCCGAGCGTCGGGTCTGCCGTCGAAAGCTCGACGAAATCGCCGCCGCGCACAAAGCCGACATACACATCGTCATTGAAATAAATGGCGCGCGGATTTTTCGGCGAGATGCGAAACAGTTGGAAACTCGTTTTGGAAAACACCAAACCTTGTGACGACACAGGCACGTTCAGCAGCTTGAGCACCGAACGCAAATAGCCATCAGTTTCGGAATATTCCAGCTTCACTTCGCCGCGCTCCAATCGTTGTTGCAAACGCGCGACCGGATCGTTCCTGCCCGCATTGTCGTAACCAATCGCAGGGCTTTCATACATTTGCTCTTGTTGTGCGGCAACAGGTTTGGCGCGTTGTGAAAATAGTACAATGGCAAACGCACACGCGCTCATCAGAACGATTATTTTGATCCCGGCAAAGCGATTCATTTTTTCATCAACTCCGTGAAGCTTAGTACCTGACCGCTGAATTCTGCCGCCGCGGTTTTGGCTTTCGTATCGTTCTCAAACGCGATAATGCCGCCGCCCATTGGTGAAGTGATTTCTTTCGATTTCACAAACGTTGCCGCATTGCCTTTGAGCCATCGTCTGGTGTCGTACTCAATAAAAAACTGCGCGGCGATTTTGGTGTCCGGCTTTTCTTTCAGGTAATCCTGCATACAACCGATGTCGTCAAACTTCAACGCATCGCCGTCGGTCGTGATGAGTTCAGACGCAAACTGCTTTTCCGAAATCGCCATCTTGCAATGCGCGCAAACATCTTCGGCGGCAATGTCTACCGGCTTGATCTCCGCTTCACGACAAGCCGCGAACGCAAGTAAAAACAGGACGAAAATTAATTTGAATCGGCCCATACATTAGCCATCATTCTTCATTCTTCGTTCTTCATTGTCTGACGAGGAATAAAGTGAAGCAGGCTTCCCTCCTGTAAAACAATGAAGAATTCAGAATGAAGGATGAAGAATTGTTCATTTGCTCCTGATGTAGTTCAAATAAATGTCTTCGAGCGACGGTTCTTCTGTGGCAAAGCGAACGACGTTGCCGCCCGACGCCTTGATCGCTGCCAAAATTTCCATGCGCCTTTCGGGCGCAGAAGTAATCAACAACGAATTGTCCTGCCACACTGCTTCACGCGCGCCCGCGATCAGCGCAGCTTTCCTCAATTTGTCATCTGCTTCCGGCAACACCACGCGCATCTGACTGCTCAGCATCAAGCCTTCGCGCAAGGCTGTGATGGATTCGAGCGCGACCAATTTGCCTTGCACTAAAATCGCCACGCGATCCGCCAATTGCTCCACGTCCGCCAAAACGTGCGAGGTGAACACAATCGTTTTGCCCGACTGTTTCTGCGTTTGCAAAAACGCGCGGAACTGAATCGCGCGTTCGGGATCGAGGCTTGCCGTCGGTTCGTCCAGTAACAGAATCGGCGCATCGGGCAAACACGCCACGGCAAGTCCGAGGCGCTGCAACATGCCGCCGGAAAATTGCTGCACGGGTTTGTCCGTGAAGCCGTTGAAGTGAAAATGTGAACCGCTCATCACCGTTTCAATCCGCGTCTCGGGCAGCTTGCGCAAGCGACAATAAAACTGCATCACTTCGCGCGCCGTCAAGTTGTCGTGAAAGTTCACGTATTGCGGCAAATAACTCATCAAACTTTTTGCGCGGCGCGCGTCTTTCCAAACGTCCAAGCCGTTCACCTTAATCTCGCCCGCAGTCGGCGGCATCAATCCCACCAAACATTTCAGCGCGGTCGTTTTGCCGCTGCCATTGGGGCCCAGCAGCGCGAACGTTTCGCCTGCCTTGATCTCGAACGACACATCGTTGACGGCGGTGAACTCGCCAAAAGTTTTGGTTAGGTGATTGACTTGAATCATTGCCGTTGCCCCTTCCAAATGGTCGCGGCAGCGAGGCCGAACATCAATATTGACAGGGCTGCGAGCGCGAATTGCGAACTTCGTCTTGTAGTTACTTCTTCAAATGGATAATCAAACGAAGCGGCTTTCGTGCGCGGCGCAGCATCGGCTAATGATGAGCCTTTGATGATCGGGAACGTGCGCTCAGCGGTTGCGAGAGCTTGCGCGGCGGGACTGTTGAAGTACAAGCGCAGGCGCGGGAAATTGCCTTCCAAATACTCGAACACGTTTTGCACTTTGTGCGCGACATCGCCTGTGCCATCGCTGTCCAAATCATAGCCGTCGTAATCGCTCCAGAAATTCTGTTGCCAACGCGTGTCGGTTTCTCTGCCGACCAATTGCAGCGGACTCAAATTCTCGACGAAGTTGTTGCCGGAGAACTCGCAACCGGCGGCGCTGCTGTAAATCTGCATCGCCACGTCGTTCTCGGCGATGACGTTGTTGCGGAATTGGCTCTTGCGCAAGGCTTCCAAAAACACGCCGCACGCATTGTTGATGATGAAATTGTTTTCGGTCACGCATTCATCGCAATCCTGAAACAAGATGCCGAACGAACTGAAGCCGCGATTGTTGATGAAGGCGTTGCGGCGCAGTGCGATGCGTTTGGAGTACATAATCGCCGCACCCGCGATGTTGTCGGAGAAAATGTTGTCTGAAAAACTGTTGTCGTCCGAGTTCATGAAATGCAAGCCGTAGCGCAGCTTCGTGACGCGATTGCGTGTGATGAGATTGCCGGGGCTGCTCTGGATATACATGCCATCGCGGGCTTCCGTGATCGTATTGTCCGCAAGGGTATTGTTGGGGGAGTTCCAGAGATGCAGCCCCGCCCCGCGATCTCCCATTTCGAGTTCCGGGCGACCGCGAATCGTGTTGCGCTGAATCGTGTTGCCTTCGGATTTCAGCAGGTAAATGCCGTAGAGAATGTCGCGCAGTTCGTTGTCTGCAATGCGATTGCGATTGGATTTTAAGAGCAGTCCGGAATCTTCCTGCTGCAAATCGCTGCCGCAACGTTCGATGATGAAACCTTGAATCGTGCAGTGGTCGGCGGTGACGATGATCGTGCTGTCTTTGCCAAGTCCGCGTATGACAGGTTTGTTTTGACCGATGAGTGTGAGTGATTTATTGAGCGTGAGATTTTCGTTGTAGGTTCCGGCTTGCACTTGAATCGTGTCGCCGGATTGCGCGGCGTTGATTGCGGTTTGAATAGATTGTGTGGGCGCGACCGTGTGTGTTTCGGCGTATGCAAGGAGAGAGGCAAAGGTGAGGAGAACGAGTATCAAAGCAATTTCACCGCAGAGGCGCAGAGAACGCAGAGGCAACGCAGAGTTCTGTATGCCAGAGAACAAGAGAATTAGTGAGACATCTCTTTTCTCTTTTCTCTCTGTCGCATTGTCTCTTTTTCTCTGCGCAAGCTCAGCGAACTCTGCGCCTCTGCGGTGAAAAAACATGTCATGCCTCACTGTTCTTCCGCGACAACCAAATTGCCAGCGCCAACAACAGCCCAAACGCAATCAAGGAAAACGAAGCCACATCCGGGTAACTGTACACAGTGAAGTTGCCCACGATTTCTGTCCCGAACAACGGCGGCGTAAACGGTTCGACCTTGATGGCGGCTTGCGGGTCAAGGTTGTGGCCGTACGTGTACATTCGATGATAGAAGCTCCAAAACGAATACACGCCAAACCACGCGAATAAGACGAACACATCCACGAGCTTCGACATCTTGCCCATCACCAGCGCGCGCAACGCCAAAATCATCAGCGCGCCAATCGCAAACGGCAGCCAGACGAATTCGCTAAACTCGCTTTCGAGTAACGGACGCATGCCGATGTAATGATTCAGCGCATTGATTTCGCGCAGGTCATCGCGCGCGCTGGTTTTCGCGCCTTCCAATTGATGTGCGTAAATCGTGAGCCGCAATCCATCGGTGTATTGATTGGAATAAAAACTCATCCGCCACAACGGAAAGATAAAGGCCGGAATCAAGACCAACGTCGCCAACAAAATGACGACGCGGCTTTTGAGCGTCAGCGAATGCTCGAAGAATTCATATTCTTTCAGCAACAACTGGCTGAGCCACGATTTCGGCGCGGTCTTTGGTAGGTTAAGGGATTCTTGTGCGGTTGACATAAATTACCTCGGTGGTCGGTGGCTGGTGGTCGGTGGCCGGTTGTCTGTCTTTGAAGTTAGAGCTTTACCGAAACGCTAACCTCTGGAGACGAATTCAACCGACTACCAGCCACCAGCCACCGACCACCATTCTTTATTTCTTCGCCATCGCGCCACCCGTCGGTTTGACCAGCAAGTACGATTGCATTTCCTGATGCAACGCCGAGCAGAAGTTCGTGCAGTAATACGGGAACACGCCTGGCTTGTCGGCGACGAACGTGACGGTCTTCGTCTCGCCCGGATCAATGACGATGTTGATGTTGTATTCGTTGATGCCAAGGCCGTGCAGTTCGTCGGTCGTCTGCTCAATGTTCGTGACGTGAATCGTGACTTTGTCGCCCTGATTCACTTCGAGCTTGAGCGGCTCAAAGCTGCTGCGCACGGCCACCATCTTCACCGTCACATTGTTGCCGCTGCGTTCGACCTTCGCGTCTTTGATGTCCCAAATGGCATTCGGATTTTTGTTTTCCTCTTTGGGATACACTTCAATCGGCTTGAGCTTGTCGGCCTTGATCATCTGCGAATAATGCGGTTCGGGTTCAGTGAAGGCATCATAAATCACCTTCATCTTGTCGCCGCCGATGTTGATGAGTTGCGAGCTTTCAGGCTGCGACGGCCCTACGCTCAAGTGCCGCCCGTGCGACAGCTTGTTGAGCGCGACAAGGTATTTGCCATCAGGATTGACCGTGTCGCCTTCGGCAGAAACCAGGTGACCGATGTTGTACGCAATCGGCACTTTGTCCGCAACTTCCCACGATCCCAATTTCCATTTGGCGACGGCGCTTTCGACAAACAAGCTTGTGTAGGCAAAGCCTTGATTGTCGAATTGCGTGTGTAACGGGCCGAGGCCGACGTTGACTTCGGCTTCTTTGACGCTTTCATATTTCAGCACGGGGATGCCGTCTTCTTCGCCGGAGAAATCTTTCGCCGCAATCGCCTTCAGCATCTTGTCCACGCTGAACGCCGTCGTGATGGATTGCAGCTTGCCGCTGCCGATGAACCATTTGCCATCGGGGCTGACGTCTACGCCGTGCGGCGACTTGCTGCACGGAACCAGATAGACAAGACCCGGCGTCGCTTTCGGATCAATCACCTTGATGCCGCCGATGTCTTTGGTTTTGCCTTCTTTGACGGCCTTCTCGACTTCTTTCCAGTTCACCGCCGCAATGTAGTCGCGGTCTTTCTGCGTCGAAGTGACTTCGAGTTTGCCGGTCGCGCGTTCCGAGTTGTAGCAAGTCCAGAACGCCCAGCCTTCGCTTGGGCCTTTGCCCGCATCGCCCAAATCGAAGTTGAACGGCGGCATCAGAATTTGCCAGCCGACGCTCATCTCGCCGGACTTCGCGTCAATTGCAATGCCCGACACGATGCCGTTGTATTTCGTGGCGTATTCTTCAATCGGCGCGACCGAGCCTTTCGGCAACGGCACAGAGAAACGCGAAGCCGCTAACACGTATTCGGTGTTCGGCGTCACAAACGCGCCGCCGTGCAAGCCGGAGATGTTCGGAATCGGGCCGAGAATTTGTTTGGTTTTGAAATCGCGCAGATCAATGCGCGCGACACGGTTGTTGGAGTTGTCATTGACGAAGAGCCAACGCCCATCGTAATCGCCTTTGGTTTCGCTGATCGAGGGGTGATGCACGTCGCCCCAATTGAAGCCGCCCAGCATCTTCTTCGATTCGTCATCGAAGCCGTAGCCCGTCGCCGGATATTGCGCGAACACCGGAATCGTCGAGATGTGCCGCATGGACGGGACGCCCGCGACATACACGTTGCCGGAATGCCCACCGGAATAGAACAAATAATATTCATCGGTGTTGCCGGGCGCGACGTACGAAGCGACGGCGGCGGCGGCATCTGCGCCCGCTGGCATCGCGGTTTGCATCGGGCCTTGTCCACAACTCACGAGGCCAAACGTAGCGATGGCTACGATCAATGCACCCGCGCCAAACCATTTGATTTTTGCTTTGTCTAGGTTTGAAAACAAACGTTTCATGTTGTCCCCCTTTCTAGGAACTGATTGATGAACCTACGACTGACAACGAATGACGCCCCTTTGCATACTGCGGATTACTTATTGGGTTTGTTTTCGTGAGCGTATTTCAATAGCTCAATGACTTTGCGCTTTTCGTCGTCAGTCAGTTTGATTTTGTCCTTGAGAACCATTTGCATAGTTCCCGTGGGATTCTTCAGGAAGTTTTCGAGTGACGTGCCGAACCGCTTTTGCACATCGGTGTAAGCGTCCGCCAGATCAGGGCCGGATTTGTTTTGAGATTCCAGCCCGAACGTGCTGACGGAATGGCATTCGGTGCAGCCTTTGCCTTGAAAAAACGCCTTGCCTTCGGCCATCTCACTGGAACCGCAGCCAATGAGAATTGCGCCTGCCGTAAGCGTGATAGCCAGTAGGATCATCTTGCTGAGTCGTGTGACTCGCGGGGGAGTTGTAGTTAAGAATGCAGTTTTCATAAAGCCCTTTCTATGAACCCAAATCAGCTATAACTAGGCTTGGGGAAAATCCCTTTGTCTTTCGCCTCAGCAATGTTTGTGCCGTAAAAATTCGAGCGCGGCGTGTGGCAAGTTCGGATTTTTTCCCCAGAAAAATTGCCGACTGGGGAAAAACTCACGGAGAAGTTGTTGCCGCTCTTTCCGCCGTCAATGCTTTGGGAAAGAGCAGGTTGTTTTCCAAATGAATGTGTTGGTGTAAATCCGCTTCCAATTCCGCCAACGCCTGATAGAGCGTTTGATAGCTCATACAGGCTTCCGCCGGAACCGCATAATTATTGGTGATGGCGCGCATTTCCTTCAGCAAATCGCCTGCCGCGTCATGTTCGAGCATCATCATGCGCACCGGATTTTGCACTGCGCCAAAGAAGGCGCGCGGCGCGGGCGCGTGCTGCGCCACAGCCGTTTCCAAATTCGTCAGATAGGGAAACAGCACTTCTTCTTCCTTGAGCAAATGCGGGTCTAGCTCCGTCTTCAAATCAAGAAAGACCGTTTGCAGTTGCAGCAGCTCAGGATGCCGCGCGCCGTGAACCGTACAGACTTTCTTCAGCAGCCGTTCAATGCGCGGCAGTTCTTCTTTCGTGAAGGTGTGATGTTTCTCGACGATGTGCTGAATCAGCGCGGTCATCGTAGCCGCTTGCCAGTCGTGTCCTTCCGTCGTCGTGGCATCGGCTTGAGTGAGCGACGCGGTGACTTGCTCAATCGGCACTTTGGCTTTGAGGCAGGCGTCAGCCAGCGTGCGATGCCCGCCGCAGCAGTAATCAATGCCCAGCTTCTCGAACACGCGCGTCGCGCCCGGCACAGTCACGGCCAAATCGCGGACGGTGGTGGTAACGTTAATATTCATTGCCAAAACTCCTTTCCGGGTTGTTGCTGCACGGGAGTGTAGCGGTGGGAAACGCGCGTGGCTGTGACATAAGTCATCGGGGCGAAAAAAAAATTCCGGGCGCGGAGGTGAGTTGCCTTTTGCTGGTTGATTTGCTCTTCTCTTGGCGTGAACAAACTCTTTCTTGACCCTGAAACCAATCATCTGCGCAGCGGTTGGCGCGCGTTGCTCTATGTATTACTGTCCCCTGTGGCGGTCATTTTGTTTGCGCCGTTGTTGGCACGCAGCGGAGCCGAGGCCGCTGGCATTGGATTGAATCTGCCAACCATCCTCAACTACGTCGTACAAGTGGCGTGGTTGCTCATCGCGGCGTGGGCTTGTCTGAAGTATTTGGAGAAGCTGCGGCTCGCGTCGTTAGGCTTTGGCTTCTTTCGCGGTTGGTGGCGCGAAACGTGGTTGGGCTTTGGCATCGCGGCGTTGATGATGACGGTGGTCGTGGCGTTGCAAGCCCTCGGCGGCGGCACGCGGATGATGCTGAATCCGTTGTTCTGGAAAACGGTAGACGGCGCGCGCAGCCTTGATTTTATTGGTCTCGGAATGATTGCGCAGGATTTTGTGCTGGCGTTGATTTTGTTTGCGCTGGCGGCGGCGTTTGAAGAATTACTTTTTCGCGGCTATCCGTTTCAGACGTTGTTGCGCGGCGGCGTTCCAGCCCTGGTGCCCATCATCTTGCTCTCGGTGTTTTTCGGCGTGGTGCATTTGGGCAATCCGAGCAGCACGACGTTTTCGACTGTAAACACGATCCTCGCCGGCATCTGGCTCTCAGTCGCGTATTTGAAAACGCGCAGCTTGTGGTTTCCGACGGCGCTGCATCTGGGCTGGAACTGGATGATGGGGACGTTCTTCGGCCTGCCGGTCAGCGGCTTGAAATTCGTGCCGCATCCGGTGTTGCTGGCGACCAGCGAAGCGCCGTTGTGGTTGACGGGCGGCGCGTATGGTTGCGAAGGCGGCCTCGCAGCAACTTTGGTGTTGGTGGTGACAACGGTGGTCATTTGGAAGGCAAAGTGGTTGCAGGTTGCGCCCGCGATGCAAACGGCGCTTCAGACGCGCGAGCCGGAAACGCCCGAAACGATCAAGCTGGGACTGGTTGAATAGCCGCGCGGGATCGCTTACTATCGGCACGACTCAAGCCCCTCCCTTGATGTTCTTATGGAAAAACAAATTTTCAAGTTGGCGAACCTCACCGACCTTGCGCCGGGGCAAGCCAAAGCGATTCCCGTCAACGGCAGCACGATTGCGCTCTTCAATGTGAACGGACAGTTTTATGCGATTGACGATGCCTGTCCGCATCGCGGTGCCTCGCTGGCCGAAAGTATCTGCAAGAACGGCAAAGTCTTTTGCAGTTGGCATCTCTTCGACTTCGATTTGAAAACGGGCGAATGCGGCGCGATCCCTGATTTCCCGGTGAAAACCTACGAACTGAAAATCGAAGGCAGCGAAATTTTTGTCTTTTGCTGATGCGGCAGAACGGGTACGACAAAACACTCTTCGTCGTCGCGGCACTCTTCAATCTCAGCGCCGCCGCAACGTTATTATTTCGTCCTGAGCTTGTGTTGGCGCGGTTCGGAATTAGCGATCCGGCGGCGAAATGGTTGGCGCGCTCACTGGCGTCGAGCGTGACGGCGTGGGGCGTGGCGTATGCGTTGGTCGTCGTGAATCCGACGCGCTTTCGCGAGTTCGTGCGGCTCGGCGTGTTTTCCAAAACGTTGTTTTTTGCGATTTATGCAGTCGCGTTTTTCAGCGGCGCGATTGCATTCCCGGCGTTTGTGCCTGCGTTGGTGGATTTGGTTTTGGCGGGATTGTTCGCCGAATATTTGTGGCGGACAAAAGGCTAATCCACCGTGAACAACCGCCAGTTTTGGTCTGTGCCTTCCAATTGATGTAGTCCGTTGTCGGAAAACCGCAGACCGGAACCCGCGACCAAATCTTTCACCGTGCCCGACACCAACACTTGATTCGTTCCGGCGAGGCGCGCGATTTCGGAACTGATGTCTACGGCGATGCCACCCACTTTATCGCCGCCGATCAAATCGCATTCGCCCGTGTGAACGCCGGTTTGAATCGGGATGCCCAAGCGTCGTGCGGCGCTGTTGATGGCGGCGGCGCAACGAATCGCGCGTGCGGGGCCGTCGAACGTGGCGATCAGGCCGCAGTGATTGAACTCGCTTTCGCGGCCGCGGAACAGTTCGACTTCTTTGCGCACGTAAGCGTAATGCCGGTCAAACAGTTCTTGCCAACGCGGATCGCGGTCGTTGCTGTCCGGGCAATTGACGACGCGCGTGCAAAGCACTGTCGCCAACACGCGGTCGTGTTCGGGGGCGTGACGCATGCCGGTGAGGAACTCTTCGATTTCGTCGAGGATCGCATCCTGATCGCCAATGAACGGCAAATGATCTGTGCCCGGCAATTCGACAAATTTCGCGCCAGGAATACGTTCGGCCATGTAGCGACCTTCTTCCACGCGCAAGGTCGTATCGCTGGTGCGATGCAAGACGAGCGTCGGAACGCGGATGCTCGGCAGAATGGGGCGAATGTCAATTTCGGCGTTCATCTTCGTGAGCGCCAACGCCGCGCCGGGACTCGCGCCCATCCGCAAATACGTTGACCACCATTGCCGAAAGCGCTCGTCGTGCATACGGCTCGGCGCACGGGCTTCGATGCCGATAGGGCCGCCCCAATTGTTAATGATCTCTTTGAAGAAATGTTCTCGTTCTTCGGCGGTCGGCCCCCAGGGATAATCGTCATCTTGCAGGCGACGCGCGTAACTGCCGATCATCACGAGCGCCGACGTGCGTTCGGGATAGGTTGCCGCAAACAAACTGCACATCGGCCCGCCTTCCGAAATGCCGCACAACACAGCGCGTTCGGAGCCGACCGCGTCCATCACCGCGTGAACGTCTTCCATCCGCTGTTCAAGCGTCGGCAACTGATTGAGCGGCACGCGATCCGACAGCCCCGTCCCGCGTTTGTCGAACAGAATCAGCCGCGCGAACGAGGCCAGCCGATCCAGAAAGTACGCGAACGACGGTTCTTCCCAAAAGTAATCCAGATGCGACACCCAGCCCATCACAAACACGAGATCAATCGGGCCGTCGCCGACGACTTGATACGCGATGTTCGCGTCACCGCTTTGCACGTAGCGCGTTTCCAGCATCCGCCGCATCGGCGGCAATGGTAGCGGTGTCGGCGCGGGCGCAAGCACTTGCACCGCTTGCGGCGGCAAATCAATGACCGCTGGATTCACCAAACGCAGTTCGTCCAGTTCGTCATCAGTTTCTTCGACAATGATGCGCGCGCGCGTCCGTTGGTGGATGATGAGACCTGCTGGTTCGGGGTTGACCTCTTTGACCGACGCGACAAAACGGTAGCCAATCTTGGGCACGGTCTCGATGTATTTCGCCCCCTTCTCTTCGCCCAACGCTTTGCGCAGAATCGAGATGTTTTGGGCCAGATTTGTTTCTTCGACGAAGCTGTCCGGCCAAATCAGTTCCATCAGCTTGTCTTTGCCCATCACGCGGCCACTGTTTTGCACCAACAGAATCAGCGTATCAAATACTTTATGCGCCAGCGGAACGGGTTGGCCGCTGCGCCGCAGCAGTCGTTCAAGGGGATCAAGCTGGAACGGGCCAAATTCATAGAGTGGAAGGGACATCGGTTTCATAACTTCTCCGGTCGGGTCAAACGTTGGGATGCGCTGTTTGATGACAGGGCAGATGATATTGAGATTGGGAAGAGAAGTCATAAAAGACCTCTAAATTTTTTTTGAAAGCGGCAGGGGTGCCAGAAAAATTATAGACATTATTGGAGTTAGAGAAAACAGCAGGGTCGTAGAAATCTTCCGCATCGGTGGCGGTAAAACCGCCCTTTTCTCTCGCTCGCATCTCTCACTTCCTTCTCCCCTCTGCGCGAACCTCAAAACGATCAGAGAAAAATCTCAAGAAAACCTCAAACCGCCTTCAAGATTTTGTCGCCTGCGCCAGGTAATGTTGCCAGCGTACTGAACAGGTACTTTGACAGGAGGAGAGTAACCATTCGCTGGCAACGGCTCGACAGCGGATGGGGCGATCAGTCATTCGGGACGACTGGGAGCACGGCATCCCACAGTTTCGGGGGAGTCTGTGGGGATGAGGGCGCTCCGGGGTCAGCCCGAATGACTATCGTTACTTGAAAGTCGCAGCATTACAGGCTCTGTCGGTCACGATGTCTGCGACGACGCCAGCTTCTGCCATCCCGTGCCGTCTCCGGGCAGGACGAGGGAACGAATGGAAGAAGCTGGCGCTACTTGCAACGGATGTAACTGACAAAGGAAACTCTATGAAAACCCACTTAATGAAAATCACCCTCACCAGCGCCGCCTTGCTCATCGCAGGCCTGGCGCTCGTCGCCGCAACGTTCCTCAACTCCGGCGAAGCGACGGGCATGGTGACGGTCGAGGTTTGCCGCAAGGCCGCCGACGGAACCTGGGAAGTCATGGATCGGGGCAAAGCGCCGATTCAATGTGCGCTGAGTTACACGGGAGCGCCCGGCAACGCCAGCGTTTCGTCTGCGCCCAGTTGGAGTTGGAATCTGACCAGCGAAAAAGGTCGCCGCATCAGCGCCACCATTTTGCGCAACGGCAAAGCACGCTTCGAGGCGGCCACCGGCTTGCTCGAACTGGACTTGCCCATCGAAGTCACCGTGGATGGCAAGCGCGAACGTCTTTCGTACAAACAAACCACTGAATCGCTCTCGACCGTCATCGGCCCGCTGTCGGGCAAACGCCTGACTGTCAACGGCGATAGCCTCAGCGGCGCGACCGTCGGCATCGGCATTTTGCGCAACCGCGAACTGATCAATCACCTGTGCGGCGTTGCAGACGCGAAGCTCGGCGACAAGAAGAAAGCCGCGCCCGCTGTCAATGAACTCGTCGTCGTCCTTCGCTCCGAAGGCCGCGCGACGCTGAAGAAATGACGCAACCCAAAGGAGGAACATCTCATGTCGAACCAATTTTGGAAAAAACTCGCCTTCTCCGTTCTGACCACCGCGTTGATGGTTGCGTTTGTCGGAGCGTTCACGCAAAAGACCAGCAAAAAAGATAGTCCTCCCAGTGTGCAGCTTGCGGACGTGCTGGAAAAAGTCGCCAAAAACAAGGTGCGCGTGAAAGACCCGACCAAATTCGAGTTGGTCGTGATAGATGGCAAGTTTGCGGTGCGCGATAAAACGACGCGCCGCTTCGTGAAGGGGACGGCTGGTTGTGGCACTTGCCCCGGCGGCAACTGTACGGGGCGCGATAGCGGCAGTTGCGAGGGCTGTGGGAAAAAGAGTGGCGAGGATTTATGCACAGTGAATCCGTTTTGAAGGAAGTCGCAGTCACGGGCGTCACCAGGAAATGCAGAAGCCTTTCCAAATCAGGAGAAGAATCTATGAAACTCAATTTGACTACTCGCTCCCGGCAACATCGTGTTATCGGCGTCGTGTTGCTTTCATCCATCCTGGCGCTGCTCGCCTTCGGCGCGTTGGCGACCAACGCTGTGCTGAGACAAAAGCGCGACTTCAGCGGCACGCTGCACATTCAGATTTGTCGCAAAGGCGCGAATGGAGCGTGGGAAATCCTGGACGAAGCCAGGATCAATTCCAGCTTCACGACCAATCTGATTCAGTTCGGTCGCAACGAAAAGCTCAACACCGCTTTCAACTGGCAAGCACGTTCGGCGAAAGGCAACGACTTGAGCTTTCGCCTCGTGGGCAACGCCGATTCACGCTTCAATCCGACGACGGGTTTCTTTGAATTGCGCAACACGAACTACGAATTAACCGTGCTCGGCGTGCGGCAAAACATTGTGTTCGATTTGACCACCGAACCCATCAACGCGCCCAACGGTACATTCAGCGGCAAGCGCGCAACCATCAACGGCAACACGGGCACGCTTGCGTTGGTGGGTGTCTCGAAGTTCAAACCGAGTCCAGCGTTGTTGCAAAAACTGGCGGAAAACAAACCGCTGGCGGAACAACTCAATCTCGGCAAAAAGCCGCTCGAAGATTTCATCGTCGTGTCGCGCATCGAAGGCACCATCACGGCGACGAAGTAAAACCTCGCTCGCACGAACAGGAGATGACCAATGACCTTCAGGCTGAAATCAGAACCAAACCTGATGCCGCCCGCAGCCTGTTTCATGTTTTGGCTGGCGTTGATGAGCCTGTCGTTATTGGCGCAGGACGCTTTGACCGTCACGCCAAGCTTTGCTGGGAAGGAATCCGTTGCGCCGACGGAGTTGTTGGAATTCAAACTCAGTCGCGCGCTCAAAGACGAAAAACTTGCGGTGGTCATCGGAACCACCGACGTGACGAATTTGCTGACGAGCGGCGCGGACAGCGTGCGCTATTTGCCCACGCCATTTGCGTTGCCCGCTGGGGACACGGAAGTGACGGTTTATCTCGTAACGAAAGATGACGAATGGAAAGAACTGGCGCGCTTTCCGTTGCGCATCGTTGCAGCGGCAGCGAGCCAACCGGCAGTGACGGACAATGCCACGCAAGCTGAACCGGAAATCCCGCGCAAAGTGAATTGGACGCCGTCGGTCATGCTCAGCTTCAAATCGCAAGCTGCCGAAACGCATTTCCCCGACACAAACAAACCCGAACGCCCCAAGTTCTTTGACACCACATTACAAGCCAGTTTGAAAGGCGAAATGAAGCGCGAGAAGATGGAATCCACGCTGCAATTCGACGTCGCGGGATCGAGCTTTCGCCGCGAAGCTCTGCGCTTCGGCGTGCTTGCCAACGATGCGCCGCTCGTGGATTTGGCAAACTACCTGATGCAATTCAACGCCGGTCGCAGTCGCTTCGTTTCAGGTCACACTTCGTTTGGCAGCAATCGCCACCTCATCAACAGCTTTGCTTCGCGCGGACTGACATTGACGGTTCCGGTCGGCAGCCGAGATGAGTTTTCCGCCGCGTTGTTGAATGGCACAAGCATTGTCGGTTTCGGCAATTTCTTCGGACTCAACAACCGCAATCACCAAGTGTTCAGCGCAGCCTGGGGACACGAATTCGTCAAAGAACGTCCCGGCGGTTTGCGCACCGAGGTGAGTTTTATGGATGGCTCGTTGTTGCCATTAACAGGCGTCACTCAAGGCGCGATTACGGATGCCGAAAAAAGTCAGGGCTACGGTTTTCGCGTGACCGCAAGCGACAAAGCGCAGCGCGCGAAATTCGATGGCGGCTTCACGCGCAACCGCTTCACAAACCCGCCTGACCCGCTGCTGAATCAAGGCCGTCAAATCGTGCCGGTGCAGGAAACCACCCGCAACGCGCAGTTCATTGACGCGAGCTACGACTTGCTGAAAGACCTCGCGGTCACAAAGACGAAGAAAGCAACGCTGACCGCCGCGTATCATCACGAGCGCGTTGATCCGCTGTTTCGCAGCATCGCCGCGACGACGCAGGCGGATCGCTTCAATAATCAATGGGATGTCATTGGCAACCTGGATCAATTCAACATCGCGCTCACGCATCAACGGTTCAATGACAATCTGGCAAACGTTCCTTCGATCTTGAAAAGCCTAACGCGGCGTAACGCAGCGTCACTGAACGCGCCGTTGCAGGCTTTCATCGGCGCGGCAGATAAACCTTCACGCTGGCTGCCGCGTGTTGGGTTCAACTACGACCGCGTGTACCAATATGGCGCAGCCATTCCGGTGAACGGCGGGTTTGAAGTTGATCCCAGCACAGTGCCGAATCAATTGAGCATCAATCAAGCCTTCACCGCCGAATGGCAATTCACGAAGTTTCGCACCGGCTATCGCTTCAATCGTTCGTCGCAGGACAATCGGCAAACGGGGCGCGAACAGGCGGATTTGTACAACACCGTCAACGGCATCACGTTTGGCTTCACGCCGAATCAGCGCGTAGATTTGAACTTCGACCTCAGCTCTGAACGGGCGCGCAACACCGAAAACAATCGCACCGATCAAACGTGGCGCTTCGGCTTCAATACCACATTTCAAGTCACGAAGAACAATACGTTGAGCGCGACGCTTTCGACGCTGAACGCTTTTGATTTGGGGCAAATCAGCGACAACTTCACGAACGAAATCAACGTGCAATGGACGTGGAAGTTTTTGGCGGGACAGAAGCAATTCAAGAAGTTCAGCGGGCAATTTTTTGTGCGCTATGCGAACTTCTTCGTGCGCACGATTGACCGCAGCTTCGACACAAACAATTTGACGAAGCTGCAAACGTTGAATGCAGGCATCAATTTTACGTTTTTTTAGTAGCTGTCAGCCGTTCGCTTTCAGCTATCAGCCTGAAAGCGAACGGCTAATAGCTCAGAGGTTGCTACTGTGAACCGAGTATCGCTCATCATCTTACTCCTACTCATCGCGCTGCCGAGCTTGGCGCAAACCATCGCCGTCAATCCCAAAGGCGTCAACGTGAACAGCCAGGGCGCGACGACGGTGTTTTTGACGTTCGGCAACTTGCGCGATTATCGCCCGGCGGAAGCGACGTGGTGCGGCGATTTGATTTCCGCTGCGCCGGATCAAGGGTTGAAGTGCAATCCCGCTACAATCTACGGCTTGTTGCCCGCGCGTTATGATCGCAGTCGGCGCAGCGGCAACGGCGCGTACACCGACATTATGTCCATTCCGCCGTCGGTCGCGCGCCGTGCGTATCAAGCTGCTGTGAACGGCGAAGATTCGCGCTTTTTTTATGTGCGTCGTTTTGTCAGCACGACGGGCGGCCCCGATCAATATGTGGACGTGACCTGTCGCTTAACGGGCGGTGGCGCGCGCGTGCCGTTTTCGTTGACGGACGTGCGATTGCTGTTCGGCAAAGAGGAAGCGCAAATCCTGTTTGCCGAAGCCGACAAACCGTTGCCGCCCGTGAAAGCCGACATCACCTACACCGGCACAGGCCGCTTGAAAGGCCGCTGGGAAATCGTGTTGCCGGGCGAAGAATTGCCCGACGAACGCGACCTGTTGACCGAAGCGACATTGCCGTTTGAAGAGCGTGGCCTGCAAAAACGCTACACGCAACTGAGCCGCTTCAATCTGTTCCTGCCGCCGACCGGACGCTACACGTTGCCCGGCCCCGATGTGTCGCGCCTGCCGCGCAAGGTCGAAGGAACCTACCTGATTTTATTGCGGATTGAAGCGAGCGATGACCGCGAAGGCGATTCCAATTTGCGCGATGTGAATGCGGGACCCGACACGGTTCATAGCGGCGCGGTCGCGGGCTTTCCGCTACCCGTGTTGCGTTATGTGATCGGCGGCATCGGGCAAGGCGTGAGTCCGACGACAGCGGCGTTGCCGTTGTTGTTACCGCGCGACAATGTGTCGTTGGACGCGCGCCGTCCGATTGATTTTACGTGGGCCGAAGTTCCGCAGGCTTCGTTTTATGAGTTGGAAATTCAAGATGCCGACGGCAAGAACCTGTTGTTTGCGTGGTTGCGTGCGGGCATTAAATCGTACCGCGCGCCCTCGTGGCTGAAGGACAAAACGGAGACGGTGCGTTGGCGCGTGGTGGCGAAAGATCAAACGGGCAAGGCGATGAGTGAAAGCGGGTTTCGTACGCTACGGTTGCTAAGAACCAAACCGCAGGGTTCGTAGTCAATTCCCCTGGCTCCCTAACTTTGCCTCTCTAGTAAAAGTAGCTGTTATGGCGATGAAAAGAAGGACGGAAATTATTGTCGAAACCGAACGGGTGATTGTCGTGCCCCCGCAAACCATGCCGGTTCACTTGTGGTGTGAGGGCTGTTCGGCACAAGTCGAAATGGTGACGCCGGAACAAGCTGCGACGCTGCTTCAAGTGACACCGCGCGCGGTCTATCGCTGGGTGGAAGCTCAGCTTCTCCATTTTTTCGAGGAGACAGATGGTCGCGTTCTGATTTGCCGCCATTCGCTCTACGGTCAAGCGGGCGAAAGCCAGTGATGACGGCTTTCTCTGCGGCGCACCTTGCACAGGAACGTTGGGCGAGTTTGGCGGAATCGGTGTTTTTTCGGGCGCAACGAGCGGCACTTCGGGCAAATCTTTCAAACGCCAATCCTTGAATGGCACTTCCAGCGCCGGGCCAACGTGGACTTGCACGCCGAGCAATCCTGCGAGTCGTCGCCCTGTCGGATCGTGGTCAAAGACTTCGACGGTTTTATGCCCATCAATGAAGTGCTGATGATGATTGCCGCGCACGAGGACGCGGTATTCGTGCCATTCGCCTGCCGGAAAATGTTTGCTCTCGCCCACCGAACCGACAATTCATTTTTCTGGTGCTAACGGATTTTGTGGTGACAGCCCCGGAGGGGCGAAATGTTTATAGAAGCCATCGGAATTAAGGTTTTTAGCCTCAGTGGGGCGGCATCTGCGGCTCCCAGATGCCGCTCCGAACGGAGCTTGGACAAATTCTCCTCTCGTTCTATAAACATTTCGCCCCTCCGGGGCTGGGGTACCGCCACATCCACAAAATCCGTTAGTAGTAGGAAAAGGAGTCCCAGCCTCAAAGATTTCAATAGCCTGCCTCGCTGTGAATAAAAGCAAAGATCAGTGAGTCAGGTACTCGCGTTCGTACTCAGCCTGGAACGCCGCGATTTGCTGCGCCTTTTGTTCTTCATCCCAACCCAATTCGCGCGCCATTAGTGCTGCGACCTTCTTCACACAATTCAGCGCCGCACCCAGCATCGCAATGCGCGTGCGGCGCGTCAGCACGTCGGCAATCGTCAGCGCAGCTTCTTCACGCACGGCATAAATCACTTCGGCAGTGATGTGCGGTAAGTCCGGCAACAGCGGTTGTCGCAACGCTTCGTCTTCGTGCGCGAGTTCGAGGATGCGTTCGGCATTGGTGCCGTAGTTGTGCAGCAAATGGCGCGCGGTTTCGAGGGATAAGTTTTCGGCGCGCGCGATTTGGCTGGCGTGGGCTTCGAGGTCGGCGCGTTTGATGCCGCCGCCACTGAGGAGGATTTGTTTCGTGCTGACAGGCTTTGCGCTCACTTGAAATCTTTCGCGCAATTGCTCCGCTGCCAAATCAATCCCGCGCTCCGCCATTAGCCGATATGTCGTGAGCTTGCCGCCCGCCAATGAAATCAGGCCATTGCGGTCGGTGAAGATTTCTTCTTTGCGCGAAACGGCAGTCGTGGCTTGTTTCGTATTGCCGCTGCTAATCAAAGGTCGCAAGCCTGCCCACGCCGAAATCACATCGGATGGCTCCAATTGTGCGGAAGGGAAGTAAGCGTTGACGGCTTGCAGGATGTTCGTGACTTCGGATTGAACCGCGCCGGGCGCGTCTTTGTCGCCGCTGTAATCAATGTCGGTCGTGCCGATGTTGACGCGGCCTTCCCACGGCACGACGAAGTAAAATCGCTTCTCGCCAAGCGCCGGAATCAGCCACGCGGTTGTGACGTTCAAGCGTTCGGCAGACACGGTCAAGTGAATGCCTTTCGACGGACGAAGCTGCTTGTCGTCGTCGCTTAAATCCGCGCTCAAGCTGCGCACGTCGTTCATCCAAACGCCCGTCGCGTTGATAACGACACGCGCGTTAATGTCGAAGGATGCTTGCGTCAATTCATCCGAAACTTCTGCGCCGCAAACTTTGCCTTCCGCGTCTTTGCGAAAGCTGACGAACTTCACATAATTCGCAATCGCTGCGCCGTGTTCATTGGCTGTCTTGATGATTTCGATGACCAAGCGCGCATCGTTCGTGCGCCCGTCGTAATACACGAGCGCGCCTTTCAAGCCGCGCGGATCAAGCTGCGGCGCAAGCTGCAACGCTTCGGTTTGTGAAATGCGACGATGCCGCGCGATGTTGTATTTGCCCGCGAGAAAGTCATACAAAAACAATCCCGCGCGCACGAGCAACGGATGATCGTAGTTGCGCCGACGGTCGGCATAAATCGGGATCACAAATTCCAACGGCTCATCCAAATGCGGCGCGAGCTTCAGCAGTTCGGCGCGCTCCTTCAAGCCTTCGCGCACGAGCGCAAAATCGTAATGCTCCAAATAGCGCAAGCCTCCGTGAATCAATTTCGTCGAACGACTCGACGTGCCTGCCGCAAAATCGCGCTTCTCAATCAAAGCCGTTTTCAAGCCGCGCGACGCCGCATCCAGCGCCAAGCCTGCGCCTGTGATGCCGCCGCCGATGATGAGCACATCGAACGGTTCGGTCTGCATTTTCGCAAGGGATTGCGCGCGTGTTTGCGAGTCAAATTTCATAACCAATGAGCGCGGATGAGCAATAACGACAGGGTTCCGACGATCAGCCACAGCAACACACCCAATCCAAACGGACGCCAGCCGACACGCTTCAATGTCGCGCGCGACAACGTGCTGCCGATCAAATACAAGGTCACAGCCAAGCCCGCTTTGGCGATCAATACCAAAATCTGAAACAACGGTTTGCCTGCGGGAACATAGGTGTTGATGAGCGCCGCGACCATAAAAAACGCGATGAACCAGGGCCATTTGATGCTGGCTCCGTGCCGACGCAGGAATGCCGTGCCAATCGTCAGCGGAACGATCCACAAGGCGCGCGCGAGCTTCACCGTGACGCCGACGGTCAACGCCGCTGCGCCGTATTTCGCGCTTGCGCCGACAACGGAACTCGTGTCGTGAATCGCGAGCGCCGCCCACAATCCGAATTGCTCTTGCGACAAGCCCAACCACGCGCCGATGGGCGGAAACGAAAGCAGCGCGACAGAATTCAAAATAAACACCGTGCCGAGTGACACCGACATTTCTTCTTCGCTGGCTTCCGTCACCGGCCCGACAGCCGCAATCGCGCTCGCGCCACAAATCGCTGTGCCGACCGACACCAAATACGCCGTCGTGCTCGTCACGCGCAACGCTTTGCCTAATGCCGCGCCCAACAACAACGTGAACCCGATGCCTGCCATCGTGTACAAAAAACCGGACGAACCGGCGCGCAGGACTTCGTGCAAATTCATGCCGAAGCCCAAACCGATGACGCAATATTGCAGCAGTTTTTTGGAATAATTCGACGCTTGCGAACGGTAGGGATGCGTGAAGAACCAGCCAAATAGCAGCCCCAAAGCCAAAGCAATCGGCGGCGAACAAAACGGCGTCGCAGCAAAAATCACGCCGAGAATGAAAAGAATTTTCGCTGCCATGAGAACCGTTATTTTTTCACAGAGTTGTTTTGCGTCAGCAGATATTCGACCAGCGCGGGCTTCTCTTCGTCGCTGACTTCTGCGCCCCAACGCACCATCTTTTCAACTTCGCGCGTCCAGCCTGTCTTGCTCAACCGCTGTTGCTTCACCAAATCATCGCCGTGACACGCCAAGCATTTCGTTTCAAACAACGTCTTGCCGCGCGCGATCACCGCCGCGTCAACAGCGGGCGCAGGCGTGGCGGGAGGCTCTTTGGAAAACGGGCGTTGCGGGTAGGTCGCCGTGAGGTATTCGACCAAATGCTCTTTGTCCGCGTCTTTGACTTCCGCACCCCAGCGCATCATCTTTTCGACTTCGCGCGTCCAGCCCGCTTTGTTCAGCCGTTGCTGCTGAATCAAATCGTCGCCGTGACAGGTCAGGCATTGTGTTTTCATCAGTTCCGCGCCGTGCGCCATCGCCGATGTGTTGGAAGCGACTTCACCGTTTGGCGTAGTGTTCTTGCAGCCCAATAAAATCAAGCCGAGAATCATTGCGGCCAAAATAAGTTTGAGTGTTTGCATAAATACTTTTGGTCAGCCACGAATTCCACGAATCTTCACGAATTTTTTCATCACAAGTGGGCTGACATACTTTTCGTTAGTTCTCTTTCAGCCGGCTGCTCTATTCGTGAAAATTCGTGGAATTCGTGGCAAAAAAACTATGCCTCGACATTGACGCGCACGCGGTCAATTACGTTGTACAAATAACCCGACGGGTTCCAGCGCGCTGCGACCGGTTGCATCCGACCTTTGTCATCGGTCGCGCGCGCCATCACGAGGAACGATCCGGCCTCGGTCGGCTTCCATTCAAACTCGAATTGTCGCCACGAGTATTTTGCCTGATCTTTGCCGAGCTTCGCCGCTTGCCACGTTTGCCCGTTGTCGAGCGAAATGTCAACTTTCGTGATGTTCGCTTCGCCCGCCCACGCGAAACCGGAGACGCGCACAGCCGTGCCGACTTTGGCGCTTGATCCATCGGCGGGCGCGCTAATCAACGACTTCACAACCAAGCCGCTGACCGGAGCCATATCTTTCGCGTCAACGGCTGCGCCCGGCGCGACTCGTTTGGTGGGAAAACGATAGGCGGTCTTGACCCAGAAGCTGTCGCTTTCTTTATCGCTGACCGTGATTTGATTGAGCCATTTGACGGCATACGCGCCTTCCCATCCCGGCACGACCGCACGCAGCGGAGCGCCGTGCAATTTGGGCAACGGCTGGTCGTTCATTTCGTAAGCCAACACCGTGTCGGGGTGCATCGCCTTGTCCATCGGCACTTGCCGCACGAAATCGGGCATTTTGCCGACACCCGCGTCTGCGCCGTTCAAGTATACAAACTTGCCCGTCGGCTTCACGCCCGCAGCTTTCAGCACATCGGCCAATTTCACGCCGCTCCATTTCGCCGTGCCGACCGCGCCTTTTTCCCATTGAATCCCGGCGACCGGCGGCTCCATAAACGCGCGTCCGTTGCCGGCGCATTCCAGCGTGACGGTGACAGAAGCTTTCGGCAGCTTCTTCAAATCGTCGAGCGTGAATGACATCGGTTTATTCACTTCGCCTTCAATCGTGAGCTTCCAATCCGCCGTGACATCGGGCGCGTAGCCGTGATGGCGCACGTAAAATGTATCGTTCGGCGTGAGCCACGAATTGAAGAGTTCGACGGGCGTTTCCAAATCTTCGGGACGCGCCGAACGCACGATGAGTTTTTCTTTGCCTGCGATTTTGGCCGCAGCGGTTTGTGCGATGGTCTTCAGGCTATGAATCGGCAACAGATGCGTGAGGCCGAGCGCAACGCCTGTTTGACTTAGACCGCGCAGAAAGGAACGACGACGGGATTGTTTTGTTTGCATAAGATTTTTCGAGTTGAGCGGAATTCAGTTCGGAAGCCGGGATTGTAACTGAGCTTCGAGAAGTCGCAAAGAGATGCCACAAGATTTTCTGCCGCGGGCGGTCGTGTTACAGTGCCGCCAAGCCATGAATCTTTCGTCCGAACAAATCACCAAGCTGCTGCACGCCTGGGGCGAAGGCGATGCGACGGCGCTCGAACAGGTGCTGCCGCTGGTGTACGACGAACTGCATCGGCTGGCGAGCGCGTATTTGCGCGGCGAACGTCCCGGTCACACGTTGCAAACGACGGCGCTCATCAACGAAGCGTACGTGCGCCTGGCCGCGTGGAAAAACGTCGAGTGGAAAAACCGTGCGCATTTTGTTGGTATCGCAGCCCAAATGATGCGGCGCGTGTTGGTGGACTTCGCGCGTGCGCGCCACTACGCCAAACGCGGTGGCGAGGTACAGCAAGTCGCGTTGGACGAAAGCAAGCTGGCTGCGCCAAGCCGCGAAGCCGAACTCCTCGCGCTGGACGATGCGCTGAACACTTTGGCGGAAATGGATGCGCGCAAATGTTTGCTGGTCGAATTGCGTTACTTCGGCGGCTTGAGCGTGGAAGAAACGGCGGACGTGATGCAACTCTCATCGCGCACTGTGCTGCGCGAATGGCAAGCGGCGCGCGCGTGGTTGTATCGTGAATTGAAGCGATAATGAAAAGACAGGAAAGAGAGATTACGAAACACACGAAAATAACGAAACACACGAAAGTCAGAAGTCGGAACAGTGATCGCTGAACTCAAAATTCAAAACTAAAAACCTGAAACCCTTTTCGTCTCTTTCGTTATTTTCGTGTGTTTCGTAATCTCCAAAAATCTATGAAACCCAATCCCGAACAATGGCAACGTATTTATCAGTTATTTGGCGAGGTCGTTGAACTGCCGTCGCACGAACGCACCGCGTTTCTGCAACAGGCCTGCGACGACGAAATGGTTCGGCAGGAAGTCGCGGCGCTGCTCAGCGCCAATGACGAAGCGGTCGCGGACAGCGCGTTCCTGAACACGCCTGCCCTCGAAGCCGCTGCACAAGCCCTCGCCGACGAACGCACGACCGCGCGCATCGGCAGTGAAATCGGGCATTACAAGATTCTCTCCTTGCTCGGTCGCGGTGGCATGGGCGAAGTGTTTTTGGCGCAGGACACGAAGCTCGGTCGCCACGTCGCGCTGAAATTGTTACCGCCCGAATTCACGCGCGACACCGAACGAGTCCAACGCTTTCGGCAGGAAGCGCGCGCCGCTTCGGCCTTGAATCATCCGAACATCATCACCATCTTTGCGATTGATGAAGAAGACGGCACACAATTCATCGCGACGGAATTCATTGACGGCGCGACGTTGCGTGACCGTTTGAGCGAAGATGGCTTGCGTTTGTCGGAAGCGTTGGAGATCGCTACACAAATCGCGCAAGCCCTCGCGGAAGCTCATGCCGCAGGCATCATCCACCGCGACATCAAACCCGAAAACGTGATGCTGCGCAAAGACGGCATTGTGAAGGTCTTAGACTTCGGCCTCGCCAAATTGAATGCGTCATTTGAAGGCGCGCAGAGCGTTCACACCGAAGCGGGCAAAGTGATGGGGACGCCGCGTTATATGTCGCCGGAACAGATTCGCGGCCAGTCGGTAGACGCGCGCAGCGATATTTTCAGCCTCGGCGTGGTGTTCTATGAAATGCTCGCCGGGCGCGTACCGTTTGCGGGCGAGACGACTGCCGACACCATTGCGGCAATTCTCGAACACGAACCCGCACCGCTCGCAACCACAAACGAACTCCAACGCCTCGTCAGCCAGGCGTTGGCGAAAGACCGCGAAGCGCGTTGGGCCAACGTGAAAGCCTTGCTCGACGAATTGAAGTCGCTCAAACGCAATCTGGAATTGTCGGCACAACGCGACGAAGCGCAATCCACGTTGACGATGCCTGTGCCGCTGCCGCCCGTGCATCATTCGCATCCGATTGAACCCGCAGGCGGCGCGGTGCCGCTCGATTCGCGCTTTTACATCGTGCGTCCGGCGGACGAAGAATTTCGCACTGCCATCGGGCGGCAAGATTCCATCGTGTTGCTGAAAGGCGCGCGGCAAGTCGGCAAGACTTCGCTGCTCGCACGCGGGCTGCAACAGGCTCGCCAAGCCGGAGCGAAAGTCGTCTTGACCGATCTGCAAAAACTCAGCGCCGACGACCTGACCTCCGCCGAATCGTTTTACCTCGCGCTCGCGGATTTGATTGCCGACCAACTCGATTTGGATGTCGTGCCCGAAGACGTGTGGAATGCGCGGCGCGGCGCAAGCATCAACTTCGAGCGATTCATCCGCCGCGAAGTGCTGGGCAAGCTTTCTGTGCATTTGGTGTGGGGGTTGGACGAAGTGGATCGCTTGTTCGCCTGCGCGTTCGGCAGCGAAGTCTTCGGCCTCTTTCGTTCGTGGCACAACGAACGCTCGCTCGACCCGCAAGGCCCGTGGCGACGCTTGACGATGGCGATTGCTTACGCCACCGAAGCGCATTTGTTCATCAGCGATATGAACCAATCGCCCTTCAATGTCGGCACGCGGTTGGCGCTCGAAGATTTCACGCAGGCGCAGGTCGGCGAGTTGAATCAACGCTACGGCGCACCGCTCAAAGCCGACGAAGTCGCAAACTATTACGAACTGGTCAGCGGGCATCCGTACCTCGTGCGGTGCGGCTTGCAGGAACTCGTCACGCATCAGCGCAGCTTGCCGGAATTAACCGCGATTGCCGATCACGAAGACGGCCCGTTCGGCGATCATTTGCGCCGCCTCGCCGCTTCGCTCGAACAGGATCAGGAGTTGAGCAACATCGTGCGCGGCGTCCTGCAACAACAACCGTGCCCGACGCAGGAAAGCTTTTATCGGCTGCGCAGCGCCGGATTGATGGCCGGTGATTCCGCCCGCGAAGCGCGTCCGCGTTGTCAGTTGTATGCGACCTATTTGGCGAAAAGGCTGTTGTAGATTCGCGTGCTATAATCGCGCCACAAACTCAGGAGAAAAGCTTATGCCTATTGTTGCGACAAACTATTTAGAGATCATCGAACAACTCACGCCTGAAGTTCCCGTGGTGTTTCATAAGGTGAGTTGGGACGAATACGAACTACTATTGGAAGAGCTAGGGGAGCGCCCTGGCGTGCAAGTGAGCTATGACAGGGGGACACTCGAACTTATGACGCTCTCAACGGAACACGAATATTATGGCTCGTATCTACACGATCTGATCCGCCTGACAACGTTTCGGCTGGGCATCCGGCTGCGTGCTTTCGGGCGCGCCACGATGAAAAAGAGTAAGTCGCTCGCAGGCAAAGAGCCGGATGGTTGTTATTATTTCAAAAGCCTTCCCTTGATTGGCCGCAAAATCCGCTTGGATTTCACGCACGATCCGCCGCCCGATGTCGTCATCGAAATTGACCTCAGCACCAACACCATTCCGAAGCTCCCGATTTATCAACGCCTGCAAGTGCCGGAAGTCTGGTTGTACGATGGCTATGAAATGACGATCTATCGTCTCGGCAAACAAGGGTATAAACCTATTGCCGAAAGCTTGGAACTGAATGGCTTCACGAAAGAGCTGCTGACGGAATATCTGAATGCCAGCCAAGAGAGCGAGGACGATGATGAATTGTTGGCGGAGTACGTGGAGAAGATCGTTCGGTCGCGATCACCATCAGCTTGATAAGCAACTCATTTCATTTTCCATTTTCCATCTCTCATTTGTTATTTGTCATCGCAGACTGACCCGGACACGACCCAATGAAAAATGACAAATCCCAAATGGAAATTGGAAAATGAATCACCCTCAACTTTTTTTTCATCCGCGTGGCGGTTTTTGTCACGACTTCCCGCCTTACCCGCTGCAACCAACTTTGAAAGGAATTGCAGCTTATGATGACCATTGAAAAACATACCGACAGCTTTTATGTGACGGGCGGCACGCTCCGGCGTGATGCCGCCTGCTATGTCCAACGCCGCGCCGATCAAGCCTTGTACGACGGCTTGATGCAAGGCAACTTCTGTTACGTGCTGACCTCGCGCCAGATGGGCAAATCCAGCTTGATGGTGCGCACTGCCGCCCGATTGCGCGAAGCGGGCGTCCACGTCGCCGTGCTGGATTTGACTTCGATTGGGCAAAACCTGAATGCCGAGCAATGGTACGACGGCCTGCTTGCGCGCGTCGGGCAACAGTTTCAACTCGAAGACGAACTCGAAGACGCCTGGCTCGCCAACACGCGGCTCAGTCCGCTGCTGCGTTGGATGAAGGCAATGCAGGAAGTCGTGCTGCCTCGGCTTACAGGCCGCATCGTGATTTTCGTGGATGAAATTGATGCCGTGCGCAGCCTGCCGTTTTCGACCGATGAATTCTTCGCCGCCATCCGCGAACTCTACAATCGCCGCACCGAAGACG
>CAZWAK010000085.1:0-30032 GCA_964631865.1 uncultured Heliobacteriaceae bacterium | reverse complement strand
GCAGCGTTTGTTCGAGCTTCCACGCTCCGCTTGAATGCGCAATCACACCGCGATCTCGCAGGTAGCGCACCAGGTCGGCCATAAACAACGGACTGCCTTCCGTCTTCGCGTGAATCAGTTTGGCAAAGTCAGGCGGAAACGCATGGCGCGGAAATTCGAGCGTGAGGTATTCGGCGATCTCCGCTTCCGTCAGAAACTCCAACAACAATTCCCGGCACAGCCCGCGCGCCTGCAGATCCGGCTTGATCTGCAAAAACGGATGTTTGGCAAGTAACATATCCGAAGGCCGATACGTCACCACAATCAGCACCCGCAGCGCATCGAACTTGCCTGCGAGAAAGCTCAACAGATCAATCGTCGAGACATCGGCCCAATGCAAATCATCAAAGAAAATCACGAGTGGCTGCGGCGTTGCTACGGCTTGCAGGAAGGCCGCCAACTCACGCTTCATCCGTTCCTGCGATGCGGCTTTGACCTCGGCGAGCAGGCGCGTGGATTCTTCGCTGTCACCCGCAAGCGGCATCACCTGTGCATACCACGTCGGCGCGATCTGCTTCATCGTGGACGCAAGGTGAGGGTCATTTTGTAGCAAGCTTTCCAATGCTTCGAGCAACGGCAAATAGGCTTCGGTTCCGGCCAATCGTTCCGAACAACGCCCGCGCGCAATCGTGCATTGCTGCTTGGTCGTGAGTTCGGCGAGGAAGTCTTCGACTAGCGTGGTCTTGCCTATCCCAGGCTCGCCCGCGACGCACATCAATACGCCGCGCCCGTCGTTTGCTGCGTTGAAGGCGGCGCGCAATTCGTGGCGCTCCCGCTCCCGCCCGACGGTGTGACGCTGCGTTGCGGAAACCGCCCATGTTTCTGTTGCTTGCTTGCTGCTGGTGGTCGGGGCTAGCAGTATCGTGTTTGCTTCCAGCGATTCATCCGTTTGTGGTTGCTCCACTATCGGCAACCCGATGCGTCGCAGCAGGTCGGTGTAACGTGGGTCTCGGCGAAACGGAATCAACCGTTCTGGCAAGGCACCCCAAAAAACCAACTCACCATTGCGTTCGATCAACGCTTGTTCCAGCCAGACAAATGCCGCCTCTACTTCGCCAAGATAAAAATGACAACTGGCCAGAAGCGACACAGGCAGGTCATTTCGCTGTCTCATGGCATGAAGTTGTTGCAGGATTTGCCGCGCGTCCTCCTGTCTGGCTGATTGGGCGTAGACTCCACACAGGTTCGACAATGCGAGCGGCCCTACTCCAACTGCGAGCGCCTGTTGTAAGGCCACTTCCGCTTCTGCATAGTTATCTAAAGCCCAATGACATACGCCCAGCAAGCGGAGCGCTTCACCAAAGTGCGGATCAATTTTCAACAACGCCTGCGCCACGCCCAGGCTCTTCTCATACTCTTGCGCAAACCAGAGCGCCCAACCTTCCGTAATCCCAATTACCAGCGAGAAGGGGTCAAGCGCGCGTGCGCGCCGCGCAGCAGTCACGGCTTGCTCATAATGTCCCATGACAACCAGCCATCCGCTCTGCCAGGCAAGTGCCATCGCATCATTGGGGTTGAGTGCGAGGGCTTGCGCATAGCTCCGTCCTGCTGCCGGGAAATCCCAATCCACGTAATGCTGCAATAACGCCTGCGAACGGTAGGCGTCGGCCAGCTCAGCATCTATTTCCAACGCTCTCGTGACGGCTGCCCGCCGTTTGGCAATCATTTCAGACCGAGCGTCATAACCAAAAAACCATAAGTAGGCGCAAGCATCGGCGATCCCCGCATACGCAGGGGCATAGTCCGGCTCCAGCGCCAGCGCCTGCTCAAAATATTCAATGGCCTTGCGCCAACTCGCTTCCGTAAATTTCCCATAGTGAAACCGCCCTTTGAGGTAAAGCTGATACGCTTCGGTATTGTCGGTGTAACGCTTCAACACCGCCGCTTTCTTCGCGCCCAGCAATTTCACTTTCAGCGCCTCCACCACCGCCAGCGTGATTTCATCCTGTACGTCGAAGATGTCTTTCATCTTGCGGTCGTAGCATTCCGACCACAGATGATAGCCGTCCGCCGCATTGACCAACTGCACGTTGATGCGGATGCGATTGCCCGCCTTTCTGACGCTGCCTTCCAGCACTGTGTTGACGTTGAGCGTTTTACCGATCTCGCGCGCTTCCGTGTTTTTGCCTTTGAAGGAAAAGGCCGAAGTGCGCGCCGCGACTTTCAACTCGTCAATCTTCGAGAGCGCATTGAGCAATTCTTCCGCCAGCCCTTCGCAGAAGTATTCGTTTTCTTCGTCGGCGCTGATGTTCGCAAACGGCAGGACGGCGATGGATTGCGCAGACGAAGCCACAGGCTGGCTGACCGGCGGCAAAATCATCGTTTCGTTTTCTACGCTTTGCGCGCGCGCAATTTCGCCGCGCTCTATCGCCTGCAACACCTGCCCGACTTCGTTAGCAGTCGGGCGTTGGCGCGCTTCTTTGCTGAGCATCCGCAACAGCAAATCATTCACCGCCGCAGGCAGGTTCGGCTGCCATTGCTGCGGCGGCGCAGGCGGTTGCAAGGTGATCGCATGCAGGTAGCCAACCAACGTTTCTGCTTTGAACGGATGCCGCCCCGTCGCCAGTTCATAGAGCACAATGCCGAGCGCGAAGACATCGGATGGAGGACTGACGCTCTCGCCGCGCGCCTGTTCGGGCGACATATACGCGACCGTCCCCATCACTGTGCCCGGCGTCGTTTGCTGCGCCAGCGTGGCGGCTTCGGAATCGCTCTCTGTCGCAGGCCGCAAGCGCGCAAGGCCGAAATCCAGCACCTTCACGTAGCCATCATCGCGCACCATGACGTTGTCGGGCTTGATGTCCCGGTGCGTGATCCCGGCGGCGTGCGCGGCACTCAAAGCTTTCGCCATTTGCTGACCGAGCGTCAGCAACGTTTCGAGCGAATTGTCTTCCGCAATCACGGCGCGCAGCGTGCGACCTGCGACCAGTTCCATCACGATGAAGCGCCCCGCCTCGCTCTCGCCGATGTCATAGACCGTGATGATGTTCGGATGATTCAAAGCACTCGCGGCTTTCGCTTCCTGCATAAACCGGCGCACGCGCTCGGCCTCTTGCGTGAACGCGGCAGGCAACATTTTGAGTGCGACTTTGCGATCTAGCCGCGTGTCTTCCGCCAGCCAGACTTCGCCCATCCCGCCCGCGCCGAGTTTCTCGACGATGCGGTAATGACCCAGCGTTTGCGCCAGCGGAAGGATTGCGGTGGGTTGTTCTTCGGTCGTCATAGCTGCCAGAAATCAGGCTCACGCTTTGGTGCGCGCCGCCTGCAAAAAGCTGCGACACGCGGGGCCGAGCAACGCTTCCATCGTAATCATCAACAACCGTGCGCCGCGCGCTTGCCATTTCAACGACGCTTCGAGATTTGGGACGAGTGTGCCGAGGGCTTTGTCCGAAGGAACTACCAATTCGATGATGCGATCAAACATCGCCTGCACTTCGGGATGATTGATGTCGCCGGGATGACCGAGCGATTGTGACAAATCCGATGGCCCGACGAAGATCACATCAATGTCGGGAATCTTGAGGATGTCGGGCAGGGCTTCAACGGCTTGCGCGGTTTCAATTTGCGCAATCACCATCGTCTCGGCGTTGGCCTCAGCGATGTAGTCTTTGAAGCTGAACGGTTGCACTTGCCCGAAGTTCGCGGGCCGCACGCCGGCCAAACCGCGATTGCCGCGCGGATGATATTTGATCGCACGCACGGCGGCTTCGGCTTCGGCAGCGGAATTGATCATCGGAACCATCGCGGCCTGCACGCCGGTGTCCATGAAGCGCAGGATCGTGGGCGCTTGATTGGTCGTGACGCGCACGACGGGCGTGACGTTTTGCAGTTCGCAGGCACGCACGAGATTTTCGCAATCGCGCGGCGTGATCGTGCTGTGTTCGCCGTCAAAGATGAGATAGTCCCAGCCGTAATAGCCGAGCATTTCGGCCAACGTCGCTTCGGGGTAACGCACAAAGCAACCATGAACAGTTTCACCGGCTTTGAGCTTGGCTTTGGTCGTGTTGGTTCGCAAGCTGCACCTCGTTTCGTATGAATTGTGATTGATGTTTCTGACGCGGCGCAT
Organism: uncultured Heliobacteriaceae bacterium; assembly: GCA_964631865.1. GTDB lineage: Bacteria > Acidobacteriota > Blastocatellia > RBC074 > RBC074 > JAFDVL01. Next base: position 25,927 of record CAZWAK010000085.1, on the reverse strand, counting down.
CATATCATCAATTCAACGATGGAGCAGGCGCAGGGGGGAGAAATTTTTCGCGGCTGAGCGGCGGGCACAGCGCCTGTCCAGACGTCAGCAGACGACCCAATCCTGTGCGCTACCACCCCCAAGGAGAAATCCCGCCGCCACGAGAAAAAACTCGTGGCGGCGGGTTCTCCCGGTGGCGTGCCCGCTCGAAAAGAGAAGGAATAGGGCGTGATCGGCTCAGCGAGGCGTGGCCGTAGCAAGCTGTGCCAGGTCATTCGTCAACGCCTGAAGCTGTTGTTCCAGGTCGGTCAGTTTCGCCTGCTCCTGGAACAGTTGTTGTTGCCAACGTCGCTCCTGCTCAGCGAGGCGTTGGAGTTCTTCCTGGGCTTGCTTACGCTGGCGTTCGACCGAGCGTTTGAGCGCGCCGTAAGCCTGTTGCATCTGCGCGCGCGTGGTCGGGTCAGTCGTTTCCTGATAGGCGGTCTCGAATTCCTTCAGGTCCTCGTCAAAGCGGTTCAGATCGGAATCCGCACGGATTTGCGTGCGCACTTGTTCGAGCTCTTGTTGGAGATTTTCGACGCGCGTTTTTTGTTGTGCTATTTGCTCCAACAAAATTTGCAACCGGTGTTGTTGCAAGCCGGTTTTCTGCACGATCAGACGCAGTTGCCGAACTTCGTCCAGCAAGGCTCGCAACAGTTGTGCGTCTGAGGGAGACGCCGTAGGCGCAGGTGATTGCGCCAGCACTGTACTGAGTAACACAAGCCCAAAGACGGGAAGGCTAAAAAACGTGAATAAGTTGAAACGCATAATTTTCTCTGCCGCAAAGGTAGCGCGATTTGGCAAATCGCGCTACGCCGCCTTGTCATTGATGATTCGTTAAGGCTCAATTACTGAAAGTCATATTCGAACCCGACAGAACACTGGCTTCACAGATTTTGCCTTGAATGGTGCGTGGGGGCCGCCCTTCTTTGCGTACCCGCGAAAAATCCACTCGGAAGGAATCCGCTACGCCGGACACTTTGGAAAACCGTAGCTCGACACGGGCCACGCCCACCCAGTTGTCGCTCGTGTTGGGTGCGGTAAAATCGGCCACCGCCGGAACTTTATCCAGCACGATAATTTTGTACAGCGTCGTTTCCGAAACTTGGACCGACGGGGTGCCTTGAAGATTCACCGCGCCACGATAGTTGAAGACGACGCGGTAGAATTGCCCCCGTGCCTGCCCTTCTTTCCACACCATCGTATTCGTCAGATTCAAGCGCCCGCTCCGCACGCTACCATCGAAGTTGAAGCGAAGTTGCCCGGTCAAGGCTCCGCTCGAGGAACGAGCGTCGCCAGAACCCCGATGCCCGGTGGTCTGGAACGAAAAATTCGTGTTTGTCTGCGCCCAGACAGGATTGCTGGCGCATAAAATCAGTCCCGCGAACAAAAGAAGTGCCCAGCGGTGACGGTTGAAAACGATAGGGTTGTGCGTGTTTTGACTGAACATAAACAGCTCCTCCAAAAGTTGTCGTAACTTGTCATCCCTTGTTTGATAAACTTTGCCGTCCTCTCGCCTGCGGCGTGAGTCTTGTGGTAAAGTTCGCGTGTCCTGGTACAAGAAAGCCCACAGGATGTAGCGCGACTGAGCAGCTACTTCCTTTTGCCCTCACTCCCAGTAGCGTTCGCCGAAGGAAAAACAGCTCATTCCCAAACAATTAGTGTCGAGGGGGCCCTCCGAATGCAGGCCCGTAGGTGTCTGGGCGCGCTGCCTTCAAAAGCCTTCTCTGTTAGCCCCAAGTCGGAGATTTCTTTATGTCGGAAACAACGGCTTCCCAACTCACCGCCTTACTCCAGCAGGTCAATGCGGGGGATTCAGACGCGATGGGTCATCTCGTTTCCAAGCTTTATCCGGAGCTCAAACGCATTGCAGGCAATCGGCTGCGCCGCGAACGAGCCAATCACACCTTGCAGCCGACGGCGCTCGTGCATGAAGCCTATCTGCGGCTGCTGGGCGCGGAGCCGCTAGAGTGGCAAAATCGCGCCCATTTCCTGGCGGTCATGGCGCGCCAGATGCGCTTCATCCTGGTGGATCATGCGCGGCGCAAACAACGCGAAGTCCCCATTGCGATTGCCCTCGATGGGATCGAAGACGCTGATGCGCTGGGTGCGATCCGCACCGACCAAGACCTCGTGGCACTGGACGAGGCGTTATCTCAACTGGAAACCATTGACCCACGCGCCTGTCAGGGAGTGGAACTGCGCTTTTTTGGCGGGCTGACTTTGGAAGAGATTGCCGTCGTGCAAAAGAAAGATGTCTCAACCGTAAAACGCGATTGGACTTTTGCCAAAACCTGGTTGTTTCGACGACTGCATCCCTAGTGGCTAACCGGCACGGAGGTGGAACCGCAATTGCTGTTCACCCAGGCAGGCGGGACGCTCAGCTTCACACCTCAGACCCCTGCTGCGTAATGGAGAAAAAGGATTTCCGCCAAGTGAGAGAAAGCGATGAACGATTTAGATTGGAGTGTCCTACGAAGAATTTTCGATGCGGCGTTGGCTTTACCCGTCTCGCAACGAGACGCCTATCTGGCTGAGGCTTGTCGTAATGAAACATCACTGCGCGTGGAGGTCGAGAAAATGCTGGAAGCTGAAGCCAAGGCAGGCGCTTTTCTCGAACAGCCCGCGCTTGCGCACGACCTGACGGAAACGGCCCCGCTCCCGGATTTTCTTGGACGCCGCGTCGGGCCGTATCAAATTCAATCCCAGCTCGGCGCAGGTGGAATGGGAGCGGTGTATTTGGCCGAGCGCGTGGATAATGTCTTCAAGAAAAAGGTCGCCGTCAAAATTCTGCAACCCGGCACCAGCGACCGCGACCTGCAACGCTTTTTTCAGGAACGACAAATTCTGGCTGAACTCGATCATCCCAACATTGCACGCATCTTGGACGGCGGCTCATTAGACAACTTGCCCTATGTGATTATGGAATACGTGCCGGGCGCGTCCCTGCGCACCTTGCTGGAGGCGCAGGGCCCGTTGCCGCTGGAGCACATCGTGGAAATCACCAGGCAAATTTGTGCGGGGCTACATTTTGCTCACAGTAAAGGCATCATTCACCGCGACATCAAACCCGACAACATTATGGTGCAGGAAACGGCGGGCTTCCTGCAGGTAAAAATTCTGGACTTTGGGATTGCCAAGTTGACCGACACGCAAGAGGCAGCGTACAAGACTTCGACGGGACTGATTTTCGGTACGCCCAGATATATGTCGCCCGAACAGATTCAGGCCACTGCGAGCCATCAATTGGATGCGCGTTCTGACATTTATTCGTTAGGGATGGTGGTTTATGAAATGCTCACCGGACAAGTGGCCTTTGACGAGCCAACCTGGATGCAGATTGCATACAGCCACGTCCATACCAAACCGCTGCCGCCGAGCCAACGGCGTCCTGATTTGCTGATCCCGCCCACAATAGAGCGAGTCGTCCTGCGCACTTTGGAAAAAGACCGCGCGCAACGTCCGCCGACCGCATTAGCACTGGCGCAGGAGCTACAGGCAGCGCTGCCGTCAGCACCCGCGCCGGTCAACCGCCCCGCGAATATTCTCAACTCACAGGAAACCGTCGCCTACGATGCTACCACTGTGGCGCGACAGGCTCAGATCATCCCGATTGCAACAGCAGCGACGAAGTCTGTGAAGGTCGTGCAACGACCTAAAAAATATCACTTCGTCGCCACTGCCTTCCTGCTGCTGGCAGCCGGAACAGCCGGGTTTATTTACATACAATTCAACCCGGCAACTCTTCCTGAACTACAAACCAACCTCAATCAGGCAACTCCTGCGCCCGCCTCTCTAACCGCTCCGCCGAATGCCTTGCGTTATCAGATACTCGCGGGAAAAGACCAGACGCTGACGCCCATTACCGCCAGCCGGGAATTGCATAACCATGAAGAAATCCGATTTCAACTCCGGCCTCCCTTTGCAGGCACGGCGTATCTGTTTCTTGAAGAAACCTCTTCGCAGGATTTGTATTGGATCAATCCTATAGCCCTCGCCCCGGACAGAGTCGAAGCACAACAAATCCAGGGCACAGAAAAAACGTGGTTGCCGGCTGATGAGTCAATTCCTCTGGGTCCAGTCAAAGGACGTGAGAAAGTTCGGTTTCTATTGGTATGTGTTCCGACCGAAGTAATGTGGCCATTCGATGGCCTGGTGGACAGTGACTTAAAAGTTGGAAAGCAAGAAGGGAATCTTTCTGCTGTTAAGATTCCCGCCAGAGGAAAAAACCGCATTTTGGAAAGCCTGCAACGCAACGGTGTATCTGCGCAGCTAACGTTCTTTCAGGACGGCGAGTCCCCCGTTGCCTGGCTTCCGATACCAGAGCAGAAACGAACCCTGTACCAGTGGATTGAGTTGGAACAAGTCCCCTGAGTCGTTCGAGCGGCCCAGCAAAATTTTCGCAGGATCAAGGCGTAACGCGATTTGCCAAATCGCGGTCTGGGGCAGAAAACAAGCGCAATTTGCTCAATCGCGCCACACCGCAGAATTGTTGTGCAGGTGCTGATCTCACTGCACGTGCAATAGCACCGTATTCGCAGTTTTGCCATTGACATTGAGCCTGAGTTCCACTTCCCCTCGCCCTGACAATCCTTGCGGAAGCTGAATGTTCACCTGATCCACCCCCACAAAGCTCGGCTGCGCCCCCGCATATAAAACCGGCACTGTCACTCCGCCTACCGTCACTGTCACAGCGTTCAGATTCGTGTTGTTGCGCCAGCCTGTGCCATATAACTCCAGAAACACCTGCCCGTTTCCGTTCAGCGCGATAGGCTTCGCCACAAAGCGTGTGCCATCAAACTGCGCCGTCGTGTCCGTACTGCGCGCGCCGTTCACCGCCACGCGCACGACCGTCCCCGCTACCACGCCCCTGCCATCCGCATTCGCCGTGAACAGTCCCGGCCCTGTCATCTGGATTTGCGCTGTGCCGACCGACAGCTTCCCCGCCCCGTTGAAGACCGTCACGGTCGCCGTGCCTGCTGCCGTCCCTGCCGGAATCTGAAAATTCACCTGCCCCGGCGAGACATAAAACAACGACGCCACGCGCTCTACGCCGACGCTGTCCTTCACTCGTACCTGCGTGCCTTGCAGCGCTGTCGGCAAAGGCAGTGCTGTCGCGGCAAGCGTTCCCGTTGCCAGTTCGCTCCCAAAAATGGAAGCGATGCCTTCACTCGCCAGCCCTTCGGCTTGGTAGCTGGCGGCGGAAACGGTCGCGGCATTGTTAACAGCAGAGATCGGTGCGCCCGAAGTCGCGCTGTCATTGCCTTCGGGATCAAAAATCGTCACTCGCACTTTGGCAATCTGCGGATAGCGACTGGCATTGAGAAACCGTTGCAACAGATTCAGACTCTGCCCGCGCACCAGCCTCACCGCCGCAAAATCCGCTGCCGTCAGCGGCACATCCGTCGGCGGCACGACGCGACGATCCTGATTGTCCAGAAACTCAAAACGCACCAGATTGAGATTGAGGTTCGGATCGTGGACAAAACATTCGGCCTCAAACTGATCGTTGACGAGGCGCAAGGTTACGAGCGGCAGCAGCGTCGCATCGGTGGGATGAATGAATTTGGCATTGCCCGTCACACTGGCATTCAGATTGAGTTGCGGCAGTGGCGGGTCAACCAGTAAACCCGTTCTTTGAGAAAGCACAAGTTGCGCACTTAAAGTATCAGGCAAAATCAATGACGCCGGAAGATTTGTTACGCGCAACGCGAGCGGCGGGTAAGTTGGGGTAAAAGCTAACCGGAATTGTTGCGATTGATTCGGCAGCAAAGGCACAGAACTGCCCAGGCTCAAGCGGGTTTCCGTGCCGTTGGCATTTTGGGCGAACAAGGAAAAGAAGGTGCGTTCCTCGAGGTCTGTAATCTGCGTATTCGCGCTTGTACGTCGCAACGCAGCATAGCTCAAACTGAGCAGGGCCCCGCCATTGTTAGTAACAAGAAATAACTGAGAAGGCCCACTTGTATTCGGTGCGCGAGTTACAGCAGACGGTGGGAAAACTAATGTGTTTGTTGTTATCACAGCATTACCAACCAGTGCCTTGACGGGCGGAGCGACCGCAATATTATTGGCGGCATTAGTGTCCGGCGTGCCACTAAAGACATAAGCGGTTGAACTTATATTCTCTCCATTTACCAAGGCACCATCGGCTTTGACGGTAAATTCAAAAAAAGCGGTTGAGAAGGCTGGAAGGACGGGAGCTTTGCAGTTCGCCGCATCGGAGACGCCATTTCTCGGCGCTTCACAAACCCATCCCTCTGGGGCACGAAGAGATTGAAAACTCGTTTTGGGCGAGACGCCATCGTTCAAGGAAACGTTTTCTGCATTATCGGGTCCGTTATTATGCAAAACGACGGTATAAGTAAGCGAATTCCCAGCAATAACTTCTGTCTGAGAAGTAACCTTCGTCACAGTTAAGTCTGCATTTCTTACCGCAGTGAAGCTACCAAAGCGGATAAATATATTGGAATCCAAGATCGAATCTCTGACATCTGCAATCGCTAACTTTATGTGATTAACTTGCCCCACATTAACCTTGGCCTGGACGGAAAAAACAATGGTCAGCCCATCCATTTCCGTATTGATCGTCGCCGGGCCCGGATCATCGCGCGTATTATTCCGATAAAACTGGCTGTTACGCGAATTCCGGCCGTAAGGGCGTCCACCATTTACATTATTGATAGAGACAGGCAAGTTACTGTTTGGTAATAACGCGACGTTTTTTCCATTGAGAAAAAAGGCAAACACATCATTGAAGGGGGAGTTTACAAACTCGTTGTATTCTTCCGATGAAAAGACATACTGAAAGGTCAACTGCTCTGTAACTGGCACAAAATCAAACTCGAGGACAGTTGCATCGTTTGTTCTGTCATTCACCAAAACATCTAAATCTGTGTCGCCCGTCTGCCCTAAGTCTGTTCCAATGCTATCAAAGCGATTCGGCCCCTTGACAGCTTGTACACCACCTGTTCCTAAAATGATTCCGTTGTCAAACCCAATAATTGAGTCGCCGCCTGTAAACCTGCCTGCGCTTAATGGACTTCCTTTGTATTTGACGTTAGAAAAACTAACGCCCGCGCCTAAGATAGTCGCAATTAAATCGTTCACCGTAAGGGTAGTTAAGTTCTGAACGATTAACTCGTCGGCCTCATGCTGTAGGGGTTCTGACAAACCTGACGTGTTTATCGGAGTACCGTTCTTTGCTGTATTTTCCACTCTTCGACGATCTTGGGCAGAAGGATGGAGAAATATACCTGTACCGATCATAGTAAGCATCAACGCCGACATAATTGCGTGGCGGACTCTTATATTTCCTAACTGGTAAACTGTTATTCTTTTCATAAATTCCCTTTCTCAATCATAAATAGAGGGATTTTCTTATAGTAAGTAGAGAACAAATCTATGAGCTACTTTGTAGCGCGAACTTAGGGTCGAATAATAATTGGGATTGCAGGCGCAAGGGGTTGTGGTTCATCGGCATTCTTCTTGATGACTACACCTGCGACCACTGCTGCCGCCACAACAGTAGCAATGACCGGCGTCGCTGTCGGAACGTTCCAGAAGCCGCCCGCGGCCCGAACCACATTGATGGTTCCGTTCAAGGTGAAACTCGTTCCTTCAATCGTTGCCGTGAAGAAATCCGAACCGGGTACTTGCCCGGCCTCAAAGGGCGCGGTGGCAATGCCCTGCGCGTTCGTGACAGAACGATATTGCTGATTATTCGGTAACGTGCCGACACTTTGTCCGCGCGCCGCTCGCAGTCCCCAAATCACCGGCACGTCAGGCACAGGGCGATCATTTTCATCCGTCACCTGTACTTGAATCTGACGTGTGCTGCGCGTGGCGACCGTCACGGAGTAATCAAATCCCACAGGCCGAATTTTGTAGCGGCGGGTGGATGCGGTGATCGGGGTTTGCTGGGAACGCAAAGCGGCGTCCAGAATGGGCAACGGCGCTTCGATGCGGTAGCTGCCGATGGCTTCGACTGCGCCGGGCAGGGCTTCGGTGATGGTTTGCCCCTGACGTCGAATCAGGCGAAAGCTCGAACCATTCGGCGCGATGAAATTATTATCCGCTGCCTGCACATAAGCGCCGGCACTTACATCCAGCTTGACGGTCATTTCGCCGCTCAACAAGGAAGCGATCAATGCGCGTTGATGTGGACTGCTGGCGGTGACCGGGGTGACACTGTTCAGGCGAGCCTGACTGTCCTGAGCGAGCGTGACCAACCCCACGTTCACGAGTCGCGCGCGGGTGCTGCCGTGCGCGGGCGCTTGAATCAGTTCGCCGCCCCATAACATTCCGAAATTCATTTTGGAGATAGCATCCAGTCCCGTAGGTCCGGCGCTATTTGCGGATTCGATGGTGCCAATAGGTTTGGCTGTATGGATCGGAGACAAGGTCGTCGAACGCACAGCACGAAGTATTTTCTCCGCCGATAAAGTCGTCGTGGGAGTGCGCTCTGTGGTGAACAAATCGGCAGGAACGTTTATCCGGTAATTGCCTAACGAAACGACTGCTGGCGCGCGATTTTCTTCAGCCACGCCGAGGCGGAATTTCGCGCCGGGGGCAGCCATAAACGTGGCCCCCATCACGTTCACATAGGCGTTTACATCCGGGCGGAGTGCGACTTCGATGTGACCACTGATGATGGATGCGCCGAAGGAATATTGCACCGTGCTGGTGGCGGAAGAGGCAATGCCGACTTGTACCGTCGCCCCATGCGACAGCGTCAATAATCCGACCTTATCCAGTTTGAGTGTGATGCGCTGGTCAGGCGGGGCTTGCAGAATTTCGCCGCCCGCCAGAAGTCCTCTGGTGCCGATGGCGCGTCCATCAACGAGGAGCGAAGCATCTGAAGCAAAATTACTGTCTGTGTGGGTGCGAGCAAAGAGCGGTTGCCCAAAGGCAATCCATAAACAAAGAAATAGAGCAAAGAGTTTGCGGCGCAGCATGCAGGGGAACCTCCATTCGTCAGGGGCTAAAGCGCAGTTGCCGGGTAATCAGGTGTAAGGCAATTGTCTCCATCGTCACCCAACCTGAGCTATCGCGCTACGACGCAGGCTGGGGACTGGGACGAGTTTACTAGGTCACTTCTTTTTGCGATTCGCTGTTGCGTGTCGTTCCATCATATAAATTTCCTCCTGTAGTTCCTGTCTTTGGGATGGCCGCAACTGGGAGCCAACAAGGGTCAGATAGTTTTTCAGAAACTCGACCGCTTTGGCATATTCCTGTTTGGTTTTATAGATGCCATAGAGAGTGTAATGTGCCTCTGGACAACCTTGCAGCCGGGTGAGATTCCGGCATAGTCGGAGCGATTGTTCGGCTTCCATCAGCGCCTTGCCCATATCGGATCGCAACAAAGCGTGGCGCGCGCTGATTTCCAGTGTCAGCACAAAGCGATGCGGATCAGTAAAGGATTTGGAGAGGCGCAGTGCTTCCTGCAAATGCGGCTGCGCGCGCGTCAGGTAATTCGCTTTCTGCGCGCTGTCCAACTGGTCATGGTTTTCGACCAATGCGGTGAGAGCTTTGGCCAAAAGGTAATGCGCTTCGACCAAAGCGGCCTGATTGGCATAGCGTGCCGCGCCCAAAATGATGTGCGAAAGGGACAGATACCGCACGCCCTTCGCTAACGAAACCTGTTTCCGGGCCAGGGTCTCGAACAGGTGTAAGGCCTGTTGGGCTTTTTCTACGGCAGCTTTTTGTTTTGCCTGATCTGGCTGGCGCATTAAAACATCCGCTAGAATCAGATACGCGGGCGGCGAGTTTGGATTCAGTGCCGTAGCATGCTCGGCCTGTCGTTCGGCCTCTTTGAGATTGCCTTGAGCCAGTAACGCATCGGCCAGCACCACGCGCGCAAAATCGAATTTGGGATGCGCCGTAATGATCGCGCGCAACTCAGCAATGGATTCTGAAATGCGTCCCTGTTCCAGCATGACTTCAGCACGCAGCGTACGAGTTTCGTAATCTGATGGGCGCAAGGCCAACGCCGCGTTGAAGCTCTGCCAGGCCGCGTTATTCTGCCCTAAAGCCTGCTCCGCGCGTCCGCGATACACGAGCGCATCCAGATACGTGCCGCCGTTGGCCTGTATCGCGCGATTGAATGTAGCAATGGCTTCTGCCAGTTGCTGCTTATTGAAAAGGTCTGCGCCTTTCTGAAAAAGTTTTTTGGCTTCCGGGTCAGGTTGTTTGGTGTCTGTCAGATAAACCGTAATCTGTGAAGTCTGCGCGGGCGGCTCAAGGAGGAAGGCGTCGTCCTCCTGTGTGAACGTCAGATTCACTTCCACCACCTTGGATTCGCCAGCGTCAATGTGTCCCTGCTGTTCCTGGCGCAGCGAACCTTTCGTAGAACGTATTCTGAATGGTCCGGCGGGAACTTTGATGGATTTCTCCACGGTGCTGCTCATAACACCAACGCGGGTATCATTGATGACCACTTCGACTCCATCAAGATCAGGCGTGTGCACCGTCAGGATTCCATACGGTTTGGAGGCAGGAGCAGAAGCAGATAAGACTCCGGCATAGTTCACCAGCGATAAGGGCAAATCATTGGCTTCGATGTCGGTGGCGTGGAAGGCCGGGTTCTGTCTGTTTTCCGTTCGTTTGGGAACTTCTGTGCGCAGGTATGATTTGATTTCGCGGAACGTCACCATGCCATTCCCATCTGTATCGGCATTGCCACGTAACCCAGCCAGCAGATTCCAGGTAAAGATGCCGGCCTGCAATTTCTGGCTCTCCCCGGAAGCTTCTACCTCATCAGAAGCCGCGATAAACCCAACTCCGCGTGGAATGGCTTTCATTTCCTCCAGGAAGCGCGAATGAGCATTGAGGTCCCCACGCAAACGGCGGCCTTCCAACATAATGCCTGCGCTATGACAGGTATCCGCAAGGACGAGTCCTTTCTGTGCCTTGAGACTTCGCACCAGTTGTTTGAACTCTTCCATCCTGATAGCAGTTTCGCGCAGATTCCCAAGGTTTGTATCGTGCAGAACGAAATAGGGTACCTGCCTGCTCTTCTCCCCCCCCTGCTCGATTCCTAAAACGCCATGGGCGGCAATGTAAATAACGAAATAATCTTCGGGGCGTGCTTCTTTGAGCGTTTCCAGTGACTTTCTGACGGCGCTGTGCGTAGCTTGTTCATTGGTGAGGAGAAGGAGATGCCCGCCTTCGGTCTTATCCTTAAATCTGCCGCCGGCTTCGCTGCGCAGAAAATCGTACACGGCTTTGGCATCGTCGTCGGCAAATTTGAGATTGTTGATGCGATTGCCGCCGTCCTCTTCATCGCCCCGCTGATACTGCGAGATGCCAATGACCACGCCCCACAGTTGGGGCTGGCGTCCCTTCTGCAGGTCCTCGCTGGTCGCCCCCACACGATATTTCAGCCCGCGTTCCTGCTCCTGAGCGAAAGGAATCAGCGAAATGAGCAACAGCCAAAGCATGATGGGCCAAGGTGAGGAGCGCATAATTTTCATATTCGTTGGCGGTTCGATTCCGGGGCAGCGCGGTACAGCAAGAGCAATAACGGGCGTTGAAAAAGCTATGCCTCATTGATGCTTGAGCCGCATTTCAAATACCAAAACTTCTTTGTCACCCAGTTTCCCATCCGAAATCTCAAGTTCCTGCGCACTCAGGTGCTCATCCACTTTTTCAGGAACACTGGGTGTAATCACGGGACTGGCGGTTTCGGCTTTCTTTGGAGTGGGCCGTGAATCGGTTTTTGGACCAATGATCATTTTGCGCTCACGAACTGTTCCGCCGGATGCTTTTTTCTGAGTCGTGGTGGAGCGGCGTTTGACCGCCACGATGGTGGCGCCGTTCGACTCTTTGGCGATCAGAACGCCACGAGCTTCAAAGTCGCCAGCTTCGACTCTGACGCCATCTCCCACAATCCCGGCCTGAACCACCGTTGCAGGAACACCCTTTTCCGGCCACTCTGGCAACTTCCCTTCATTCGCATACGCAGCCTGATCCAATGTTGGAATGCGGGTACGGCTAAGAACGAACTGAACAATTTCTGTCCCGGCTTCGTCATCAAATTTGAAATCTTTTTCAGGAGGAAAAGTGCAAGGCTGGGAAGCGGTGATCCTGTTGCTTAGCCCTGCGCGTGGGAAGATCACCTCTTTTTCGCCAGAGGGCGCGATATTGATCAGGTACACGTAGCCGGTAAAGTTACTCACATATTCGAAGCGAACTCGATCCCCGGATTTGAAAATATGTTCAGAGTTAATCAGGCGAAAGGCCGAATTTTCGTCTTTGGGGTGCAGCGCTTTGAGAATTTTGATTTGGATGCCGTCAACTTTTTGGGCCGTCCAATTGGGCTTGAGGGCACGCAACTCCACTTCATCGTCTGAAATGGCTGCTTGTGCCAGGGCTGGCACGGATGCAAACAACAAAAGCGGCAAAATGCCAGAGAACCACGTCCGGTGAGGTTTCATGTTTTTCTCCTCCACAATTTACTGAACAGGCAAAAGGAACAAACTGAGTTCGTCCTACATATACAAGATGCGCAAAAAACAGTCAAAACAGCTCATCGAAAATGAATGTTTTTACAGAAAAAAATTCTTTCTGAGTGGGGGACAGACCGGCAACCGCCCCCATGGGCTGCTCAAAAAGGCCCTACGCTATCAGCCGCGCTGACATCAGGAACTCATTTTCCCTGCCCTCTACGCCTTCCGATCAGGCAAGCGCTCGCCCTTCTTTGCTGTGCGGTTTGAGGCCTGCCAATCTTCTCTCCCCTCCTCCGCTCCTTCCGACAAGCTCTGCGGCTATCAAAAAAAATCGAGTCGAATGCGCTGTTTTTCCTGCTTCAATCGCTTTGCTAGGTGAAGGCGGAAGCGTCCGCTTTCAGCAGATCAATCCTCGAACACTATGCAATCCATGATCTGGATTCACTCAACAAGGAGACCACTATGCTTTACCTGAACAACCGCTTTTCCGCACTGAACAAACTGATGACGTTGGGGCTTATACTTTGGCTGACTATGGTGGGGGCGGCCCTGGCCCAACGGGTAACACACGACCGTCAGACCACCGACGACGTACCGCTGAGCCAGCCGTTAGCGCCCACTGATCCGCGTGCCCAGTTGCGCCCGGAATTGCAAAATGTGCCGCCCATACCTTTTCCTTTTTATGCCGCGCCGGGGTTAAGCCCACAAGCCGCAGCGGGGGAGCGGACGGTCGAGACAGAGGAATACAACGTTGCTACCGCTACGGCGACTGCCGTAGCGCGCAGCCGCATTTTTCAGACGGAAGCCTTCAATGCGCCACAACACTGGCCGGGCAGCATTGGCCCCGAGGCCAGCCTTGACGCCCGAGAAAACAACAGGTTGCGCATAGAATCCGTCATTGGCGCAGATAATCGAGAGCGCATTACTAACACAACCGCCTTCCCGTGGCGCACTATGACGAAGCTCTACATGACGTTTCCGAATGGCAGCCGCTATATGGGGTCAGGCATCCTGATTGGTGCGAAGTATGTGCTGACAGCCGGACATGTCGTTTACTCGGCCTCCGACGGTGGTTGGGCCAGAACCATTGAAGTGATACCCGGTCTGAGCGGCAACTACATGCCCTACGGCTCGGCCTCTGCCACTTATGTGCGCTCCTACACGGGATGGACGAGGTATTCCGATTCCGATTACGATATTGCACTCATTACGCTGAATCGAAGCATTGGCAACAGCACCGGCTGGCTGGGCTATGCCTACTACCCGTCGGTGAACGGTATCACTGCACACCTGGCAGGGTATCCCGGTGATCGAGATAATGGTCGCAGGTTGTATTACCACTATGGCTCGATTCTGGGCTCGACGACGAATCGCGTGCGCTATACCATTGATACAGCCGGCGGACAAAGCGGCAGCGGCGTGTATCGCCTGAATAGTGGTCAACGATATGTTTTCGCCGTTCACACCAATGGCGGGACGACCAGCAATTCCGGCACCCGCATCACCAGACAACGCTTTGATGACATTCGCAATTGGATTGCGAGCGGGAATTAACCGCAACGGGGGCGGGGCGCTTGCAAGCAGTGCCCCGCCCGTTTTTCCTGTCCAGCGAAGGAGTAATTATGTGGAGTAACTGTCTTCAGATTCAATCGCTCATCCTCATTCTGACAACGCTCATCCTGCTCGCTTGCCCCTGGCAATCCTCAGCGCAGGGCAAGCTTGAGGGCACCGTGACCGACCAGGACAAACGACCTCTCGCCAACGTTGTGATCGTGATCGAAACAACCACCGCAACATCCCCCTACCCCGAAATCGCGCCCCTCACGAACGAAGAAGGGCGCTTTACTTTTCCCAGTCTGCCGGTCGGTGAATACACCTTGCGCGCCGCAACGGACGGGTATCAAACGCAAACCCACAAGGTGGTCGTAAAGGCGGGCACAAGCAGTTCTGTGGCGTTTGTATTGACTCGAAACCCCACTTCGGATTGAGCCAGCGACAAGCAGCGGAAAGGTTCGTGTCGCCTCGCCTCGCCCGACACCGCGCCTGTCGCGGCCACGTGTCCCCACATTTTTCTTACAGGAACGAGAATTTGTCCTGGCTGAGGTGCCAACTAATTTGCAAGGAGGTTGTAGCGCGATTTGGCAAATCGCGCTACAGGTTCTGAGTTGGTTGCATCAGCGCAACCGAACAATCACTTCATTGGGACGAATATAATTCAGCTTTTCCTGCGCCTGACGTGCAATTACCTCTTTGTCCTGTTGCAAAGCCTGGACCTCACGACGCAACATTTCGTTGTTCAATTGTGAAGCTTCGACTTTCTGCTGCGTGAATTGATATGACGCCTGCACGCGCCGCAAACCTTCGCGTTCGCGATACACGGCAGCGACGACCAACAGTGCCAGCGCCAACAGCGCCGTCACCACCCAAACGTAGGTCGGGATGCGCAACGTTTCAAACGCGGCACGGGGCACAACCAGTTGGGCGGAATAGAGTTTGGTGGAAGACGAGTCAAAACCCTGTTTCAAGTAACACCTCCAGTTCAATTGTGTGGGGCAGCAGAACACGCGCGTGCTGTGCTGAGTAGTTATTGTCAGTTTGCTCCAAGTGCGGGACGTTACTCTGCGTCATCAGTAGCAACGAGCCGCAAACTATCACGAGAAAAAAAGCTTGTAAAGCTCTTTTTTCCAACAAAATCACGTCTGCAAGCTGATCCTCCACCTGATGTGATTAACACAGCTTGCAGGGGCGAATTAAGAGCTTGTTTAAGCACCACAGGATGTTGTGCGCCTGCCAGAAAAAATGTGGATATGCAGTGGATGCGCGCGCACGCGGCTCGTCAGACGATGCGAGCCATTCCCGTCGCACGGCGATTGATTTTTTTTCGCACCCACTATTTTTGCGCGCCGGGTTTTGTTCGCGCCCGCAGCATTTTGCCGGAATTCTTCGGCTGTGGTATTTTACGCGGTCACTTGATTCCCGGAAATTTAGCTTTTAGGATGTTGAGCGATTTTGTTGCTTAACCCCCTGAACGGACCATCACGAAAGCGAATGTTCGCTGGAGATTTTTGAATAAAGGATAGGAAGACTGCACATGAAAAGATACGTTACGCTGACTACGCTTTGCAGCGCACTATTGATACTCGGAATAGTGATTTCGAATAGCCCGGCTGCCGGTGATCCGCCGCCGCCGAGTGGGGCCACGATTTACAATCAACACTGTGTCAAATGTCACGGCGCAGGCGGCAAAGGGGTGGAAAACTTTACGCCGGACTTGGCCAAAGTGACCAAACGGAGCGGGTGGCTGGCCATCATCAACGACGGCAAAGACACGATGCCGGGCTTCAAGGATTCGCTGTCCGCCGCGCAGGTGAAAGCCGTCTTGACCCACATCAATTCGTTCGGCAAGGGCGGCAAGAAAAAATAATGCCCGCCCTCTTGCTTTAGAATCCCGCATCAGCCACGAAGTCAACATTCGTGGCTGATTGTTTTTCCCTGTGAGCGCATCATCCGCGCTTCAGCACTCAAAGGAATACACCCGTGAAATCATTGTCCCGACTGCTGCTGCTCAGCCTCACGTTTTCCGTTCCGACTTTGGCGCAAACGTTTGAATTCTTTCCCGGCACAACATACAACACCGCGATTCCAACGCTCAAACAAGTTGTGGGCCACGACATCGGCGAACGCATCACGTTGCATCACGAGATGGAAAAATATGTCCACGCGCTCGAAAAGGCCGCACCGAATCGCGTGAAGCTGTTCCGACACGGCGAAACCTGGGAAGGCAAACCGCTCTATCACCTCGCCATCGGCAGCGCGGAAAACATCGCGCGTCTCGACGAAATCAAAGCCGGGATGCGCAAGCTCGCCGACCCGCGCACGATTTCCAAATCCGAAGCAGATCGCTTGACCGCCTCGCTGCCGTCGCTCGTGTGGTTGGCCTACTCGGTTCACGGCAACGAAATTTCCAGCACCGATGCCGCGTTGATGACCGCGTATCATTTGCTCGCCGCGCAAGGCGATGCGTTAGTCGAGAACGCCCTGAAGAACTCCGTCGTCGTCATTGATCCGATGCAGAACCCGGATGGCCGCGACCGCTTCATCAACTACTTTCGGCAAAACGTCGGACGCTGGCCGAGCGAAGATATGGCCGCTGCGGAGCACAACGAAACGTGGCCGACGGGACGCACGAATCATTACCTCTTCGATATGAACCGCGATTGGTTCGCGCAAACCCAGGTCGAAACGCAAGGCCGCACGAAAGCCTATCTGGAATGGTTTCCGCAAGTGTTCGTAGACCTGCACGAAATGAACACGCACAGCAGTTATTATTTCGCGCCGCCCGCGTTGCCCTACAATCCGAACCTCACGAAATCGCAGCACGATTGGTTAGCCCGCTTCGGGCGCAACAACGCCAAATGGTTTGATAAGTTTCGCTTTGACTATTTCACCCGGGAAAACTATGACTCGTTTTATCCGGGCTACGGCGAAGGCTGGCCGATGTTTCACGGCTCAATCGGGATGACCTACGAGCAGGCGTCGGTGCGCGGTCTTGTCGCTAAACGCGATGACGAAACTGTGATGCACTACCGCGATTCGGTACAGCATCATTTCATCTCGTCGCTTTCGACGATTGAAAACACGGCGAACAACCGCGAAGCCTTGCTGAAATATTTCTACGAATACCGCCGCACCGCCATCGAAGAAGGCAAGAACGAACTCGTCAAAGAATACATCATCGCGCCCGGCCACGACGCGCGCCGCGCCGACCGCTTCGCCGCAATGCTGATGAACAACGGCATCGAAGTGAAACGCGCCGACGCTGCATTTACGAACGGCAAAGCGCGCGATTACTACGAAGACAAATTGGAGTCGCGTCAATTCCCTGCTGGCACATACATCGTGTCGCTCGCACAACCCGCGAAACGCCTGCTGAAAACGTTGATGGACAAGAAAACCGAGCAAGACAAAGAGTTCGTGGACGAGCAACGCAAACGGCTGAACAACCGCCAGCGCGATGAGTTTTACGACGTGACCGCGTGGTCGTTGCCATTGCTGTGGGATGTGACCGCGTACACCGCCGAAACCGAATCCAAAGGCAATTTCACGTTGCTCAAAGACAAGCCGAGTTATCAAGGCAGCGTCAAAGGCAACAAAGCCAGCCTCGCGTATTTAATGCCCTGGAATTCGCAAGCCTCCGCGATGGCGTTGGCGGAGTTGTTCCGACAAGACCTTCGCGTTCACAGCGCCGACAAAGCCTTCACGCTCGGCGGCAACAACTATCCGCGCGGATCGTTGGTCATCAAAGTCAAAGACAACCCCGCAGACCTGCACGAACGCTTGCAAAAAGTCGCCGCCACGTACGGCGTAGATATTCACGCGACCGACGATTCGTGGGTGGACGGCGGCATCAACCTCGGTTCAGCGAACGTGCAATTTCTCAAACGTCCGCGCGTGGCGTTGGCGTACAACTCACCAACTTCGATGAATTCCGTCGGTTGGGTGCGCTACTTGATCGAGCAACGCTACGGCTATCCGGTCACAACGATTCGCACCGAGCAATTGGGTTTCGCGAATCTGAGCAACTACAACGTGCTGATTCTGCCCGAAGGACAGCGCGCAGGCTATTCGCAAATGCTGAACGTCGCTCGGCTCCGCGATTGGATGGCGAACGGCGGCACGTTGATTACGATTGGCGAAGCGTCCGCGTGGGCTGCGGATGAAAAAGTCGGCTTGCTCGCGACGAAGCTGGAGAAGCGCAAAAAAGCCGACGCCAAACCTGCCGACACCAAAACCGAAACCAAAGACGGCAAACCGCCCGCGCAACCGCCGTCCCCAACGGACGATGCGAGCCGCGCCGTGGACAAGGCCATCGAACCCGATGACGAATTCCCGACGAACACGCCCGGAGCCATCGCGCGCTTGTCTGTCAATCAAGAGCATTGGCTTGGTTTCGGCTACGGCGAAACGACGAACACCATCGTCGAAAGCAATCGCATCTTCACGCCGCTGAAATTGGACAAAGGCATCAACGTCGCGCGCTACCTGCCCGAAGGCAAAATGCTGCTGAGCGGATTGATGTGGGAAGACGCGCAAGCACAATTGCCCGGCAAAGCCTTCCTGATGTATTCGCGCCTCGGCGGCGGCCACCTCGTTGCGTTTGCCGAAGAGCCGAATTATCGGGCGTTTTTGGATGGGCTAAACTTGATGATGATGAATGCTGTGCTTTTTGGGCCGGGGCATTGATGATGCAATAGAGTGGCTGTGCTTCAGACCGCAATACCTGTAATAAATTCGATGACTTGTCATTGCTTCGGTCGTCGCAGATAATTCCGGCTATGAATTATCGAGATTACATCACGATTGAGCCAAACAAACGCGGGGGGAAACCGTGTGTGCGCGGCTTGCGCATTACGGTGTATGAAGTGCTGGAATACCTCGCTTCAGAGATGACCGAAGAAGAAATATTAGATGACTTCCCGGACTTAACCCGCGAAGATTTGAAAGCCTGCATTGCGTTTGCAAATATCGCTCAATAAATCACCACCGCAACACCTGTAACAAGTTTGAGTAATCATCGCGCCACACCCGCACCCGCGCGTTTTCCGGTACAACTTGCCAATTCGATTTGCTGGACAACAAACCTAATTCTTCGCGCGTCCGTGCCATCACGACCCACGTTGAGGCTTCTTTGCCGAGGCCGAGATTTTCGTCGCGGTCATCAAACCCAACACAAATCAAATTCCGCGTCTTGGCCAGATTTGCCAGCAGCGGATGCAAGTCGAGATGCCGATTGGAAATCTGAAACGCAAGCAATCCGCCCGGCGCGAGCTTCGCTAAATACAAATCCAAAGCCTCCTGCGTCAGCAGATGCACGGGGATCGCGTCGGAATTGAAGGCGTCCATCAGGATCAAACCGAATTGCGCGTTTGCCGCTTGCGTAAGCGTGTGGCGGGCATCGCCTTCGATAATGTTGACGGGGGCGTTCGCGCACAAATGCAGGTACGTGAAATGCCCGGTGTCGCGCGCGAGCTTGATAACCAGCGGGTTGATTTCGTACATCGTCCAGCGTTGGCCTTTCTTCGCATACGCCGCCATCGCGCCTGTGCCGAGGCCGATGACGGCGACATCGGGCGTCGCGGGCTTGGCGTTGTAGGCTTCAAAGATTTGACCGACCGGGCCGGTCGGATGAAAGTAGCTGAGCGGTTCGCATTGTTTGCCGAACGACAGGTTTTGCGTGCCGTGAATCGTCGTGCCGAGGTACAAGCTGCGCGCGTTACGGTGGCGATCCAATGTCACGGTCAACGCACCAAAATAGTTGCGTTCGGCAACCAAGGTTTTCGCAATGTCAGGCGTGAAGAAGATGCTGCCAATCAACACGGCTCCGAGCGCGAAGGCGAGGCGCAGCGGATTCGCGGTCATAAAGTGATTGATGAAAATGAGCGGCACAGCGAAGACCAACGCAACGCGCTCCATCATCCCGATTTGCAAGCCCGATGCGAACCACGACAGCGCCGCGACTGCAATGCCGATGCCGAGTGCGAACAACGCCGCACGTCCTTGTTCGCGCGTGTCGCTGAAGACATCGTTGTTCATCGGCAGCACCAAACAGGTCAGCACAATCGTCAGCGGATATTCGGTCAACGCATTGAAGATCACAGGCGCAAGCAGCGCATTGAACAAGCCGCCGAGCAAACCGCCGACCGCGATCCAAACATAAAATTCCGGCAGATGCTCGACCGACGGACGATCTTCGGCGAGCAATTGATGACAGAGCAACGCGGCGAGCGCAAAGAAGATGAGATGCACCAGAACCAATAACCACGCGGGTTCCGTCGCTTTCGCGGCATAAATCAACGTCAGCAAAATCGCCGCGCCGGGCAGGAAGCGCGCCAGCGCAAACGTCGAAACAATTTGCCTGCGCGCAAACGCGAGCGTGAAGGCTAACAAATACAACGACAGCGGAATGATCCAAAACAACGGCGTGGGCGCGATGTCGGTGGTGATGTACGTCGTTGCGCCGAGCATCAGGCTCGACGGCACAAACGCGAGAAATAACCAATGCAATCTACGCGGCCACGTCAGCGCGAAATCGGAGGGTTCGGCAGTGAGATTGGCTTGCGCAACGTTCTTGCGTGTGGCAAATGCACACGCAAACACCGCAAGAACGAACACGACGAATAACGCCGCCCAGATGCGCTTTTGCTGCGTCAGGTTCAAATAGGGTTCGAGCAAAAACGGATACGTGAGCAACGCGACAAAGCTTCCGGCATTGCTCGCGGAATAGAGGTAATACGGATCACTCGTCGTCGTCGCAAACCAGCGTTGCAGGATGATGCCGTTGGCTGACAATAACAAAACAACCCAGCCGACCGTCAGCGCCAAATACTTCAGCACCCACCACGCATAATTCGCCTGCCCTGGTGTTGGGGAGGCGGTAGAAGCAAACAGCCACGCCGTCGCCACGATGCCCGTGACCAATAAAATCGGATGTGCGAGCGTTTGCTGCCGATGTTGGAGCCGCATCGTCACCAGATAGCCGTACGCATAGCCGAGCAACAACGTGCCTTGAAAAAAGAACACGCACGTATTCCAAACCGCAGGCGTACCGCCGGCTAACGGCAGAATCGCTTTCGCAATCATTGGCTGCACCAGAAACAACAAACCGGAGCCGAGGAAAATCGTGACGGCGAAGAGCATTGAAACTTTTCGGGAAGCGTTGTCAGTCATCGCACTCTATTTCGGAATGATCCACGGCGTCACGTACGCATAAAACATCACGATCAAACCAACCATCGAAGCCAACACCAAACTATGCCAAAACACGGCTTTGAAAATCGCGGCTTCATTGCCTTGTTGCTGTGTCGCTGTGCTCGATACGACAATAGATTGCGCATCAATCATCTTGCCCATCACGCCGCCTGCGGAATTCGCCGCGCCCATCAGAATCGGGCTGAGATTTAATTGTTCGGCGGTCACTTTTTGCAGATTGCCGAACAGCGCATTCGAGCCTGCATCTGTGCCTGTCAGGGCAACTCCGAGCCAGCCAAGCATCGTGCCGAAGAACGGATACAACCAGCCTGTGCCCGTCATACTCAACCCCAGCACCGTGTCCATTCCCGAATAGCGTGTGACGAAGGCCAAGCCAACCATAAAGCTGATCGCGGCGAGCGATGGAATCATTTCGATAAACGTGCGGACAAAAATGCGCAGCGTTTTCACGAGCGGCATCCCAGCCAACAAGGCGGCGAGAAAGCCGCCGATGAACACCGCCGTGCCGGGCAAATTCAAAATGTTCAGATTTACCGTCGCGTCTTCCGGCGTAGGCTTCGGCGCAACGGGCGGCATCTTCAGCACAGCGTTGTGCAGCGCAGGCATCGGCGTTTTCAGCGCATCGAACGTTAAGTATTTTTGCACCGCTGGCAATCCGGTCACGAAGATCAACACCGACGCCACGATGAACGGCGACCAGCCTTTCAGCACTTCGCCGACCGTGTGATGATGCTGTCGTTCGGGCAAATTCTCGCTGACGGGCATGATTTCGCTCGGCTTCCAGAACTTCAAAAACACGACCATCACAAGCAAAGAAAAGATAGCCGCAACAATGTCTACTAATCCTGACTCCTGAAAGTTCGACCAATAAAATTGCATTGCCGCGAACGACAAACCGCTGACGAACAGCGCGGGCCAAACCTGCATCGTCTCTTTCCAACCGACCATACTGCGCACGAGCCACAACGGCAGAATCAACGAAAGCGGCGGCAGAATGCGTCCTGTCATCGCGCCAAATTGCATTTCAGGTAAGCCGGTCACGCCGGCCAGCGTGCGAATTGGATTGCCCACGCCGCCCCACGCGACCGGAGCCGTGTTCGCAATCAAACACAGCACCGCAGCTTGAAATGGCTGAAAACCCAAGCCAATCAGAAACGCGCCCGCAATCGCTACGGGAGCGCCGCCGCCGCCCGTGCCTTCGAGAAACGCGCCGAAGCAAAACGCGATCAGGACGAGTTGCAATCGCTTGTCGCCCGACAGCCCGGCGATGGAATCTTTCATCACCTGAAACTGTCCGGTTTGCACCGCGATGTTGTACAAAAAGATCGAAGCGATAATCACCCATGCGATGCGCAGCATCCCAAACACAAAGCCGTGTCCCGCTGCGCCCGCGACCAATGCCACAGGCATCTTGAAGACCAACAGCGCGAGCAACACCGCCGCCAGCATGCCACACAGCGCCGACACCCAAACGCGCGCTTTGAGCACGACAAGCACAAAAAACAAAGTCAAAACAGGGATGGCGGCAATGCAGGTGGAGAGAATCCAATTGCCAAGCGGATCGTAATTTTGGGGCCAGGTCATAGAGAGTCTGCTCGTCTCCGTCGTTCGTCTGAAATAGTTTGTCACCGAAAAAACAGCATCAGGATGACGCTTCGGAACATGCGGTAGGCAGGTTGTACCCTATTTGCCCGGCGAAGAACAAGGCAAGAACAAACGATTGTCGAAGTTCGCGCCTGCAAAATTGCGCGTGTCTCGTGCTAAGATGCGGCCTCCGACTGTTGCCTAAAACTGAATTTCAAGTCCGCGTATGATTTCACGCCGTCAATTTACACAAGCCACTTCCCTTTCCGTGTTGGCAGTCGCTGTGCCAGCCCAACCCAAAGCACTGCGCTTGGGCGGCCCGATTTTTTTGCGCAGCGAGGACCCGACAGAACTCGCGCGCGAACATCGTCGCCTCGGCTACAGTGCCGCGTATTGCCCAAATGTAAAACTCAACGAAGCCGAAAAACTCAAAGCCATTGAGAAAGCCTTCGCCGCCGAAAACGTCGTCATCGCCGAAGTCGGTGCGTGGCGCAACATGCTCGAAGCCGATGCCGCGAAACGCCGCGAGAATCTGGATTTTGTGATTGAACGCCTGAGCGTCGCTGAAGCTGTCACCGCGCGCAACTGCGTCAACATTGGCGGTTCGTTCCATCCCACGCAATGGGACGGCCCCGATCCGCGCAACGTCACGCCCGAATATTTCGACGCGACGGTCGAAAACTGTCGCAAAGTCATTGATGCCGTGAAACCGAAACGCACCAAATTCACGATTGAAATGATGGGTTGGAGCTTGCCCGACAGCCCCGATTCGTATGTGAAATTATTCAAAGCCGTGAACCGCTCCGGCTTCGGCGTTCACGTAGACGTGTGCAATATCATCAACAGCCCTGCGCGTTTTTATCGCAATGCCGAACTGATCGCCGAAACGTTTCGCAAACTCGGTCAATGGGTGTGTTCGTGCCACGCGAAAGACCTGCACGGCAAGATGGTGCATTTCGCCGAGACGATACCGGGGCGCGGCGGCGTGGACTATCGCGCGTATTTGCGCGGCATTATGAAATACGCGCCCGATGCGCCGCTGATGCTGGAACATTTGACGACGCCGCAAGAGTACGAAGAAGGCAAACAATATATTTTGCGCATCGCCAAAGAACTCAGCATTCCGTTGGCGTAACCGAAAAAGCAACACCACTATGCCCCCAACCGAACCAGCCGATTACGACAGCCCGTGGAAAGATGTCATCGAAGCGTTCTTCGTCGAGTTCATGCAATTCTTCTTTCCGCGCATCCACCAACGCATTGATTGGAGCAAAGGCTTTGTCTTTCTCAACAAAGAATTGCAAAAGATTACGCGCGACGCCGAAGCCACGCGGAACACCGTAGACAAACTCGTCAAAGTATTTCTCTTCGGTGGCACGGAAATCTGGATTCTGATTCACATCGAAGTGCAAGGCCAACGCGAGGCGGGATTCACCGGACGAATGTTCGTGTACTACTACCGCATCTACGAACGCTATCGAAAGCCCATCGTCAGCCTCGCCATTCTGACTGATGAGAGCAAGACGTGGCGACCGTCGCAGTATGAACAAAAGCTCTTCGGCTGCGAGTTGTTGCTCAAATTCCCGACCGTGAAGCTGCTGGATTATCGTGCTAAGATGGCCCAACTGGAGCGCAGCCAGAACCCGTTCGCGTTGGTCGTGCTGGCGCATTTGCGAGCGTTGGAAACGAAGCGCGCGCCGCACAAGCGAATGAGCGCCAAGCTGCAATTGATCCGGTTGATGCGCGGGCGCGGCTACACGAAGAAACAGATTGCGGATTTGCTGCGGTTCATTGATTGGGTGCTGACATTGCCGGAATATTTAGAGAACGAGTTAACCTTCACGTTGGAAAAAGAGGAAGCTATGAAACGGAAAAAATATGTGACGAGTTGGGAGCGCATTTACGAAGCACGAGGCGAAGTCAAAACGCTGCGGAAAAGTATCAGTGAGGTTTTGAATTCTCGCTTTGGTTCATTGCCTGAAAGCGTTACCACCTTTACGCAAACGATTGAAGACACCGAATATTTACAAACGCTCCTGCGACGTGCCGCGATTTGCCAATCGTTGGATGAATTCGAATCGCAACTCGGCGTCGCCGCCTGACATAATGAAAATCGCAGGTATCAATTTCGATCACTTTCACATGGGCGATTTGCTGCGAATGGCGCACGAACACCCGACCGCCGAAATCGTCGGCATCAGCGACGAACAACCCACACGCATGCAGGACGCCGCGCGCAATTTCTATATTCCAGCCAATCGCGTCTACACCGACTATCGCCAATGCCTCGAAGAGACAAAACCGGATGTCGTCATTCTCTGCCCCGCGACGGCGAAGCACGCCGAATGGGTCGAGAACGTCGCGCCGTACAACGTCCACATCCTGATGGAAAAGCCGTTCGCCGCCTCGCTCGCGGACGCAGATCGAATGATTACGGCAATGCAGGCGACAGGCAAAACGCTCGTCATCAATTGGCCGCTCGTCTGGGTTCCCGCGCATCGCACGGCGAAGAGATTGCTTGATGAAGGCACAATTGGCGATGTCATCGAAGTGCATTTTTACGACGGCAATCGCGGCCCGCTCTATCACCTTGCGGACAAAGTCGAAGTCACGGAAGAAGAAGTCCAAGCCAAAAAACCACACAGTTGGTTCTATAAAAAATCGCACGGTGGCGGATCGCTGCTGGATTATCTCGGCTACGGCACAACGCTCGGCACGTGGTATCACAATGGCAAAGCGCCGCTCGAAGTCACCACCGTCATCAATGAATCGCCCGGCATCGAGGTGGACGAACACAGCATCACGATTGCGCGCTACGATGTCGGCCTGACGAAATTTGAAACGCGCTGGGGCACGTTCACCGATCCCTGGATCACGCAAACCCAGCCGAAATGCGGCTTCGTCATGCGCGGCACGGACGGCACAATCAGCAGCTACGATTACGAACCGACGATACGATTACAAACGCGCGCGCGTATTGAGGCTTACGACGTGTCTGTAGATGAAATTCAACCGCCGCAGCAAAATCCGATTCAATATTTCCTTCATTGTTTGGAAACGGGCGAAGCGGTGACGGGGCCGTTGTCATTGGACATAAGTCGCATTGGGCA